>JAVBUR010000086.1:0-9069 GCA_031555145.1 Tannerellaceae bacterium | reverse complement strand
TATGTACGTCTCTTGTACTACTTTGTTGTTCAATGTTTCAAAGATCGTTCGCAATGCCCGAAAAATATAGCCGCTCAAGGGCGGCGTTTTCTGTCATTGCGGGTGCAAAGGTAAGGTTCTTTTCTGTACTTCCAAACAAATACCAAGAAAAATGTGCTGAAAAACAGAAAATAATTTCAGCAACACGGACAAGGGAAAAGCTTACATTATATAATATAAAAGAAAGAATAACAACAACAGTCAACCAACTTCAGCTATAAGAACGAAAAGAGTCAACCCGAATCAGGGAACGACAAAGACAGTTCCACCCTCCAAAACAGCATCTAAGAGTTGTTCCAACAGCGTCTAAGAGTTGTGTCCGACAACGCCTAAGAGTTGCACTAACAACGTCTAGATGCTGCGGGAACGACATCTAGACGTTGCTGGAACAACTCTTAGACGCAGATTTTCATGGGTGGATAATTAATTTCTTTTATCTTTGACGACCATAGTTAAGGAGATTAAGGATGTCATTAGATAGCGATGCGCTGATAAAAGGGCTCAAGGACGGGGACGAACGTGCTTATAAGGCTTTATATGATTCACATTATGAAGCGCTTTGCATTGTGGCTCTGGACTTGGTGAAGGATTATTATATCGCTGAGACATTGGTAAATGACCTTATATTCTCTCTATGGGAAAACCGAAAGGCTGTCCAGATCAACCAGTCTCTCCGCGCTTATTTGATAAGAAGTGTCCGTAATCGTTGCCTGAATTACATTGAACACAGCCGCCGTAAAGAAGAAGTCTATCGTTCGCTTTATGAACAATATGATAAAACCGAACTGTCCTATGAATTGAACCGGGAAGATCCCTTCTATCGCTTATTGGAAAAAGAGTTGGATGAAAAAATCAATCGTGCGGTTCAGAAGTTACCCGCGTTAACACGCGATATATTCCAAGCAAGCCGCCACCGGGGCATGACCTATGAGGAAATAGCCCAGGAAAAAGGATTGACGGTAGATTCCATCAAGTACCATATCAAGTCGGCTTTATCCAAATTAAAGGGTGAACTACGGGATTATCTGCACTTATTTATCTTGTTTGCCTCTTTTTTCTAAAAAAATACGCTTTCTCTTTACCCCCTTTTCTTTTTCATCTGTCTATATAAGTAGAAAGCAGGAAAAACACATGGAAAAGAAAAACACTTCGGATGAATACTGGATTAACCTACTTATAGACTTTTTGGCTGGGAAGATAACAGCTGAAGAAAAGGTTCTATTATTTAAGTGGATCGACGAGTCTGACGAAAATAAGCATTGCTATACACAACTTCGGGAAATATGGGTTTCTTCCGGCATAGGGAATCCCAGCACTCCTTTCCAAAAAGAAAAAGCGTTCCTTTTGTTTAAGGAAAGAGTAGATGCCGTTAAACGGAGCAAACAACTAAAAAGAAAGAATCTGTTTATTCGTGTTGCCGGAATCGCGGCCTTGTTACTTCCCTTTGTCCTTCTTTTATATGTAAGCAATCAGTATATGAATTTGAAAAACAACCTAGCCGGGCAACCACCTGTTTTTACATCCATTGTTGCCCCCAAAGGGTCTCAATCGCAGGTTGAACTACCTGATGGAACGCAGGTATGGTTGAACGCCGGAAGTTCTTTGCGCTATAGCAATACATTCGGGCAGCGGGATCGAAACCTTTCCTTGTCGGGCGAAGCCTATTTTGATGTAACAAAAAACAAATCCATCCCTTTCATTGTCCGCTCAGGAGAAGTAAAAGTAGAGGTGCTGGGAACCCGTTTTAATGTCAAAGCCTATGAACAACTCGATCGTATTAAAGTCACCTTGCTGGAAGGATCCGTTTCGTTGCGGAGTACTACAGACGAACACACCTATCTGTTGGAACCGATGGAAATGGCTGTTTACAGTAAAGATCAGCGGCAAATGGAAATAGTAAAAACTCTCTCGTCGCAGGCCCATGGGTGGACCAATGGAGATATTCTCTTTAATGGGGAAAGTTTTGAAGAAATCGCCTTCATGTTGGAACAGCGTTTTAACGTGGCCATACATATCGGGAAAGAGTCATTGAAAAAGAGACAATTTAAAGGTGATTTCAGGAAGAGTGAGTCCATCGAACGGATCTTCAACGTAATGGCGACCGATGGGCAATTCCGCTATAAAATAACAGAAGACTCTATTGACGTGTTTTAGACGCACCCACACATTTACATGTTAAACCTATAATTTAATGCCTATGATACATTCCAAATAACTCCAAAAAAACGACCGGGAAATGCTACCAACATCGCCCGGCCCCGTTACAAGCAAACAATCCAGCTATTCTGATTATTAACTAAATAACTTATGCAAATGTACAAAAATATATCAGGTATACCCCTATTATATCCTTTTTTATACCACAATAAACGTATTCGTATTATGAAAATATCTATTCTAATGCTACTCATCGGGATATTTTCTATTTCAGCAAAATCCTACTCACAAGAAGCAAAAGTCTCTTTACATGTTGAGAACGCGACTGTAAACGAAGTATTCGACATGATCCGTGCACAAACATCCTACTCCTTTTGGTTCGATTTGAAGAATGTAGATATCTCTCAAAAAGTTTCGATCAACGCTGAGAAAGAAACTGTAAAAAATGTATTAGTAAACGTTTTAAAAGATCAGGACCTGGACGTCCGGATCAATGGAAATCATATCGTTATTGCTCCGAAAGATCTCTTTCCGATAGGTACTCCTCTACAAGAGAAACGGACAATCACCGGCACAGTCACCGATGAACGTGGCGAACCGATTATTGCCGCCAATGTGGTAGAAAAAGGGACGATCAATGGGGTCGTTACGGACTTAGATGGAAAATTCAGCCTTTCAATCGGGAAAAACGCATTGTTGCAAGTCTCGTATATTGGTTATATCGCGCAGGAAGTTTCTATCGGAAACCAAAGCAACATCCGTATAATCATGGTGGAAGACACGCAAAATCTGAGCGAAGTAGTCGTCGTAGGCTTCGGTACAAGTAAACGGCGCGATGTGGTAGGTTCTATCACCAAGATCAAGAGTGAAGAACTGGCAAAACTACCGGTTACCAATATTGCAGATGGTTTGCAAGGCCTGTCGAGCGGTTTGATGGTCACCAGCCAAAGCGGACATCCGGGAAGTGCACCGGAGATTAAGATCCGCGGTTTAAATTCTATCAACTTAAGTACGGAACCGCTTTGGATCGTGGATGGAATGCCGATCCACACGGGCGCTTCCGACAGAACAGCCGGCGGCACAAAAGCGGTCTCTGCCATTTCCATGCTCAATCCGAATGATATTGAATCGATCGAAGTATTGAAAGATGCCGCCGCGACTGCTATTTATGGTAGTCGTGCCTCCGGTGGTGTAATTCTGGTAACGACCAAATCGAACAAAGGAAAACTGACGGGCTTGCAACTGAGTTATGACGGGGGAGTCTCTAAGTTGCCCTTCTCCCAGAATGACGTCTTTATGGATTCGAAAACCTGGTGGGCCATGAAAGATCTGGCACATACCAATGCCGGCGAATCACTTACGAATCCGGATTTATGTATGGCTATCCAGTTTTATGGTGAGCGTCCGCCCATGACCAAAGAAGAAGCGATCAATACCAATACAGACCAACTGGGGGCATTAACACAGTCTGCATTCTATCATCAGGTGGGACTGACGGCCAACAAAGGGTTTGAAACCGGCGGCGTCATGTTTTCTTTTAACTACCGGAATGAAGACGGTTTGATCCGGAATAACAACTTCGACCGTATCACCAGCCGGCTCAATTTCAACTTCAAGCCCATCAATGCCTTAGAGATGGGCATCAACTCCAGTTTTATTTATGTAAAAACCAACGGCGTACAATCGCGTGATGGTAAAGGTGGCGCCGGATGGATCAACTGGAGACGCACCCTGCCATGGTATAAAATACATGATGAAAACTCGCAAACAGGTTATTGGGCCGTTAACAGCGGTTACAACTTGCAGGCTTCGGTCGACCGTGACCTGATACGCAATGATGTGGATTCATATCGGAATATTAACCATTTCTATACCCAATGGGATACCCCTTTGGATGGTTTGAAGATACGAGGTGAAGTCGGCGTCGACCTGATGGTCACTAATACCTCCAACTGGCGTTCGGCGCTGCTGGTAGCCATCATTCCTTATATATCCTCTGCGTATGAGCAATCGGTGACAAAGGCAAATACGAACTATGACGTCTATGCGAATTACAATAAAACGTTTGGCGCCCATAATATCGACCTGACCGCCGGTTGGGAGGCTTTCCGAAACTGGAATTACACCCGGTATGCGGAAGGACAGGATTTGCAAACCAATTATCCGGAGCTGATCAATCCGCTGACGATGCTTCAAATGGGAGGCTATCAGGGAGGTGACCAATATTTGATGGGATTCTTTGCCCGTGCAAACTATAAGTTACTGGATAAGTATCTATTAAATGTGAGTGCTCGCCGCGACGGACATTCCGCTTTCAGCAAAGACAACCGATGGGCTAACTTTTATGCGGTTGGCGCCGGATGGATCCTTACGGACGAAGGTTTTCTGGAAGATGCCACCTGGTTGAATATGCTGAAGTTGAGAGGTAGTTACGGTACAACGGGGAATACCAACGTAAACAACTCGATGACTTATATGTCGTGGGGATTAAGTACCAATAATGTGTACGGCGTAAGTTATGCACTGAATGGTTCCACTACGGTAGGGCCATTAGGTAGTACCAGTTTAAAATGGGAAACCACAGCGAATATGGATTTAGGCTTCGACTTCGGGCTTTTAGACAACCGCCTCAACGGTTCATTGGCTTATTATTCGCAGAAAACGTCAGACTTGATCTTACGCGGTAGCGTTCAGCCCTCCGTTGGATATTTCACCAACGAGATCTATGAGAACGTAGGGGACTTGAAGAACTGGGGCGTTGAGTTTAATATCTCATCCGTGAATATCGAGACGAAAAATTTTAGATGGAAGACTGATTTCAATATCAGCACCAATAAGAATAAAGTGCTTAAGCTGAATGAAGCCGAACAGGGAAAAGGCCGTGAATACGATACCTCTATCCGAAAAGAAGGCGAAGCCCTGAACACCTGGTATCTGGCCAACAACCTTGGCGTAGATCCGCAAAAGGGTGTGTATATGATCGATAAGCGTAATGCCGACGTTTGGGATACGGACTATGAAACGGTAGCTACCGGTGACATCATACCGATGACCAACAACAATGTCCTCAATAATAAAATGATACAGCATGGCAAAACGCCATTGCCCAAGTTCTATGGAGGTCTTTCCAATACACTCTATTACAAAGGTTTCGACCTGAATATACTCCTTAGCTTTGCCGGCGGACATTGGATTATGAATGGTATATACGCCGATTGCGACCAGATGAGCAGTGAAAACAACAGTATCAAAGACTTGGTTGGCAATTCGTGGGAAAAACCGGGCGACATCGCTAAATATCCGCAGGTTATGTCGGGAGAAAGCTATTACTTCGATAATGAGGGCAATCCTTCCAAGACGCGCACCCAGTTTACACGTACAGAACTGACGACCCGCTATTTGCAGAGAGGGGATTTCATCCGCTTACGTAACCTGCAATTGGGATATACACTTCCTGGCTCCGTGCTTAAGCAAATCAAATTAAGCAATGTAAGACTCTTTGTGGGAGGAACGAATTTGTTTACCCTCACCGGATTCGACGGACTGGATCCTGAGACCGTAAACGATCTTCCTATCGCCCGTGCCATTAATTTTGGAGTTTCTTTAAATCTATAATCTCGTTGAATCATGAAAAAAGTACTATTACATACATCTATACTGATCGCATTGCTTGTTTCATTTACTTCGTGTGAGGACTTCTTTGAAATAAAGAGGCCACAGGAAACACAATGGACCAATACGGCAACGTTCGAACAGGGCTTAAATTCAGCCTATTGGATCATCCAATGGAGTAATGGATTTGGCAGAGGATATCCTATGTTCCACGACTTTGCCGCTTCCGGTACAGCCCGTAAAACCGTCACAGGCGCCGCCAGCCTGAGTGGGGACGAACTGTATTACCGGAAATTCGGAGAAAGATTGTCGCAGTTGCCCAATATCTGGGAACAGGGATACCGAGCCGTGACATTAGCCAACCTGGCACTTGACCTCAATGAAAAGGGGAACGGAAATCCCTTCAATCTGAATATCACCGGATCGGATTACAAAGACAATTATCTCAGACAGGTGGGTGAGTTTTATTTTTGCCGGGCATATGCGTATTTTATTCTGGTGAAGACTTTTGCCGCACCTTACGACCATAGCGGGAATAACGGTATCCTTACTATTCCGCTCAAAGCAACTGCTGCCTATTCGAAAGACGATGTACTGAATGAAAAGATTGGTACCCGGGAAGAAGTGTACCAGCAGATTATCAGCGACTTTAAAAAGGCCAAAGAACTGCTTCCGGATGCCTTTAAATTAAACTCCTGGAACAACGTGGCTGGGTATGAAGCAGGCCGGGGCAATAAATGGGCGGCCACTGCTTTCCTGGGTAAAGTATACTTCCTGATGGGCAAACATGCCGAAGCGAGAGCCGAGTTTGACGACCTGATCAGCTATGCCGAATCGACCGGCGCTTATTCGCTGAAAGAGGCTCCCAAAGAAGCCTATAACAAATATAAGGCTGGCGATTTCCCGAAAGAATCCATTTATGAATTCAACGGGGGCGATCCTCTGGGCGTTTCCGGCCAACGTAACTTATACCTGTATACCGGTATGGTTTCGGGATTGCGCTTCCGCGACTCCAATGGAGATGAAATCACGAATGTGGCAGCCAACAACCAAGGTACGGTTATCAGTACATGGAATAACTATGCCGTGGCCTATACCGCATTGAAACAGATGGGTTGGATGGTCGACCCAATGAACGGCGATTTCACGATCACTCCTGAGGCAGAAGCCGACTTAAGGTATCAACAGGTGTATCACCAATTGCTGCCGATGCCTAAAGGCACACCCGGCGATAATATTCCGAAGGGTAGTGGAGGATATACGGTCTATGAATCATTCCCCGGACATGCCCATTTAACGACACCGCATGTATATGTCGATAAATTCTTCAGGGGAGAAGCGCCCTATGGTCGACTTTCCAAATTCCCGCTTGTCAAGCTGGCCGATATTTACCTGCTGCGCGGATGGCTCAAATGGAAAGCAGGCGATACGCAAGGTGCCGCCAATGATTTGAATAAGGTATGGAATCGCTCGAATCCCACCCATCCGGACCGGTATACTACAGCCAATGTATCGCACGAAGCGATTTATGCCGAATATCTCCGTGAGATGATGGCTGAAGGTTGGAACGTAGATTTTATTATCGGAACACAAATGGATGCTCCGCAAGGTGACGATCCTTTGACCCCCGTTATTAAACCGCCCTACACCAACTGGTACTGGCCGATACCTCCTCAGGAAGAAAGCTTAAATCCTAATTATCAATATACCGAAGAGTAACAGGACGACTGTTCCTGCTTATCTTCCCCTTACAAACTGATCTGATAGCATCTTAGTTCCTCACCGGCTTCGGTGGGGAACCGGGATCCTATCGGTTGCAAACTACCTAAAAAGTATGGATAGAATAAAATATAATGGGCTGATACTCTTTATATTCAGCTTATTGATGCCTGGATTCTCATCATTGAATGCCCAGGAGAATGCCGTCTCTCCTGTTTTCAACATGGAGGAGTTCCACCAACGTAATGGATTGCCGAATGTGTTCCACAAGATTGCCACCCAACGGCAGGTACGTATAGCCTATATCGGAGGCAGCATTACTGCGGCAAAGGAAGGATGGCGGGATTTGACATTCGACTGGTTCCGGTTGCATTATCCTTATACGGCTTTTTATCAGACGAATGCGGCCATTGGCGGTACCGGGTCTGACTTAGGCGTATTCCGTATGGAACAGGATGTGCTTATTCATCAGCCGGATTTACTGTTCGTGGAGTTTGCCGTTAACGACTCCGGCCAGGAAAGAATCGCCCTGTTGAATGCCATGGAAGGATTGGTAAGGAAAGCCTGGGCTGCGAATCCGGAAATGGATATTTGCTTTGTCTATACAACGGCAGAATCACTCTGTAGTGACCTGATTAAGGGAGAACAACAACACGCGGTCTCAGTCATGGAAGAAATAGCTGATTTCTATGGCATTCCTTCGATCCATGTCGGGATTGAAATCGCCCGGTTGTATGTACAAAAGAAACTCGTCCTGTCGGCCGATCCCTCGGAAAATGCAAACACGATTGTTTTCACCAAAGACAAGACACATCCATTAGCCGAATCCGGGCATCCGCTATATGCCCATATAGTCGCCCGGTATCTGGAAAAGATGAAAAGCAACTCCCGGATCCAATCCCATCCGTTGGGTAAGCCTTATATGGAAAGTAACTGGCAAAACGCGGTGTTTGCGGATATCTCGCAAGCCGACCTGCAAGGGAATTGGGAAAAGCTGAAAGAAGGCGATGAGGTATATGACCGGTTCAAGGATATGTTGCCGGAACTATACCAGGGGAATCCCGGTGCTACATTGGCTTTCCGTTTCAAAGGAACCCATATCGGTTTTTATGATTGTATTGGGCCGGGCACAGGAGCCATTGAGATAACGATAGACGGCAAAAGCATCGAAAAATACAGATTCGACAAATGGGGCAACGATTACCGGAAACACTACTTTATGCTTGCTCCCCTGGAAGATGGTATCCATCATGTCCAGGTAAAAGTGACAGGCCAACCGATCGACAAGGCAGAGATTTTGCTGAAAAGGTATATAAAACTGGATGATCCTACCCGGTATGAAGCACTGAACTGGTATCCGGCCAAGATCATGATAATAGGAGAATTAGTCCATTAATAATTGAACAAGAAGATGAGAAGTTACATTCCTATACTATTGGCTGCCATATCCTTTTTTATATCGGATCATCTGCATGCCGATGGGAATAAGGTTGTTATCCATAATGACAAAGCGGAAATCAGCCTGAAAGATCATATCCGGCA
>JAVBUR010000125.1:0-17270 GCA_031555145.1 Tannerellaceae bacterium | reverse complement strand
TGAACCGTGTCGCCGTAGAGTTGGGCATCGACAAGATGGTCGTCTCCTCTACCCGTTCGAACACGCACAACAGCCATATGGCCGGTCATGCTCTGGAGGCGTTGATCGGCGCCATCTACCTCGATCAGGGTTACGCATGTTGCCGCCGTTTCATCTGTGATGTGATCATCAAAAAACACATCGATATCGACGCCCTTGCCCGCAAGGAAGTCAATTTCAAATCCAGTCTGATCGAATGGAGCCAGAAGAACAAATTGGCCATCTCGTTCGACCTGATCGAGTCGTTCACCGACCCCGAAGGCAACCCCGTCTTCCAAACCGCCGTCACCCTGGCAGATATGCAGATCGGAATCGGCATTGGCTACTCCAAAAAGGAATCCCAACAGTCAGCCGCCAAGATGGCCGTCAAGAAACTCCGCACCGACCGCGAATTCCAAGCCCTTATCACCGCCCTTAAAGAAAAATAACACGGCGATCAACCCACCGACAAAGGCTTCGAAGAACTCCCCGACGAAACAGCGCAGGCGGTGGATGAATAAGGTCCGGAATGTCTCCTTTTTCCTCCTTATTCTTTTTTTATTGCCTGCAAAAAACAGTAATGATCGGTAATAACACCCGGGTACAGGAACACTTCCGGAGTCATGGTTTGGACAGACGGGGCTCTCACGATAAACGGCCTCATCGTGTGATCAGACGAATAACTGTATATTGTATCAGCAGAAGGCTCTACTACTATAATTTTTGTGCGATATATCACCTTAATTGCAAGTATAAAGGGAGCAACTGCAACCGAGACTGCACGCTCGTTTCAGATTATAGAATGATGGCAGATCGGTCACAATTATTATACGCCTAACACTATGCCAGCATCAATATTCAGGTTTTTGCTGATATTCCGGGCGACCTGTAAGGTGGGTTCGCTTTTACCGGTTAATATTTCACTAACCCGTGAAGGGCTGATGCCTAACATATCCGATAGTTTTTTTTGTGTGAGGTGCATTTCGTACATGCGCAGTTTGATCACATCTACCAAAGAAGGGGCGGCAACGGGATAATGCTCTTCTTCATACTCTTCCACCAGTATAGAGAGGAGCTCTAACTCAACCAGAGACTTATCCTCTACGGGTGTGTCGTTGTTCACAACAAGCAGGAGTTCTTCGATTCGCTCCAAAACTACATTATATTCGTTTTCGTTCATAATATGTGCCATACTCAAATGTTTTTACAGTCTGTTTCATCATATTCCGCATGAGTTCCTATGAACCTAATGTAAACTATCTTAATATGGAAGAAGATAAGCCCGACAAGCCGGTATTTATTCCCCTTTATATTAAAGACATACCTGTCATTTCCAGCACTATCCACACTGTTAAATGTCATTTTTATATCTTCGAATGTTTTCCAGTCTGCCTTTTTTGTTTTGGTGTACCATTCTTCTAAAGCTGTCTTTGCTTCAGCGTGTTTTGTGGAAAAGGTCGAGATTGTTCTTTTGGTTACGATGTGCATAGCTATATGATTAGTCACAAAATTAGCAACATTATTCTATTTTGCAAAATATAGTTCTATAATATGGAATTTTATTATGCATTTTTAATGAGAAACCCTAATGACGCGGCGAATTCAACGCCCCTTCGGGTATTTTCTTTCGCCACTCACTGAAAAAGTACCCGAAAAGGTGTCATTTCTAAAACAACCACTATATTTGTACCCGAAGAGGTATTGAATATGGACAAGGTCAATCAGGTATTAAAACTGCTTGGCGTGCAATTGGGGGTTGTTCTCATAGACAGAACTAAATTGATAGAACAATTTGAACAAATAGCGATGCACGTAAGTCCTGAAGAATAACTATATTTGCCGCCATCATGGAAACACAAATACCTCAGCCTGTCCTCAAGCGTCCGCGCTTGGAAGTGGTGGATGCCCTGCGTGGCTTTGCCGTAATGGCGATTCTTTTAGTACATAATGTGGAGCACTTTATCTTTCCGGTGTACCCGGATGCGGCTAGCATGCCGACGTGGCTGAATATCCTGGATGAAGGGGTGTTCAGTGTGGTCTTTTCGCTGTTTGCGGGGAAGTCGTATTCGATCTTTGCACTGCTGTTTGGGTTTACATTCTATATAATGTACGCGAAACAGGCGGAACAGGGACGGGATTTCGGTCCGCGTTTTGCCTGGCGGTTGCTGTTGTTGACGTTGTTTGCGACGTTGAATGCGGCGTTTTTCCCAGCGGGCGACGTGCTGCTGTTGTATGCCATCACGGGGTTGTTCCTGATTCTGGTAAGGAAGTGGAGCGACCGGGCGGTGTTGATCTTTGCCGTGATCCTACTCTGCCAGCCGGTGGAATGGTGCCATTATATAGCCAGCCTGTTCAATCCGGACTATACACTGCCGAACCTCGGCGTGGGCAAGATGTATGCGGAAGTGGCCCGGTATACGAAGGAAGGTAACTTCTGGACATTTCTCACCCGGAATATGACGTATGGACAGTGGGCCAGCCTGCTCTGGGCCATCGGTGCCGGACGGTATGTGCAGACAGCCGGGTTGTTTATGCTTGGGATGATGCTGGGTCGCCGGCAGTTGTTCGTTCCTTCGGAAGCCTCGAAACGATTCTGGGTACGGGCGCTGATCATTGCCGCCGTATTGTTCTGCCCGGTGTATCAGTTGAAGGTGTTGGTGTATGATAATGCAGAGGCAGTGATGGTTAAACAGACGGTTGGCGTGGTTCTCGATATGTGGCAGAAGTTTGCCTTTACGACAGTTCTTGTCGCATCCTTCTTCTTATTGTATCAGAGCGAACGAATACAGAAGCTCACCTCAAGCCTCCGCTTCTACGGACGAATGAGTTTGAGTAATTACGTCGGACAGTCGATGATCGGCGCCTTGATCTATTTCCCCTTCGGATTGTATCTGGCACCGTATTGCGGATATACACTCAGTATGCTGATCGGCATTGGTATGTTCCTGCTCCAGGTGCAGTTCTGTAAATGGTGGCTGAAGAGCCACCGGCAAGGGCCGTTGGAATCACTCTGGCACAAGCTGACATGGCTGGGAATTAAAAAATAAATTTGTTCTTTGATTTGATGATTTGGAATATAAATCCTACCTTTGCGCCGATTTGAAAAAGAGTTTCATGGCAGAAAAGGCACATATGGGAAAAGCAACGTACTTATCCGATTACAGACCGGATGTCGAAACTCATTTTTCTTTATTTGCAGGATTCTTATTTTTTATATAGATGCGTTAGGTATTTCTAACGCATTTTTTTTGTCCTGCCGGGAAGTAACAGAATCAACAATATAAAACTACAAAACGTATTATGTCGAAAAGTGGAATCAAAAAGGTAATCGTCCTGGGATCAGGCGCCCTGAAGATCGGTCAGGCCGGCGAGTTTGACTACTCCGGATCACAGGCGCTCAAGGCCCTGCGTGAAGAAGGCATCAGCAGTGTATTGATCAACCCCAACATTGCAACCATCCAAACCTCGGAAGGGGTGGCCGACAAGGTGTATTTCCTCCCCATCACTCCCTACTTTGTGGAAGAGGTGATCAAGAAGGAACAACCTGACGGTATCCTCCTCGCCTTTGGCGGACAAACGGCGCTGAACTGCGGTACCCAACTCTACAACGAAGGCACCCTGGCCAAGTATGGTGTGAAAGTACTGGGTACGTCGGTAGAAGCCATCATGTACACCGAAGATCGCGACCTTTTTGTGAAGAAGCTGAACGAAGTCAATGTAAAGACCCCTATCAGCCAAGCTGTCGAAAGCATGGGCGACGCCGTAGCGGCTGCTTATAAGATCGGCTTCCCGGTGATGATCCGCTCAGCCTATGCCCTCGGCGGACTGGGTAGCGGTATCTGCAAAGACGAAGCCGAACTCCGGACGCTGGCTGAAAGCGCATTCGCTTACTCTACCCAGATCCTGGTGGAAGAGTCGCTGAAAGGCTGGAAAGAAATCGAATTCGAAGTGATCCGCGATAAGAACGACCACTGCTTTACGGTGGTAAGCATGGAAAATGTGGACCCGCTGGGTGTACATACGGGCGAAAGTATCGTGGTGGCCCCCACCTGCTCGTTGGTAGACGAAGAAGTGGCGATGTTGCGCGAACTCTCCGCCAGCGTGATCCGTCACCTCGGCATCGTGGGCGAATGTAATATCCAATACGCCTACGATTCAGATACACGCGACTACCGTGTGATCGAAGTAAACGCCCGCCTGAGCCGTTCATCGGCACTCGCATCCAAGGCAAGTGGTTATCCGTTGGCTTTCGTGGCCGCAAAGCTGGCACTGGGTTACGGACTCGATGAGATCGGAGAAATGGGGACACCTAACTCCGCCTACAAAGCACCGG
Organism: Tannerellaceae bacterium; assembly: GCA_031555145.1. Classification (GTDB taxonomy): domain Bacteria; phylum Bacteroidota; class Bacteroidia; order Bacteroidales; family Tannerellaceae; genus JAJDIA01. Next base: position 12,919 of record JAVBUR010000125.1, on the reverse strand, counting down.
AAGTAGATTACATCATTGTCAAGATACCACGTTGGGACTTGACGAAGTTTGTCGGTGTAAGCCGCCAGATCGGTTCGAGCATGAAGTCGGTTGGCGAGATCATGTCGATCGGTAAGAGCTTCGAAGAAATCATCCAGAAAGGTCTCCGTATGATCGGACAGGGCATGCACGGCTTCGTGGGCAATAACGACATCGCATTCGACAACCTCGACGAAGAACTGGCCAACCCGACCGACCTCCGCATCTTCGCCGTGGCAAGTGCTCTCGAACAGGGTTATACTATCGACCGTATCCACGAACTGTCGAAGATCAACCACTGGTTCCTTGGCAAACTGAAGAATATCGTCGATTATACCCACGTCCTCTCCGGCTATACCAGCATCGACAGCCTGCCTGCCGATGTACTGCGCGAAGCCAAACGTCTCGGATTCTCCGACTTCCAGATTGCCCGCTATGTGGAAAACCCGCAAGGCAATATGACGAAGGAAAACATCCGCGTGCGCAACTACCGCAAGAAACTGGGTATCCTGCCGAGCGTGAAGCGCATCAACACGATCGCCTCCGAACATCCGGAACTGACGAACTATCTTTACCTCACGTACGATGGTTCGGACAACGATATCTCTTACTACAAGAATGAGAAGAGCGTGGTCATCCTCGGATCAGGAGCCTACCGTATCGGTTCGTCGGTCGAATTCGACTGGTGCTCGGTGAATGCGGCACTGACAGCGCGCAAACTGGGTTATAAATCGATCATGATCAACTACAACCCCGAAACGGTATCGACCGACTACGATATGTGCGACCGCCTCTACTTCGACGAACTGTCGCTCGAACGCGTCCTCGACGTGATTGACCTCGAAACACCGAAGGGTGTGGTCGTATCCATGGGCGGACAGATCCCGAACAACCTCGCCATGAAGCTTCACCAGCAGCAGGTGCCCATCCTGGGTACCTCACCGCTGTCGATCGACCGGGTGGAAAACCGCCATAAGTTCTCGGCCATGCTCGACACGCTGGGCATCGACCAGCCGCATTGGGCGGAAGTATCCAGCATGGAAGAAATAGACGCTTTCATCGAGAAAGTAGGCTTCCCCATTCTGATCCGTCCGTCGTATGTGCTCTCGGGCGCTGCTATGAACGTATGTTACACGAAGGAACAGATGATCGAATTCCTCAACCTTGCCGCCAAGGTATCGAAAGAACACCCGGTAGTGGTTTCCGAGTTCCTGCAGGGTGCGAAAGAAGTGGAATTTGACGCTGTTGCCATGAATGGCGAAGTGGTGGAATACGCTATCTCCGAACATATTGAGTTTGCCGGTGTACACTCGGGCGACGCTACGCTGGTGTTTCCCGCACAGAAGATCTACTTCGAAACGGCACGCCGCATCAAGAAGGTCAGCAAGATGATCGCGAAAGAGCTCAACATCAGCGGCCCGTTCAATATCCAGTTCCTGGCGACGAATAATGATGTGAAGGTCATCGAATGTAACCTCCGCGCCTCACGTAGTTTCCCATTCGTATCGAAGGTGCTGAAACGCAACTTTATCGAAACAGCGACCCGTATCATGCTCGACGCTCCCTATACGAAACCGGACAAGAGCGCGTTCGACATCGATTGGATCGGCGTAAAGGCTTCTCAGTTCTCATTTGCCCGCCTGCATAAGGCCGACCCGGTATTGGGTGTGGATATGAGTTCTACGGGCGAAGTAGGTTGTATCGGTGACGACTTCGACGAAGCACTGCTCTCAGCTATGATGGCTGTCGGCAATACGATACCGGGCAACCATATCCTGGTTTCTTCCGGAGCCGCCAAGAGCAAGGTGGACCTGCTGGAACCCTGCCGCACACTGGCCGACAAGGGATATACCCTCTATGGGACACAGGGCACAGCTAAGTTCCTCAACGACAATGGCATCCCGGCAACTGCCGTATCCTGGCCGGACGAAACGGGCGAACTCAACATCATGGAGATGTTCAGCAACCATGCGTTCGACCTGGTCATCAACATCCCGAAAGACCACAGCAAGCGTGAGCTGACCAACGGCTACAAGATCCGTCGCGCCGCGATCGATCATAACATCCCGCTGATCACCAACGCACGTCTGGCAAGCGCCTTTATCAGCGCCTTCTGCAACCTGAGAGAAGAAGAAATCCAGATCAAGAGCTGGCAGGAATATTGATTCTTCATTACATAGAACAAACAACGGCGGGCATAAGTCCGCCGTTGTTCATTTATATAACCGGCCCTTGATACAGACCCAATCTCAAAGCCCGGCAGACGCTGTCTTCAGCACAGTCCGAATCAGAAGATCGGTTGGTTTCAAGTCTGTCCGTATTTGAAGATCCTCGCTTTCACATTTTGTTAATGAGAAGACCTTTCAAGTGTGTTTTTAGCCTAACAAGTGTTACCGACTTGCCGAATAACGTCTTATGTCGATACATTCTTCGAGCAAATCCCTATATTTGTCGCTAGAATCTAAGCTTTATGGATTATGCGTATGAATATGAGATGTTGCCTTTTTGCTGTTTGTTTACTGTTGAATATCACTTTTCTTTCTGCCCAGACGCTTAAAGGGACGGTGACCGACCAGGCGGGAAACCCTATTCCCAATGCCGCCGTATTTATCCGTGAAGCGACATCGGGGCTTACCATTGATGATAAAGGCGCTTTTCAGGTCACCCTGAAGGCCGGCACGTATACCTGCGAATTCAGTTCGTTGGGTTATGAACGGAAAACGGAAAAAGTAACCGTTGCCGTTACCGGCACTACCACCCTCCGGGTCGTGATGGATGAAAAAATATACCAGCTACAGGATGTCGTGATCAACAGGAAAGGGGAAGACTTTGCCTACCCCGTCATGCGCAAGGCCATCGCCATGGCGCCTTTCTACCTGCACCAGGTAAGCACTTACCAGGCTGATGCCTATATGAAAGGCTCTATCAAGGTGGAAAAGATTCCCAAGCTGCTCAAGATGCAGATGAACGACAAAGAGATGAACGACATGATCGGCAAGCTTTACGTCATCGAGTCGCAGAGTGAAATGAGCTATACCGCCCCCGACAAATACGACCAGAAGGTCATCGCCTACAAGAACAGTATGCCCCAGGACCTGGGCACCACTGATGCCGCCTCGGTATTGACCATGAATATCTACGACCCGGATATGATGGAACGGATCTCCCCGCTATCGCCGGGCGCCTTCTCCTACTACAACTTCCGTTTCGAAGGCCTGGTGCCGGATGGTGTACATATGGTCAACAAGATACAGGTAATCCCCAAAAAGAAGAACGGCAAACTAATGACCGGCTGGCTGTATATCATTGAAGACACCTGGAACGTACAGTATGCCGACCTCGCCTTTACCGAAATGGGCGTCACCATCCGGTATAGAGCCCATTACAACGAAGTACAGGCAAATACCTTCCTGCCCACCACCTACGATATGGACCTGAAGGTCAACATCATGGGGATCAAAGCCTCCGGCAAGTATTACGCCTCGTTGCAATACAACAACGTGACCGTGAACGAAGCCCAGGGCGTGATCCGGAAAACGGACGACAAGGTCAGCCGTGTCGTTCCCCCATCGTCCCAACCGAAGACGGCCAAGCAACAAAAGGCCGAGCAACAGCTCGAACAACTCGTCTCCAAAGAATCCCTTACCACCCGCGAAGCCTATAAACTTTCGCGTCTGATGCAGGAATCCGTCGAGCCGGAGACCAAGAAGAAAGAACGCGAAAGCCTCGAGATCAAACCCGGTGAGAACGAAGACGTCCGAAAAACGGTCGACTCCCTGGCTACCCGGCGCGATTCGATCTATTGGGAAGGGATTCGCAAAGCGCCCCTCAGTTCCGAAGAATTAATCAGTTTCCAGCGGAAAGACAGTATGCAACCGTCGACAAGCGACTCCACCCGGCGCAACTCCATTACGATCGGCATCGGCAGTGGTGGAGGATCGGATTCTACGGCCAGTCCGATAGGGACCATCCTGATGGGGTATCAATACCCGGTCAGCAAAAAGGCCTGGGTAGGATTTGACGGGTTGCTGCGTGCTGTACCCGAATACAACTTTGTCGATGGCTTCTGGATCGGCCAGCGTTTCTCCGTCGGATACAATCCCCGGAAACACACCTCGATCGTGATCAGTCCGTCCGTCTATTATACCACGGCAAGGAAAACAGTCAACTGGTATGTCGACGGCGTGATGAAGTACGCCCCTCTTTCGGGAGGCGAATTGCATGTGTCGGGCGGACGTACCACGGCCGACTTCAACCGCAACGGGATGCTACGGGTGCTCAACTCTTTCTCTTCTTTCTTCTTCGGAGAGAATCCGCTTAAGCTGTATGAAAAACGGTTTATTGAGGCGGAGAACCGGATCGATATCGCCAATGGCCTGCGGCTGACTACCGGTTTCCGTTATGAGGACCGAAAAGGGCAGTACAATCATACGTCGTTCAGCGTCTGGGGAACGCCCGAACCGAATCTGCCGATGCCGGATCATCAGGCGGCCATCCTGTTGGTACAGGCGGAATATACACCCCGGTATCGCTACTATATACGGGACGGAAGGAAAACGTATGCTGATTCCAAATACCCCACCTTTATGGTTCGGTATGAGCGGGGATTGTCGGTGGTAGACGGACCGTCCAGTACATTTGATCTGTTGCAGTTGTCCATACGCCAGCATGTAGCCATGGGGATGTTCGACCGGTTGACGTATGCCGTCAATGCAGGTAAGTTCTTCCAGGCCGATCATATGTACTTCCCGGATGCCAAGCATTTCAATACCAACCCGCTGTTTATTACCGAAAGGTCGCTCGATACGAGCTTCAGCCTGCTCGATAACTATGCCTGGTCTACAGGCGACCTTTGGGCGCAGGGACACCTGACCTGGGAATCCAATTACCTGCTGTTGAAACGGATATCCTTCCTGCAAACCTACCTGTTCAGTGAGTCGTTGCACCTGCATTCGCTGTACCGCCGGGCGCCGGGGACGAAATGCTACAGTGAAGCCGGCTATTCGATCGGGCTCGATCAAATAGGACGTGTTGGTGTGTTTGTCGGCTTTGAAGGGACGGACTACAAAAGTGTCGGCGTGACCATCAGCCTGCCGTTACTGCATCTGCTGGAACATAAATAAGGAACGAAAGACGCGGGATAGGTTATTCCTCCCTGTCCTGCTGCTTCAGTTGTTCGCGTATCTTCATTCGCTTGATCTGGACAAAGCGGAGCAGCAGGATGACTACGACGCTGAGACCGATGATCAGGAAATACTGCGTATAATCAGGTTCCGGCTGCTTACCCGGCCAACCGATAAAGGCCATGACGGCGAGATAGACAAGCAGGACAAGGCTGGTGATATTGATTCGTTTCATGTATGCGGAATTATCGGGGTTATAAGATCAGGCAAAGATACGTATTTGTATCGCCTGTCAGTTGTCCCAAACCACTTTATATTGTGCCCGATCGATTTGCAGGATGTAAACCCCTGCCGAAAGGTGCAGCGGAATAAAGGAAGTGCCTGCGGACAGGGACTGCTTCACCAACACACGGCCTGTCAGGTCGATCACCGACAGCAAACCGGGGGAGAGAAGGCCGGCTACCTGAATCCCGCCGTCGACCGGCCGGATGCTGACATCCGCTTCGGAAGGGATCCGGTTGGCTGTGGCGGAAAAGGCGGCGGGTTCTTTTATCGTCCGGAAAGGAGTAGGGGAGTAGGCCGGTTGCCCGGTTCTCGTCACCATTCCTGTCGATTGGATCTTTAGCTCTGTATCCTGTCCGGCTTTGACAAAGAAGGCGGCCAACGGGGGAATCACTATTTCACTATGACGATGGATCGGATACGCCTGGAATGTTTGCCCGTCATACATATATACATATCCGTCGAGAGCGGCATTGGCTTCTATCGCCGACAAGGGGAGTGATGCCGGTAACGGATTGCCGCATAGTATCCAGCCCTGGTGTTCGGGGTCTACTCCTCCGGCAGCCGGAGAAACCTTTACCGGGATAGTCCCTTCACGTCCGAAACCGGTAGGTAGCTGGTCGTGCCGGGCAGCGAATTGAAGTGTTGTCCGGCCGGCTTCCTTGTCCAGGGCGATCAGGTAGCCCTGCCCTTTGCGAAAGACCGGGTCTCCTTCGTTGACTATAGTGGCAGGGACAGTCTTCCAGTTATCCGTCGCCCGTCCTGTTGTGCTTCGTTGAATCCCATCATAGGTCTTCAGGTAAAAGAAATTACCTTCCGCCTCTGTTTCTTGATCTCCCAGTTGGAAGCCCGGATCAATCCCTTCGGCATATACATCAAACGGGAAGGAGACGAAATACCATTGCCCTGTTTCAGGTAACGCCAGTTGATAACAGGCACGGTCTTTTATATGGATATCTCCGGCCACTGACAGGGAGACATTCGACCCATTCAGCACCAGTTCGCGTACAAACAGGTGATTGCCGCCAGCCACACACACTCTGCCTTCTCCCAACAGTAGTGAGTCACATTGGATATTAGCTGAGACGGAGACCTCTCCCCGGATCAGCGCATGCCGGTTCCGGCTGGCGGGAGCATGTGACCAGCGGGAGGTGTCCTGCCAGTCGCCACTGCCGGTGAAAAGGGTATACGCCTTGATCGAGCGCCAACCGCATACACTGTCCAAGGCATAAAAGCCATTGGCCGTTTGATCGGCTGAATCACTGACTTGCAACTGGAAGTTGAAAAAGCCTTCTCCTCCACTACGGATCGTAGCCGACGGTTTTTCTATCCCCTCCTTGATATCCTGGAAGTGAAAGGAGTATCGGTCATAAGGGACCTTGACAGGTAGTTTATCACGCCGCTGATCACCGTCTATAATTATGTGCAGGTTTTCGCCGGTCATCAGGTCGTGTGTGGCATAGGCGACATGAAGGTTGACACCAATATGCCAGGGCGACCGCTCGGTGTCCTCAAAAACAATAACTGCCCCAGGGTTGAGTTTCAGACTTTTTCCTTCAGAGGCATCAGGGATACCGAACGCCTTGGCATCAAACAATTCTGCCTGCTGAATAATCGTATATTCCCAGTTATCTTCCGGCGTTCCATTGAAGGTCTGTATAAAGAATGTATCTCTGACTTTGGGGTTGATACTGCTGTCAACAAACGACTGCCAACCTGATAGATTCAAGTCGGCCTGTTGAGCAATTACATGAAAGGGGGAAACGATGACGGCCAGATAAATGGCCAAACAGCAAAAGAGGGGTAACCCAAGTTTCTTCATAGACTCGATTTTGTGATGTTAATTGACTACAAATATAAAACGATAATTGAAATAATCTATCTTTGTTGCATGAAAGATTTCATTATTTCGGAAGTGCAAACGGAGAAGGCGGTACTCGTAGGTTTAGTTACCCCCTCCCAGAACGAACAAAAGGTAAAGGAATACTTGGAAGAATTGGCCTTTCTGGCTGATACTGCAGGTATTGAAACCATGAAGCGCTTCACACAGAAGCTCGAATATGCCAATCCGGTAACATTCGTTGGTAAGGGGAAGTTACAGGAAATCAAAGAATATGTGGTGGAACATGAAATAGGCGTGGTGATCTTCGACGACGAGTTGACAGCCAAACAGCTACGCAATATCGAGAAGGAATTACAGGTGCGTATCATGGACCGTACCAGTCTGATCCTCGACATTTTCGCTTACCGTGCCCAGACGGCGCATGCCCGCACGCAGGTGGAACTGGCTCAATATAATTATATGTTACCCCGTCTGACCCGTCTCTGGACTCACCTCGAACGGCAACGAGGCGGTGGTGTGATGATGCGTGGACCGGGTGAAACCCAGTTGGAGACCGACAAACGTATCATCCAGGACAAGATCGCCAAACTCAAGCAAGACCTGGTCGATATCGACAAGCAAAAAAGTGTGCAGCGTAAGAATCGTGGAAAGATGGTTCGTGTAGCCCTCGTCGGCTATACCAACGTAGGCAAATCCACGTTGATGAACCTGCTCAGTAAAAGCGAGATCTTCGCTGAGAACAAGCTATTCGCCACGCTGGATACCACTGTCAGGAAGGTGATCATCGAAAACCTCCCTTTCCTGCTTTCCGATACCGTCGGCTTTATCCGTAAACTGCCTACCGAGTTGGTTGAATCATTCAAGTCCACGTTGGATGAGGTTCGTGAAGCCGACCTGTTGATCCACGTAGTTGATATCTCCCATCCGTCCTTCGAAGAACAGATCGAAGTAGTTAACAAGACATTGGCCGAAATAGACAAGACTGAGAAGCCTACTATCCTTGTCTTCAACAAAGTCGATGCCTTTACCTTTGTGCCGAAGGACCCGTTTGACCTGGCTCCACCGACGCGTGAGAATATCGACCTCGACGAACTGAAACGTACCTGGATGAACAAGCTGCACGACAACTGCCTCTTCATCTCCGCGAAAGAACGCACCAATGTGGATGCGTTGAAGGAATTGATGTACCAGCGGGTCAAAGAAATACATATCACCCGTTTCCCCTACAACGACTTCCTATTCCAACAATACGACGAGAACGAGTAAGGACGGTCAGCGGCTGCTGCGATAGATCGGGTAGGCGAAGAATTGGGGCTCCAGTTTATGCTTCCAGGGGTTGAACTCATACTGTACCCCCATGCCGACGCCCCAGTTGTCATTGAAGTAAAACTCAAATGCTCCGCCGACACCGGTATGGTTGTAGTTCGTATTCATCAGCATATGCGGATTGAAGCGTTCCCGACCGTTGTAGGCGGTGTATTGGCCCCAGCTACGAACTCCCAACCAGTCGGTCAACTGGTAGTGAGCGTCCAACTGTACCCCGCCCATATACCCGGGTGACGCATTAAAGGGCGTATAGAAACGGCCGGCAAAAGCACTCCCCGCCACCGTCAATTTGTCGACCTGCCAGGCAAGCCCCGAACGGATATCCGTGATCCCTCCCGCACCGGGCCAGGTAAACTGCCGTCCGGTCGTAAAGAAGGCCAGCTGTTGGCTGAGGGGGACGACCGATGTCTCCTGGAAGTCAAACGCCATCGGATTCACGCTTTGCAGCATCAGGGCGTATGGATTATAAAACGGACGGTAAGCAGCCGAAAGCACCTGCATATCCATCGGGCGTTCGTCGATCGACGTGGGAGTGAACGAAGGTATAAACTCGCGCAACTTGGCATCTATTGTCGCCGTCGAGGAAGGAGTGTATGAAGAGAACACCGCTTCGGGTATTTGTAACTTAAATTCAAGGGGTTGCCTGCGAGGCATATAGATCAATTTGCCACTTCCCGTTTCCACCAGCTCAAACAACGACTGGGCAAACGCAGGGCTGGCAAGTACCATCAACATCCATATCAACACTGCTTTTTTCATAACGACTCATATTTATATACCTTACCGCTTGCAAGTTAGCATTTTTCTTCGCAATATCTTTATCTTTGTCAGATTATGATAAAAAATCAATGTTAATTATGAGCAAAAGAATCCTTACCCTCCTGCTTTTGTCTGCCGGCGTCCTGTATAGCGCCAGCGCTGAAGAAGCCCGCTTGCTGCGGTTTCCTGCTACGAACGGCGCAGAAGTCGTCTTCTCGTATGCCGGCGACCTGTACAAAGTCCCTGTAACCGGCGGCGAAGCCCAACGGCTTACCTCGCATGTCGGCTATGAAATGTTTCCCCGGTTCTCGCCCGACGGCAAAACCATTGCGTTCACCGGGCAATACGACGGTAACACCGAAGTATATACTGTGCCCTCCCATGGAGGTGAACCTCTCCGTATCACCTACACGGCGACGAACAGCCGTGACGACCTGGGTGATCGTATGGGACCCAACAATATGGTCATGGGCTGGCAGCCCGACGGACAGCGGATTGTCTATCGCAACCGCATCAGCAGCGGATTCGACGGACGCCTCTATACCGTTGATAGGGAAGGCGGCCTGTCTACCGTCATCCCCTTGCCGGAAGGTGGCTTTTGCAGTTATTCCCCTGATGGATCAAAACTTGCCTACAACCGGGTGATGCGTGAGTTCCGTACCTGGAAATACTACGAAGGCGGTATGGCTGACGATGTCTGGATCTACGACGCCAAAGCGGGTAAGGTAGAGAATATCACCAACAACAAGGCGCAGGATATCTTTCCGATGTGGATCGGCGACGAGGTGTATTTCCTCTCCGACCGCGACCGCATCATGAATCTCTTTGTGTATGATACAAAGACGAAGCAAACCACGAAAGTAACCAATTACACCGATTACGATATCAAATTCCCGTCTTGCCACGGACAGACCATCGTATTCGAGAAAGGCGGTTACCTCTATGTCATGGATGCCGCTTCCAAACAACCGAAGAAAATCACCGTATCGCTTACCTCCGACAATATCTATGCCCGTAGCGTTACGAAAGACGGTGCCGATTACCTCAGTGCCACCAGCCTCTCGCCCGACGGCAATCGCCTGGCGGTGACGGCTCGCGGTGAAGTGTTCAACCTCCCGGCCGATAAAGGCGTGACTCGTAACATCACCCGCTCGCCCGGTCAGCACGACCGCGACGGACAATGGTCGCCCGACGGCCGGTATATCGCCTATATCTCCGATGGAATGGGCGAAACCGAGATCTATTTCCGGGAAGCAGCCGGCGGTGAACCGGTGCAACTGACGAGGAACAACGACACCTATATCCGTAGCCTCCGCTGGAGCCCCGATGCCAAACGGATCGTCTATACCGACCGTAAGAACCGTATCCGTGTGGTCGACATAGCTAGCAAACAAGTGACGACCGTCCTGCAAGACCCCAACGGCGAGATCTACGGCGTAGCCTGGAGTCCCGACAATAACTGGCTGACCTACTCGCGTACGGCCGACAACCAGGTGTCTATCGTGTACCTCTATAACCTGAACGACAAACGCGAATACCCGGTTACCGACCGCTGGTATGATTCCTCATCGGCTGTCTTCAGTACCGACGGCAAATATCTTGTCTTCACCTCTGCCCGAGACTTCAATCCCACCTACGGTTCGACGGAATGGAACCATGTGTATAACAACATGAACGGCGTGTATCTCGCCCTGCTGACCAAAGACGCCCCGTCGCCTTTCCTCTTGAAAGACGCCGAAGCCGCCATCACCAAAAAGGATGAACCGAAGAAAGACGAACCGAAGAAAGAGGGGGAAAAGAAAGACGGTGACAAGAAGGAAACCGCCGTTACCGTCAAAATCGATACCGACGGTCTCAGTGAACGCATCATCCAACTCCCCCTTACAGGCTCACGCTACAGCAATTTCTTCTCCGACGGAAAGAAGGTATATTATTTCAACCGCGGTGCGACCAAGGTATATGACCTTGAAAAGCAGAAAGAAGAAACCGTGGCCGAAGGCGCTACCATGTACACCCAGCCCGGCGGCAAGAAAGTATGGTTTTATAAAGCCGGCCAGTTGTACGTCACCGACCTGCCTTCCGGCAAGATTGATTTGAAAGATGCCGTCAACCTGTCTGATATGAAGATCCCCGTAGACTATACACTGGAATGGGCACAGATCTTCGACGAAGCCTGGCGTGCCTACCGCGACGGCTTCTATGTGGAAAATATGCACGGTGTAGACTGGAAAGCAATGAAAGCCAAGTACGGCGTCATGCTGCCGTATGTCAAGACACGCCTCGACCTGAACTACCTGATCGGTGAGATGATCGGTGAGCTGGATTGCGGGCACGCCTATGTCAACCCCGGCGAACGCGAATCCCCGAAACGGATCCAGACCGGGCTGCTTGGTGCGGAAATTTCCCGCGATAAGAGCGGTTTCTTCCGTCTTGAAAAGATCCTCCCCGGTGCTTCCTGGAGCAGTGACCTCCGCTCGCCCCTGACCGAGGCCGGTGTGGATGCAAAGGTGGGCGAATATATTGTCTCGATCGACGGTGTTCCGACGAACACGGCCAAAGACATGTATGCCCTGCTGGTCGGTAAGGCCGGTGTCTCCACCGAACTCCGACTGAACAGCAAACCGCAGCTCGACGGCGCCCGAAAGGTCGTCATCTCACCGCTGGCCGACGAATACCCGCTGTATCACTATGCATGGGTACAAGACAATATGAAGAAGGTAGAAAAAGCCTCCAACGGTAAGATCGGCTATATCTACATCCCCGATATGGGTGTGGAAGGCTTGAATGAATTTGCCCGCTATTTCTATCCGCAATTGGATAAGGAAGGCCTGATTATCGACGACCGTGCGAACGGTGGCGGCAATGTGTCGCCCATGATCCTCGAACGGTTGTCCCGCGAACCCTACCGTCTCACCATGCGTCGCGGCTCAAAGCTGATCGGAACCGTGCCCGATGCCGTACAGGTAGGCCCCAAAGTCTGCCTTATCAACAAGTACTCGGCCTCCGACGGTGACCTCTTCCCGTGGGGATTCCGTGCCCTGGGATTGGGTAAACTGATCGGTACGCGTACCTGGGGAGGTATTGTCGGCATCAGTGGCCCGCTGCCGTATATGGATGGTACCGACATCCGTGTCCCCTTCTTCACCAGCTATGATCTGAACGGACAGTGGATGGTCGAGAATTACGGTGTAGCTCCCGATATCGAAATCGACAACGACCCCATCAAAGAATGGAACGGCGAAGACCAACAACTCAACCGCGCCATCGAAGAAGTCATGAAGCAACTCAAAGACCGCAAGCCCCTTGCTCCCGCACCTGCTCCACGCGTGTGGAACAAGTAAGGTCGCTCCCTTTGTCATAAATCACTAATAAAGAGCACCGTGGACAGCCTGTTCACGGTGCTTTGGCTTTTATCCCTTCCCTGAAGACTTTCTTCAGCGGCAGGAAGAACCGTTCGATCAGGCGGAGGTCTTCGGTGACGATTTCGGCGGTGGCGCCCATTTCGTGGGAGACGGGTAGTGTTTTGCCATAGTTGGTGACGAGGCCCTCGGGGAAGGCGATCTCGACA
>JAVBUR010000113.1:0-11434 GCA_031555145.1 Tannerellaceae bacterium | reverse complement strand
TGAGCGACTATAAGAATGCTTATAATTACTACCCTGCTAATTCTCAACATTATATTCTAAGATTCTATTTAAGCCTTTCAACACTAAATTAACGTCTGCAAAGATGCGGTTTTTTAAGCGTCTTTCAAAATAAAACGAATGGCCACCTGTTAAAAAAACCAAAAGATCAGCATATTTACCGTGTAGTTCATCGATATAGCCATCCATTTCATACACAATTCCATGTACGACACCGGCTTGTATGGCCGTAACTGTGTTGGTGGCAATCAGCGGTAACTCATCCTGTTCCGACACCAACGGCAAGCGTTCGGTGTAATGGTTCAGTGCCTTGAAGCGGGTGGTCATTCCCGGTGAGATGTTTCCTCCCTTATAATGTCCCATGGCGTCAATCAGCTCATACGTGATGGCTGTACCGGCATCGATGACTAACAGTGTTTTTTTCGGTTCCTGTGAATAGGCACCCACGGCGGCAGCCAAACGGTCCATTCCCAGCGTACCCGGCGTGTCGTAATCGATTTGGAGTGGGGTCGGGGTTTTGTCATTCAATACCATGAATTGGCGTAGGTTTTTATGCAGAAAATCAATAAGGAAGTTGTCCTGATTGGTGACTGTAGATAAAATGCCATGCGTCAACACATATCGATCAAACAGCGCAGTAAGTACCAGATTATTGAACTCTTTATAAACAAAAGAGTCTTCTAATATGCCATTATGGAAGATCGCTACTTTTGTGGAGGTGTTTCCCTGTTCGATAATCAGATTCACTTACGCTAATTTTCGTGCAAAGAAAGAGAAAAATACGGAGATACAGTACGGAAATCCCGTCAAATAATGTGAATACGGAATTTTTGTGTTAATACCAGTCTTTCTTCTTCAGGAACCACCAGGTCAAAAAACCGCAAAAGATCATCAGTAGCCAGGCCAAAGCATAGCCATAGCGCCAACCAAGCTCCGGCATGACGGAGAAGTTCATCCCCCATACGCCAACCAGGAAAGTCAGCGGGATGAAGATGGTGGAAACGATTGTCAGTCTTTTCATGATCGCATTCATGCGCAGGTCATTGTTGGAGATGTAGAGATCGACAAGTGACGAAATAATTTCCCGGCATCCTTCTGTCGTTTGAGCGATAAATGTCAATTGGTCGGCCAGGTCATTAAAGACGGGGCTCAGGTCTGGAGTGATCAGTTCATTGTCGGAGTGTGTCAATTTGGTGAATTGTTCTTTCAGCGGCTGGCTGCTTTTCCGGATCAACATATAATCCCGTCGGCGTTGCTGGATAAGCTGGCCTATGTTCGACTGGTCTTTACTGATATCCAGTAGGATTTCTTCTACATCTTCCAGCAACTCTTCCACTTTGGCAATGGTTTCTACCAAGTTGGCGATGATCGTGTTGAGTAGGAATGCCAATAGCATACCGCTCCCTTTGTCGCGCATGCTCAGCATATTCGCGTGAATGGCTTTTTCGGCATAATCAAACACCGGATTATTACTTTCTGTAAAGGTGATGATGGTATTACCGGTAGCCAGAATGCTGATGTGTTCAGACTGCATTTCCATATTGACATCATAGTAGCACGAACTCAGGACGATCAGGAAACGGTGGTTGTACTCTTCTATTTTGACCACATGCTGAGGTGTCAGGATGTCTTTCGTGTCCAGGTGATGCATCCCAAAATCCCTGACGATACGGTCAATTGCCTCGGCATCATTCAAGCCGCTTACCTGAAACCAGTTAACTGTATCGGGAGATATGATTTTACTGAATGTCTCCGTAGGTTTGACCTCCCTCATCTGTACGCTTTGCGGTTTGTATTGTATCAGGCGGATACCGATGGCGGTTTCATGCGTACCGGAATAGAAATAGCGTTCAGACAGATGCCTGTTACTTACATGTCTTCTTCTGTGTTGTACATCCTTGCGTCTCATGGGGTTACTCTAAATCTACTACCGTAATACCGGCGCCACCGAACTGGACGTGCTCGTCCTGATAATTGCGGATGCCGGGCACTGTCCGGAGATAATCCCGGATCAATTGTCTCAATATACCTGTTCCGGTACCATGAAGGATGCGCACTTTTCCAGCTCCCACCTGAATCGCATCGTCGATGAAATAGGTAACAGCCTGAAGTGCTTCATCACCTCTCATCCCTCTAACATCTATCGATTGCTTAAAGTTCAATTTCTTTTCGTGCATCTCGTCTGTAGTGTGACTGCTGACAAAGGTGCTTTTCTGTATTTCCTTCTTAATCTGTCCTTTGCTCACCTTCTCCAGTTGTTCCAGTTTGAGCGTGCTTTTGATCATACCGAATGAAACAACTACCTGTTTTCCCTGTATCTCCATCACGGTGCCGGCGGAGGTCTGTCCTTTGAGGCGGACGGCATCACCCACCTGAATCACGTCTCTGTTGAACGGTTCACCGACTGTCGGTTTGTTTTTCTCTTTTTTATGCTTTTCCCGCTCTTTGATCTTCGCCATTTTGCGGGCGATCTTATCATCCGCTTCTTCGGCCGCCATTACGGAAGCCTTGAACTCATCGAGCGCTTTGCGCGCCAACCGTGTCTGATCTTTTTCCGCCTGGGCTTCTTTGATCTCACGGACGGTCTGCTCTATTTTGGCATTGGCGCCGGCAAGGATGCGTTCGGCTTCTGCTTTGGCGTTGGCCATGATCTCTTTCCGCTGTTTATGGATGCTTTCGAGGTCTTGTTCATAGCGGGAGAGTGTATCTTCCAACTTCTTTTCTTGTTGCCGGATATGCTGCCGTTTGGATTCCCAGTAACGTTTGTCACGCACGATATCCTGCAGATGCTTATCCATATTAATATAGTCGGAACCGACCTTCTCAGACGCGTCTGCAATTACATCTTCGGGCAATCCGATCTTACGGGCAATCTCAACGGCAAACGAACTGCCCGGATTCCCGATCGCCAATGTGAACAGCGGCTGCATCAGGTGCCTGTCGTACAACATGGCACCGTTAATGATTCCTTCCGCCTCTTCTGCAAAATGCTTTAGGTTCTGGTAGTGGGTCGTGATAATCCCAAAGCACCCTTTCCGGTTCAGCCGGTCGAGGATCGCTTCGGCTATAGCGCCACCGATCTGCGGTTCCGTTCCGCCTCCGAACTCATCAATAAGAATGATTGTCTTATTGTCGCTATTCTTCAGGAAGAATTTCATGTTCACTAAGTGTGAACTATAGGTACTCAAGTCATTTTCGATACTCTGCTCGTCGCCAATATCAATGAATATATGGTTGAAGATGCCGGCACGCGAACTGTCGTACATGGGGATCAATAACCCACACTGCAACATATATTGCAGCAGGCCTACCGTTTTCAGTGTGACTGACTTGCCGCCGGCATTCGGTCCGGAGATCAGTAGTAATCGTTTGACCTTTGTCAGTGTGATATCCAGAGGAACCACTTCCTTGTTCTGTTTTCTGTGTGACAGGTAGAGCAGTGGATGGATGGCACGTGCCCAGTCAATCTCCTGTGTGTCGGATAAGATGGGCTTGACTGCATTTATATCTTCGCCAAAGAGCGCTTTGGCGCGGATAAAATCAATATCCGCCATAAACTCGTACGATTGCAGTATGTCGGGGGTCATCGGACGAACTACATCTGTAAAAGCCGTCAGTATCCGGATGATTTCCCTTTTTTCTTCTCCGATCAGTTCCTGGATGCGGTTGTTGGCTTCCACTACCACCTCGGGTTCAATGAAGACTGTCTTGCCGCTGGCCGACTCATCGTGTACAATCCCTTTGATTTTTCGCTTGTAGGCGGGAGCGACAGGTATCATCAACCGGCCATCGCGCATGGTGGGCGTAACGTCTTTATCCACCAACCCTTCCGATTGTGCTGACCGCAGGATGGATTGCAGGCTGCGCGAGATGCTACCCATCGTATGGGTCATCTCTTTGCGTATCCGTGCCAGTTCGGAGGAGGCGTTGTCTTTTACCCGACCGAATTTATCCAAAATGCTGTCGATCTGCTTGATCAGTTGAGGAAATACGAATATATCCCCTGCCAATGCCGTCAATGCCGGGTAAAGGGGGGCGTCTTCGCCGGAAGGGCGGAAGAAACGTACAATATCATGGATGGTTTGTAGCGACCGTTTCAGGTCGAACAATTCCCGTTCGTCCAACCAGCTCCCTTCCGGACGGATTCGTTTCAGGGAATAACGTACATCAATGAAGAAGCTGGCGGGGAACTCCACATCCCCATGCAGGACGCGGACAAATTCCGATACTTCTTCCAACCAGGTGTCTACCGTTTGGTAGTCGGTCGAGAAATTCATCTCTACCACCCGTTCTTCGCCGAGCTGGCTCAGGCATTTTTCGGTAAGTAAGCGACGTATCTGGTCGAAACCTGTCTTCTGTTCAAAATTCTGCGGATAGGTCACGTGTATAGTGTTCGGTGGAATAGCGGTTACTGTAATTCAAGAGTTACCTCTGTCCGTATGGTCGGGCGAACAGTGATTTCTTGTCTTTCTTTTCCTCTTTTGATCTCGAACGTACATATATTATTACCGGATGCATTGACATACGGTGCAAAGTTGTACAGGTAAGAGAATACAGGGAAATACTCATTCTTTTGCATCATTTCTGCGATCATCGGATATTTGAATGCATCCCAATACATACAGGGGGAGAAGCCGTTGGCATCTGTATACTGTGTCTTTGGGTCGCGGAAATTCCAGGAAGCGGTGATGAAACGTTTGTAGGCTGCCGTGAATTCTTCAGCCGAACGGTTTATCTTCTGACGTCCGATCCGTTCAATCACATCACGGGCGCGGATACCAGCGGCATAGGCAGGTGAGTTGCGATCAACCTCAGTGATCAGTTCCAAACGGTCAATGTCAAAATTGATCCCTGTGTAATTATATGTCTTCTTATTTACATGGAAGGGTACATTACGCGTATACTTTACATACGGATATTGCATGCACATCAACGGGATATGTATACGTGCGTAGTCGTCGAGACGGTACGATTCTTCCATCAACTCGTTGGCTTCACATTCCCATATAACACGTCCGGGGAGTATAACCTGGTCAATGATACGGATACCTAACTGTAGCAAATATTCCACTTCGGTATCAGAAGTTGCCGGACTAAGGAAGGGCAGTTTCTCCATTTGGTTACGTCCTATATTATAACGGTATACCGGATCTTTGCTCACCTGTACCTTGTTCGTTCCTTTGAAGTTCGGATTCTTATCGAAGAAATAGAATGTCTGGATCAGTACGTCCGGTTGTTGGGATACCTGGCGGAGCCCTTTCTTTGACAGTTCATTGTTGAGGCTTTCGTTGATAGCTGTTTCCAGTGCACGGTTGTTTGCATCCACTGTCGTGAAAGCAAATGTTTTAAAACGGGTAAAGTCTACCGGATCGGCTGTTGTTGTCGTTTTGAATGGGCATACAAAATCCCTTTCCGTTGTCGACTCGAGGCTGTACATGGCAAAGGCCGACGCCAGTTGGTCTTCCGTAATCGAATTGGCTTTCTTGCAATCTTTACGCACCAGTACCTGTTTGCCTGTAAATGCAACATTACTGATAGTCAGCAACACTTCATTCTGGTCGACCGGATTCAGGAGCGCTTCTATTTCATTGAGCCCGATTTGTTCTACCGGAATTCCGCTGATTGTTTCAATAATATCGAATGGCTTTAACCCGGCTTGTTCGGCAGGTGAATAAGGTATGATTGCCTGGACAAGCGGTTTCCCTTTCGCCCAATTATTACTTTGGCTGATCAGGTACGAAAAACCTAAACGGCAGATATCTCCACTTTGTGCATACAGGGATACCGACGAGATCAAAAACAAGCTTATGATGATTCCAATTGCTTTTTTCATATTTGAAAAGTATGTTGTTGAACGTGCAAATGTAGCCATATTTTTTTACGTGCAGGAACTGTTGGCCGCATATTTGATATATAATAGGTACGTATCCGGCATACACCTGCTGCTTTCTATCTGTGAAGAGGAGGCCGCAAATGGCGTATCCGGCTAATACATAAAGGAGTAATAAGAAATTGAAATAGTATATGAACGAAATGAATGCAGAAGAGTTGAAAGGTCAACAGACTGAAAATGAAAATGTAAAGGCAGACGATGCGACAAATTTGCAGAACGGACAGCCAAATGCGGCAGAAGAAGCCGTGCAAGACGACAATGTGGCAGATGAAAAAGAAGTATTGCAGAGAAAGTATAGCGAGATAAGTGATGCTTATCTGCGCCTGATGGCCGAGTTCGACAATTACCGTAAACGTACCCTGCGCGAGAAAACCGATCTGATCAAGACCGGTGGCGAGAAGATCCTGACAGGTCTTCTGCCTGTCGTCGACGATTTCGAACGTGCAATCCAGAATGTAAAGTCGGCTAAGGATATCGCCTCTATTGCCGAGGGGGTCGAACTGATCTATTCCAAATTCATGTCTTATCTTGCCCAGCAGGGAGTAAAACCCATTAATGCTGTAGGCGAACCGTTTGATACCGAATCTTTTGAAGCAATTGCTACCATCCCGGCCCCCGAAGAGCAGTTGAAAGGAAAGGTGTTGGATTGTACCCAGACTGGTTATACATTACACGACAAAGTGATACGTCACTCCAAAGTAGTGGTAGGTGAATAAGCCGATAGCGGAAACTAACAAAGAACAATATGGCTAAAAGAGATTATTATGAAGTGCTGGGTGTGCCCAAATCGGCATCGGCCGACGAAATAAAGAAGGCATACCGTAAGAAGGCAATTGAATTCCACCCGGATAAGAACCCTGGAAATGCAGAAGCTGAAGAAAAGTTCAAGGAAGCAGCCGAAGCATATGATATACTGAGCGATCCGCAGAAAAAACAACGTTACGACCAGTTCGGTCATGCCGGCATGGGTGGCGCTTCACAAGGCGGTGGCTTTGGTGGTGGTATGTCTATGGATGATATCTTCTCGCAGTTTGGTGATATATTCGGTGGACACTTTGGCGGATTCGGCGGCTTCAGTGGTTTTGGCGGTGGCGGCTCACGTGGCACACGTGTCAACCGGGGCTCTGACCTGCGTGTAAAGGTCAAACTTACCCTAAAGGACATCGCCAATGGTGTCGAAAAGAAAATCAAAGTAAAGAAATATGTCCCCTGTACCAAATGCCATGGCAGTGGTGCGGAAGACGACAACAGTGTAAAGACTTGTGAAACCTGTCGTGGTTCA
Source organism: Tannerellaceae bacterium (assembly GCA_031555145.1). Lineage (GTDB taxonomy): Bacteria > Bacteroidota > Bacteroidia > Bacteroidales > Tannerellaceae > JAJDIA01. Next base: position 4,241 of record JAVBUR010000113.1, on the reverse strand, counting down.
GGTGTAGTTACCCGTGTGACCAGTACCTTCCTTGGACAGATGCAAACCCAGTCCGCTTGTCCCACCTGCGGCGGCGAAGGCAAGATCATTACCAAAAAGTGTTCAGCCTGTAGCGGCGAAGGGATTGTGCATACGGATGATATCATCACCATTAACATCCCAGCCGGTGTAGCAGAAGGCATGCAACTGTCGATGAGCGGCAAAGGAAACGCAGCCCGCCATGGTGGTGTAAACGGCGACCTCTTGATCCTGATCGAAGAAGAACCGCATCCCGAGTTGATCCGCGATGAGAACGACCTGCTGTATAACCTCTTGCTGACTGTTCCCCAAGCCGCACTGGGTACTACTGTCGAAGTTCCTACCGTTGATGGCAAAGCCAAACTGAAGATCGACCCGGGTACGCAACCCGGCAAGGTACTTCGTCTGCGCAATAAAGGTTTGCCTTCGGTTAATAGTTATGGTACGGGTGACCTGCTGGTCAACGTCAGCGTCTATATCCCCGAGTCGTTGTCGTCAGCCGAAAAAGAAGTGCTGACCGGCTGGGAAAACTCCCCCAGCTTCCAACCCAGCAAATCAGCCAAGCAGAATATCTTTAATAAGTTCCGGCACATGTTCGACTGATAGTCTGTATTATAAATATGTAGGGATATCTTCCCTTAATTACACCCCTATTGTCTGATAAGGATAATCGGGGTGTTTTCTTTTTGTGCAAATAAGAGAAACCTGAAAGAAATGCCTATTTTTGTACGATCGTCTAAAACGCAAACTGGCTTAAAAACATAACTCTAAAACAAATTTCACATGGAAAAACACAAAATAGCGATTGCAAAGGCCTTATTGTTGGCTTCATTTTTCTGTTTGCATAGTGCATGTGTGAAGGACAACCCTTCCCGGGTTACGTTGAATATGAACACAGATTGGTGTTTTTACCGGGGGGATATACCAAACGGTGAAAGTCTGTCTGTCGGTGATTCCTCTTGGATGCCGGTCGTTCTGCCACATATTATGCAATTGGAGAAGAAGCATTGCGGCGGAAATACCATTTACGATGGTGTTGGTTGGTATCGCCGGTATTTCAAATTGCCGGATAGTTATAAAAACAAGCGAGTATCGGTTTCTTTCGAAGGTGTAATGAATGCCTGTGAGTTGTTTGTAAACGGACACAAGGTGATAGCGCATAAAGGAGGATATGTGGGATTCACGACCGATATTTCCAACTATATCGAATGGCAGGACAATAATCTGCTGGCAGTCCGTGTTTCTGCAGAATATGACTCCCTAACCCCTCCGGGTAAACCTCAGGATCGGCTTGACTTCTACTATTATAGCGGTATTTACAGAGATGTAAATATGGTTTTGACAGATAAACTGCACATTACGGACGAACTGGAAGCGAATAAAATAGCAGGTGGTGGTTTGTTTGTTACTTACCCCAAGGCGAGTAAAGAGGAAGCAGTCGTACAAGTGCAGGTTGAAGTCAAAAACGGGCATCCGGAAGAACATACGGGAAAACTGCTGACTATATTAAAAGACAGTGATGGAAAAACCGTAGCAGAACAAGACGTTCTTTTTACATTGAAAGGGAATGAATGTCAGACGATGACGCAGACTATGGCTATCAAACAGCCCGCACTCTGGCATCCGTATACTCCCAATCTGTATGAACTGGAATGTCGCGTGTTGGATGGAAATACCGTTGTTGATACCCGGACGGAAACGATAGGGATCCGTACCATACAGTATACGCGAGATGAAGGCTTCTTTATCAATGGGGAACGACTGTACCTCTATGGCGCTAACCGTCACCAGGCATTTCCGTATGTCGGCGATGCGGCATCCAACTCCATGCAGGAGCGGGAGGTGATCGACATGAAAAGGGGAGGCTATAATGCAGTCAGGGCAGCGCATTATCCGCAGGATCCGGCTTTTCTAGCGGCTTGCGACAAATATGGACTATTGGTAGTGGAATGTGTTCCTGGTTGGCAATTCTTTACTAAAGCTCCTGCTTTTACCGAACGCCTTTGTCAGGTGACAAGAGAAATGATCCGCCGCGACCGTAATCATCCTTCCGTGATCTTATGGGAGACGGCGTTGAACGAAACACGCTATCCGTTGGAAGTAGTCCAAACGATTTATGAAATTGCTCACGAAGAATACCCGGGTGATCAGATGTATACCGCCGCTGATTATTTGAGTCATGAAGAGACTGAACCCTATTATGATGTTTTTTACAAACAGGTGTCGGGTTATCCGAAAGACGGAAATGTCATGAGCAATTATCTGGAAGACCAGATTGCCGTGAAGCCTCTTTTCACCCGAGAGTGGGGAGATGGAGCGGGCGAGAAGCCGCGTGTCCGTCAGGGTGAAAATGAAGAAGAACAGATGCGCCAGTGCCGCGGACGGTATCAGCAGTTGATCGGCAAAGGCTATTTCGACTGGTGTATGCTGGATGCCAATCCACGCATGGGGGGACATTTCCTTTGGAGTTATAATGATTATAACCGGGGGGCTGAGGAACAGACCATGTTTTGCGGAGTCGTCGATGTAAATCGTTATCCGAAGTTTAGTTATTACATGATGCAAAGCATGCGTTCGAAGGATATCACACAGCCGGGGCTCTATGAAGGGCCTATGATACATATTGCGTCATTCAATTCTTCGGATCAATATATCACATCGACAACCGATATACCTGTCTTTTCCAATTGCGATGAGGTGCATCTTTATCGCAATGGCCAACTGGTCGGAAAGCAAACGCGGCAGGAGCAAATGGATGAATATGGCGCTGTGATCGGAAAAGGGGGAAGCCCGTTCTACCTGTTTAATGCCGGTGGATATGAAAGCGGAACCTTAAAGGCCGAAGGATGGATAGACGGTAAAGCGATCGTTTCGCACGAGGTGCGTACGCCGGGAATACCGCATCATGTGGAAGTGATCATCCCCGATCATTCGATCCGGCCGGTGGCGGATGGCAGTGATATGATACCGGTTTATTTCAGGATTTGTGATGAAAACGGTACCTGGGTGAATAGCTCAGATGCGGAAATCCATATTACGGTTACCGGCGAAGGTTCGCTGATCGGCGATGGCATCAGCCGGATAGGCATTAACCCTCAACGGGTAGAAGGCGGTATCGGTTTTGCTTTCGTGCGTACTACCCGGAAAGCCGGGACTGTCCGTATTGCGGCCACCTCCGAAGGCCTGTTGCCGGGATCGGTCCAGGTGCGGACGGCTTCCTTCGAAGGGCAATACCTGCCTGATGGCGACCATGTCCGCTTTAACGGGCATGAAGAAGACGGGGTGGTGGTTAAACCGACTCGTTGGGAACGATTCGTGCAGGAAAAGCCGAAGGCCGAGATAGAAACAATAGATGTCACCTCTTTCCAGGAGGGCTATCCGAAGTCGAATATCGCCGACGGGGATGAATTCAGTTGGTGGATTGCCGGCGAAGAGGTGTTTCCCCAGGTGATTACGTTGGCGCTGAAGGAACCGACGGATATTGTCGGAAGCCGTGTCCGTTTTCAGAAAGACAGTTCTTCCTACAGACATCGGGTTGAGGTGTCTGAAGATGGGGTTACCTGGCGTCTCTTGTACGAGCGTGAATGCACTGGATGGGAATTCAAGCCTGTACGGATGGCTGAAAAACTGAAGTATTTCCGCATAACGGTCGACAGCGCTTCCGAAGGACGCGCCGGATTGGCAGAAGTTACACTCTATAAAAAGTAAGATAGATTTGGCGAAGTCATTTGAATCGGATAATCCTTACTACCGGATTATCATCTTCATCAAGTGACTTCGCCATTAAAAAATCCTGGCCGTAACGCATGTTCTGGGGGAAATATAGTTGAGTAGTCGACCATTTTTTACCTTCTATTATAGCCATATTGGTTGAATATCTTTTAGGCAAATGGATGTCTAACACGGAAACCACGCTCCCCTCTTTTTTTGAGATAAGGCTGTAAGGCTTTTTCTTTGCATTGTCTTTGACCGATGGATCTACAATTACGTCTTCGTATACATTGGTAAGATCGGGAACCTCTCTAAAAAGGGGCGTAGAAACTCACATCTTCCTATTTGTCCGAATCTGAAAGTGGCGAATTGAGGCGCAGGCCTCACCCCGGCGAGACGCACGAGTCAATACCGCGAGGCGCAGGCCTCAGCCAGTTGAGATGCAGGCCTCGCGAAGTTGAGGCGCAGGCCTGGATTTACTGAGACCAGCATCCGATATCTCCCAATCGACG
>JAVBUR010000021.1:0-39725 GCA_031555145.1 Tannerellaceae bacterium | reverse complement strand
CGTCGATTGGGAGATATCGGATGCTGGTCTCAGTAAATCCAGGCCTGCGCCTCAACTTCGCGAGGCCTGCATCTCAACTGGCTGAGGCCTGCGCCTCGCGGTATTGACTCGTGCGTCTCGCCGGGGTGAGGCCTGCGCCTCGATTCGCCACTTTCAGATTCGGATAAATATGAATATGCAGCCCTCCTTGATTCGGAAGAAGCCCGGTAGTGAGAAGTAACCGAAAGAATTTCCTATCTTTGCACCCGCAAACTGATAATAGAAGATAACATGGCATTACAATGTGGTATCGTAGGCCTTCCGAACGTCGGAAAATCTACCCTTTTCAACTGTTTGTCGAATGCGAAAGCGCAGTCGGCCAACTTCCCTTTCTGTACCATTGAACCGAACGTGGGCGTGATCACTGTGCCGGACGAGCGGCTGACAAAGCTCGCCGAACTGATCCATCCGCAACGGATCGTGCCCACCACGGTAGAGATCGTGGATATTGCCGGGCTGGTAAAAGGAGCAAGCAAGGGTGAAGGGTTAGGCAACAAGTTCCTGGCCAATATCCGTGAAACAGATGCTATCCTGCATGTATTGCGCTGCTTTGACGATGAGAATATCGTGCATGTGGACGGACATGTGGATCCGGTACGCGACAAAGAGATTATCGATGCCGAACTTCAGATCAAAGACCTTGAAACCATTGACAGCCGCATCGCCAAAGTGCAGAAACAGGCACAGACGGGTGGCGACAAGCAAGCCAAGTTGGCCTATGATGTCTTGGTTCGCTATAAAGAAGCCCTGGAACAGGGCAAAAGTGCCCGTACCGTCACTTTCGATACCAAAGACGAGCAGAAGATTGCTCACGAATTATTCCTGCTTACAAGCAAGCCGGTGATGTATATCTGCAATGTGGACGAAGCCAGCGCTGTCAATGGAAACAAGTATGTAGACGCCTTGCGTGAATCCGTTAAGGACGAAAACGCCGAAATACTGATCGTCGCCGCCAAGATCGAAAGCGAGATCGCTGAATTCGAAACCTACGACGAACGCCAGATGTTCCTACAGGAAATTGGCCTCGAAGAATCGGGTGTAAATCGTCTGATCAAGTCGGCTTACAAACTGCTCAACCTCGAAACCTACCTCACTGCCGGTGTACAGGAAGTCCGCGCCTGGACCTATCTCCAGGGTAGTAAGGCCCCGCAATGTGCCGGTGTGATTCATACCGACTTCGAGAAGGGCTTTATCCGTGCTGAGGTTATCAAGTACGCCGACTTTATCAAATACGGCTCTGAAGCTGCCGTCAAAGAAGCCGGTAAGATGAGCGTCGAAGGCAAAGAATATATTGTGCAGGACGGCGATATCATGCACTTCCGGTTCAACGTGTAATCCACTTTTATGAATGCTACGGGAAACAGAGGCCTGCTGAACCGCATCCGGTTTCACCTGCTGTTCTTCCGCAGTACGTTGGGAGTAAGTATTCCTATGGCAGCTGCTTTTGCTGTGTTAATAGTCTTTTCTTCCACGACTAAAGGGATAGTCGAAAGTATTTTCGCATTCTTTGGTTGTATTCCGTTAGGCTACTTTCTTGGTCTCCTGTATAAGGAGATGTCACTCAAGGGCGAATACTATTTTTACTACAACCGGGGAATCGGACGCTGGGAATTGTGGATCGTTTCACTGCTTCTCTCTTGCTCTTTCGTTGTGTGTTCCTGTTTAATAGCCGGATTATGGAAGCTTGTTTAGAAGTAGATAGCGTACTCCATGCGTTTGGCGACCGGACAATCTTGTCGGATGTTTACCTGTGTTGCCGACCGGGTGATATTATCGGTCTGTTCGGCCGGAACGGTACAGGGAAATCAACCTTATTGAAAATCATTTTCGGCACACTTAAAGGCGACCGTAGCTTTGTCCGTATCAATGGACAGATTCTGAATACCCCTTCTTTCTTATCGGGGAAGATAGCCTACCTGCCTCAACATCCTTTCCTGCCCGGTAGACAGCATATACGGCAGATGCTCGACTTGTATCTGGGCAAGGAGCAGGTGAAAACATTCCTTGCCGATCCCTTCTTATTTAAATCAAGGAATCTGCGAGTGGGAGAAATGTCCGGCGGAGCACAACGTTACCTGGAGATTAAACTGGCCCTCTCCTCTCCCGTCCCTTATGTGTTGCTCGATGAGCCGTTTAACGGTCTCTCTCCTGTCGCAGCTGAGGCCGTACGCAATCTGATCACACACAATGCACTTACCAAAGGTATTATCCTGACAGATCATAATTTCCGGGAAGTACACCGGGTAGTGAACCGGATCCTGTTGTTGGATGAGTGCTATCTCAAGCCCATAAATGATGTACGGGAGTTAATCCGGTATGGGTATTATGAAGAAAAAGCACAATAAATCAGCCCCAGATCAGTTATGGTAATTAACAGTTGAAATTTAATGTAATGAAAAAAACCATTTTATTTATGTGCTTGCTCCTGTCTATAAGTGGACAGGCACAGCAATCAGTGATGATGTATGGTGATGCTTCTCGTACAGGCGTTCCGTTTTCTAAAGATCCCCATGTGATAAACTTTAAAGGGGGTTACCTGATGTATTATACGATCCGCCCGGAAAAAGACGCGACGGATAGTGGGTATGGCATCGGTATCGCTTCAAGCAAAGATTTGATAAACTGGACTAAGATAGGGGAAATCACACCCGAAAAAGGTGCCGATTATGAGAAGAACGGACTTTGTGCGCCCGGAGCTTTGATCCGTGACGGGAAGGTACATTTGTTCTATCAGACATACGGAAATGGGAAAAACGATGCGATTTGCCATGCAGTATCCGTAGATGGTATTCATTTCGAGCGGAATCCGACCAATCCGATCTTTCATCCTACGGGCGATTGGAATTGTGGACGTGCAATCGATGCAGAGGTATGTGAATTTAAAGGACACTATTTCCTGTATTTCGCTACACGGGATAAGGATTATAAAATACAGATGCAAGGCGTAGCTACAGCTCCATTGTCTACAAACTTCAACCGGGAAGACTGGACACAAGCGGTAGATTCTTCGATCCTTTACCCGGCTTTACCCTGGGAGGGCGAATGTGTAGAGGCGGCTTCGATTGCTCAAAAGGGAGACAAATTGTATATGTTTTATGCAGGGGCATATAACAACTGGCCTCAACAGGTAGGAGTCGCAGTGAGTGACGATGGCATCACCTGGAAAAGATTGTTTACGGAACCATTCCTGGCTAACGGTAAACCAGGTGAATGGAATGCCAGTGAGTCAGGTCATCCTCATCTTTTTACTGATTTGGATGGGCGGACTTACCTGTTCTATCAAGGCAATAATGATAAGGGAAAAACCTGGTATCTATCTAATGTCGAAGTTTTCTGGAAAAATGGGAAACCTTATATGAAGTGATTAATCCTGATTTTTTGCACAATACAACCAATTAGTATACCTGCCGAGTCGAAAAATATCCGTATGTTTGCGGAAACACTTGAAAGGTATACCAATTATGAAACACGTATTATCATGTATGGCTGCGGCGGTGATGCTGACGGCTTGCCAGACTAACCAACAGGAATCACTCTCATCGGTGATCGATCGTGGCTTGACAGCCGCTACCGAACAGGCGCTTCGCATGGCGAATGAGCTGGAAACACAGGACGGAAGACTCCCCAAGACATTGAAGCCTGACGGTACGCTCCAGACCAGCGACTATGGCTGGTGGTGCAGCGGTTTCTTCCCCGGCGAACTCTGGTATCTGTATGAAGCCAAGCCGACGGACGAACTGAAGAAGTTTGCCGAAATGTACACGGCCCGTGTAGAACCGGCCAAGGTGCTGACCAATACGCACGATCTCGGTTTTATGATCAATTGCAGTTTTGGAAACGGCTATCGCATCACGAAGAATCCGGCCTACAAGGATGTGATGGTCACAGGCGCCTACTCGCTGATTACCCGCTATAACTCGACCATTTGCGCGATCAAATCGTGGGATTCCAACAAACAGAAGTGGCAATATCCGGTGATCATCGACAATATGATGAACCTCGAACTGCTGACCTGGGCCGCCCGTACGACCGGCGACGAGCAATTCAACGAGATTGCCAATTCACATGCGAAAAAAACGATGGAGCATCATTTCCGTCCCGACTTCAGTAGTTATCATGTGATCTCTTATGATACCATCAGCGGGCAACCGCATGCCAAGAACACCCACCAGGGCTATGCCGACGAATCGGCTTGGGCACGTGGACAGGCTTGGGGTTTGTATGGCTATGTCGCCATGTATCGGGATACACAGAAGGAAGAATACCTCCAACAGGCGCATCATATCGCCGCCTTCCTGATGAACCATCCTAATACGCCGGCAGATAAGATCCCTTATTGGGACTACAATGCACCTGATATACCCGATGCGAAGCGGGATGCTTCCGCCGGTGCTATCATGGCCTCTGCCCTACTCGAACTGAGCCAGTATGAAGCCAATGATTTCGGTAAACAATGCCGTGCCTTTGCCGAAGACCAGATCCGCTCCCTCTCCTCTCCTGCCTATCTGGCTGAACCGGGGACCAATGGAAACTTCCTGATCATGCATTGTGTCGGTCATCTGCCGGGCAACAGTGAAGTGGATGTGCCATTGAGTTATGCCGATTACTACTATGTGGAAGCATTAGTGCGTCTGAAAGACATCTTGGCAAAAGAGAAATGAAACCCATGAAACGATACCTGCTCTGTACATTACTTGGTTGCTTGCTTGTAGGCAAAGCCCAGGCGCAGACTTCCTCCTACCCCACAGGCACCGAAGACCGGCAGTTTTGGGTAGAGACAATGGTGAAACTGGCTGACCCGGTGTTGGTCAACCTCAGTAATAACACGCTGAAAGCGCAGATGCCGTACGAGTCGTTATCGACCGAGCGTCAGGCTTTTTCCTACCTTGAAGCCGTCGGACGCCTGCTGTGCGGCATGGCTCCCTGGCTGGAATTAGGTGCCGACAATACGCCCGAAGGGCAGTTACGTGCCAAATACATCCAACTGGCGGTGAAGGGATTGGCGAATGGGGTCAATCCACAGGCGCCCGACTATCTGGAATTCGGTAAGCCGTCGCAACCGTTGGTAGATGCCGCTTTCCTGGCACAAGGCTTATTACGTGCGCCGAAGCAACTCTGGGGAAACCTGGATAAGCAGACGCAGGAACGGATGATCACCGAATTCAAACGTAGCCGAGGTATCCGTCCGGGTGAGAGCAACTGGTTGCTGTTTGCCTCTATGGTAGAAGCCGCTTTGCTCGAATTCACCGGTGAATGCGACCGGGAACGGCTGCTGTATGGTGTGATCCGTTTCCGAGACGACTGGTATAAAGGGGATGCCTGGTATGGCGACGGCCCCCAGCTTCATATCGACTATTACAACAGTTATGTGATCCACCCGATGTTGACCGACGTCTTAATCGTAATGAAGAAACACGGGATGGAAGAGGCTGCATTCCTCGATACCCAACTCAAACGCCTGGCCCGTTATGCCGCCGAGCAGGAACGCTTTATCTCACCTGAAGGGACATTCCCCGTGGTAGGACGTTCCATTGTCTATCGTTTCGGGGCATTCCACGCCTTGGCGCAGGCATCGTTGATGGATCTGCTTCCGGATGGGGTGATTCCCGCCCAGGTACGCTGTGCGTTGACGGCTGTGATCCGTAATCAACTGAAATCACCGAAGAACTTCGATGCTAACGGCTGGTTGCGTGTGGGTTTCACCGGTGAACAAATAGGTATGTCAGAGTCTTATATTAATACCGGAAGCATATATCTGTGTGCGATGGGATTGCTGCCACTCGGACTGCCTCCCTCCCACCCGTTCTGGTCGGCTCCTTATACACAATGGACCAACCTGAAGGCTTGGAACGGTATCGACGTACCGGCTGACGGTGCCTTGAAACCATAAATACAAATGAATCGTAGCATACAAACAGAAAAGAATATAGAATCAAAATGAAAACGAATTACGAATTACGTTATGCCGCGCATCCACAGGATGCCAAACAGTATGATACCACGCGTCTGCGTAAGGATTTCCTGATCGAAAAGGTTTTCACTCCGGATGAAGTGAACATGGTTTATTCCATGTACGACCGTATGGTGGTAGGCGGCGCGATGCCGAAAGCCGAGAAGTTGCCGTTGGAAACCATTGATCCGCTAAAACAGGCCTTCTTCCTCCATAGCCGTGAGATGGGAATTTACAATGTCGGCGGTGCGGGTATTATCCATGCAGACGATCAAGTGTATGAACTCGACTATAAGGAAGCTCTCTACCTGGGTAGTGGCGACCGGAATATCTGGTTCGAAAGTAAGGATCCCTCCTCTCCTGCCCTGTTCTACTTCAATTCGTTGACGGCACATCGCAACTATCCTGACCGAAAGATCACTAAGGCCGATGCCGTGGTGGCCGAATTAGGTTCATTGGAAACAGCCAACCACCGCAATATTAACAAGATGCTGGTTAACCAGGTATTGCCTACCTGCCAGTTGCAGATGGGAATGACCGAACTGGCGCCGGGCAGTGTATGGAACACCATGCCGGCTCATATCCATTCGCGTCGGATGGAGGCTTATTTCTACTTCGAAGTGCCCGAAGGACAGTCTGTTTGCCACTTTATGGGCGAACCCGACGAGACCCGCCATATCTGGATGAAAGGCAACCAGGCCGTGCTTTCGCCCGAATGGTCGATTCACTCGGCAGCAGCTACTTCCAACTATACCTTTATTTGGGGTATGGGTGGAGAGAACCTCGACTACGGCGACCAGGACTTCTTCCCGATCGACGGATTGAAGTAACTCTGCTTTCGATTTAGTAACCTGCTAGTCTAACATGGTATGAAACGCATCGTTCTCTTTATGGGTTGTCTGCTGAGTGCGGCAGTCCTGGTGCAGGCACAGCAAAACAAGGTGACCAGTATCCTCGAGGTATTGGATGTGACTAACGGTAAGCGTACTGTTGTCAAAGAGTTTCCTTACCTGATCGAAGCGCCCAACTGGACGGTAGACGGGAAGTGGCTGATCTATAACAGTGGTGGTAAGTTGTATAAGCTGTCGCCCGAACAGCCGGGTGAACCGGTGGAGATTCATACCTGTTTCGCTACCCGGTGTAACAATGACCATGTCCTTTCGACCGACGGCAAGCATATTGCCATCAGTCACGGGACAAAGGAAGATGGCCGCTCGCGTATCTATACCCTGCCGCTCGAAGGCGGGCATCCTACACTGATCACGCCGATGGCACCGAGTTACCTCCACGGCTGGAGCCCGGACAAAAAATACCTGGCCTACTGTGCCGACCGCAAAGGGAATTATGATGTCTATATCATCCCTGCCAATGGTGGTGACGAGATCCGCCTGACTGATGCCGAAGGCCTCGACGACGGCCCGGAATACTCGCCCGACGGGCAGTATATCTGGTTTAACTCCGTCCGTACCGGCCTGATGCAGGTATGGCGGATGAAAGCCGACGGCTCGGAACAGACGCAGATGACTTTCGACGAAACGCGCAACTCCTGGTTCCCGCATGTTTCGCCCGATGGCCAGTCTATTCTGTTCATTACCTACTACAAAGGTGATCTGGAGCCTGGCCAGCACCTGGCCAACAAGAATGTCGAGCTCCGTATCATGCCGGTAGCCGGTGGCGAGGCAAAGACACTGGTCAAGCTATTTGGCGGACAGGGCACCATCAATGTCAACTCCTGGGCGCCGGATAGTAAACGGGCGGCGTTTGTGAGCTATCGACTTGAAAAAGAGTGATTAAAGTATTTAACGTCTAAGGGCCTCAAGGGCTTTAAAGGCTACAAGGGCCTTAAGGGTAAAATGACATCCTTAAGGTCCTTTGGCATTATTAAGGTCGATGTTTACGGTTTAACGTAAGGTCTTCCTTAAGGTCCTTGTAGCCTTTAAAGCCCTTGAGGCCCTTAGACGTTAAATACTTTAGCCCCCTTCTTTTTCACTCTTCTCACAATTTATAACCCCTTATTACGTTAGGTTTTAAGGCAAATGTGTACCTTTGCCCCCAAATCTCCTTATGAGAGAGGGTATTAATCTTTGCAACTAATTATCAATTTATGGGAAAATATAAGCTGATCAACAACGTGTTGGGCTGGGCAGTCTTCCTGCTTGCCTCTATCGTGTATCTGATGACAATAGAGCCGACCGGTAGTTTCTGGGATTGCGGCGAATTCATCTCGTCCGCCTTTAAACTGGAAGTAGGACACCCGCCGGGTGCTCCTTTCTTTATGCTGATGGCTAACCTGTTTACGCAGTTTGCTCCGGACGTAACGAAGGTGCCGGTGATGGTCAACACCATGTCGGCGTTGTTTAGCGGACTTACCATCCTGTTCCTCTTCTGGAGTATTACGCACATGGCACGCAAGTTGCTCGTCGGCAACAGCAAAGAAATGACCACCGCCCAGTTGATTACCATCATTGGAAGCGGCCTCGTAGGAGCCTTGGTGTATACATTCAGTGATACGTTCTGGTTTAGCGCCGTGGAAGGTGAAGTTTATGCGTTCTCATCCCTCTTTACCGCTGTGGTATTCTGGCTGATCCTGAAATGGGAAGATGCTGCCGATCGTCCGCATGCCGACCGTTGGATCGTCCTCATTGCCTACCTGATGGGGCTGAGTATCGGTGTCCACCTCCTTAACCTGCTTTGTATCCCGGCTATCGTGCTGGTTTATTATTATAAGCGTTATCCGAATCCTACGATGAAGGGGACGTTGATCGCCTTGCTTGTTTCTTTTGCCATTGTCGGACTGATGATGTACGGTGTGGTACAGGGACTGGTGGAAATTTGCGGCTATTTCGAACTCTTCTTTGTCAATGTACTGGGTATGCCTTATAACTCGGGTGTGTTTGCTTACCTCATCATTATGGGGGCGGTACTTGCCTGGGGAATTTGGGAAACAATGCGCGACGAGGTGAATGAGAAACGGATGAAGATCGCTTTTATCCTTTCGATCATCCTGTTGGGTATTCCCTTTATCGGGAGCGGTTATATCGTGGCCGTTGTGATCATTGCGGCGTTGACGGCCTTCCTCTTTATGAATAAGAAGGTGGCGATCAAGGCATTGAATACGGTTTTGGTTTGTCTGATGGTGATCGTAGTGGGTTATTCTTCCTATGCACTGATTATTATCCGTGCTTCTGCCGATACGCCGATGAACCAGAACAACCCGAATAATATCTTCACCCTCCGCACCTATCTGGCGCGTGAACAATATGGAAAGACACCGCTGATCTATGGAAAGACCTATGTGTCTGAAGCGAAGCGTATCGTCGATGGTGACAACTGTAAAGTGGATGTCCGGGATGGCGACGCCATCTGGACGCGGGTGATCAAGAAAGACGCCGGAGAAAAAGACCGTTACTTCGTTTCACAGCATGAAATAGACTATGACTACGTGGCTGAGTTGAATATGCTCTTCCCCCGTATGTACAGCAGTGAACCGCGCCATATACCCGCTTATCAGGAATGGGCGCAGGTTAAGGGTGAAACTGTCAGATATACCCAATGCGGCCAGACGAAATCGGTGGTGAAGCCTACCTTTGGCGAGAACCTCCGTTTCTTCTTCACCTACCAACTCAACTTCATGTACTGGCGTTATTTTATGTGGAACTTCTCCGGACGCCAGAACGATATACAGGGCAATGGCGAAGTACTGAACGGCAACTGGATCACGGGTATCAAGTTCATTGATGAGCAACTGGTCGGGCCGCAGGATGATATGCCGAACGATATTGCCAACAATAAAGGACACAACGTCTACTATATGCTGCCCCTGCTGTTGGGTATTCTGGGCCTCTTCTTTCAGGGATATAGTGGAAAGACAGGTATACAGCAATTCTGGATCACCTTCTTCCTCTTCTTTATGACGGGGATCGCCATTGTGCTCTACCTCAACCAGACGCCTTATCAGCCGCGTGAGCGGGACTATGCCTATGCGGGCTCGTTCTATGCGTTCTGTATCTGGATCGGTTTCGGGGTGGCAGCCATCGCCAAGGGCTTGCAGCAGTATGGAAAGTTGCCGGCAGTGATTGCTGCTTCGGTAGCGACTCTCCTCGGCCTTTTCGTGCCTATCCAGATGGTAGGGCAGACGTGGGACGACCACGACCGCTCAGACCGTTATGTAGCCCGTGACTTCGGACGTAACTACCTCGAATCCTGCGAACCTAACGCGATCATCTTCACCAACGGCGACAACGATACCTTCCCCCTCTGGTATGCCCAGGAAGTAGAAGGCATCCGTACCGACGTGCGTGTCTGTAACACCAGCTACCTGCAAACCGACTGGTATATCAACCAGATGAAGAAGCAGGCCTACGAATCCGCTCCCCTGCCTATCTCGTGGAACTACGAAGATTATATTATGGGCACCCGCGACTATGCCTATATCATACCCCTCACCGACCAGGCTGTCGACCTGAAGCAGGCGCTTGACTGGGCACGCAGTAACGACCCGAGATACCGTAAGATTCCGGGTTATGCGCAGGAAGTAAGTTATATTCCGTCTAAGAAGCTGTCGTATAAGATCGATTCGACTGCTGTTATCCGCAATGGTATCGTAGCGCCTGAATACGCTGACTATATCCAGCCCGAAATGATGATCGACCTTAGCGATAAGGAATCACTGGGCAAGCAGGAACTGATCATCCTCGACATGTTGCAGACCAATAACTGGGAACGTCCGATGTATTATGCCATCACCGTGGCCCGCGACCAGTATGTCAATCTCGATCCGTTTTTCCAGCAGACCGGTATGGCCTACCAGATCGTACCGATGCAGGTGAAAGGTACTATCAAATCAGCCAACGCCGAAAAGATGTACGACAACGTCATGAACAAGTTCCAGTGGGGCGGCGTAGAAAAGCCCGGCACTTATATCGACGAGAATGTGATGCGCATGTGTAAGACCTACCGCGTGGCCGTATTCAGTAAGCTGGCCTTTACCCTGATGGCGGAAGGCAAGCGGGACGAAACCCTGGCCTTGCTCGACAAGGGCATGGAAGTGTTGCCGCCGGAAAATGTGCCGTTGGATGCCAGCGCCCTCTCCTTTGGCGAGCTGTACTATGACCTGGGTCAGCCGCAGAAAGCAGAAGCGATCTATGCCGGTATTATCGAAAACTCCTTGCGCAACGTCAACTGGTTCTTCCGTCTGAATCCCTCCCAACTGCATTCAGTCATGGGTGAATTAGGACAGGACCTGGCCATTGTACAGGAAGCCTTGCGGGTGGTCAACAAGAACAATCCCGAATTCGGTAAGAAGTACCAGGAAGAATTCGACAACTACCGTATGGCTTATGGTGCTGCTACCGGTACCGGCCAGAACAGAGAATAACGGGAGCATATGTTTATCGAGCAACCTCCCTGGTTTTACAGGATACTGTTTCCGGGGGCTATCTGGCGTTTGCCCGCCGCTCCTACCGAAAAGAAATGCGTCTATCTGACGTTCGACGACGGACCGATACCCAGGATCACACCCTGGGTATTGGACGTGTTGGACCGCTATGGTGTCAAAGCCACCTTCTTCTGTGTAGGTGATAACGTACGCAAGCATCCCGACGAATACCGCATGATCCTCGAACGGGGACACCATGTAGGTAATCACACCTTCAGCCATATCCAGGGTATCCGCTTCTGGACAAAGAACTACCTGGCCAAT
Source organism: Tannerellaceae bacterium (assembly GCA_031555145.1). Classification (GTDB taxonomy): domain Bacteria; phylum Bacteroidota; class Bacteroidia; order Bacteroidales; family Tannerellaceae; genus JAJDIA01. The sequence goes on along the minus strand of JAVBUR010000021.1, from coordinate 28,035 downwards.
GTCCGGAAGGCCGCCGAATTAATCCCCGGTAAGCTGTTCCGTCCGCCGCATGGGCATATGCGTATGCCGCAGATCATGTTGTTGAGGCGGTTATACAAGATCATCATGTGGGATGTGGTGACGCGTGATTACAGTCCGCATATGACGCCGGGTGGTGTCTTCAATGTCGTGAAACGCTATACCCGCAACGGCTCAATCATCGTGTTCCACGATTCACTGAAAGCCGAACAGAACATGTGCGAAGCCATGCCGCGTGCCATCGAATGGCTGCTGGCACAGGGATACGAATTCAAACTATTGGATTAAACTATAGTCATAACTCAATTCAAACGTTATCAGACCATGAAACGAACATTACACATCTCCCTCCTTCTACTTCTTATCACTGTCTATGCCTGGGCTGCTCCCGGCGAGTTGAAAGGCAAACTGGAGGGACTGAAAGGAATCAGCCGGATCGAACAACTGGAATCCCCCAACTATGCCGAGAAATACCTTGTCCGCATCACCCAGCAGGTGGATCCGAAGAATCCTGCCGCCGGTACGTTTACCCAGCGTATAGTGGTTTCGCATGTCGGCTTCGACCGTCCGACGGTGATCGTGACCGAAGGATACGGTGGCGAATATGCCCTGAATCCCCGCTACCAGGAAGAACTGTCGCGGTTGTTCAATACCAACGTCGTGTTTGTGGAGCATCGCTATTTTCTTGAATCCACGCCCGAACCGTTGAACTGGGATTACCTTACTGCTGAAAACTCCGCCTATGACCTACATAACGTCACTACCACCTTCAAGCAACTCTATACCGGCAAATGGATCAGTACCGGTATCAGCAAGGGCGGACAGACGGTGATGATCTACCGTACCTTCTTCCCCGACGATGTGGATATCTCCGTGCCTTATGTCGCTCCGCTCTGCCATGGTGTGGAAGATGGACGCCATGAGCCTTTCCTCGAAAAGAAAGTAGGAACCAAGGCTGAACGCAAGGCTATTTATAACTTCCAACTCGAAGTGTTGAAACGCCGTGCCGCCCTGATGCCGATGCTCGAAGCCGCTGTCAAGGATAAATACGTCTACAGCATTCCGTTGGATGAAGTGCTCGACTATTGTGTGCTCGAATACCCGTTTGCCTTTTGGCAGTGGGGTACTGATGTTTCGACTATCCCGGCACTTACCGCCTCTGATACGGATATCTTCGACCACCTGATGAAGATCAGTAGCCCCGACTATTTTGCCGAAGATCAGCCCAACGGTTCCTTCTTTGTGCAGGCCGCCCGTGAACTGGGCTATTACGGATACGATATAAAGCCGTTTAAAGGGCTTTTGGCCGTTAAGAGTACACACGGCTATCTCAATCGCATCATGTTGCCTAAAAGCGCCGGAAATATCGAATTCAGCCCTGTATTGTATAACCGGATATCATCCTTCCTGAAGAACAACGACCCGAAGATGCTTTTCATCTATGGCGAGATCGATCCCTGGAGCGCCCCCCGTGTGCCGGATGCCTCTTTCAAACGCAAGCAAAACATGCAACTCTTCATGCAGCCCCGTGGTAGCCACCGTGCCCGTATCGGTAACATGCCCGACAAAATGAAGACCCGCATCATGGACCAACTCAACCAGTGGTTGGCAGAATAAGATAAAACAGGATCAAATGAAATCAGGTATTATTCCATCAATGCTCTGCCTGCTCTGTTGCATCTTTGTATGTAACTGCGCCGATGCAAAAACAAATGACGATAGGGGTAAAGAGGAAATACCTGCTGTTGACGTATCTGAGAAACTGCCGATAGCCGATCCTTTTATCCTGTGTCATGAAGGTTCCTACTATGCGTATGGGACTTCCTCGGATGAAGGTTTTGCCGTGTATACTTCGACGGATCTCGTCTCCTGGACCCGATCGGAGCGGATGGCGCTGTCGCGATCAGATTCGTACGGAGATAAATGGTTTTGGGCGCCTGAAGTGTATTACAATAAGGCCGATAAGACATTCTATCTTTACTATTCAGCCGAAGAGCATATTTGCGTGGCAACCTCCCAATCCCCGGTTGGTCCCTTTGTCCAGGCGGAGAAGAAGCCCATGCGGGAAGAAAAGAGTATTGACTCTTCCCTTTTTGTGGACGACGACGGTACGCCTTACCTCTATTTCGTCCGTTTCACCAACGGCAATGTGATCTGGAGTGCCGAATTAGAAAAAGACCTGATCACCCTCAAAGAAGAAACCCTGACCCAATGCTGTGAAGTCTCGCAGCATTGGGAAACGTCGTTGGGCAAAGTAGTAGAAGGCCCTTCTATCCTTAAAAAAGACGGTGTTTACTACCTGGTTTATTCGGGCAATGACTTCCGGAGCCAGGACTACGGGGTAGGATATGCTACCTCCTCGTCACCTATGGGACCTTGGGTGAAATATGCATACAATCCGGTACTGCAAAAGCCATCCGCCTCCTTGGTGGGAACCGGCCATGGTGCCCCTTTCCTGGATAAAGACGGCACCTACAAGTACATCTTCCATGCCCATGCCGATACCACCAAAGTAGGCCCGCGCACAAGTTTCATCACCTCTTTGTCCATCTCTGGCAACGGCCTTTTATCCATCGGAGGAGAGATCATACAACCGAAGGTCGTCGAATAAGTTTTTTAGTTTCGCACCGGAAACTCCGTAATACGGAGGGTGGTGCAGCCGAAGGGGATGAGTTCGATCTCGGTTTCCGCTTCGGTGTCGGGGCCTTGCTGGGTAAAGAAGGGAACAGAGCCGGGGGAACCACGGTACAACTGCCAGGAAGGTATCGGGCGGCCTTTACCTTTGATGGTGATCGGGGCATCGGCCAGCGTCCAGGGGTAGGGGGCGACGGTGGTTTTCTTTTCTACCCGGAAATGCTCGGTGATCACGGCAGGCTGGAGTTGCTTGCGGGTGAGGGCGAAGTTCCAGGGCGAGTCGGTCGTGACCTGGTAGTATCCCTCGCCGTATTGGGAGGCTTTGTCGCCTTCGAACGTTTTCTTTTCCCATGTTTCGTTCAGTTTCAGGGCGTAGAGCAGGGGGCCACGTTCAATGACGGCGCCGCCGTCAAACCAGTAGTCGGCCTTGACCTTCATCCCCAGTTCGAGTTCGAGTACGTCACCCTGCTGCCATTCGCGGTTGATACGGGCAATCTCTCCCGGCCAGGCATCTACGGGGATGACGGCGCCGTTGAGGCGTACGATCGGCTGGTTACACCAGCCGGGGATGCGTAGGTGGAAGGGGAAGAAGGCCTTCCTTGTCTGCTTACCGGTAAAGGAGAGATGGAAACGGATGGTTTCGTCAAAAGGGTAGGAGGTCTCTTCCTTGATCACTACTTCAAGGTTATTAGCTACCCGGGCGGTAACGGTGGAAGGGGCGTAGAGCAAGGCGGCGATGCCATTATCGGCGGTCGCATACCACAGGTTTTGCAGCAGCTTCGGCCAGCCCTGGTGGAGGTTGGAGGTGCAGCAGGGATACCCTGTCAGGAGGCCCATCAGGTTATCGGTATCGTCGTGGGGCGTACTGAAGTCGCGCCAGGCCGGCGTGATGGCGATCTGGTTGACCTGCGAGTAGTATTGCCGGGCGGAGAAATTGTCGCTGATCTGCGACGGCAACACGTTGTAGGCAATCCGTTCCAGGTGGTCGGCCCATTGCACGTCGCCGGTGATGGCGAGCATGTTTTCGAGCGAATACATCATCTCTACTGCGGTACATAGTTCGGAGCCGAGGTTCGGATTCCCGAAGCGCAGCAGTTCGTCGCCTGCCCAAAGGCCGGTCGGTTGGCCAATGGTTCGTCGGATATCCGTTACAGCTTTCTTGACTGCCTGTATCTGTTTCGGGTCTTTATTTTGCTGGTAGTAGATCACCGGCTCCTTGAATCCCTGTGCGAGGTTTACACAGTGCAGGCTGAGCGGGCGGGAGAGGTGGTCCTGGTGTAGGAAGACATCGGTCCAGTTGAACGACTGCCGGTGGATCAATTCACCCAATTCAAGTAGGAAGGCATCGCCGGTGATATTGTACAGCCAATAGACTACGAGCAGGTTGTCGCCACCGCGCTGTTCGCCCCAGAAGGTCCAGTTGCCGAGCGGTGTCTTGGGTAGTTCGGCTAACTGGTATTTGAAATAGTTGGTCATAAAGGGGATCACCCGTTGGTCGGCTGTCGCCATATAGTATTGCTGCATGACTTTGAGCATGACCATCTTCGGCCACCAGTCGCGTGCGTTGTTACGTTGAAGCCCCGGCTCGTGGGGACGATCGGTGTCCGGGCCGAAGTAGCCGTTCGGTTGCTGCGAGGCCAGCGTCCATTCGATCCAGGGCTTTACCTTTTCAATCAGCGCTTTGTCGTTGAGAACGTAGGCGAGGGGAAGCAGGCCGTCAATCCAATAAGGGCCGCGTTCCCATACGTCGCCATCACCACCCAGCCAACCGTTGCGTTCGCCCATTACTTTGGCATATAATACATCGAGATGGCCAGTCATGCCGGTAGTCATCCGTTTGAGTTGTTCTTCCATCCAGCCATTGGGACGGATGGCGCCGATCGGAAGCTCTACATATGGCTTCGTCAGCAATGGTGCGCGGTTGTTGAGGTAATTACCCGACAGGGTGGCCTTTTCCTGTGCGTACAAGGTGGTACCCAGCGTGATGGCGCTGAACAGGGTGAACAGTAGTACTTTCTTCATAAGATCATGTCGTTATTCAGTAATATACGATGTAAGCGAAAAATCAGGAGTTAAAAGTAATCAAAAGAGAAATACGAAAATCGTTATCACTCAAAACTATTCTGATAAACCTGCATCAGGTGCACAAATTGCTACTATCTCCACAGGGATAAGGATAAAAAAGTATATCTTTGCAATTAACAACAAGATAAATACGGAATTTTATGAGTGCAAGTGAAAAATTTACCAGCATATTTAAGCAAGCAGTTAATGCTTATCATCAAACAGATCATGTGGACTCAGTGATTGAAAATCCTTACGCATCTCAAAGTATTGAAGCACTGCTTTACATAAAAAGTTGGATAGATACGGTTCAGTGGCATTTGGAGGATATTATCCGTGATCCGCAGATTTTGCCTGAAGATGCATTGAGAATTAAACGGAGAATTGACAAATCCAACCAGGATCGTACTGATCTGGTAGAATTAATCGACAGTTATTTTCTGGATACATATAAAAATGTACCTGTTTTGCCTGGAGCTACCTTCAATACCGAAAGTCCTGCATGGGCGGTAGACCGTCTCTCCATCCTGATCCTCAAGGTTTATCATATGCAGGCAGAAGTGAATCGTTCGGATGTGGAGCCAACGCACAAATCACTTTGTGAACAGAAACTAAGGACATTGGTTGAACAGGAGAAAGACTTGTGTACGGCATTAGATCAACTATTGGATGATATTGCTACGGGTAAAAAATATATGAAGGTATATAAACAGATGAAGATGTATAATGACCCGGCATTAAATCCTGTTTTGTACGGAAAACACTGATGGCCAAAATACTTATCATACGTTTGTCGGCTATCGGGGATGTGGCGATGACTATTCCGGTGATTTATTCTGTTGCTACAGCCTATCCGCAGGATTCCTTCACGATTCTGACGCAAACTTTTCTGATGCCCGTTTTTGTGAATCGCCCTGCGAATATCAATATTTTAGGGATTAACACAAAAGCTTCTGAAAAAACATTAGTGGGACTTATTCGCTTTGCCACGGCATTGACGAAATATGATTATGATCTTGTGATAGACTTACACCAGATCATTCGCCCGCGTATTATAGATTTCTTCTTTCGTTTGAAGGGGACTCCTGTTTTTGCGATCCAACGTGACAGGAGAGCACGTAAACAGTTAGTTTCCAGGCATCATAAAGTGTTGGCACCGGCGCCTCCGGTCATTAATACCTATGCAGATGTGTTTCAGCAAGCTGGATTCCGGTTTACGGAGACATTTACATCCTTGTTCAATACTCATCCGGTGGATATGGAAGCAGTCGAAAGTATCACAGGAAAGAAAGAAGGGAAATGGATTGGTATTGCACCTTTTGCCAAGCACAGGGGAAAAATTTATCCATTGGAACAAATGGAAAGAATAATAGATGCACTTTCCTTGGTAAAAGATGTCACAATTTTTCTGTTTGGAGGTCGGGGACATGAGGAAGAAATCATGTATCAATGGGTAGATAAGTATCCGCATGTACACAGTGTGATCGGCCGGTATTCACTGGATAAGGAACTCATGCTTATTAGTAAGCTTGACCTGCTATTGAGTATGGATTCGGCGAATATGCACTTTGCCTCTTTGGTCGGTACACGCGTGGTGTCGGTCTGGGGGGCAACGCATCCGTATGCCGGCTTTTATGGATTCCGCCAACGGCCGGAAGATGCCATTCAATTGGAACTGGAATGCCGTCCCTGTTCTATCTACGGGCAAAAGGAGTGTTTTCGGGGGGATTGGGCGTGTATGACGCAATTGAAACCGGAAACAATCATAGATAAGGTAATAAGCATATTGGAAGTATGAAGGCGCTGATTCATCCGGATTATACAAACCTGACATCCTTTATACGGACGCTTCCCGACAGATTTGAGCAGGAAGGGACGATTATCCACCAAGGCCGGAATGTACTGAAGGTCTTTGATGCAGGATCCACCAGTCTGGTTGTGAAGCGGTTTCAAAAGCCACATCTGATCAATCGGGTGGCCTATACATACCTTCGCAAATCAAAAGCCTGCCGTTCGTATCTACATGCACAGGAGATACTGAAGCGAGGTTTCCTTTCTCCGGCTCCGGTCGCTTATTTGGAGGGTACATCTGGTGGTTTGTTTTCTGACAGTTATTATGTAAGCGTTTTCGAAGCGGAGAGTTCAACTCTCCGGGAGATGATGGGAGGACAGGTTGAAGGGCAGGAGGCTTTTCTTTCTCACTTCGCCCACTTTATTGTTCACCTGCATAAGGCGGGAATATTGCATAAGGATTTCTCTCCGGGCAATGTATTATTTAAACAGGATGAAAAGGGGGAATATTCTTTTTCTCTCATAGATATTAATCGGCTTGTATTCAGGAATGTCTCACCCCGAAAGGCCTGTATGAATCTTCAGAGGCTTTGCACCTCTCGGGAGGTGCTGTCATATATTGCCCGGGTTTATGCCCGGGACTGCGGATGGGATGAACAGGTTACCGATCGCAGGATGTCTGCCTATAGCGACGATTTTTTTGTGCATTTCATGTACCACCAGGCAACAAAGGCTTGGGTACGGTCCGGGAAGCCCTTGTGGAAGAACCCGGTTGGTAGATACCGTTGGTATGATCGCTTAAGCCATTGTCTTTTACTCCCCATCTCCGTGCGTTGCCGGATGCGGGCAAGGGCAGGGGAGGTGTACTCCGCTTATTTGGCGGAATGGGACTTCCGCCAGGTCTGTCAAAGCAAATTCCTATTGGGATGACTTTTTTCGGTAGGCTTTGAGTACGTGTTTGATTATTTTCGGCAAGTAGAAGAGTCTGCCTGGTTTATTATGCGACAGGCGTATATATTCCCATACGATGGAGTGAATCTTCCGGATATTCCAGGCATACATCAATTCACTTCGGGTTTTTCGGTACAACGCAGCCATTTCGCATTGCTCTATGACTTTAGACGGATAAGGATGGATGGCATATGGTAACTGTTCCTCCCATTTTTCGTGAAACAGTGAGGCCGCTTGATACCACTCCTTTGTGAAAGAACCTCTTGATAAATGTTCAATATCCACAGACAGGCAGACATAGTTTTTATATGCTTGGGCTATTTGAAACGTAAAATCGAGGTCATAGAGATGAAAGCCACGAAAGGTTTGTTCGTCAAATGGATACTTTTCCCATACTTCTTTGGGTGTAATCATCGCCAATCCATCTAAAGTAAGCACTTGGGCGAATGATTCGTTATCGGGGTTAACCCGCCGTTCTCTTACTTTGTCTTTACTGATCCGGTGGGTGACATTCATCCGGGTAGTAAGCTCATGAGAGTCCCATCCTGATATTGTCTTCGTTTTCACTGTTGAGCCGGCAAAACCAACCACACCGGCTTCCGGTGTTTGCTGAAAAAAATCAGCCAGTGTAACTCCCCATCCCTTGGTCAGGAATAGAATATCTTCATGAAAGAAACAGAGGAGATCGTACTTGCTTTGCCGGGCATAATGGTTGTACAGTTTGCACAATCCCCATTTTGTGTCCCGATTGTCGTGGACAATCAGTTCATAAGGGGCTGCAATTGTTTGGCTTATGTTTGCTTTGAACAGGGCATTTTGGGTAGGGTTTACAGAACTGACAATGATTGTGTACATAAAGCGTTATTAAGTTAAAAATCGATGAAGGCATGCCAGAATCGTTTCATTTTGCGTTTATACCATCCGTGGCAACCAAAGGGTAGCTGTTTACCTGTTAGCCGGTAGCAATAGGAAGGGTATTTGTCAAACGAGAAGCGCAATGCTTCTATTGCATCCGGGTAAACAAATTCGGGGATCTCGGTACTCCAGAAGATATCTTCATTGTAAAAATGTGATCGCTTTTGCTCTAAAAACAGTGCGATCCGGTTTGCATGTGTCTTTGTTGCCTGGTGATGGCTGGCCACTTTGCGGAGTGATAATCCTCCGTTCCCTACCTTGTTATAAAACGATTGAGGAGAAGGTTTGTGTTGTTTCAGCAGCCAGGCATGGCGCATACGCATAAACGTAGCGATGAGTGGAAGACGGTAGACTGGCTTTTCCAGCCAGGGGGCGCCGATGTAGTCATACCCTTTCTCAGTCCAGGCCTGGAGCTCATCCCTGAACACCCAGGCGTCCAACTGGTAGATAAGCATATATTCCCAGCGGAGAAAACGTGCATAGAATTCGGTCGAGAGCATCAGCCGATTATATCCGGTTATTCCTTTGAAGTAAGAGTCGTCGAAGATCTCGGTTTGCAACTTCGGATACTCACGAAGCAATGGGGACAGGTCAAGTGATGCCGGATGAATGACGATGAGTGGGTAGGCGTTCAGTGTACGGTATACCTGGTCAAGCGACAACCTCTCGTCTTCGGGAAGTGGCAACCTGTAAATGGGAATAATGACAGTAGTGTGCATCTTAACAGATGAGGCAGTTTATGTAAATAAGGCTTTATAATGTAAATTGTTCATTTCCGTCCGAAATCGGCTGGTATTTCTCCCCATCCGGCCGTATCCCATTTCATGATACGGGTCGTATAGGCATTATTGTACAACCATTTCTCAGCGCGACTGATCAGGTCAAAGATGGGCAGATTCTCCGGTGTGCGTTCGAGCAGGGTCTTGCAGCGTTTATTCTGTACCCATTTGATGGCATTTACACTGTCTGAGTAGATCGGAAGATCACTGTTCTGCTGTTTCAGCAAGGCCAGGCCGTGAACCAGGGCGAGGAACTCGCCGATATTGTTCGTGCCTTGCTTATAAGGGCCGATGCGGAAGATTTCTTTCCCGGTACGGGTATATACGCCACGGTATTCCATATCGCCCGGGTTACCGCTACAGGCGGCATCCACGGCCAAGCTTTCGATGATGGGTCTTCCCTGCGTATCACCGACCGGTTCAAGGGCATTGTTGGTGGCGAAATTCCGTTGTTTCAGGTGGTGTGCATATCCGTCTTCAAAGGCATTTACTGCTTCTTCACGAGAGAGGAATGACTTGTATTTGGCACCATCCTGCCCCTCAATCTGCATCTTGGCCTCTTCCCAGTTATCATAGATACCCGGGTTAAGCCCTTTCCATACTACATAATATTTCCCTTTTGCCATAAGGTCGCTTTCTCTGTTTTTTCTGACAACAAATATACGGTATTATTTGATATTGTCTTACGAAAAAAGCCACCCCTTGCGGGATGGCCTTCAAAACCCTTTCGTTTTGTGTAAGCTGTGAGAAAGGATTTTATGTGTGTGTTTAGTTATTGTTTCCGTTTGACAGGATGTCCAGTGTATCAGTTGCGATGGTATATTCTTCGTCAGTCGGAACCACCATGATTATCACCTTACTGTCGGGGGTGCTGATTACCATCTCTTCGCCGCGCATATGGTCATTTTTGGCCACGTCGAGTTTCATACCCATGTATTCCATATTCTCGCATACGGCTTTACGGGTAGCCCATTGGTTCTCGCCTACACCGCCGGTGAATACCAGGATATCACAACCACCCATAGCGGCGGCATACGAACCGATGTATTTCTTGATACGGTAGTTATAGACGTTCAACGCCAGGATCGCACGACGGTCGCCTTCCGCTACAGCAGCTTCAATCTCACGCATGTCGGATGAGATACCCGAGAGTCCCCATACACCACTGCGTTTGTTGATCAGGTCGGACAGCCCTTTGGCGTCCAAGTTCTCTTTGTTCATCAGGAATGAGAGGGCGCCGGCGTCGATATCCCCGCAACGGGTACCCATCAGCAAGCCTTCTACCGGCGTCAGTCCCATAGATGTATCCATACTCTTGCCTCCTTTGATCGCGGCGATTGAACCACCGTTTCCGATATGTGCGGTGATGATCTTCTGGTTTTCATACGGCACACCCAGAATTTCACAGGCACGTTTAGAGACATAGCGGTGGCTGGTCCCGTGGAAACCATAACGACGGATACCATACTTCTTATAGTAGGAGTAGGGCAGACCGTACATATAGGCATAATCAGGCATTGTCTGGTGGAAAGCCGTATCGAACACGCCTACCTGACGGATGCCCGGGATGAGTTCTTCCATGGCGCGTATCCCTTTCAGGTTGGGCGGATTGTGCAACGGTGCGAGGTCGATACATTCAACCATCTTACCGATCACCTGGCGATTGATCTCCACACTGCTGCTGAATTCTTCAGCGCCGTGTACCACACGGTGACCTACGGCGTCAATCTCGTTGAATGACTTAATGCAACCGTATTTATCGGAGGTCAGTATACTTAATATAAATTGAATGGCGGCCGTATGTTCGGGCAATTCTTTTTCGAGGACGATCTTTTCGCCGTCGGGCAAGGTGAACTTGAGGAATGATCCGGGTAAACCTAATTTTTCTACACCTCCTTGAGCCAGTACATCGTGCTTGTCCATGTCGAACAATTTGTACTTGACAGATGAACTTCCGCAGTTCAGAACTAAAATCTTCATGTCTTTTTCTTTTCTATATATCCTGATTATTTCTTTGATGCTTTCAAGCCGATAGACTGGTTGCTGGCGATGGCTACCATCTTATAGATATCATCTACCGAACAACCGCGTGAGAGGTCGTTGACCGGAGCAGCCATCCCTTGCAGGATCGGGCCTACGGCTTCGGCATTACCCAGGCGTTGTACCAGTTTGTAGGCAATGTTCCCTACCTCGAGCGAGGGGAATACCAGCACATTGGCTTTGCCGGCGATCTCGCTACCGGGTGCTTTCTTACTTCCTACTGAGGGAACAAGGGCGGCATCGGCTTGCAGTTCGCCGTCAATTTTGAACTGAGGAGCCATTTCTTTCGCCAGGCGGGTAGCTTCGACTACTTTGTCCACCATCTCGTGCGAAGCGCTTCCCTTAGTCGAGAAGCTCAGCATAGCTACGCGGGGTTCGACGCCTACGATAGCTTGGGTGGTATGGGCAGTAGCGACGGCAATCTCGGCCAGTTCGGAGGCTGTCGGGTTCGGCATTACGGCGCAGTCGGCAAACACAAGGATGCCCTCTTCGCCGTATGATTTATCGTTAACGAACATTAGGAAAGCGCCGGAAACACAGCTCATACCTGGAGCTGTTTTGACGATCTGCAGGGCGGGACGCAATACGTCGCCCGTGGTGTTCTGCGCGCCGGCTATTTCACCGTCGGCATCACCGGCCTTGATCATCAGGCAGGCCAGATACAAGGGGTCTTCCACCAGTATGGCTGCTTTTTCAGGCGTCATGCCTTTTTTCAGGCGAAGTTCCACCAGCAATGCGGCATAGTCGGCCTTTTTTGCATGGTTCTTAGGGTCGAGAAGGGTCGCTCTCTGGATGTGTGTCAGTCCGTAGGATGCAGCGAGGTCAGTGATTTCTGTGGGGTTTCCAATCAAAATGATGTCTGCTACGCCGTCGGCAACCAGTTGGTCGGCGGCTCTGAGGGTACGTTCTTCCGTCCCTTCGGGCAGTACGATGCGTTGTTTGTTCGCTTTAGCGCGTGCAATGATGTCTTGCATTAGGTCCATAGCAAAAAAGATCGTTTTTTAGATTATTTAATAAAATTGCCTCTTATCGAGGGCAAAATTACGCAAAATGCAATATGGAGTTTGCAAAAATGGGAAAATATTTCTAAGTCAACCTTGCACTTTTGCAATAATTAACGAATATCAGTCACATCGCGTTCGCCGGACAGTATCTGTTGGAGATCTTCGGCCGTGATATTGGCTTCGATTTTCCCTTTATGGGCAACGGAAATCTTTCCCCGCTCTTCGGATACGATCACAATCAGGGCATCCGTTTCCTTCGACATGCCGAGGGCGGAACGGTGGCGGAGACCCATTTCCTTGGGCAACTGAGCATGTTGGGCTACCGGGAGGATACAGGCGGCGGCTTTGATGCGATTGTCGGCAATGATCAGGGCGCCATCGTGCAGGGGACTGTTCTTGAAAAAAATATTCTCGATCAGACGAGCGTTGACATCGGCCACAAACATTTCTCCCGTGTGTTCATATACCGACAGGTCGATATCTTGCTGAACGACTATCAGCGCCCCGGTTTTCTTGCGGGCCATATTCATACAGGCCAGTACCACGGGGGCGACAAATTTATGTCTGTCGTGCTGCTCGTCTTTCTTGGAAAAAAGGTTGGTCAGGAACTTGATACCACGGTGCGAACCCAACGTCAGCAGAAACCGGCGGATCTCATCCTGAAACAAGATCACCAGCACCAAGAAGCCCACACTGATAAACTTATCGAGTATGGCACCCATCAATTTCATTTCCAGCACCTGCGATACCAGTATCCACACGATTATAAAGGAAACAACCCCACTGAACAGTGCCATCGTGCCCGACCCTTTCATCAATTTGTATGTCTGATACAGGAAGAAAGCAACCAATAAAACATCGATCAGGTCTTTGACCCCAAAATTCATCCACATAGGTTATAGCGCTAATTTAGGTTATGTTGTTAATTGTTGTACGATTCTGACGGCTTCCACCGCTTCTTTCACATCATGTACCCGCAGAATATCCGCTCCATTCAGCAGCGCATAGGTATGTAGCACAGTGGTGCCATTCAGACTCTCTTGCGGTGTCCCTCCCAGGAGTTTGTAGACCATGCTCTTACGCGAAACACCCACCAACAAGGGAAGATCCAGCAGGGCGAATTCCCCGAGACGGCTCATCAACCGGTAGTTTTGCTCGAGCGTTTTACTGAAACCGAAGCCGGGATCGAGGATGATATCATTTACGCCCATCAATCGAAGGCGGCGGACTTTCTCGGCGAAATACAGCAGGATATCCTCCTTCATATCCGTGTAGTCGGTATGTTGTTGCATAGTTTGCGGCGTACCGCGCATATGCATCATTATATAAGGTACCTGTAGTTCGGCGACGGTGGCGAACATATCCGGATCCATTTCTCCGGCGGAGATATCATTAATGATCGCCGTTCCGTAGAATTCTACGCAGCGACGGGCGACAGTGGCGCGAAATGTATCGATTGATACCGGAACCTCCGGATAGTGGCGGTTGAGGATCTCGAGGGCGAGGGATAAGCGGTTCATCTCTTCCTCCGGCGATACTTCGGCGGCGTTTGGGCGAGATGAATAACCTCCCAGGTCGATTATACTGCCGCCTTCCCGCAGGATGGTCTGGATGCGTTCGTCGATCTCTTTTTCCGTCTGTGTGCGGCTACCGGCATAAAATGAATCAGGGGTGACATTCAGGATGCCCATCACCATCGGTACCGCCAAAGAGGTTAGTGTGTCCCGTATCCTAAGCGTTTTTTCTGCCATTTCGTCGCATTTTCCACAAAAGTACAATATTCTTGAGAATCGTAAAGCAGAATAGATACAATTGTCGTAATTTAGCACCGTAATTCTTAGACAATAAACTGAATACCCTGTATGACTATTCCGCAACTTTATGAATTATTTATACATAACCCGAAGGTAACCACAGACAGCCGTAACTGTCCGCGCGGTTCCATCTTCTTTGCATTGAAAGGGGAACACTTCGACGGCAATCAATATGCCGAAAAGGCACTGGCTTCCGGATGTGTATATGCTGTGATAGATAACCCCGACTATTATATCGGTGAACGTACGGTCTTGGTGACGGACACCCTTGTCGCTTTGCAACAACTGGCGCAGCGGCATCGCAAAACGATAGGCCTGCCCGTTATCGGTATTACCGGCACCAATGGCAAGACAACGACCAAGGAACTAATTGCTTCCGTCCTCTCTACTAAATATAACCTGCTCTATACCGAAGGAAACCTGAACAACCATATCGGCGTACCGCTTACCTTGCTCCGCCTCACGCATGAACATGAGATGGCAGTGATTGAAATGGGAGCCAGCCATCCCGGCGATATCCGTGAACTGGCCGAGATCGCTCAGCCCAACTATGGTATCATCACCAATGTCGGCCAGGGGCACCTGGAAGGTTTCGGTTCGTTTGAAAATGTGATCAAGACAAAAGGCGAACTTTACGACTACCTGCGGCAAACCAAAGGTAAAATCTTTATCAAAAAGGAAGACGAAATCCTTCAATCCCTCGCCAAGGGAATCGAACAGGTCACCTACGGATATGGCGAAAGTTCTTTCGCCTCCGGGCAGATCACCAGCAGTGGTGCCTATTTCAGATTCAATTGGAAACAACAAGGTAAGACCAACCAGGTAACAACACACCTGGTGGGCGATTATAATATCGATAATGTATTGGCCGCTGTTGCCGTAGGACGCTATTTTAAGATCCCTTCCGAACGGATTAATCGTGCCATTGCCGCCTATGAGCCCTCGAACAACCGTTCGCAGCTCCGGAAGACCGAACACAATACCCTGATCATTGATGCCTACAATGCCAACCCCACCAGCATGCGGGCAGCATTGACCAACTTCGCCGGTATGTCGGGCGCTCCGAAGGCCGTGATCCTGGGGGATATGGGCGAGCTGGGTGAAGCCAGTGCGTCCCTGCATGCCGGGATCGTAGACTTGCTGCGGGCTGAGCGCTTCGACGATGTCTTCCTTTGTGGAAGTAACTTCTCTCAGGCAGGAAGCGGTTTCAATACCTTCCTTTCCACCGATGATTTAATTGCATTTCTCCAGCAAAAGCCTCTTAACGGCTATACCATCCTGATTAAAGGCTCCCGTTTTAACGCCTTGGAGCGTGTGGCGGAGTCCCTGTAACCCGAAAAAGCCGTATATTTGCATGTCAATTGAAAGGGAAATACATTGAGCGAGAAAGAATTTGAGATTATGTCGCCGGTTGGTTCGTACGAATCGCTGATGGCGGCCATACAGGGTGGGGCGGATTCGGTTTACTTCGGTATCGAAGGACTGAATATGCGGTCGCGTTCATCACATAACTTTACAGTAGACGATCTAAAGCATATTGCCACCATTTGCCGCGAACACGGCATCAAGAGTTACCTCACGGTAAATACGGTGATCTATGGTGAGGACCTGGCGCTGATGCGGTCGATCATCGACGCAGCTAAAGCGGCCGAAGTTTCGGCTATTATTGCGGCCGATGTGGCGGCGATGGACTATGCCAACCGGATCGGCCAGGAAGTACACCTCTCCACCCAGCTAAATATCTCCAACGCCGAGGCGTTGCGTTTTTACGCCCGCTTTGCCGACGTGGTGGTGTTGGCACGTGAACTGAACCTCACACAGGTCAAAGAAATCTACGACCAGATCATCGCCCAGGATATCCGTGGACCAAGGGGTGAACTGATCCGTATCGAAATGTTTTCACATGGTGCCCTTTGCATGGCGGTATCAGGTAAATGTTACCTCAGCCTGCACGAGATGAACGCCTCTGCTAACCGCGGCGCCTGTATGCAGATTTGCCGCCGTGGCTATACAGTGAAAGACCGCGACAGCGATATCGAACTTGATATCGAAAACCAATATATCATGTCGCCTAAAGACCTGAAGACAATCCATTTCATAAACAAGATGATGGACGCCGGCGTCCGCGTATTCAAAATGGAAGGACGTGCCCGCGGACCGGAGTATGTGCGTATCGTGACCGAATGCTATAAGGAGGCTGTCCGCGCTTATTGCGACGGCAGTTTCACGGAAGAAAAAATACAAGGTTGGGATACGCGGCTGAAAAGTGTCTTCAACCGCGGCTTCTGGGATGGTTATTACCTCGGACAGCGTCTGGGGGAATGGAGTCACCAGTATGGTTCGGGAGCTACGAAGAAAAAGGTCTATGTGGCCAAAGGCATCAAATACTTCGGTGGATTGGGCGTTGCCGAATTCGAAATGGAATCAGGCACGCTGGCTGTCGGCGACGAGATCCTGATCACCGGTACGACGACCGGTGCCTTGATGCAGACCATCGACGAGATCCGTGTTGATCTCAAGCCGGTGGATGAAACACGTAAAGGCGAACGTTTCTCCTTCCGCACTGTCGACAAAATCCGTCCGTCCGATCGCCTGTATAAATTAGTACCCACCACGCAAACAAACAATACCATCGAATGAAAGCCCATCAATATACACTAACAATGAAGGTGCGCGACTACGAGTGCGACCTGCAGGGGGTAGTGAACAACTCCAATTATCAACGCTATATGGAACATACGCGCCACGAGTTCCTCGAAACCCTGGGCGAGAACTTCGGCGCGATGCACGACAAAGGCGTAGATGCCTTTGTGTCGCGGGTGGATATCCAGTTCAAGGTTTCCTTGCGGAGTGGTGACAGCTATGTGTCCGCCCTCGACGTCAGCAAGGAAGGCCCCAAACTGGTCTTCAGCCAATTCATCTACCGACTGTCTGACGGTATCCTGGTCGCCAAAGGTCGTGTAGAGACTGTTGTCGTAGAAAACGGCCGTCTTACCCGTGGCGAATATTTCGACGAGGTGCTGAAGAAGATACAGGGATAAGTTAACTTATCTGCCGGAAGAGGCCTCTTTTTTCTCCATAATACATTATATTTGCTGTGTAATGGAACCAAAATAAAGTTACCAAAAACAGACCATGAAGGAAATAACCATTTGCCAAATCGCCCTGACTATGATCAATGGGGTGGGCGATATACTGGCCCGGCACTTATTGGAGTCGCTGGGTGATGCGGAAGCGGTATTCGCGGAAAAGAGCCGCCTGTTGGAACGGGTGCCCGGTATCGGGCAGGCATTGTCCGCTGCGATCAAACATCCCGACGTACTCCGAAAAGCAGAAAAAGAACTTGCCTTTATTCAAAAGAACCGGATCTCGTATTATTTCCTGACGGATACTGACTATCCGAAGCGGCTGCTGGAATGCCCGGATGCGCCTGTCCTCTTCTATTTGAAGGGAAATGCCAACCTGGATGCGGCACGCATCATTAGTATTGTCGGTACACGCAATGCAACCGACTATGGACGGATACTGACCGATACGTTTATCAGAGAACTGTCGGAGGTCTTCCCGGATACGCTTATCATCAGCGGGCTGGCCTATGGCATAGATGTGCAGGCACACCGGTCGGCGTTGCAGGCACAGCTGCCGACAGTGGCCGTACTGGCACACGGACTCGATCGTATCTATCCCTCGACACATCGAAATACGGCTGTTGAGATGCTGACCAACGGCGGTTTACTCACAGATTTCCCCAGTGGAACCAATCCCGACCGGCAGAACTTTGTAAAGCGGAACCGGATTGTGGCAGGATTATCGGATGCTACCCTTGTGGTGCAGTCGGCCGAGAAGGGCGGGTCGTTGATTACCGCCGATATCGCTTCTTCCTATGGACGTGATGTCTATGCTTTTCCGGGGCGGGTAGGGGAGACGCATTCCTGCGGATGCAATACCCTGATCCGGCAGAATAAGGCCGGGTTAATCACTTCGGCGGCCGATTTCATCTCCTCCATGTGTTGGGATACGACGTTCGAAAAGAAAACACCCGTACAAACCCAGCTTCTTTTCGAAGAAGACAGTCTGCAAGGGCATCTCATCAGTCTGTTGCACGAGCATACCGAGATGCATATCAACCAACTGGCAATCGGTATGGGGATGCCGGTCTATCAACTCTCCCCTTATCTGTTCGAACTGGAGATGGAAGATGTGATCAGCGTCATGCCGGGCAATGTATACCGGCTGGTGTAGCCGTTAGCCCGGCGGCCTACAGATCGACGGGCTTATAGGCGTAGATCCGTTGGATGATATCGACTACCATCATACCTTCGAGCACATTGGTCGTGATCGTTTCCGAATCATGGCCGGAGAGGACGTTGACGACATTCCGGATCACGAAGTTATGGTTCTGTGCCGAGCCTTTGTACGGGCCGTAGTCGTTGCCGGGGTTGGTAGGAGCAAGGACAGGCATTTCGTAGTCTTTGATATGGCAGTATTCCACTTCGTTCATATATTGTCCGCCGATCCGGATGCTGCCGTTCTCGGCAATGATTAGCATGGAACTTTCCATATTCTTATCCCAGATGGAAGTGGAGTAGGAGAGGGTACCCATCCCGCCATTGAGAAAGTCGAAGTTGACGATACCGGAATCTTCGAAGTCGGTCAGCGTCTGGTGGTTGAAATCATTGAAGCGAGCCTGTATATGGGTGATATCGCCAAACAGCCAGTACATAATGTCGATGAAATGGGAGAATTGGGTGAAAAGCGTACCTCCGTCCAATGTCCCGTCGCCATGCCAGCCGCCCGGTTTGTAGTAGCGGTCGTCGCGGTTCCAGAAGCAGTTGAGCTGTACCATATACAACTGGCCTAACCGGCCGGATTCGATCATCTCCTTCAGCCATACTGAAGGGGGGGAATAACGGTTCTGCATCACACAGAAGGCTCGCTTATGGTATTTGAGCGAGGCAAAGACCACTTTTTCGGCATCCGCATGCGTAAGCGCCATTGGCTTTTCGATCACGACATGATGCCCGGCCTCTATCGCCTGTATCGCCATGGAGGCATGCAGGCCGTTAGGGGTACAAATAGTGACCACATCAATGGACAGGCCCGCTTTCAGTAAGGCCTCCAGGGAAGAAAAGAAAGGTACTTCGTAAGCGTCTATGCCCAGTTCTGCCTGGGGGCGTATATCACAGAGGGCTACCAGTTCGGCACCTGGTTCACGGGTGATCATTTCCGCATGACGCTTCCCGATATGTCCGCAACCGACCACGGCAAAACGTATCTTAGGATGGTTCATATGTCTGTATTGTTTTGATTATGTATGCTTGTTCTTCCTCCGTCAGTTCGGTATGGATAGGCAGGGAGACGACCGACCGGCTCAGGCGGGTAGCCTCTTCTACCGTACCGGCGATACGGAGATAGGGCCTGAATGCTTCCTGCTCGGGTATGGTGAGCGGGTAGTATACCTGCGAAGGAATGCCCTTGTTTTCCAGGTAGGCACGGAATCTATCTCTTGCCCCATCCATCACCTGAACAGTGTATTGGTGATATACATGGGTTGACGACGGAAGCGATTCGGGAATCCGAAGCCATGGTAACGAGCGGAAAACTTCGCTGTAGCGACGGGCGATCTGCTGGTGGGTAGCCCGGAACTCGGCGAGGTGGCGGAGTTTTACCTCTAAGACCGCTGCCTGCAAGGTATCCAGCCGGGAATTGCACCCTACGATCTTATGATGGTATTTGCGTTCCTGTCCGTGCTGGGTAAGCATCTGCAAACGATTGGCCAGGATGGTATCCGGGGTAAACATGGCTCCCCCGTCGCCATAACAAGCCAATGGCTTGGTGGGGAAAAAGGAGGTGGTACCGATATGACCGATTGCACCGGCTTTCCGTATGGTGCCGTCGGCAAAGGTATATTCAGCGCCCATCGACTGGGCATTATCTTCGATCACAAAGAGTGGATAATCAGATGTGATCTTCATCAGTGGCTCCATATCGGCACACTGGCCGAAGAGGTGAACCACGATAATCGCTTTCGTATGTGGTGACAGGGCTTCCCGGATCCGGTTGACATCAATATTGTAGGTAGTGGGATCGACATCCACCACCACAGGCGTCAAGCCCAGGAGCAGTACCATTTCAACGGCAGCAGCGTAGGTAAATGCCGGCACGATCACTTCATCGCCCGGTTGGAGTTCCAAGGCCATCAGCGCCATTTGCAAGGCGTCTGTTCCGTTACCGCACGGGATCACATGGGGGACAGACAAGCTGGAGGCTAATTCGGCGGCAAAACTTTTCACCTGCGGCCCGTTAATAAAAGCGGAACTTAACAGGACAGCCTGCATTGCTTCATCGATTTCGGCCTGCAGACGAAGGTATTGTCCCCGCAGGTCGAGTAGTTGTATTTTCTTTTCCGGTAGCATGTTTAAACGTTCATGAGTTTTTAACGAAAAGGCAGGCGTTATATTGCTTTAAAGGAAGGTTGCTTGGCTAAAAGAAGGCGGCCTGTACTTTATAGACAAACTCCATCCACACCCAGTAACGGATTGCTTTCCCCAAAAACATGGAGAAGAGGACGATCCATGCATTCGCACGAAGGAAACCAAGGGCGACGGCAATAAAGTCGCCGATCCCGGGCAGGAAGACGAAAAACGCCATCCAGGAACCTTTGTTCTTAATCCAGTCTTGCACCTTTTGCAGTTTGGCCGCATCCAATTTAAGGTATTTCTCGATCCATTCTACTTTTCCGAGCATTCCCAGCCAATAACAGGTCATCCCGCCCAGCACATTCCCGATGGTTGCGGCGATCATGCAAGGCCAATAGGCGGCTCCTGTCAACAGCACTCCTGTCAATACCACTTCACTGCTGAATGGCAGGATGGTGGCTGCCAGAAAGGCCGCGAAAAAAACACCTATATAACCGTATTCAATCAGAAATTCCATACACGTAGAATAAGGAGGGCGGCACAAACGGCGACCATTACATGAAACAGGGCGAAGGCGTATTTGTTGCGCTCTAGCGTAAAAAAGTGAGCGGTAAGGATAGCTGCCGGGATGCAGAGGATTTGCAGGAACTCTTCCGACGACTGTCCAAACAAGACAAGCAAGATCAATGTCCAGGCCGAGAACAGGAGGAGAAACCACAGAAACTGGCGGGTGCGCAGGTTGTCTTCTAACTCGTGCACCACCATATGGACAACAGCGATCACTGTAACCAACGTAATCAGGAGGATAGACAGCCAGTCGATCAGTCCAAAATTATTGTACCAGATCAGATGGAAGCTGAATAACTCGGAAAAGGGCTGGACAAGCGGTGTATAATCCTCTTGCCAGACACACCAGCCAAGCACACACCAATAAACTGTGACCAGTCCGAACAACGAAGCCGCCACAATCTTGTACGACCAAGTTTTGAAATTATACATCCCCCGCCAGAATAACGGTAGAAACCATAGGATATGCACCCACAGCAAACTCCCGACACCAAAGAACAGAGCCGCCCTATATGCGTTCTCAACCGCCTCCTCATCGTGGTACGACTGGAAAAGCAGGTAAATGCCAGCCAGCA
The DNA here is from genome assembly GCA_031555145.1 of Tannerellaceae bacterium. GTDB lineage: Bacteria > Bacteroidota > Bacteroidia > Bacteroidales > Tannerellaceae > JAJDIA01. The sequence continues at coordinate 6,464 of JAVBUR010000021.1, read as the reverse complement.
CGCAAAAGACGCCGACAGAAGCCGGATTCAACGGATAGAAATCGGGATCGACACTGGCATAAAGTAGGTAGAGCAGGAAAGGCAACACCGTACGTTCGCGGATCAGCATCAGGGCATAGTTGGCCCGCAACAACAGGTAAGCTGCCGCCAGCAGAAAGAACACGCCCAACGCATATGTTATCTCCGGATGGGACAGCCATCCGGTAATTGCCGACCACAGGGGCGTAGCCTTTGCTGCCGGCCTAATGGGAAATCCGGTGGAGGTCAGGAAACAGGTAACCCAACAGGCGATGCATACCACCGTGACATAAATGATCGTCGGCGATGCATTCAGGTTGTATGGCTTACCAGGCCGTATAAGTCCTCTTTCCACTGTTTTCCCCCTTCAGGTTATAGGTGATTACAGATCAAACCCGATATCATGGCGGAAGTATTTCTTGTCGAACCCGATTGTCTTGGCGCCGGCAAACGACTGAGCCAATGCCTCTTCCTTATTGGCTCCGTAAGAACTGACGGCGATCACACGACCACCATTGGTCAGGATCTCTCCGTCGCTTTCTTTTGTACCTGCGTGAAAGATAATGGTTGAGGCCGGTACCTGGTCGAGGCCGGTGATCACTTTGTCTTTTTCATACGCTTCGGGGTAACCGCCGCTGACAAGCATGACGGTAACGGCCGCACGAGGGTCTTCTACCAGACTGCGTCGATCGAGGTCGCCCTTGGCTACCCCTTCCAGCAGGTCTACCAGGTCGCTCTGGATACGAAGCATAACGACTTCGGTTTCCGGGTCGCCCATCCGGCAGTTGTATTCGATCACCATCGGTTCGCCTTTTACCTCGATCAATCCCAAGAAGATAAAACCTTTGTAGTCAATCTTTTCGGCACGCAACCCTTCTACTGTCGGGCGGATAATACGTGCCTCCACTTTGTTCATAAAGACCTTGTCGGCAAACGGGACGGGGGATACCGCCCCCATACCGCCGGTATTCAGGCCGGTGTTTCCTTCGCCGATCCGTTTGTAGTCTTTGGCTACAGGCAGTACTTTATAATGATCTCCGTCGGAAAGGACAAAGACAGAACATTCGATTCCATCGAGGAATTCTTCAATCACGACCGTCTTACTGGCATCCCCGAACATCCCATCCAACATGCCGGCAAGTTCCTGCTTGGCTTCTTCCAGCGAGTCGATGATCAGGACGCCCTTACCGGCAGCCAATCCGTCGGCCTTGAGCACATAGGGTGCCGCCAGGGATTCGAGGAAGGCGTATCCTTCCACCAGATTCTCGGCTGTGATACTTTTATAGCGGGCTGTTGGTATCTGGTGACGCATCATAAACGCCTTGGCGAAGTCTTTACTGCCTTCCAATTGTGCGCCTTCCCGGCTGGGCCCAATCACCGGCACAGCGGCCAGGGCCGGATCATTCGCAAAGTAATCGTATATTCCTTTTACCAGGGGATCTTCCGGACCGACCACTACCATGGTGATCTGGTTAGCCAGTACGAAATTTTTGACGGCCGCAAAATCATCCGCTTTCATCGGCACATTGGTGCCTGCCAAAGCCGTTCCGGCATTCCCGGGTGCAATGAATAACTGTGTTGTCTTGGCACTCTGTGCTATCTTCCAGGCCAGCGCATGTTCACGTCCTCCTGAACCTAACAATAATATGTTCATCTGTATAAATGATTAATCGTTATGACGGAGTCCGCCGTCTCTTCCTTTTTTGTTGAACGGTTTCTTGAAAGAGGAGTGATCTCGTCCGCCTTCGTCTCTCCGGAAAGGTTTCCTGCCTTCGCTGCTACCACCGTCAGCACGTTTTTTGAACGGACGGTCTCCGGCACTATCATCCCGTTTCTTGAACGGACGGTCACCAAAGCTGTCGTCCCGTCTTTTAAACGGACGGCCTTCGGCACTGTCGTCCCGTCTTTTGAATGGTCGATCTCCTGCATTGTCCTCCCGCTTTCTGAACGGGCGGTCTCCAGTCTTATCGTCTTTGTCTCTGCGTAATCCACCATGGTCGGGACGATCGCCTCTGTCTTTGCGGAAGTCGTCTTTTTTGAAGTCCCCTCGCTTGAAATCGCCTTTTTTGAAATCGTCCCGCTTGGCATCGGAGCGGAAGTCACGACGTTTTTCGAAAGTAGAGACCACCTTCCGGTCGCCTACCTGTTTGACAGCCGAGCCAGCTTCATCACTTTCACTCAGTGCCTTTTTGTAATCTTTGTTGGTCCCTTCAAACAGTTCAAAACAACGGTATTCGCATTCCAGCGAACCGTTCATCAGCTTCATCTTTTCGCTGGGACGGAGGCCGATCTTGTCGAAACATTCGTCCTTATAACTCAGTATCCAGGCGCTATAACCGGTGAAGACATGTTTCAGCCGTTCGCCGATCATACTATACAGCCCCAACAGGTCGCGTGAAGAGATACGCTCGCCATAGGGCGGGTTGGTCACCATAATGCCTGGTTGGGGTGCTTCCGTAAACTGTTGGAACGGCTGTACCTTCAGCTCGACGTATTTCATCAGTCCGGCATTTCGTATGTTCTTCTCTGCCGCTTCGATAGCTGTCGGTGAGATATCCGAACCGTAGCATTTGAAGGTAAATTCGCGGTCCCGGCTTTCGTCGTTGTAGATTTGGTCGAACAATTCCTGGTCGAAGTCCATCCACTTCTCGAACGCATATTCACGGCGATGAACTCCCGGGGAGATATTGAGGGCGATCATGGCGGCTTCGATCAGCAGCGTGCCCGATCCGCACATCGGATCGACGAAGTTAGAATCACCTTTCCAACCGGTCTTGAGGATCATACCGGCAGCCAGTACTTCGCTCAATGGGGCCTCGGTCTGGTCGATCCGGTAACCACGTTTGTGAAGGCTCTCACCCGAACTGTCGATCGACAGCGTACAGTCGTTGTGCGAAATATGGATATTGATATACAGGTCGGGATTGTTCACACGAACAGACGGACGTTTCTCCATTTTTTCCATGAAGTAGTCTACAATAGCATCCTTGGTGCGGTAGGCCACGAACTTGGAATGGGTGAAGTCTTCCGAATAGATCACCGAGTCGATCGCAAAGGTCTTGTCCAGCGACAGGTAATTTTCCCAGGCCACCTTCTTCACTTCGTTGTAAACCGTATCGGCATCTTTCGCCTTAAAGTGATAGATTGGTTTCAGGATACGCAAGGCAGTACGGCAGCAAAAATTTGCCCTGTACAGTAATTCCTTGTCTCCGGTAAAGGATACCATCCGGCGACCGATCTGCAGATCGTTGGCTCCGATGGTTTGTAACTCGCCGGCCAGGACTTCTTCCAACCCATACAGGGTTTTGGCCACCATTTCAAAAGTCTCGCTCTTCATGTAGTAAGCTTATGTAATATTATGTGTTGCTTTGTTTTGTGTCACGACGGCGCCTGCGGGGACATCTTCCGTGAGCCATACGTTGCCGAAAATAGTCGCTCCCTTCCCAATGCGGATACATCCCAGCAGGGTGGAATTGGAATAGATCGTCACATGATCTTCGAGTACCGGGTGGCGTGCTACGCCACGGATGGTCTGCCCGTTCTCGTCTTTGGGCAACTTCTCTCCCGCCAGACTGACGCCTTGGAAGATTCGCACATGGTTACCGATCACGCTGGTTTCGCCGATCACCGTACCCGTACCGTGGTCGATCGAGAAATGATGCCCGATCCGTGCCCCCGGATGGATATCGATACCCGTCTCCGAATGCGCCATCTCCGTCATCATACGGGGAATAAACGGCACCCCAAGTTGATAGAGTTGATGGGCAATGCGGTAGTTCACGATTGCCCGAAAACCGGGATAACAGAAAATAACCTCGCTGGCATTTGTAGCGGCAGGGTCACCGTTGTAGGCCGCTTCCACATCCGTCGCCAGCACATCACGCAGATGAGGAAGGGCTGCGATAAACTGTTCCGACAGGGCTTCCGAGCCTCCCGACGTTTCGCGTTCCGGGCATTCCGCACATTGCGTCTGCGAGAAACAGATACCGGCATGGATCTGGTTCGACAACAGGGTGTGCAGTTCCTGGACGTGAACACCCGTATGATAGCTGATCGTTTGTTTGCTGACGTGCGCATTGCCGTAATACCCGGGGAAGAGTATCGTCCGGCAGGTATCGATGATCTGTTGAAGCACTTCTCCCGAGGGCAACGCTTCTTCATCACGATACGCATGAAACAATTGCCGGTAAGAGGCCTCATCCGACAGCGTCTCTATGGTATCCCGCAGTACATGGGTATGCGAATGTCTATCCATCAGTATGAAACAGTCTATTTTGCAGACAAAAATACAACATTTTTCATTAATCAGTCGTACTTCTTATGCGGAGCGCCGAATTCTTTGCAACTCATTTGTTCAATCGCCACTTTCCATACTTTAACATTGACTACGGCTGGATCGCTGTATTTAAACTCTTTGCCGGAATATTGCTTCATGATGATATCGAGGACTTCCACTTTCCGGTCGAAGTCTTCTTCATACGTAACCTTACCCCAGGTGATCACACTCTTGGAGCGCATCCGGTAGCTGCAAGCCACCTCAGGATGCTGGAATACGAGGGCATGGTCGGTACTAAAGGTGATACACACGCGCGGATTTCGTTCGAGGATGGAGATACTCCTCCCTTCCTGTGCCGAATGCAGGTAGATCACGCCGTCGCGATAGCCAAAGTTCATCGGGAGCACGTACGGTGTCCCGTCGGTATCGGCCATGCCTACATAGCAGATATCACATTTGCGAATGATGGATTCGATCCATTCCTGATCAGTATGTACTAATGTTTTCATATTACCATTTTACATAAGAAGCCTTGTCAAGGAAGTCATAACAGCGCTTCACCGAGACAAGGGGTTCATAATCATAACCTTCCTGTTCCACATAATAATCTTCGACTCCCGCGTGAGCAAAGAGTTCGAAGACTTCTTTAAAGCGTACATCGCCATTACCGAACTCGGTGGCACGCCGTGTGCTCACATTCGTATCACGGAGATGCAGACAGCCAAACCGTCCCGGATATTTCAGCAGATAGCCGACATAGTCGCTCATAACATTGGCCACATGACCGGTATCCATCTGGAAGGTGACCAGTTCTTTATCCGTTAGTTCAATATATTGCTGATACGGGATTTTAGATTCGATCGGGGCAAACTCTTCAATATGGTTATGATAGGCAAAACGTAATCCGAATGTTTTTGCCAACTCTCCGATCCGGTTAAATGTCGCAGCCAGCTTCTTCACTTCATCCAGTTTGGTGTATTTTGTTCCCGGATAGCCTGCCTGTGTGATCCACTTGGCACCGGCGGTACGGGTATTTTCCATGTTGCGTTTCACAGCATCCCATGCGGTATCCGTATCTTCGCGATACACACCGAAGCCGGTGTGCGAACTGCTCATCCACATTCCCAGGTCGGCCAGTTGCTTCTTGAAGTCGGCAGGTGTTTTTCCGAAAAACTTATCCCCATTGGAACCATAGCTTTCCAGCGATTTGTATCCCATACCGGCTACGGCCTTCAATGTACCGGCTGCATCTTTATCCATATCTGTGCGCAGGCTGTAAAGTTGCAGACCGATTTTTTTAGTACCGGCGTTAACAACTGTCGTCCCGGGACGGGCATTCGGGGTGGAAGCCAAGGCTCCACTGCCGATGGCGGCGACACCTATTGCCAATCCGCTTTGTTTGAAAAAATGTCGTCTGTTCATGGTAGAGAATGTTTATTTTATAAGTATTTCTTCGATCACATGGGGATAATGGGCATATTCCAAGGCATGTACTTTCGTGGCTACCTCTTCAGGGGTATCCTGCGGTAACACGGGACAGGTAGCCTGGAAGATAACTGCTCCCTCGTCGTAATGTTCATTGACATAATGGATGGTGATACCTGATTCGGTTTCACCGGCGGCCACCACTGCTTCGTGTACATGCATCCCATACATCCCTTTACCTCCGTGTTTAGGTAGTAGGGCAGGATGGATGTTGATGATCTGATGGGGGTAGGCTTTGAGCAGAGGTTCGGAAATCTTGTTCATAAAACCCGCCAGCACAATCAAATCCACCTTGTGTTCGGCCAGTTTAGCCAGTACCGGGCCTCCTTCCACAAATTCATCCCGCGTAAAAACGAACGAAGGAACACCCAGGTTATTTACCCGTGCATGTACACCTATGTTCCGGTTGTTAGACAAAACAACAGGAACAACAATTTCCTTGTTATCAGCAAAATAGCGGATGATATTCTCAGCGTTCGTACCTGATCCGGAAGCAAAAATGGCGATATTCTTCATCTGAAAAAATGTATAAAAAGTGTTTAAATGCACAAGAAAAGAAAAAATGTGCAGTATCCCTGCATTTTTAGTGCTGTAAATTTGTTTGGTTACACAAAAAATGCTTTCCTTTGCACTGCAAATTTAAGAAAGTATATTTCGTAATTATTAATTTAAATTGAAAAAGTTA
>JAVBUR010000010.1:0-45085 GCA_031555145.1 Tannerellaceae bacterium | reverse complement strand
GGGCTTGACCGCAGCAAGGGTACTTGGTTGTAGCGGCGCGATGTAGTAAGCTTACCCACCTGCCTCTTTAGCTCAGTTGGCCAGAGCACGTGATTTGTAATCTCGGGGTCGTTGGTTCGAATCCGACAAGAGGCTCAAAAGAAAGAAGTCCTGCACAGGGCTTCTTTTTTTGTTTACATACTTGTGTATTCATTCGAGAAGGGCTATTTTTGTTTGGTTAATTAAAAAGCCATACGGCATGGAAGAAAATAAAAACTTATTGGTCAAAGCGGCGATGACGTTCGGTTTTGCCATGGGTCTCTTTTGGGTCATTAAATACATCTTCTTTATCCTGGGAGCGACTTCTCCCACGATGAGTTCGGTTTACCTGGGGTTCAGCACCCTGGTGCCCTTTATTGCCTACCGCTTCACGCTGCGCTACCGGCAAATGGCTGGCGGGCAGATAGGCTTCTTCCATGCCTGGCAATTTGGTGTACTGCTCTATACCTTCGCCGCACTGATCGTATCCCTGATGCATTACATCTATTATCGGTATATGGCACCGCCCGACCTAATAGCAAATGCGGTCAACCAAACCATTGAATTCCTGAAGCAAAACAATGCCGATCAAAAGATACTCGACTCGACGGGCGACATAACGTTCACCCCCATTCAAATGGCTATCCAGGGAATCTTCTCTAATATTTTTTATGGCGTACTTCTTTCCATTCCGGTAGCGGCCATCGCCTGCCGGGGAAGAGATCCTCAACCCCCAACCCCACAAAGCTCCAACTCAACAAATGAATAAGATGGATATATCAGTCGTTATTCCTTTATATAATGAAGCAGAATCGCTTCCCGAACTGTATGCCTGGATCGAACGGGTCATGACAGCCAACCGGTTTTCATTTGAAGTGATCTTTGTCGACGACGGCAGTACCGACGATTCGTGGAAGGTGATCGAGTCACTGAAACAAGCCTCGCCACATGTGCGCGCTATCCGTTTCCGGCGTAACTACGGTAAGTCGCCCGGCTTGCACTGTGGTTTCCAACGCACGCAAGGCGATGTGGTGATCACTATGGATGCCGACCTGCAAGACAGCCCGGACGAAATCCCGACACTCTATCGGATGATCATGGAAGAGGGCTACGACCTCGTCTCGGGTTGGAAAAAGAAACGCTACGACCCCCTGTCGAAAACGCTCCCCACCAAGCTGTTCAACGCTACGGCGCGTAAGATATCCGGCATCAAGCTGCACGATTTCAACTGCGGATTGAAAGCCTACCGGAATGAAGTAGTAAAGAGTATCGAAGTCTATAACGATATGCACCGCTATATCCCCTATCTGGCCAAAAATGCAGGTTTTTCAAAAATCGGGGAAAAGGTGGTACACCACCAGGCACGCAAATACGGATCAAGCAAGTTCGGTCTCAGCCGCTTCATCAACGGATATCTCGACCTGATCACCCTTTGGTTCACGTCGCAGTTCGGCAAGAAGCCGATGCACTTCTTCGGCCTGCTGGGCAGTGGGATGTTCCTGATTGGCTTTATCGCATTGATCTATGTGCTGACGATGAAACTGATCTCCATCATAGCGGGCGATCTCCGGCCGTTAGTCACCAACTCGCCGTATTTCTATATCTCGCTGACCGCGATGATCATCGGGACGCAACTCTTCCTGGCCGGTTTCCTCGGCGAGTTGATCTCGCGAAATGCAGCTAATCGTAACAGCTACATTATTTCTTCCGAAATATAAGCACACAGGCTCACGCCTTCTTGATATGAAAAGTCAGAAACTTCGCACACTTGCGCCCGAATTAGACTCCCTTCGCCTCGGTAGCGGATGGACCGTCGAAGAGTTGAGTAAACCGCAGATCATTGTCGAAAGTAGCTACGGACACAGTCATCCGGGTAGTGCCCACCTCGACCAATTGGTCGATGCCGCCGGACAAGGCGTCAAGGCACAGGGTGGACGTCCGGCCAATTACTATGTCACCGACATCTGCGACGGCGAGGCCCAGGGACACGACGGTATGAATTACTCCCTTGTCTCCCGCGATATCATGGCCGCCATGATTGAAATTCACGCTAAGGCAACACCTTTCGACGCCGGCGTTTTTATTTCAAGTTGTGATAAGTCCGTACCGGCTCACCTGATGGCGATCGCCCGGCTGGATATGCCAGCCATCTTTGTTCCCGGCGGAATCATGCAGGCGGGCCCCGACCTGCTCACCCTCGAACAGATCGGCAAATACAGCGCCCTCTATCAACGGAAAGAAATAACCGAAGCCCGGTTCATGCAATATAAACACGATGCCTGTCCGGGATGCGGCGCCTGTTCTTTCATGGGTACTGCATCCACCATGCAGGTCATGGCCGAAGCATTGGGTATGGCATTGCCGGGGTCGGCATTGATCCCCGCCCACTTACCTCACCTTCATACCTTTGCCCGACGGGCCGGTGAACAGGCCGCAGCGCTTGCCGCAGCAGACCTCAAACCCTCCGACATCCTTACCCCACAGGCTTTCGAGAACGCAATCATGGTGCATGCCGCCATTGCCGGTTCAAGCAACAGTCTGCTGCATCTTCCGTCTATAGCCCACGAACTGGGCATGGAGCTACCCCCGGAATGGTTCGATACGATCCACCGCAAGATTCCTTTCCTGCTGAATATCCGCCCCAGTGGTTTCTGGCCTGGCGAATATTTTTGGTACGCCGGTGGCGTGCCCGCCATCATGGAAAAGATACGGTCATTCCTCCACCTCGATGTGCTTACCGTCACCGGAAAGACGTTGGGTGAGAACCTCGACATGCTGCGTACGAATGGCTTCTACAATACCAGCCACGAATACCTGCCCGCTTTAGGCATACAGGCCACCGATATCATTAGGCCCCTATCCGATCCTATCCGCAAACAGGGAGCAATCGCCATTTTGAAAGGCAATCTCGCCCCGGAAGGAGCCGTCGTAAAACATGCCGCCATCTCTCCCAAATTGATGCAAGTCACGCTGACAGCTCGTGTCTTCGATTGCGAAGAAGAAGCCCAACAAGCCGTCCTACAAAAAAAGATCCGTCCCGGCGATGCCGTCTTCATCCGGTACGAAGGCCCGAAAGGCAGCGGAATGCCCGAACTGTTTTATACCACGGAAGCCATTGCCTCTGATCCCGAACTGATTGAAACCACGGCATTAATCACCGACGGACGTTTCTCCGGCGCCACCCGCGGACCCGCTATCGGTCATGTGTCACCCGAAGCCTGCGAAGGCGGTCCCATTGGATTGGTGGAAGAAGGCGACCTGATTCATATTGACATACCGGCCCGCCGACTCGACATCACCGGCATCCACGGCATTCCCCAATCGCCCGAAGAGATCGAAGCGATCCTGGCCGAACGCCGGCGGCATTGGAAACAACCAACCCCGGTTGAAAGCAACGGTATCCTCCGCATCTATACCCGCAACAGTGTATCACCCATGAAAGGCGGATATATGGAATAAAAAACATCGGATGTAGAATAAATATATACCTTTGCATCTTATTAATTCATGAGCTATGATCAGGATAGCCGCATTCGTTTGTTGTACACTAACATTCTTCTCGGCCTGCACCTCTAACTCTCCTTACAGGAAAGACAGCGGATCTGTTTACGGCAAAGACTATACCGTCTGGTATCAGTCTCCGGTTTCCCTATATGCTGAGATCGAAACTGAAGTGGAACTGTCCAATGCCTCCCTGAATGCGTATAATCCCTACTCCATTATTTCACGGGTGAACAATAATGAACCCGTGGTACTGAACGACTGCTTTATCCAGGTATTCAACAAATCCGTAGAGATATCCGAGATGACAGGTGGTATTTTCGATGCCACCTGCTTCCCCCTGGTCGCTTTCTGGCGGAACGCCTTTACCGATCCCGACAAAATATCCGAGCATCAGGTCGATAGCATCCGGCAATTTGTCGGATATAAAAAGGTACGCATAGAGAACGGCCAAGTCATCAAAGACGATCCCCGTATCCAAATTACCCTCACCGCTTTGGCTAAAGGTTTTACCTGCGACCGGGTCAAAGCCCTGCTGGAAGCACGAGGCATCAAAAACTATCTGATAGACCTGGGTGGAGTCATCGCCGCCAAGGGAGTAGATTCCAAAGGGAAGCACTGGCAATATGCCATCCGCAAACCGGAGGAGACCGACGATAACCGCACCATCGGCATCGAAGAAACGGTTAAGATACCCGACGGGTATGCCATAGCCACCTCCGGCGACTTCAATAGCTACTACATCCGCAATAAAAAGAAATACGCCCACACCATCAACCCCATCACCGGGTATCCGGCCGAGCAGGATGTGCTGAGCAGTACCATCATAGCCAAAGATGGCATCACCGCCGATCCCTTATCCACAGCCTTCACGGCATTAGGTTCGAAAGAGATCAGGTTATTGGGCGATTCGCTATCCGATATCGAGTATTTTATTATCCATACCGACGAGGAGGGCGAATATAAGATCACCTATTCGGAAGGAATGAAGCTGTATTTCATCAAACACCCGGAATAAAATAACATTATATACACATTTCATATGAAGCGACATCTCGTATTCTCCAGTCTCCTTTGCCTCCTGCTATTGTCGGCATGTACACAAAAATCCTATTATGCCGAAAGCGGCACCGTATTCAACACGCTCTACAAGCTCAAATATGAAGCGGAAGCTCCTCTCACCGAGAAGATCGACGCCGAACTGCAAAAGTTCAGCCTTTCGCTCAACCCGTTCAATCCCAACTCCATCATTGCACAGGTAAACCGAAATGAAGATGTGGAAGTAGACGAATGGTTCGCAACCGTATTCAACAAGGCACAGGAAGTATCCGAACGTTCAGGCGGCATCTTCGATATCACCTGTGCGCCGCTGATCAATGCCTGGGGATTCGGGTTCAGCAAAATGGACACCATTACGCCCGAGCTTATCGACAGCCTGAAACAGTTTGTCGGCTACCGGAAGGTACGGCTCGAAGGGAAGAAAGTAGTCAAAGACGATCCGCGTGTGATCCTCAACTGTTCTGCCATAGCCAAAGGCTATGCCTGCGACGTGATTGCCGCCCTGCTTGAACGCGAAGGCGTAAAGAACTACTTGGTAGATATAGGCGGTGAAAGTACCCAGAAAGGTGTAAACCCGAACGGCAACTGTTGGACGGTAGGTATTCGTAAACCGACAAAAATAGCAGATACCGAGGATGCCCCCCCCCTTGAAGACACGCTACAGTTGTGCAAAAAAGGAGGCATCGCCACCTCCGGCGATTATCAGAACTTCTATGTAAAGAACGGAAAAAAATACGCCCACACCATCAACCCCCTTACCGGTTATCCGGCAGAGCAGGATATCCTGAGTAGTACCGTTATTGCTGAAGACTGCATGACAGCCGATGCTTATGCCACCGCCTTTAACGCTATGGGATTGAACGAAGCTGTCGAGTTTGCCGCCACTCTCACCGGCATCGAATACTTCTTTATCTACTTCGACCACGAAGGCAACTACAAAATCAAATACTCCCCCGGCATCCTCCAATACATGCCCAACCGGAAGCAACTGGCAGAATTAGAGAATCCCTGATTCTATCCAGTCCTATACGTGATTAAAATGCCTTCAACGCCTGATACAGGCGTTGCATGGGCAACCCCATGACGTTGTAGAAGGAACCGTTGATGGCTTCGATGCCTATGTATCCGATCCAGTCCTGAATACCGTAAGCGCCGGCCTTGTCGAAGGGGAGGTATTTATCGACATAGTAGATGATCTCTTCATCGCTTATCTCGGCAAAGCAAACAGCCGACGAGGTGGAAAAACTGGCGGTCTTCTCATGTGTGCTAAGGCATACGCCGGTGATTACTTCATGCACATGACCCGAAAGACGTTGGAGCATACGGATGGCATCTTCGCGATCTTCGGGCTTACCCATAATCTCGTCGAAGTTCCAAACGATGGTGTCGGCGGTGATCAGCAGTTCGTCATCGGCCAATTGCGGCAGGTAGCATTCGGCTTTCTTACAGGCCACATATTCAGCTACGTCCTCAGGTTTGACCGTGTCGGGATATGACTCATCAATGTCTGGAAGAACACGGACTTCGAAAGGCAACTCAAAGCCAGCCAGGAGAGATTGGCGGCGGGGCGATTGCGACCCTAATACGAGTCGGTAGTTTGTGATATTGGAGAGCAACATGGTGTAAAGAAATATAAGGGAGTAAACGATTTATAGAAATTACCAGCCGAATGCCTCTTCACCCATCCAGGTGCCCTGTGTTTTCATCGTCTGTTCAATCACATCACGGGCTACACCTTCCCCACCCTTGCGCGGGCAGATATAGGCGGCTATGGCTTTTATTTCGGGGGCGGCATCCGTCGGGGCAACGGGTAATCCCACCATCCGCATCACTTCGTAGTCGGGAATATCATCACCGGCATACATCACTTCTTCGGGAGCAATTCCTGTCTTCGCCAGGAAGTCCCTGAAATCATTCAGTTTGATACTGCTACGCATATAGATATGCTCAATTCCGAGGCGGGAGAAGCGGATCTGTACCGCTTCGGTATATCCGCCGGTAATGATACCGACCTGGTAGCCTTTCTTCACCGCCAACTGGAGGGCATACCCATCCTTGATATTGACCGTTCGCATCGGATCGCCATCGGGCGACAAAGGCAGGATGTCACTAGAAAGGACTCCGTCCACATCGAATACAAAGGCGCGTATCTTCGTCAGGTCAAAAGGGATGCTACTCATGGTTGGTAAAGGTGTATATGCTGTTACTTATCTGTTCGTATAAAGCTCTCAGGGCAGGATCATCTAGCATCGCCAGGTGAGCGTCGATCACAGAACGGTCGTTGCGCACAGCAGGGCCGGTCTGCGCCTGTGCCGGCGGCAGACTGTGTATCTTGGCAGCCGTCTCATCAATCAGCGGCAGGAGCACATCCGACGGGATACCTTGGGCTTCCAGCAACTGTTCAGCCTGTGCATACATATGATTGGTAAAATTGCAGGCAAACACAGCAGCTAGGTGAAGGTATTTCCGTTTATCCGACGGTAAGAAGATCACGCGCGAAGAGATGGCCGATGCTGTACGAAGCAGGATTTTAGCATCCTCATCCGTTGCTGTTTCAAGGAAGAAGGGGACTTCATTGAGGCGGATATTCCGCTCGCGGCTAAACGTCTGGAGCGGATACAACACACCGTAACGGGTCGTGTATCCTGCAAATACCGACATCGGCATACTACCGGCCGTATGTATCCAAAGCCCCTTATTAACGGGCAGGGAGGCAATTACCTCCACCAGGACACTATCCCTTACGGCAAAGACATACAGTTCGGCATCCGTACGCACATCCGCCAGGGAATCTGTCCATTCCGTGCGAAGCGACTTTGCCAACAACCGGGCATGTTCGGCCGTACGGCTATACACCTGCGTGATGGTCATTCCAACGCGACGCATCTCCTGCGAGAGCTGCGTGGCCAGGTTGCCGGCTCCGATCAGGACTATCTTCATGCTTCCTGGGTATCGTCAGTGGTTGCTCTATAGGTGCCGAGATGGATCTTTTCCCATTGGAGATGCGATTCATCGAAAGGTTTGCGCTCCTGCCCTTTGTAGCCGAAGCCCAGGATACAGAGGATATCCAGTTGGTAAGGCACATCAAAGAGACGGCGGATATATTCGTTCGTCTCAGTTTCGTCGGGTGTCACCCGTTCGCGTACCTGACACCAGCAACTACCCAGTCCGAGGTCTTCGGCCTGCAACTGCATCAGGATAGCAGCAAGCGATGCATCTTCGATCCAGGCGCCGCTCTTCATCGTATCAGCCATCACCACCACAGCCATCGCGCATCCTTCGAGGAATGCCGAACCGCTTGCCCGGCAAAGCGATAGTTGCTTCAGCATCTCCTTATCTTCCACCACAATAAACTGCCAGGGCGTACTTTGTTTGGACGACGGCGCCATCAGGCCGGCCTTCAGGATGGTTTCCACCTGTTCGGGTGACAGTAACTGATCAGTAAACTTACGCGTACTCCGGCGTGTCTTTAGTAATTCGGCAAAACTGTTCATTATAGATTATGCAATAATTTTTGTAAGAAATGTTGCAAAGATAGCGATACCCTACACATCTCAGCAGAAAAATAGGCAAATTTATGAGAATTGACCTATTGTCTGATCTGATAAGCAAGCAACGCCTTACCATGACGGATATAGAAGATACCATTGTCGATGACCGGATGCGCCCAGTGTCCTCCCATACCCTGGTTGACACGAAATTGGCTGACAATATCGAACTTCTCCGGCGTGGGATTGACCAACGCCACCACGCCCCGTCGTTCTTCATAACAATAGAGCATATTGTCGGCAGCAATGATCGAGCCTTTGCTATGACCTTGCCAGGTAGTTTTATAGCAGGTCTTACCAGTCTCCCAATCAACGGCCATCCAGTCGCCTTTATTATTATCAATGAAATTAGCGGCATAGATCACATCATTGACTACCACCATGCCACCGGTATGTGCGCCCAGATCGTCATTCCGCCACACGACGCTTACACCGGTGGCATCCTTGTTCAGTTGCAACAGATGCGAACGCATGCCGTAACCATTACTAACAAACAGTTTTCCATCCTTATAGATAGGCGTATTCACGCAGATACCAACGAGTCCTCCCCAGTCGGTGGTGAAATCCCAGTCGTTGAACTTCCATTCCATCTCGCCGGTGGACGGGTTGACACCGAACAGGTATTCCCGCGAACAACCCACAATTTGCTTGATCCCATTATGAGAGATTAACAAGGGGGATACCTGCGCACAGGTATCTTTCAACAAGGGAGATTGCCATGCTACAGCGCCAGTTGAAGCATTTAATGCCACCATAGCTGCCTGCTCACCAACCGATGTAAAAATCACTTTGTTATCGACCACCAGTGGCGATTCGGAAACACCCCACATATTCATTGTTACACCAAATTGTTTCCCTCCATCAACCGTCCACAGCACCTTTCCGTCGGCTGCATTCAGGCATACGATCTCGCCCATGCCACTAATCACGTACAGCTTATCTCCCACCACAGCAGGAGTGGTACGTGCATCGGGGAAAGACTGAAGCCAAGGATTCCCGTAAGCAACCTGGTAAAGTTGTTTACCATCAAGCGTATAGGCCGATAATACTTCACGCTTCTCCTCCTCGTCCAAACCGGTGATGTACAAACGACCACTCGCAATCACCGGGCTCGACAATCCTTTACCGGCATCCGTCACCGACCACAACAGCACAGGCCCTTCCGTCGGCCATGCTTTCAACAAGCCTTTTTCCTTATACACGCCATCACGGTCGAGTCCTCTCCAGCCGTTATTCGACTGCGCCAGCATAGAAATGGTACCCAACAAGATCAGTACAGCAACACAAAGTGGTCTTTTTATACAGTACATGCATTTATAATTTGGATTAAACATTGGCAAATATATCGAATAATATCTTCCCATAAAGGTGCATCCATCGAAAAAATATACGCAGTAAATGAAGGCGAAAAACGCCACATAGGGAGTGACCCTATGCGGCGCTTTATAATCATCTGTCACGGAAGAAGCTGGTTACCAGCCGGGATTCTGTTTCAGATTGGTGTTCAGGTTGAGTTCGTCGAGCGGCAGCGGTTCGAGATAGCGCTTGTCGGTATCCGTCCATTTACGTCCTGCGTCGTCGAGGGATTTGCCTTTATACGGACGTAACAGTTCTTCGCCGTCGTACTGGATCGTAGCCAAACCATTATCACCGTAGAATGTGCCTGCCGGATACAAAGCAACGACATCTTCTGTCACGCGCAGTCCCAGGAAGGTTTTCGGATTCTCGAACAGTTTACCGGCTTTCCAGCGTACGATGTCATCCCAACGGAAACCTTCGCCGATCAATTCAATGCGGCGTTCGCGACGGATCTCATACAAGAGGCTGGAGATGGTGTATCCGTAGTTCACCGGTTTAGGATCAGCTACCGGGTTCACCGTCAGGTGCGGCATTCCCACGCGGTCACGTAGTTTATTGATTGTCTTATCCAATACATCCTGTGTACATTCGCCCAGTTCGGCTTTTGCTTCGGCATAGATCAGCAGCACTTCGGCATAGCGATAGAGGAACCAGTCGTAGGTCGACTTATTTGCTTCGGCCTGTACCATCAACGGTGATTTAAACTTCACGCTCGGATAACCGGTTACACCTTTGGACGGTTCCACATTGGTATACGGATTTACCTGGCGTTCGCCATTCACGACTAAATAGGGCTTGTGCTTGTTGTCTACCACCTGATACAGACGCGGGTCGCGGTTAACCAACTCTGTTTCGATCGTATTATCACCTTGATACAGGGAGCTGGCTGCAATCGGCTTACCGTCCGTACACAGGAACGATTCGATGAAGTCTTTCGATAATCCGACACCACTTTCACCAGCTGTACGGCCTGTTCCATGTGTCATCACATCTACCTTGTATATACGCGGAAGGATACATTCTTTATTACCTACCAGATTTTCCTGTACAAACTGGTTGCTATAATACAGCGGATATCCTTCGAACGGCAACTGGCCGCTACCGCTGTTATCACCACGTACAATATCATACAAGCCTGAGTTGATGACCTGTTCAGCAGCTGAAGCAGCTTTGCGCAACAAATCATCGCCCGTAAGCGTACCTGTCGTCTTGTGATACTTCTTGAAAGTACCTTCGTGCAGGCATACACGTGCCAGCTGATTAAGAGCCACATATTTATGCAGGCGTCCTTCTTCGGCTTTGGAAGGTTCGGGCAACCATAACACACCATATTCGAGGTCTTCGATGATCTTGCCAACCACTAAGTCACGAGAGTCTCGTGCCTTATACAACAGTTCCGTATCGCCGGTCTGCAAGTCAGTTTCATAATACGGGACATCGCCATATTTCTTCACCTTGTTGAAATAATCGAATGCGCGGAAGAAGCGTACTTCGGCCACGTAGCGGTTGATATCAGCTTCAGCGCCCACCACCTTGCCATAGCGGGTGAGGAAGAAGTTACAGGCACGGATCTTTTCCCAATTCCAAATATCATTGTCTTTATTTGTACTGGTAGGCACGTTCTTCTCATTAAAAAGTACACTTTGATAATTCGTAGTGACAGCATTGTCACTGGTATTATCCTTATCGACACCCGGAGAGGGAAGGTTCACATACAATGTATTGGCATACAATTTCAGGTCTTCCACTTTCGTCCAATAAGACTTATCGGTCAGTGAATCCTTCGGCGAGATATCGGTTACATCACACGAGAAAGCGCCGTACAGCAGGGCTGTTAATGCTATATATTTCAGTTTCATATCGTACAGATTTTACGTGTTAGAATGTGAGATTAAAACCTACAGAATATTTCCGTGAGATCGGATACGTCATATTGTTCAACGTTTCCGGATCGAACGAGTCAATCATATTGGTGAAGGTAAACAGGTTCTCGCCCACCAGGAATATTCTCAGTTTCTGGATACCGATCTGCTGAAGCACCGTTTTGGGCAATGTATAGCCAAGTGTCAGGTTCTTCAGACGGAGATAGGAAGCATCCTGGATATAGCGGTCTGAAACTTGACGGTTACCGCCATTGTTCCAGTTCGGACGGGCAAAATAAGCTCCGGTATTCTCTGCTGTCCAGTAGTCGAGGGCAGATTTAACCGGGACGTCCCATTCGCTGGTGAAGCCCCAGAAGTGTACGCCATCACACGCATAGTCACGTTTACCTATACCCTGCCAGAACATCTGGAAGTCGAAACCTTTGTATTCGAAACCACCGGTAAAGCCATAGCTGTAACGCGGTGTATTGTTACCAATGATCTTCTTGTCGCCCGGGTTATCCAGCGTATTATCACCGTAATCGATCACACCATTGCCGTCCAGGTCTACATATTTCACATCACCGGCTTTCCAGTCACCACCCCAGATCTTGCTTTGCGATGGGCTGCTGGCCACTTCGGCATCCGACTGGAATAGGCCATTAGACGAGTATCCCCAGATCTCTCCGATCTTTTGTCCTACATAGTACACATTACTTTGGTGCAGGATGTTTTTCGGATTGGAGAAACGGGTGATCTCAGCCTGATAGTCAGACAGTACACCTTTTACCCAATATGACAAGCCGTTTTCCAGTCTGTCACGCCATTCGATAGAGAGTTCAAACCCTTTTGTACTCATATCGGCTGCATTTTCGCGAGGGACGGATGTTCCTAATACGGCAGGTAATGGTTGGCCGGTCATCAACATATCTTTGGTATCACGTTTGTACCAATCGAATGTCACACCCAGACGGTTATTCAACAAGGTCGCATCAAAACCGAAGTCAATCTGGCGAACCGTTTCCCAGGTAAAGTTGGAGCTAACCAATCCTGAGGGAGAAACACCTACCGGACGCACACCGCCCAACAGGTAATTGATGGCGGTACTTACCCCATAGACGGGTAGATACGGGAAGTTATCCAACTGATTAATATCAGACGCTTTGGTGGTAATCTGGTTACCCAGCGAACCATACGATCCGCGGATCTTCATATCACTCCAGAAGTCTCTGATCGGTTCCCAGAAGCTTTCTTCAGAAATTCTCCAGCCCAGTGAGAAAGAGGGGAAGAAGGCATAACGGTCGCCTTTCGGGAATTTGGACGAACCATCGTAACGGCCGTTCATCTCGAACAGGTACTTGCCCTGGTAGTCGTAGTTCAGACGCATAAACATACCGTTGATCGACCAGTGCGATTCTTCACCGCTGGTATATTTCTCACCGGTAGCCAGGTTGATAGAAGGATTATCATTATCGATCAGGTCCTGACGGGCCGAATAGAAATTCTTTGTGTGTTTGTATTCCTGGTTGTAACCGGCCATCACACGGATCTTATGATCTGTATTGAAAGTCTTCTGATATTCGGCAAATGCGTTAAAGGCAGTGTAGTAGTCTTCCAGATCCTTCATCGACACGCTGGTGGTCTTTGTCCAGGGATACGGTTGTTCGGTACCCGGTACAGCCGTATAGTCCATAAAGCGGCGTACATGGCGTTTCAGTCCGGAGTTATACGAGTTGAAGGTATAGTCGGCATTGACCGTCAGCCCTTCCATCGGTGTGATCTTCAGGGCGCCGGTGAGCCAGAGGTCATTCTGTTTCTGATTCATATTACCACCCAGTTCCTGCATAGCGACCGGGTTGGTATAGTTACCCTGTCCGGCATAGTCGCCATTCGGATGCTTCACCGGCATCAAGGGCGAAAGGTCATTCTTCAGATAACCTGAATAAGCGGATACACCTGCGTACGCTGTACTGTTTGCTTCCGACACACCACCGTCGGGGTGTTGTTCCTTGGTGAAGTTGTACATCATCTTAGCCGAAACCGTCATCCATTTCGTCACATCCGTAGAGAGGTTCAGGTTGGCATTGATCTTCTTGTACACATCGTTACCTACCTTCGTCATACCATCTACATCGTTCATACCCAGTGAAGCATAGTAGCTGGAGTTCTCGCTACCACCCACCACACTCATATTGTATTGCTGCGAAAAGCTGGAGCTTTTGTATACTTCGTCCCACCAGTTGGTGTTACCGGCATATTGATACTTATTCGGATTAATATCGGCATCAAAGAATACCGGGCTGTTATTGACCGGATCATTATAGTATTTTTCTGCATACTCATACACCTTGGGGTTGTAGTAATGGCCACCGCCACCACCGTTCTGGTAAGCCAGATCAAGCATGGTGAGGTATTCCATCGAGTTGAGTGTCTCAATCTTCTTAGCCGGGCTCTGCCAGTATCCGTTGGCACTGAACGACACCTGCGGGCGTTGTTCTTTCCGTCCGCTCTTGGTGGTGATCAACACCACCCCATAGGCAGCACGGGCACCATAGATAGCAGCCGAAGCAGCATCTTTCAATACAGAGATTGATTCGATATCTTCCGGGTTCACCAGGTCGGGGTCCATTTCCACGTTGTTGACAAGGATCAACGGATTACCACCGTTCAGTGAGTTATTACCACGGATATTGAACGAGGTCTTCTGTCCCGGAGCACCACCCTTCAGGTCGATGTTCACGTTCGGCATCACACCCTGAAGCCCCTGGCTGATGTTCACGATAGGACGGCTTTCGAGCACTTCGCCACTTACCTGTGTAACGGCGCCGGTGAGGTTGGCCTTGCGTTGCGTACCATAACCGATCACCACCACTTCGTCCAGCTTCTGGAGGTCTTCCAGCAGTTTGACCTGCAATACGGACTGGCCCGTATATTTGATTTCCTGCGTCAGATAACCGATATAGGAGATCTGGATGATCTGACCCTGCGCTACATTTTCCAGCGCAAAGCGACCATCAAAATCGGTAATGCTTCCGGTGGTTGTACCTTTGATCATTACACTGGCACCGATCACGGTTTCTCCCAGGTTGTCGATCACCACACCGGTAACACCTTTACCAGCTTGTTGTGTCACAGGCACAGAAGCCAGTTCGGCATGTGTAGTCAACACAATGTGACGGTCTTTTACGGAATAAGAAAGGCCGGTTTGTTTGGAGATATCGTTCAGTACATCCGTAATCGCACTGTTTGTCCGGTCGAGCGATACTTTTTCGTTTTTATTGATCTCGTCTACATTGTAGAAAAACAGGAATTCGGTGTCTTTCTCAATCTGTCGCAAGACTTTTTCCAGAGGTTCCCCTTTTACAGAGATCGTAACCATGGTTCGTTGGGCATACGTCGAAGCAGTAATTGTCGAGAAGCCCGCAATCAGCATTAATAGTATTAGTCTCATGATATTTATAGTTCTTTTGCATAAATAAGAAGCGACTATATGATTGTAGTTCATATATTTGTATGTTTTAAAGATTAAACACTTACTCCACGGCAATGGAGGTTTAATTGAAAACGCGCTTTGGAAGAGAAGACCCGGCAAGGTTTTCTCTTCTCTGTTTTATTGACTTAAGTTTAACTGCTGTTCATGATAGGTAGTTTTTCGTGTTACATGGTGAGTGAAGTTTATTCTAATCAAAAATTGTGACATGATGATCGACTATCTTATACCGGATCGGTATAGACAGGTTGATGATTTCCATAATATTCTTGATACTTTGTCCTCGGTAGAAGGTACCGGTAAAGACTGTATTATTCAGCCGGGGCGAATGGACAGTAAATTCTACTCCCAATACATGACTCAGGCGATACAGGATCGATTCGAGGCGTTGCTCGGGGAAATAATAATAACCGGTAGTCCAGGCAGTAAATTGCGAGGCCTCCACCTGACGGACGTCTACTTTATCCGTATTCCGGTTATACACCAATTGCTGGTCGGGTTGTAGCGTGATTCGCTGTGAATGATTTTCGGTAAACAATCGCACAGCACCCTCCAACAAGGTCGTGGAAAAAAGAGAATCGGTAGCATAGGCCATGACATTGAACTTGGTTCCCAATGCTTCTACTTTCTGCCCGTTGATCTCCACAATAAACGGCTTGTCTTTCTGCCGGGCCACTTCAAAATAGGCTTCCCCATCTAACGACACCTGCCGGGCAGACTTTCCATAATCAGAATTATACACAAAATTAGTCTTGGAGCCCAAGCTAACCCGTGTACCATCAGGCAATACCACGACATCGGCTTCCAGACCGTCGCCACCAATATATTGGGTAGCGACTACAGCAGGCACTTCCTTTGTCATCCTAAAATAGAGAGCAGTGGAGGCTACGGCCACTAAAGCAACGGCTGCATACGACGCCACTTTGCGCCACAAAGAGACATATCGTCGACTACGCTTCCGCTTTGTCAGCAAACGCTTCCAGCTTTCCTGTATATCCATTGGTATATCTTGAGAGCGGCTGGCATCATACACCGCTTTAATCTCAAAAAACAATTCCTTATTGGCCACATCCGCATCCAACCAGGTATAAAACAGGTCTTTCTCCCCTTCGGAAAGGGTATCCTGTAAAAAGCCAATAATTAGATTAGATGAATTATCCTCCATGATATTATGTTGCATTTTTCTATACACTATTTATACTATAACGCACGACACTAAAATAGTACTCACACCGACACGTTTTTTTTCATGCCAACCCGAATCTCTTCAGATTTTACCGGAATTAAAAGTTTTTGCGAAAATGTCATTTTTGAGGTGCATCCGCTTTTGCAATAATTTTTCTGTTGATATGAGTAGTGTTGGCTCCTTGTTCGTTATTAATAAAAAGTCATTACCAAAATTTAAGAAAAACATGAAAGACCATTTCCGACATGCCTACATGGCATTGGTTATCGTAGGCTTGTTTGTATCCTGTGGAAAACAGGTGGAAACGCCTACCCCCTACGGTTCACTTCCCTCGGCTGATCAGTTAGCCTGGCAACAACTCGAGTATTATATGCTTGTATGCTTCGGACCCAATACGTTTACCAACGTGGAATGGGGCGATGGGAAAGAAGACCCGAAAGTATTCAACCCCACTGATCTGGATTGCCGCCAGTGGGCTGCCACGGCCAAAGCGGCCGGGATGAAAGGGATTATCATTACCGCTAAACACCACGACGGTTTCTGCCTATGGCCAAGCCAATACAGCACACATACTGTCCGCGAGAGCCCCTGGAAAGACGGTAAAGGCGACCTGTTGCGCGAATTGTCGGATGCCTGTAAGGAATATGGCCTGAAATTCGGCGTCTACCTTTCCCCCTGGGACCAGAACCATCCGGATTATGGCACACCGGCCTATAACCAGGTGTTTGCGAACACTCTCACGGAAGTATTAACAAATTATGGTGAGGTGTTTGAACAGTGGTTTGACGGAGCCAACGGAGAAGGCGCACAGGGCAAGAAGCAAGTATACGACTGGGCCCTATTTAATGAAACCGTGCACCGCAACCAGCCCCATGCCATTATCTTCAGCGACATTGGTCCCGGCTGCCGCTGGATAGGCAATGAAGCCGGTCTTGCAGGCGCCACCAACTGGTCACGATTAGACACCACCGGTTTCACCCCGGGACAGGGAGTCCCCAGTCAGAAAATCCTGAACATTGGCCAACCCAACGGCGAAGCCTGGGTGCCGGGTGAAACCGACACATCGACGCGTCCGGGATGGTTCTACAGTCCGTCAACTGATGATCAGGTGAAATCGATCCATCAACTGGTAAATATCTACTATACATCAGTAGGGCGCAACTCTAACCTATTGTTAAGTGTACCACCCGATCGCCGGGGGCGTATCCACCCGAACGATTCCACCCGCCTGATGGAACTTCGTCAGGTAATCGACGAATCATTCCAAACAAACCTGCTGGCAAACGCCACAGTCAATGCCAGTACCACCCGTCGAAATACCGCTTATACCGCCGCCAACCTGCTGGACGGGGAGTACGACACCTATTGGTGTACCGACGATCCTGTAACCTCCGCCACCCTGGAGATCGACCTGAAAGGAAAGAAAGCGTTCAACTGTATGCTGCTACAAGAGTATATCCGGTTAGGACAACGGGTTGCCCATTTTACAATCGAATACTGGGACAGTACAGCCAACACCTGGAAACAAATAGCTGAAGAAACAACGATCGGCTACAAGCGACTGGTGCGTTTTCCGACCGTATCTTCCGCCAAGCTGCGGATCAACATCCGCGAATCCCTGGCTTGTCCGCTACTGAACAACCTTGAATTATACCATACCCCGGAGGAGTTTATCCAAACCGGAAATGATTAATCCCTTTTTTGCAGCAAATAATCACACTGATATGAGTACATTTGTATTTTTATCCGTTACTAGTAAAACATCACTTAATATCATAGAGACATGAAACACAAATTCCAACAAGCCTGTATGGCATTGGCTATCGCAGGTTTGCTTGCATCCTGTGGCACACAAGTGGAAGCGCCTAAAAGCTACGGGCCGCTTCCCACGGCTGATCAGTTAGCCTGGCAGCATCTTGAGTATTATATGTTTGTCCACTTCGGACCCAATACGTTTACCGACGTGGAATGGGGCGATGGAAAAGAAGACCCGAAGGTATTCAACCCCACCGACCTGGATTGCCGCCAGTGGGCAGCTACTGCCAAGGCTGCCGGGATGAAAGGGATTATCATCACGGCCAAACACCACGATGGCTTCTGCCTGTGGCCAAGCCAGTACAGCACACACACCGTCCGGGAAAGCCTTTGGAAAGACGGCAAAGGCGACTTGCTGCGCGAACTGTCGGATGCTTGTAAGGAATATGGCTTGAAATTCGGCGTCTACCTCTCGCCCTGGGATCAGAATCATCCGGATTATGGCACACCAGCCTACAACCAGGTTTTTGCCAACACGCTGACTGAAGTATTATCCAGCTATGGCGAAGTATTCGAACAATGGTTTGACGGTGCCAACGGCGAGGGCGAAGGAGGCAAAAGGCAGGTATACGACTGGCCGCTGTTCCATCAGACGGTTTTCAACAACCAGCCCCAAGCCATCATCTTCAGTGATATAGGTCCCGGTTGCCGCTGGGTAGGCAATGAAGCCGGCCACGTAGGCGCCACTAACTGGTCACGCCTGGATACCGCCGGATTTGGCCCGGGTCGGGATGCACCCAACCCCAAAATACTGAATACCGGCCAGCCCGATGGTAAAGCCTGGGTGCCGGGTGAAACGAACACCTCGATCCGTCCAGGTTGGTTCTACAGCCCATCAACCGACGACCGGGTAAAATCTCTCCAAAAACTGGTAGGTATCTATTATACATCGGTAGGTCGTAACTCTAACATGTTGCTGAATGTACCTCCCGATCGCCGTGGGCGTATCCACCCGAACGACTCTACCCGCCTGATGGAACTCCGCCGGGTGATTGATGAATCGTTTCGGACCAACCTGCTGGCAGGGACTACCGCAACCGCCAGTACCACCCGTGGAAATGCTGCGGCTTATGCCGCTTCCAACCTACTGGATGGAAACTATGACACCTACTGGTGTACCGACGACAACGTAACTACGGCCACTCTGGAGATCGACCTGAAGGAAGAAAAAGCATTCAACTGCATCTGGTTACAAGAATACATCGCGCTCGGACAACGGGTAGCCCGCTTTAACGTCGAATACTGGGACAGCTCGGACAACGCCTGGAAACAAGCCGCCGAAGAGACAACGATCGGCTACAAGCGACTGGTGCGTTTCCCGACCGTAACCTCTGCCAAACTGCGCGTCAATATCCTCGAATCCCTGGCCTGTCCGCTGCTGAACAACATCGAACTATACTTTACCCCGGAAGAGTTTCTCCAGGCTGGGGACGACCAAAAGGCAGCTAAGTTCACTACCAAAGATAAAAAGGAAAGTATCCTCATGGATCTGGGTGAAACGGCTTCAGTCAAAGGATTCTATTACATCCCGGTAAACAATGTGGCTGCACCCAACATCGCTCGCTACAACTGTTATGTGAGCAACGACAGCAGCCAATGGAAGCAGGTAGTGACCAACGGCATCTTCAACAACATCAAGAACAACCCGATCCGCCAGGACGTAACGTTCGACAAAGCCGTACAAGCCCGCTACATCCGCCTGGAAGCAGTAGAACTGGCCAATGAAGGGGATAAATATACAGTGGTGGAAACAGGCGCTATCCGATAAGCGACTGTCAAATCAACGTAAAGAGAAAGAAAAACAAACGGGAGGATTGCTTGCGCAACGATAACAAAGCACGATACAACTGGTTCTCAACCGTACGGACAGACAGGTTCAACCGCTCGGCTATCTCCGCCGCTTTCAATCCTTCCAGATAGGACATCTGAAAAATCTCCCGGCTTCGTTCCGGGAGTTTTTTGATTTCCAGCATCAGCTGTGCCATCAGATCCTGCTGCATGAACAGTTCGTCCGAAGCCTTAAAATAATCCAACTCATCCAACTTCAATTGATGCGCCCGCTTATCAACAAACTCCGACTCGATATGCTGCCGACGCAACAGATCGATACAGGCATGCCGCACAGCCACATACAGTATGCGCTTCAATTCGGCAGCCGGCAACAGAAACACCTGCTTATCCCATAATCTCAGAAAAACATCATGAACCACATCCTCCACATAGAAGGAAGACACAAACTTCTCAGCAAAGCGGAACAGCATGGGAGCATATTCCTCATAAATTTGCTGATAAGCCATTATTTTGTCTTGTTCAACAATCATGATGCAAACATATTGAAAAATCAATAAATTGAACTGATATATCTGGTCACCTGAGCATAAAGAGGATCAGCAAAACCGGCAAACAATACCTGAGGGGAAGGCAATGGCAACTGGCGCTTTTGGGCTAATGCTTTTTGGCTATTAGTAAGCGCGCGTTCATCACCATTATACGTAGCCCACTCAGAAGTCCATACATATGTTCCCTGAAAATCTTTATGATTAAACACTCGCCCATTCAGTGCGTCAATAATACGTAACCCCAATACACCTCCGGAAATAAGCTCCAGATGATGGACGGTATACTTTGCTTTTACAGTTCCATACACGTTTTGTTTTACCCCGGTTGTTCCGGTAGTTGTTCCGATCAACACACTATCACGTGATAATTCCATTGTATTTGATGTCTGGCGGGAATTGCCCACAGTAAAATCTTCAAAATGAAGTTCCAATATGTGATGTGGATCATCCATGCCACTACCCTGTGCTTCTTCCGGTGTATAAAATCGTACCAGATGATTATACGTCGTCCGGGAAATTTCATTCATCAACTTGTCATAAAAGAAAGTCGCACTAAGTTGATATTTCGGCGGAAGTAATGGCTGGGCAACGATCACCCTTAATGTAGCCTCATAATATGATTGTTCTAATTTATCACGAACATCCTTATACTCCGGATTGTATTTATTCACTTGCCGAAAATAGTTCAGTGCTTGTCTTGCCTGATCCATACTACCGGACTCCAGTGCTTTTATTCCTTTATCGTATAAAATAGCTGTTGCAACCTGTATTACCCGATTTCTCGCATTCGTATATTTCTTCGGATTAGGAATAATCGCCAATGCTGCCGGACAATGATTGATTTCATCTGCCAATTGACTCATTCGGTCACAATCATACACAATTTGCTCATAAGAGGATATATACTTATTAATCACCACCTCTTCAATATCCTTTTGGAGAACTTTCAGGGCCAATGGATATGCATTACGTAATACATCTGCGGCATCCTTGTGATCAGGCTTGCTACGTAATCTATTGACAGCCTCTTCACAAGCACGGAAATAATCCCCTTGTCGAAAGGCCTTCTTGCCTGAAGAACAAGTAATTAAAGAAAGACAGAAACAAACAATCAAGATTTTAGAGACAACCGCTTTTATTTGCATATGAATAGTGATATCATGTTAGATTACTTTAAACGCAAAAGTATAAAATATCTGACAACTTACATGTCATTCCTTCACTACAAAAAAGAAACTCCAACTCAAAATAAACCAGACCGTATACGCTTTTCCGTTTTTTCCCGTTAGTTATGCAGAGTAACATAAAAGACAGGAAATGAAGATTCGTGCCATAACCGCACTACTATTTATACTGACCACTATCAGTACATTCGGACAGGAACGCATCAAAGTGACCGGATATGTACGGGATGCTGATGGGAATCCGCTTGAATTGGTGAATGTCATGGTGAAAAACACCCTGATAGGTGCAATGACTAATGAAAAGGGATACTACTCCCTTTCCGTAACCCCGACGGATTCGCTTACGCTGACTTATTCATGCCTGGGCTTCAACAAAGCGGAGCGTATCCTTCCCAAACCGACGGCCGACACACGGTTGAACGTACAGATGAACTACACCTCCTTCGAACTGAATGAAATGGTCATCACCGCCACCCGGCGACAAGCGAATACGATGGAGACGCTCAATGCGGATCAGGTCAGGCTCCTGCCTGACCCTTCGGGAGGCAGCATCGAGAGTATGGTGGTCACCTTTGCCGGGGTATCGTCGCACAATGAATTAAGCTCGCAATATTCGGTACGGGGTGGTAACTATGATGAAAATATTGTCTATGTAAACGGATTGGAAGTATTCCGTCCGTTGCTGATCCGTTCGGCACAGCAGGAAGGGTTGAGCTTCATCAACCCCGACCTGACCGAATCAGTCAACTTCGCTGCCGGTGGCTTTGAACCCCGGTATGGCGATAAGATGAGTTCGGTACTGGATATCACCTACAAAAAGCCGAAAACACTCGAAGGCTCGGTGTCAGCCAGTCTGTTGGGCGCCAACGCTTATATCGGCAGTGGCAGTGGTAAGTTCACGCAAGTGACAGGGGTCCGGTATAAAACGACCCGTTCACTGCTGAGCACAACCGATACCAAGGCGGAGTACGATCCCAACTTCCTCGACTTCCAATCGTATATGACCTATCAGTTGACTCCGAAATGGGAGGCTGACCTGCTTGGTAATATTTCCCTCAACAACTACAAATTTATCCCGCAAAGCCGCGAAACATCTTTCGGTACGACGGAAGATATCCAACACTTTGCCGTCAGTATGGATGGACAGGAAAAAGACAAGTTCCGAACCCTGTTCGGCGCCTTCACCTTAAAGAACCGTCCGAACGAACACACCGAACTGGGCATCCAGGCCTCGGCCTACAACAGTCTGGAATATGAGGGATACGATATAACCGGCACCTATGTTCTCAGCGACCAGGCCGCTGCCAATCCGAATGCAGACGATGCCGTGTCGTCGGTCTCGCTTGGTAACTATCAGGAACATGCACGCAACCGACTCACATCGACTGTCATGAATATCGGCCACTATGGGATTGCCGGACTGAACAACCATACCCTACGGTGGGGCGTCACCCTGCAACGGGAAAAGATACGCGACCGGATCAGCGAATGGGAGAAACGGGACTCGGCAGGTTATTCACTGCCCTATACCGGCGAAGAGGTAAGTCTGATCGCCAACCTGTACTCCAACCAACAGCTTGAAAGTAACCGGTTCTCAGCCTATCTGCAGGATGCCTTTAAGTTCCGCACCAAGCAGGGAATGTTTACATTGCTCGGCGGGATACGCGGCAGTTATTGGGATTTCAACAAAGAGTTGATCATCAGTCCCCGTGTATCGTTGGGCTTCACACCCAACTTCGACCAGAACCTGACATTCCGGCTTGCATCCGGCGTTTACTATCAGGCTCCGTTCTATAAGGAGATGCGCAAGGTAGTGGAAGACGAGGAAGGCAACAATGTAACCGTACTGAATGACGAGATCAAGTCGCAACGCTCCATCCACTTCATTGCCGGAGGTGACTATGCCTTCAAAGCCGCCGGACGTAACTTCAAATGGACGACAGAAGTGTATTACAAGAAACTGGACAATCTGATTCCCTATACAGTCGATAATGTAAAGATCCGGTATTACGGCGAGAACTGCGCCACCGGCTATGCCGCGGGATTGGACATGAAGTTCTTCGGAGAGTTTGTTCCCGGAACCGATTCCTGGATCAGCTTCTCACTGATGAAAGCGCAGCAGACGATCCGTGAAACGACTACCGTTCCGATGCCGAACAGTCAGGGATACGCCGTTTCCCTTTTCTTCCAGGACTATTTTCCAGGGCATGAGCGGTTGAAACTGAACTTGCGGGGCGTATTGGCAGGTGGTCTTCCACAAACCATTCCCGGTCAGGGATGGGAAGGCGATTATTTCCGCACACCACCCTACCGTCGAGTGGATATTGGTTTCTCGTACCAGTTGGCCGGAGGGAAAGATGCTATTATGGATCGTGGATTTTTCAGCCATCTGAAGAACATCTGGTTGGGAGCCGATATATTCAACCTCTTCGGCTTCAATAACGTCAACTCCTACTTCTGGATCACCGACGCCCACAACGTCAGCTACGCCATCCCCAACTACCTGACGGGTCGCCAGTTGAACGCCCGAGTGATTGTTGACTTCTGATCTTCCGACAGGTTACGACTCTTTCTTCTTTAGCTCGGGATAGCTGATACGGGTGTGGTACATCGTTTTCAGTTTGTCAATAAAGACCTGCTTGATCGCTGCCACATCACGGAACGTAAGCGGGGCGCTCGACAAAAGCCCTTCAGCCATCTGTCCGTCGACAATGCGGTTGACCAGTTCATGGATACCTTCTTCCGTATGTTCTTTCAGGCTGCGTGATGTGGCCTCTACGGCATCGGCCATCATCAGGATAGCTGTCTCCCTGGTAAAGGGATTCGGTCCCGGATAGGTAAAGAGTTCCTTATCAATCTCACGATCCGGATACCGGTTGCGGTAGGTATTATAGAAATACTTCGCCATCCCCCGTCCGTGGTGCGTACGGATAAAGTTGACAATGGCCTTGGGTATACCAGCCTTCTCAGCCAGTTTGACGCCGTCGGGCACATGGTTGATGATGATCTGGGCGCTTTCTTCCAGCGTCAGTTGATCATGTGGATTGACACTCTTTTGGTTTTCGGTAAAGAAGGCTGGATTCACCATCTTACCAATATCGTGGTACATAGCGCCGGTACGTACCAACTGAGCGTTAGCACCAATCTTGGCCGCTGCTTCCGAAGCCAGGATGGATACCTGCAAAGAATGTTGGAACGTACCCGGAGCCGTTTCCGATAGTTTCTTCAGAATCGGCGTATTGATATTCGACATCTCCACCAGCGTGATATTGGATACATAGCCAAATGCCTTTTCCAATATATAGACCAGGATATAGGTAAACATCAACAGGATAAAATTAATGCCGAAATACAAGATCATCATCCAGTTGATCTTGTTAAAGTTGGCTTCCTGATACAAGGCAAGCCCGATATAAGCCAGCGCATACGCCAGGAAGATCGTAAAGGCACAACGAAACAGGTGCGAACGCTCGGACAAGTCTTTTAGACTGAACGTCACCACCATACCGGCTATACACTGAAGGAAAAGGAATTCATGCGGGAAGGGAACCATCAACGAACTGATCAGCACAATGATCAGGTGCGTAAACAATGCCGTACGCGAATCAAAAAAGACACGCACCACGATCGGCACCATGGTGAACGGTAAAATATAGACATTAAACAACCCATAGGTTACCACCAACT
This sequence comes from Tannerellaceae bacterium, assembly GCA_031555145.1. Taxonomy (GTDB): domain Bacteria; phylum Bacteroidota; class Bacteroidia; order Bacteroidales; family Tannerellaceae; genus JAJDIA01. Next base: position 20,037 of record JAVBUR010000010.1, on the reverse strand, counting down.
CCGTCAGTAAACACCCGATTAATATGCATAAGGTCAGAAACAGCACATTCAGCTTATTGTTGAAAATCTGTTTTCGAAACGACCATAGATAGAGCCAGAAACAAAAGACAATCCCACAGACTAACAGGAAAATCCCTGCGATCAATGTACCTTGCCGTTGTGCGGCTCCCGACTTGGATTCATAGACGATCTTCAACGAACGCAAGACATTGTAGGTATGGTTATCCACAATCTCTCCCCGGTCCACAATCCGTTCGCCCGACTGTACCAATCCTTTCGCCAGGGGAATGCTGCTTATCATTTCCTCCCGGACTTTCTCCGACATGTCTTTGTCATAGACGACATTGACCGTCAGGAAATCATCGATATTGCACGATTGCAGCACGGTTTTATTGAGATAGGGTGGCACATTATTGATAATAAACTCATACGCTGTCCGCACCGTAAAGAAATCAGACACAAAGTGAGGTTGTGAGATATTGTTGTCAAGCAGGTTTACCTGTTCATAGTTTTCCTTCCGCAGGTGGTCAAAATCTTCCGGGGAAATAATACCCTTCTTATATAAATGTATCAGAGAGGATTCGATATACTGCATATAGGAAGCAGAGACTCGTTGTTTAAGGGTGGCATTATAGGAAGCGCGAAGACTGTCTACCTGTTGGGTTTCTACCTGGATCTGCATCCGGTAATAAGGATTATAGAAGCGTAAGATGCTGTCTCTTTCTTCTTTCACTTCTTCATCTGTCTTATAAATGGGGAAATCACCGGGAGCGGTCAGTAAACCATATCGCCACGGTTTTCCTTCAAAGAACTGATACCGGAACTTCCCCTCTCGTGGGAAAAAGTATGCAATCAGTAATGCTGCCACAACAAAATATACGGCAGTGGGTATATTGTAATATTTTACCTTCATATCCTTCCTGTTTAACTTTACGCGCAAAGTGAGGCGAAATGTACATAAAAAAGTTTAGTATGAGAAAAAAAAGGTCTACTTTTGCCGCATTATTCTATAAGATAACAATATGGATCAAAGAAAAGTTCGGGTTCGCTTCGCACCCAGTCCCACCGGTCCTCTGCATATCGGTGGCGTTCGGACTGCATTATATAACTACTTATTTGCCAAACAATCAGGAGGAGATCTGATTCTCCGGATCGAAGACACCGACTCACAGCGGTTTGTCCCCGGCGCCGAAGAATACATTATTGAAGCACTGACCTGGTTGGGTATCCGTTTCGACGAAGGCGTAAGCTTCGGCGGCAACTACGGTCCCTACCGGCAGAGCGAACGGAAAGCTATTTACCGGAAATATGTGGATCAGTTGCTGGACGCCGGCCTGGCCTATATTGCCTTCGATACACCCGAAGAGTTAGACAGCAAACGAAACGAGATTGCCAACTTCCAATACGATGCTTCCACCCGCTTGCAAATGCGCAACTCGCTTACCTTATCCAGCGATGAGACAAAGGCGCTGATCGAAGCCGGACAGCAATATGTAGTCCGCATCAAGATCGAACCCAACGAAGATATCCGGGTCAACGATATCATCCGTGGCGATGTAGTGATCAACTCGTCCGTACTGGATGATAAAGTTCTCTATAAATCAGCTGATCAGTTACCGACCTACCACCTGGCCAATATCGTGGACGACCACCTGATGGAAGTCACCCACGTGATCCGTGGCGAAGAATGGCTGCCGAGTGCCCCGTTGCACGTATTGCTGTACCGTTGTTTCGGTTGGACAGATACCATGCCCCAGTTTGCCCATCTTTCCCTGTTATTAAAGCCTGACGGCAAAGGTAAGCTGAGCAAACGCGACGGTGACCGACTGGGATTCCCCGTCTTCCCGTTGGAATGGAAAGATCCGAAAAGCGAAGAAATATCATCCGGCTACCGCGAGAGCGGTTACCTGCCCGAAGCCGTAGCCAACTTCCTCGCCCTGTTGGGTTGGAACCCGGGCAACGACCAGGAGATGATGAGCATGAACGACCTGATCCGTCTGTTCGACCTGACGAAGTGCAGTAAGAGCGGCGCCAAGTTCGATTACGAAAAAGGCAAATGGTTCAACCATCAATATATCCAACAAAAAAGCGACTGCGAGATCACGACCTACTTTATGCCCGTACTAGGCGAACATGGCGTACAGATACTTTCACCCACCTATGTACAAAAGGTAGTCGGATTGATGAAGGATCGCGTCAATTTCGTGAAGGAATTGTGGGATGTGTCAGCCTTCTTTTTTATTGCTCCGACGACATACGATGAGAAGACCGTCCAGAAACGTTGGAAAGCGGATTCTGCCGAACAGTTGGGCGAATTGATCGAAGTACTGGCAGTCCGTGAACCTTTCGACAGCGCCGGTACGGAAGAAACCGTTAAAGCCTGGATCGAAAGCAAAGCGTATCATTTAGGCAACATTATGAACGCCGTCCGCCTTGCCCTCGTGGGTGAAGGAAAAGGCCCTCATATTTTTGATATCACGGAAACATTGGGAAAAGAAGAAACGATCAGCCGCTTACAGCGAGCGATCGAATCGCTGGAAAACCGATAACGCACACATCATGATCTACCTGTACACGCTGGCTATTCACCTGTACGCCCTGACCGTTGAAATACTATCGCTTTTCCACAAAAAAGCGCGGATGATGCGTTTGGGACAATGGCACACCAACGGTATCCTCAGAGACAAAATAGACCGGGATGCCAAATACATTTGGTTTCATGCGTCTTCCCTCGGTGAGTTTGAACAGGGACGTCCGATGATTGAAAAGATCAAAGCAGAACATCCTGAATATAAGGTACTACTGACCTTCTTTTCTCCTTCCGGTTATGAGGTTCGGAAAAATTATGCAGGAGCGGATGTGATTTGCTACCTGCCTTTTGATACGCCCTATAAAGTACGGAAGTTCATCAACCTCGCCAATCCGGCCATTGCCATCTTTATTAAGTATGAGTTTTGGGCGAACTACCTGACCGAACTGAAAAAACGGGACATTCCGACCTATATTATCTCAGCGATCTTCCGTCCTGAACAGGCTTTTTTTAAATGGTACGGTAAAGCCTACCGGAATGTGCTGCGTTGCTTCAACCACCTGTTCGTACAGGATCAGGCCTCCTGCGACCTGCTTCAAGCATATGGTATCACGCAGGTGACGGTTGCCGGTGACACCCGTTTCGACCGGGTATTGGATGTGCGGAAAATGGCACGTGAACTTCCAATTCTGGAAGAATTTGCAAAAAATTTACAGGGTGAAAAACAACCGATCCTGATTGCCGGTAGTTCCTGGCCGAAGGATGAGGAGATATTTATCCCCTACTTCAACGAACATCCGGAGATTAAGCTGATTATCGCCCCGCATGAGATCAACCGGGAGCATCTGTTGGATATCCATTCACTGCTGAAGCGTCGGTCAGTACGCCTGTCGGAAGCCAATGAAAAGACGATTGCCGATAAGGACTGCCTGATTATCGACAGTTTCGGCCTGCTGTCTTCCATCTACCGCTATGGTGATATGGCTTATATCGGAGGAGGCTTCGGTGCAGGTATCCACAACACGTTGGAGGCGGCGGTATACAGTATCCCGGTTATCTTCGGCCCCAAGTACCAGAAGTTCAAGGAAGCTAAAGAATTGATTGCTGTAGGAGGAGGTTTCTCCGTTGCCAACGACCAGGAGTTCATTTCCCGCCTCAACGACCTGCTCACCTACAATAACTTGTTGACTGCCGCAGGAGAAGCTGCCGGCGGCTACGTCAGTCAAAACATCGGCGCCACCGACAGGATTTTGTCAGCACTGAATCTCTAATCTCTTTTTATTGTATCAACCAGCGCATCGAACGGTCGAATGCCATCTGGAAGTTCTTGTCTTTAAAGATATCGGGGCCGTGGCCGGTAACGATACCGACGACTTTGGCCTTGCCATAGGTGTGGGTATACATCACGACGGGTTCGCTGTCGGGATGATCTGTCACCCATAACGGATGAAGATCGGGCGACTTCCATAACTTTCCATAAATTTCATCTTTGAAAGCAAAGGTTTCGGGCATTTCTTTCGTGATGAAATGGTTTTTATCTACTACCTTGATCGGCAGATCCTGATTGTGCTTATAGCTAGATACACCGAACAGGGCTCCGTCCGTTTCCTGCGCACTCATGAAATACTTCATACCGGCGATATGGGCAAACTCAGGCCATTCATTATATGTCAGCAAGCCATCGTGAAGGATAAAGACAGGCTTTCCTTCGCTCACCACCTTAACCAGATCGTTCCGGCTGGCTTCCGGAAACTCATCGAGGCAAATGTCGAAGAAGACAATCACATCATAGTCGCCTGCATGTTCGGGTTTGAACAATTCCTGCGACTCTTCATTCGTATAAGCCTTCCAGGTCACATTCGACATAGCACTTAGCATCGGCTCATACATTTCATAATTAAACACGGGATTCATCCCGGCAATAAACGCCAGACGAATCGTTTGTTCCTTGGGCTGACAACTACTCAATGCCATAGCGACCACTGCCAACAGACAGACACACAACTTTTTCATTTCACTTTTAATTAATGGATTATACACAGACTATTTCAATGCCAGGCTACAGCGCCTTGCGTAGGAATTCAATAAAATTACCCGAAAAGACACGTTCGATATCAGCCTCGGAGTAGCCTCGTTTCTCAAGCAGGACGGGGACTTTCTGCAGATCGGCGATTGTCTTCAGGTCGTACGGGCACTGTTCTGTACCGTAAGCCCCGTCGAGGTCACTACCGATACCGACATGACAGGTGTTTCCTGCTAACTGGCAGATGTGGTCGATATTAGTAACCATGATATCCAGCGTACAGTTAGTACTTTGAGGCGTAGATACACCCCGAACCCAGTTCGGCACCATCATCCAGGCATCGAGGGCAATACCGATCACGGCCTTCCGTTCGATCAACGCCCGGATCATCTCGTCGCTGAACTGGCGGTTATGGTCGACAAAGACACGGCAGTTATTATGGCTGGCCCAGACAGGGCCTGTATAGATTTCGAGCGCATGCCAGAAAGCGTCGTCATTCAGATGAGTCACGTCTAGGATTATCCCCAGCCGATCCATTTCCCGAAGCAATGCTACACCGTCGCCGGTAAGGCGACCGGACGAGTCCGTCCCGTTAGCATAGCGCCCGGGGCCGTAATGCGCCGGGCCGACTGCCCGCAGGCCATTCTGCCAGGCGCGTTCCAGGTAATCGACGGTAACGAAGGAGTCAGCCCCCTCGATACTCAGCACATAGCCGATAGCTTTTCGATCAACCGGTTCCCCATCGTTCCAGTAAGCCATGTGGGCATCCAGTTCGGTACGGGAACGTATCATCTTCATCTCGCCTTCTTCTTCCATGGCACGATACCAAGCCAACTGGCCTTGCGTTTGTGCCCAGGCTTGCTGAGGCGAATACCAGCCGGGACGATAATCACCGGGGGTGATGTACCTGGCGATCTGTGTAGCCACCACCAGTCCGGCATTGGCGCGTCGCAGTTCGGGCAGCGAGACGGTAGCATTACCCCGGTCAGGTTTATCCGTCATACCGGCTTCGCGGCGGTTGATCTCATCAACGGATTGCCGCAGGTCGCGGTTCCACTCCATCGCATCCATACTCAGGTCGAGATGCACATCTACAATAAAAGGTCTCTTCATAGGATACATTACTATATGACACAGCTATCAAGCATTTCACACGGATATCAACCGATTACGAGCTGTCACTTTCAGATAGCCCCGGTTCTTATGAGCGAAGATCATACTGGCCTTGCCATACAAGGCCACTGTCGGGCAGACATGAACGGGCACACCATACAACACATCGCCCGGGGTATACGCGCCGCTGTCGGGCACCTGCAACACGAGGTGTTCCTCGCTGTGCGCCACGGGCACGGCCTCCGGCGCATTGAGAAAATGCACACGGGGGAATGGGCTCTCAGACGCTACAGCCTTATGCCCCAGGTCTACACAGAGATGCTCCTTGTCTACGACCGAAACCACCCGTGTCATGACCAATGCTGCCCATTGAAAAGGCAGGTCGGGAAGCATTTCCCGGTAACCCCAATCCCAGAAGATAAACGTACCGGGACTGCATTCCACATGCGAGTGACGGATATGAACGGGGAAGGTCGGCGTCCCTCCCATCACCATGACCAAGGGATAGAGATATAAAGGCTGTAACTTGGCATATACCTGTTCAGTCATTTTATAGACCTCATCGGCAGCCAGCCGGCGAAGTGCCACATCGGTATCGTGAATATGCCCGTCGTAGGCATGCAGGCCGACCAGACGCAGACCATCCAACGACCGGATCACGGCAGCCAACTCGCAAGCCTTCCCTGGTAATATACCCGTGCGGTTCATACCCACATTCAGGTCGATATATACGTCTATCACCTGTTTCTCCTGCCGGCATAACCCGGCTAGTGCACGGGCTGTGTCGGCATTATCCAGCAGACAGGAATAGTACGTATTCGGATAGAACTTTACCAATTGCAGCAAACGTTCCGCCTTCGGACCTACCGGCTGATACGCCAGCAACACATCCGGCGCTTCGGCCAGCCCTAACATTTCCGCCTCAGCAATAGTAGCGCATTTAAACTTACGGATCCCCGCCTGCATCATCATGCTACAGACAGCTCCCATCTTGTTCGTCTTCACATGCGGCCGCAACCTATCCGTATCGCCTCCGGCTATCTGGATAGCCAGCCCGATATTATCCGCAATCCGGTCCGGATATACCAGTAAGGCGGGAGAATCAATCTCATTTGCTTTATCTACAAGATACCAGTCCATCGTCATATATTTCCATATCCAGTTCAAACATCGCTTCGATCTCTACCGGAATATTGTCGGGGAGTGAGCCAAAGCCTACGGCACTGCGGGTACCGACACCGTTCTCCAGTCCCCAGACGGAGGCAAAGAGTTCGCTGCATCCGTTAATCACATACGGATGTTTCTCGAAGTCGGGCGTACAGTTGACCATACCCAGGACTTTGATGACCCGCTTCACTTTGTTCAGACTACCGAGGTGGGCTTTGATGGTAGACAACATGGTGAGGCCAACTTGTTGGGCGGCCTGCTTGCCTTCATCCATCGTCAGTTCACTTCCGATACGTCCGATTATCAGCGAACGGTCGTTCTGCACCGGGCCGTGGCCGGAGAGATACAAGTATTTTCCATCTACCACCAGACAAGGTTTATATACGCCCAGCGGGGCGGGATTGGGAGGCAGGGTCAGTCCTAACTTCTCAAACTGTTCATCTGCATTGCATGTGCTCATCGTTTGTTGCTTTTTATATTGTTATACAAATAGGTTTAATAGCATGACGCCGATTAGTCCTATGACGGAAACAATCGTTTCCATCAACGACCACGACCGGATGGTATCCTTGATACTCAGGTTGAAATATTCCTTAAACATCCAGAATCCCGAATCGTTCACGTGCGAGAACATCAGGCTTCCGGCACCCAGTGAAAGTACCATCAGGTTGGGATTTACATTTGCCTGTACCACTAACGGCATCAACACACCGGCAGCAGTCAGTCCCGCCACGGTAGCCGAACCGATACAGACACGGATCACGGCGGCAATCAACCAACCCAATATCAGCGGGTGAACAGGCAACTGCTGCAAAGCGCCAGCCAGTTCCGTACTTACGCCACTATCTTCCATCACCTGCTTGAAGATACCAGAACCGGCAATGATCAACAGAATAGGCGCAATATCTTTGACGGCATCAACAAAGATGCCCATCACTTCCTTGACAGGTCTTCCCTGACGGATACCTAACGTATAAGTAGCCACCATCAGTGCAATCAACATGACGATAGAGGGTGCGCTAAGAAAAGAGACGACCTCCGCTCCTATTCCATCCAACGAAGGGAATAAATAAGGCATCGCCGTAGCAACAATCAGCAGAAAAACGGGCAGGGTGGCACTGATGAAACTATTGGCCGTGCCCGGTTGTCCGTACTTCGTATCGATTTCTTTCTTCTCAAACAACTTTAACGGACCGGTCTGAATATGCCGGAGCGTACGGCCGAAGAGCGGCCCCGCCAGTACAATGGTCGGCACGGCGATCAGGATACCATAAATCAATGTCATGCCCATATTGGCTTCGAACAGTGCCACTAATGCAACGGGCGAAGGATGTGGCGGCAGGAATCCGTGTGTGACCGACAAAGCCGCCAGCATGGAGATCCCCATATACAACACCGGCAGTTTATATTGATTGACGATGGAGAAGATCAACGGTACCAGTAATACAAAGCCAATGCCATAGAACAACGGTATGCCGACTATAAATCCGGTGATCATCAGCCCCCATTGAATATGTTTTGTCCCGAAGGCCGACACCATGACATCAGCTATCCGCTGCGTCGCACCGCTTTCGGCCACCAACTTACCAAGCATCGCCCCAAGTACGATGATCAGCGTCAGGCTTCCCATGATATTACCGATCCCCCGGTCTACCGTTCCGGGAAGCTGATCCAACGGAATCCCCAATCCCATTCCGGCAAGCACAGAGACCACAATAAAAGACAGAAAAGCATCCACCTTGAAATAGGAGATCAAGACGATCAATAATAATAGACAGAGGATGATGACAACAAACGACATGGCCTTCCGGATTAAATTAGAATCTAAGTATATGCAAAGAAAACATTTATTTTCGGCTTTGGCATAGATACAAACAGAAATTTCTTTCCAACGGCTTGATTATCCGGTTGGAAAGAAATCCCATAAATGATAGGCAGCAAGCCTTGGCTTACAACTTCGGCAACTCCCAGGGAGCACGATAGTAGGCCTTGATGAAGGCATTAGCTTCTGCGTCGTTACCGAATGTATTGGTGGCTTCATCCCAGTTGAGGGCTCGGCCTACACGGCTGGAGATATTGGCGATATGACTGAGCTTCGCCACTTCGGCGCCGATGGCAATGTCGGCATTCGGCAACTGCCGTGTTTTGACACACTGGAGCATATTGCCCACATGGTTGTACAGGCCTTTTCCTTCGCCTTTTTGGAAGGCAACAGGTTCCATACGCGGGGTGGCTTTTACCGGTTCGGGATCGCAAGGATAGCAATACGGGAAATTCCGTCCGGTGTTATTCATTTCCGGGAGCACTTCCCAACCGGCACGGGTGAGGACTAATGTACCGTTTTCACCAAAGAAGGCGACCCCTTCTTTCTTATCAAACAGCCCGTTTCCGATACCACAGGCATGATCCCAGATAATCGTATAGTCGGGATATTTATAGGTAACCATCAACGTGTCGGGCGTTTCCATGGCATCATCCGGATAGCCAAGTTTACCACCAGCGCCAAGTACATACGGAGGCAGACCGGCATTCATGCCTTTCAGGGCATAGTCGAGCAAATGCACGCCCCAGTCGGCCATCAATCCGCCGGCATAATCCCAGAAGAAGCGGAAATTATAATGGAAACGGTTGCTATTGAACGGACGTTTGGGAGCCGGGCCAAGCCACATATCATAATCGACCCCTGCCGGAACAGTGGAATCGGCCACTTTAGGCAATGTCCATTTGGCCGGCTGATAGGCCCATGCCTTCACTGTACGGACACGGCCGATATGACCGTCCTGTACATACTTCGCAGCAGCATCCCAATGCGGATCACTACGCTGCCACTGGCCTACCTGCACAATACGGTTGTATTTCCGGGCGGCTTTCACCATCAGGTTACATTCTTCGATCGTATTCGACAACGGTTTCTCCACATACACGTCCTTTCCTGCCTGGCAGGCAGCCACCAACGGCAAGCAATGCCAATGGTCGGGAGTGCCGACAATCACGATATCGATCTCTTTATTGTCAATGACTCTCCGCCAATCTTTCACTAACTGTTTCGGTTTGCTTCCGGTCATTTGCTTCACTTCGTCCGCGCGCTTATTCAGCCATTCATCGTCGACGTCACACAGAGATACACAATCCACTTCCGGATATTGCAGAAAAGTCCGGAGGTTACTCCATCCCTGGTTACGACATCCGATCAATCCCACTTTCACCCGGTTAGATGGTGCGGTTTGTCCGAATACGCTTTGGTAAGAACCGCCGATCAGGGGAGTTAACCCTGCTCCGGCTACAGTCAATGCTGATTTTTGAAGAAAATTTCGTCTGTCCATATAGTATATTTTAGTGTTTGCGCAAACAACATTGCAATGTTACAAAAAAATAGTATTAACTTCGCCGCAAAAGAAAGAAAATTCACCAATGAAAGAGGAAATCAGTAGTAATTGGTACGCACTCTACACCGCCCCCCGGGCCGAAAAACAGGTAAAAGAACGAATTGCCGGGTTAGGAATTGAATGTTGGTTGCCGTTACACCGTAGTCCGCGTGTATGGTCGGACAGGGTAAAGATCGTCGATATCCCCCTGTACACATCCTATGTATTTGTACATTGCGAAGAATCAAAACTACGGGAGTTGCTACGCATCTATGGCGTCTCCCGCATCGTTTACTATGATGGAAAGCCAGCCGTTATCCGGCAAAAAGAGATTGATGTCATCCGCGAATTCCTGGAAATAGCTGCCGGCAAACAATTATATGTAGGCGACGAAGTGGAGATCCTCTGTGGCGCCATGAAGAACGTTTCCGGTAAGATCAAGAAGATCAAAAAAAACTACCTTGTTCTTTTCCTGGAGCAAATGGGGGCTACCGTCTGTGTCAGCCTCGAAGAGGTAGCGCACCTGAATCGGTTAAAGTAAGGGAACGATAGATAGCGTCCATGTCTACATTACTCCGGACATGGACGGCCAGCTTATCATACTGTTCCTCCTTAAAGGCAGCATAGTCGAAAGACACTTTCTGTTCCTGCAGGCCAAAGCCTTCCGCCATATAATCGCGTACAACAGGATTATCCAGCATCCCATGCATATAACTCCCCCAACAACGGGCATCCCGGTGATAACCATCTTCCCGGTTATCCGACAGGCGAACTAACGGACGCGACTCGTACCCTTCCGCCACAGTGGTTGCCCCCATGTGGATCTCATAGCCTGCACAAATATTATCCGTCGATACCGGCACGAAGGAAAAAGACTGTTGGAGGGTCAGCTTCTCTTCTCCAATCACCGTATGCAACGGCAGCAATCCCAAACCGGCTACTGCCGGGATCATTCCTTCCAGCCGGTTCGGATCTTCCACCCGCAATCCCATCATCTGATAGCCGCCACAGATGCCGATCACTTTCTTCCCTGCATGATAACTCCGTACAATGGCATCGGCAATACCGTCGGCGCGTAATGTCTGCAAGTCGTCCAACGTATTCTTGGAACCGGGCAACAGGATGATATCGCTCTTTTCAATCTCTTCCGGCCGGTTGGTATAGTAGGCATTGAAACGCGGGTCGACATCCAGCACATCGAAGTCGGTAAAGTTAGACATCCGCTTCAACAAGACAATGGCGACATTGATCTTTCCTTCCCGATAGGTGTTTTTTTTCATGGTTAATGCCACCGAGTCTTCTTCCTCAATCCGGATATCGCGGAACCAGGGGATGATACCGACTACCGGGATTCCGGTCAGTTCTTCCAACATTGTCTTTCCTTCGGCAAAGAGGGAGATATCGCCCCGGAACTTATTGATCAGAATCCCTTTAATTAACGCCCGTTCTTCGGGTTTCAGCAAAGCGATAGTACCATAGACCGAACCGAACACCCCTCCCCTGTCGATATCGGCGATCAGGTACGTGGCGGCACCGGCAGCAGCGGCCATGCGCAAGTTGGTGATATCACGATCGCGCAGGTTCAATTCCGAAATGCTCCCTGCACCTTCCAGTACAATAGGGTTATACCGTTCTTCCAGCCGGTTGAAGGCCTGTACCACATCTGCAAACAGGGCGTCGCGTGTATCTGTTTCCCCGAAGTAGTCGCGTGCCGACATATTTCCGATGGGTCGTCCGTTCAGTACCACCTGCGAACTGCAATCACTGGTCGGCTTCAGCAATACCGGATTCATATCGGTATGCGGTGCAATCCCACAAGCCTCAGCCTGAACCACCTGCGCCCGTCCCATCTCCCCGCCTTCCGGTGTAGAATAAGAATTCAGCGACATATTCTGTGCTTTAAAGGGAGCGGGCTGATACCCATCCTGCCGGAATATCCGACAAAAGGCGGCATTGATCACGCTCTTTCCGGCATCCGAGCAGGTGCCGACAAACATTATGGGTTTCAGAAGCTGTTTCATTGACATGTTTATGCAGTTAAGGGGAACAAAAATAAGTAAAGCTGCCATATTATACTATCTTTGCTTCACTTAAAAAATACCCGTATGAAAAATACTACTACGCCTCAACGATTGGAAGCACTCGACATACTTCGTGGTTTCGACCTTTTTTGTCTGGTTGCCCTGGAAGCAATTATGCATCCTCTCCAACGAGCGGTCGACACACCCTGGTTCGACTCGTTTATGTGGGGCTTTTCCCATGTACAATGGGAAGGATTCTCTACCTGGGACCTGGTGATGCCCCTCTTCCTCTTTATGGCGGGTGTCTCGATGCCGTTTGCCTTTTTACGCTATAAAGAATTGCCCGATAAGACCGCCGTCTATAAACGGATCGGGAAACGTCTCCTCCTCCTGTGGATATTCGGGATGATCTGCCAGGGAAATCTCCTGGGACTGAATCCCGACAAGATATACCTCTACTCTAATACCTTGCAGGCCATCGCCGCCGGTTACCTGATCACCGCCCTGCTTTTCCTTCATACCTCTATCCGGGTACAGATCGGCGCTGCCGTCGCCCTGCTACTGGCCTTTTGGGGAGCGATGCAGTTCATTACCGTCAACGGATTCGGCGGCGGAGATTATACAGCGAACGGTAACCTGGCCGAATGGATCGACCGTGCCGTCCTCGGACGCTTCCGGGATGGGGCAAAAGTCGAAGATGGCGTCGTTGTCTTCGCCGAACGGTATCGCTACACCTGGATACTGAGCAGCCTCAACTTTGGCGTTACGGTTCTCACCGGTCTCTTTGCCGGACATATCCTGCGCCATCCGTTTACACACCAGCGCCGGGTACAACTGCTTCTCGGGCTGGGTGCCCTCCTGGTAGCCGCCGGTTGGTTGTGGGGATTACAGATGCCGGTCATCAAAAAAATATGGACCAGTTCGATGGTATTGGTCAGCAGCGGTTACTGCTTCCTGCTGATGGGAGTTTTTTACTACTGGATCGACTACAAGGGACACCGCCGCCACACGACCTGGCTCAAGGTGTATGGCATGAATTCCATCGTCGCCTATATGCTGGCCAATGTGATTAGTTTCCGTAGTATCGGCGAATCCCTCTTTTTCGGTCTGAAGCCCTATATGGGTAATTACTATCAAGTATTGATCGCACTGACCCAAGTATCAATTATTTACTTACTTTTGTGGGTATTATATAAAAAGAATGTGTTTTTAAGAGTATAACGAAGACTATAATCTATTCATGGAATCAATCAAACAAATTTTCCGGATCGGTCACGGACCATCCAGCAGTCACACGATGGGACCGCGACGTGCGGCTCTGATGTTTCTCGAACGTAACAAAACGGCGGCATCATTTACCGTCACGCTATACGGCAGCCTGGCCGCAACCGGCAAAGGGCACATGACAGATGTCGCCATCCTCGAGATATTGCAACCGGCCGCACCGGCCACCATTTTGTGGGAACCCAATATCGTCCTGCCTTTCCATCCGAACGGACTGAAGTTTGAAGCCTTCGACGCTTCGCAGGCTTGCCTCGAAACCTGGACAGTGTTCAGTATCGGGGGAGGCACGCTGGCCAATGAAACCTTCAACGAACAGAAAGCGGCCGAAATATATGAGATGAATACGATCCACGATATCCAGGACTGGTGCGAACGTACCGGCCACTCTTTCTGGGAGTATGTAGAGCAATGCGAAGGGAAGGAGATCTGGGACTATATAGCCGAAGTATGGGACGTGATGCAACAGGCAGTTACCCGTGGCCTCGAAGCCGAAGGCATCCTGCCCGGCGGGCTGGGTATCCGTCGCAAGGCATCCGACTATATGATCCGTGCCAAAGGTTACGACGGCAGTGTGCGGGGACGTGGCCTGGTCTATTCATACGCACTGGCTGTTTCCGAAGAGAATGCCTGTGGCGGCAAGATCGTAACTGCTCCGACATGCGGTTCCTGCGGTGTAATTCCTGCCGTCTTGTTCCACTTGAAAAAAACACGCGACTTCCGCGATTCACGTATCATGCGTGCCCTGGCCACTGCCGGTTTGTTCGGTAATGTGGTACGCACCAATGCCTCCGTCTCCGGCGCCGAAGTGGGTTGCCAGGGCGAAGTGGGTGTAGCCTGCGCCATGGGTGCTGCTGCTGCCAGCCAACTCTTCGGAGGATCGGCCGCTCAGATCGAATATGCTGCTGAGATGGGACTCGAACACCACCTGGGCCTCACCTGCGACCCGGTATGCGGACTGGTACAGATCCCCTGCATCGAACGTAACGCCTTTGCCGCTGCCCGTGCCCTCGACGCCAATGCATTTTCTAACTTCTCTGACGGTAAGCACCGCGTCAGTTTCGACCAGGTAGTGGAAGTCATGCGCCAAACAGGTAAAGACCTCCCCAGCCTCTACAAGGAAACCTCCGAAGGCGGCCTGGCCGTACGCTACAACAGAAAGCGTTGATAATCATTAATTATTTATACTACATGAAACCTGTTTATTTTCTTCTTTCCCTTCTTCTTATAACACAGGCTTGCTCACAAAAAAAGCAGGCGGCCGAAACGGCCAAAAGTGGTAACCCCATATTCGAAGGTTGGTATGCCGACCCCGAAGGTATTATCTATGGCGATACCTATTGGGTCTATCCGACCTGGAGTGACAAATATGAGAAGCAAACCTTCTTCGACTGCTTTTCATCAAAAGACCTCGTGACCTGGACCAAGCACCACGCTATTCTCGACACGACCGAAGTTAAGTGGGCAAAGATAGCCATGTGGGCACCGGCCGTAATCAGTAAAGAGGGTAAATACTACCTGTTCTTCGGTGCCAATGATGTGCATGAAGGCGAAATCGGCGGTATCGGTGTAGCCGTCAGCGACCATCCCGAAGGTCCGTACAAAGACCTGCTGGGTAAACCGCTGATCAACGAGATTGTAAACGGCGCCCAACCCATTGACCAGTTTGTCTTCCGTGACGATGATGGCACCTACTATATGTATTATGGTGGCTGGCGTCATTGCAACATCGTGAAGCTGAATGACGACTTCACCGCCCTCGTACCGTTCGACGACGGCGAGATATACAAAGAAGTCACTCCGGAAAACTATGTGGAAGGACCGTTCATGTTAAAAAAGAACGGCAAATACTACTTTATGTGGAGTGAAGGTGGTTGGGGCCAGCCCGATTACTGTGCAGCCTATGCCATTTCCGATTCTCCCTTCGGTCCTTTCGAACGTATCGGAAAAATACTCGAAACAGATCCGGAAGTAGCCACCGGCGCCGGACATCACTCTGTGATGCATGTCCCGGCTTCAGACGACTATTATGTTGTATACCACCGTCGCCCGTTAGACAATAAGGGCCGTGACCACCGTGTAACCTGTATCGACAAGATGACCTTCGACAAAGACGGTTTTATCACCCCCGTCAAAATGACCTTCGAAGGCGTAGAAGCCCGTCCGATCACAACAAAATAAAACAAAATGATTTACCTTCCGCCCAGGTCGTCGTAGAGTGTTTGCAACAACGCTTTACCCTTCCTGAGGCGGAGGTCATTACCTTCCTTCGGTTCATCCAACAGCAACTGCCGACTGTCATTGTCAAACACAGACACACCTGTCGTATCCATAAAACCAAAGCCATTCGGGAACGTATAAAACGCATAGTGCGGAGAAGACGGATCAAAGATATCTTTACTGAATGTAAAGCCATCCACCGGCAAATGAAGCTGACGCAACAAAGTAGCTGCCAGGTCGGTCTGCACTGCAAAGGTTTCTACTTTCATCGGCTGTTTCACAGCGCCACCCAACCACAACATCGGTATATGAAAGCGCTCCGGAGCAAACTCCTGCACCGTATCCGGGTAACGGAAACCATGATCAGAAACCAACACCACCAACAGGTCTTTCCAGACCGGCAGTTTCTTAACCTTATCGATAAAGTCACCCAGGCAACTATCCGTAAAGGCGACCGAGTTGGGATACAGTCCCTCCAACCGCTTGTAAGGCACCTCAAACGGTTCATGGCTGCTCAACGTCAGGAATGTAGTCAACCAGGGCGTCGATTGATCGCGATCGCGGATGGATTCATACAGATGCATAAAGGTCACATCATCGTTCGCCCCCCACTTGCTCAGGCGGGTATGGATGGGGAAGTCGCTATCGGCAATGATCCGGCTATACCCGGAACTGTAGAAGTAACTCCGCATATTCGTAAAATTGATATCCCCGCCATAAAGCATATCCGCCGTATACCCTTCTTTCCCCAACGACTTGGCAATGGAAGGTAACGTCTGGCTTTTGGACGGATATTTCATGATCGAGGTGGTCGGTTGCGCCAGGTAACCGTTCAGTACGGAAACAATCCCACGGTCGGTACGGAATGAGTTGGCATACATATTCGTAAACAGGATACCCTCCTTTGCCAACTTGTTCAGGTGGGGCGTTACGCCCGCTTCACCTCCGGCTGCTTCCATCACACTGGCCGAAAAACTCTCCAGCAGGATGATCAACACATTCGGACGGGTTGTTGTCAGCAACGCCTGACCGGGTTGACCGGCAGGATCGGGCGTATAGAGCAACGGCTGCACTGTCTCCGCACGTTCAGCTTCCGGCAGATAGTTGAACTGCGAGGCAAAATCAGATTGTTTCGACAGCGATGCCAGCAGACTGAAACAGGGATTGATCGCTGCATGGTTGAGGAACTGGTTCTTGCTGAAATACACCATCCCGACATTGGCTGTCGACGTGGTGATTCCTCCCCGGATAGGCAGAAACAGCAGACCGCCCAACACCAACACCACAACCGTACTCCATAAACGATTTCCGACCTTCTTTTCAGGCGTATGTGTAAGCACCAGCTTGTCAATCACCCACCAGATGGCGAATGTCGAAAGGATGAATAATACGAATTGTTTGAAAAGCACCCTATACGGCACACTCGCCACCGCTTCTTTTGGCGATTGCATATAAAACAGCGGCGTAGCATCCAGGCGGAACTTCCAAAAATGATATAGTGCCATATCGACGACAAATATCACCGAGATGATCACTGAGGCCACTCCTACATACCATCGCATCGTCTTATGCAGCCATTCTCCCGGAAACCAGACCGACAGTAACACACAAAGCAACGGAATCACCGTCAGGTATCCGGCCACCGTACAATCCAGCAACATCCCATGCCGAACCACCTGCAGCCACGATTCGGGCGACAATCCTTCAGCCATCACTCCCTGATACAGCATAAACATCGGCCGTTGAAAAGCAAATATCGGCAGCCATACCACAAAGAAGAGAAGAAGGAAGAAGACCCGCTGTTTCATACCCGTATACGTTTACTTATAGAACTTCTCGCGCAGATCGGCCACGATCGGATCGGTAATATAATCGTCGTACTCCATCATCTTGTCGATGATACCATTCGGGGTGAGTTCGATGATACGGTTAGCCACCGTCTGGATAAATTCGTGGTCATGGCTGGAGAAGAGCAGGTTGCCGCGGAAGCCTTTCAACGTATTGTTGAATGCCTGGATCGATTCCAGGTCGAGGTGGTTAGTCGGCGTATCGAGGATCAGCACATTGGCGTCGGTCAGCATCATACGCGAGATCATGCAACGCATCTTCTCGCCCCCCGACAATACGCCGACTTTCTTCAGCAATTCTTCGCCGGAGAAGAGCATACGTCCGAGAAAGCCTTTGAGGAACACCTCATTGGTATCGGGTGAGAACTGGCACAGCCAGTCCAAGATATTAAAGTCGGTATTGAAGTAGGGCGAGTTGTCGAGCGGCAGATACGACGTGGTGATGGTCTGTCCCCACTGAAAGGTACCGGCATCGGGCTCTGCTTCACCGTTGATGATCTGGAAGAAAGCGGTCATGGCACGCGGGTCGCGGCTGAGGAATACGATCTTGTCGTCTTTCTCTACATTGAAGTTAAGATCCTGAAACAATACCTGGCCGTCAATCTTCTTGGTCAGTCCTTTCACTTCGAGGATCTGATTACCCGGTTCACGGTTCGGTGTAAACAGGATACCCGGATAGCGGCGTGAGGAAGGTTTGATCTCTTCGATATTCAGTTTTTCGATCATCTTCTTGCGGCTCGTCGTCTGTTTCGACTTGGCTACGTTGGCGCTGAAGCGGCGGATAAACTCCTCCAGTTCCTTCTTCTTTTCTTCGGCCTTCTTGTTCTGGTTCTGCTGCTGGCGGAGGGCCAACTGGCTGGATTCGTACCAGAAGCTGTAGTTACCGGCAAAGAGTTGGATCTTACCGAAATCGATATCGACCGTATGCGTACAAACAGAGTCGAGGAAGTGACGATCGTGGCTGACAACCAACACCGTGTTCTCGAAGTTCGACAGGTAGTTTTCCAACCAGGAAACCGTTTCAAGGTCGAGGTCGTTGGTCGGTTCATCCAACAACAGGTTGTCGGGCTTGCCATACAGCGCGCGTGCCAAGAGGACACGTACCTTCTGCTTACCGCTCAGGTCTTTCATCAGGTTGTAGTGCAGGTCTTCCTTGATACCGAGGCCGCTCAACAAGCTGGCGGCATCGCTCTCGGCGTTCCAACCTTCCATTTCGGCAAAACGCTCTTCGAGTTCAGATACACGGATACCGTCTTCGTCACTGAAATCGGGTTTGGCATAGAGGGCGTTCTTTTCACTCATTACTTCCCACAGGGTGGTGTGTCCCATCATCACGGTATCCAATACCGTATATTCGTCGAAAGCAAAGTGGTCCTGGCTGAGCACCGACAGGCGTTCGCCCGGAGCCAGCGTCACCGATCCACGGGTAGGATCCAGGTCTTTGCTGATAATCCGGAGAAAGGTGGATTTACCGGCGCCATTCGCACCGATGATGCCGTAGCAGTTGCCCGACGTGAATTTCAAATTGACATCCTGAAAAAGGGAACGTTTCCCAAACTGAAGGTCTAATCCGCTTACTGTAATCATGTTCGTTCTTACCTATTAATATAAAGTGGGTGCAAAGGTAGGGAAAATAACCCATAAAGGCGAGAAACCGGAAAGGATTTAGGGGATATAGTCGTATATTTGCCGCATATATAATCCGCATGACAGATAGTGATGAAGAAGAAAGCCTTTTCCTTTCGTGACCGTGCCCGTAGTTTCCGTTATGCCTTTGCCGGCATCGGGCATTTGCTACGCAGTGAACACAATGCCTGGATTCACTGCACGGTGGCCGTATGTGTGGTGGTTGCCGGTTTCCTCTTCCACCTTTCTGCCGGCGAATGGATCGCAATCGTCATCCTGATCGGCGCCGTACTGGCAGCCGAAGCCTTCAACTCCGCCATCGAACTGCTGGCCGACCACCTCTCCCCCGAGTATAGCCCCGCCATCAAACACGTCAAAGACATGGCCGCCGGAGCCGTCCTGCTACTGGCTATCGCTGCCGTTATCACAGGGCTAATCATCTTCGTGCCCAAAGTACTCAGCCTGCTCTAGCCGGCCAATGGTTAAGCCGATCATTCTTTTATTTATAAAAAAACCAATGATAACCTGTAGCCGCTCCTTATTTAGAAAATGCAACCCAATTGCATATACAAAAGGCAGTACACCGCATCTTCATATCTGGCCGTATTTGAAAGTTTTTTTGTTGGTGTGTTTTAGCGTCCAACTCATTCTCAGGAGCGCAGCGACGTTTCTCCTCTTCAAGAGCTACTCTCTATACACATCTTTTGACTAGCTTTAGAGTGCATGCCCCGTCAGGGGTATCGTGTTCGTAGCCAGGGGTGTAAGCCCCTGGACAGGTGATTGGTTGATGTTCTTGTGCCGCGTCAGCGGTACCGGTTTATTATATACGGCACCACTGACGTGG
>JAVBUR010000092.1:0-21322 GCA_031555145.1 Tannerellaceae bacterium | reverse complement strand
TTCTTACGTGCGCCATAGTAACCTCTGGTAAGCTTTAAAATCCGTTTTCTTTTTGCTCTTGAAGCAACATGATTGACTGATCTCGGCATAATTCTAATCTGTTTGTGAATGTTAGCGTCACCACTTACGGATGATCTTTGCTGCTAAATACATTCGGTTAATAAAAATCGTTTAAACTCGCTTAAAAAGATTACTTAAGGCAAAGCATTTGCTTTACTGCGTTCACATCCACTTCAGCTACAAGACCGGTGTGGGTGAGGTTACGTTTTGCTTTTTTCGTCTTTTTAGTCAGGATGTGACTTTTAAAAGCGTGTTTTCTTTTGATTTTACCTGTTCCGGTAAGGGCGAACCTCTTTTTGGCACCGGAGTTAGTCTTCATCTTAGGCATTGTCCAAAATTTATTTAATTATTAAATGGTCTACCCCAAATGGGTAGTGTTTCTTTATTCGTTTGTTGCGTCATCAGTGCTTGCCGGTGCTGCTGCGGGTTTCGGGGCAGGTGCTCCTGCGGCCGGTTTCGGAGCGGCGGGCTTGGTCGACGGAGCAACGGCAGGCTTCGCAGGTGCCGGAGCTTTCTTCGGGGCGAGCATGATGATCATGCGCTTTCCTTCGAGCTGGGGCAGTGATTCCACCTTGGCATACTCTTCGAGGTCGTTAGCAAAACGGAGTAACAATACTTCGCCTTGTTCCTTGAAGAGGATCGAGCGGCCTTTGAAGAACACATAAGATTTAACCTTACATCCTTCTTCAAGGAAGCCCTTGGCATGCTTGAGCTTGAAGTTGTAATCATGGTCATCGGTCTGAGGTCCGAAACGAATCTCCTTTACCACCACTTTCACAGACTTGGCCTTCTGCTCTTTCTGACGTTTCTTTTGCTGATAGAGGAATTTCTGATAATCGGTGATCTTACAAACGGGGGGCACAGCATTCGGTGAAATTTCAACCAGGTCCAATCCTTTATCTTCAGCCATTTTCAAAGCCTGGAAGGTTGGAAACACTCCTTGTTCTACATTATCACCCACTAATCGAACTTCACGCACGCGGATGCGTTCGTTAATTCTGTACTGCTCTTTCAGGTTGTCATTCTTCATTCAAAAATATTTATTCTCCTCGTTATTAGTTATTTAGTTGTTACTATTTTGCCAGCGATTCATCATACTTTCCACTTCTTCAGTCAAAAGCGCAGCAAAGGTAGTAATATTCATCGAACCTTTATCACCTTCACCCTGTTTTCTTACAGAAACTTCATTATTTTCAGCATCTTTCTCCCCAACGATCAACATATAGGGGATGCGTTTGAGTTCGTTATCACGGATTTTACGTCCCAGTTTCTCGTTGCGATCGTCCACCAATACGCGGATATCCTGCTCTTCGAGCGTACGTGACACTTCCCAGGCGTAGTCGTTGTATTTCTCGCTGACGGGCAGGATCACTACCTGATCGGGCGTGAGCCAGAGCGGGAACTTACCACCGGTATGTTCGATCAGCACGGCCACGAAACGTTCCATCGAACCGAACGGGGCACGGTGGATCATGACCGGACGGTGCTTCTTATTGTCTTCACCGGTATATTCGAGTTCGAAACGTTCGGGCAGGTTGTAGTCTACCTGGATCGTACCCAACTGCCAACGGCGTCCGAGGGCGTCTTTGACCATAAAGTCGAGCTTCGGTCCGTAGAAGGCGGCTTCGCCCAGTTCCACACGTGCCGGCAAGCCCTTTTCCTGGCAGGCTTCAACGATGGCACTTTCGGCGCGGTCCCAGTTCTCGTCCGAGCCGATATATTTTTCCTTGTTATTCGGGTCGCGGAGGGATATCTGTGCTTCAAAGTTTTCAAAGTCGAGGGCTTTGAAGATGATGAAGATGATGTCCATGACCTTGAGGAATTCTTCCTTCAACTGGTCGGGGCGGCAGAAGAGGTGGGCGTCGTCTTGCGTAAAGCCGCGTACACGCGTCAACCCGTGCAACTCGCCGCTCTGTTCGTAACGATACACGGTACCGAACTCGGCAAAGCGGACCGGCAGTTCCTTGTAGGAACGGGGTGTGAGTTTGAACATCTCACAGTGGTGCGGGCAGTTCATCGGTTTGAGTAGGAATTCTTCACCTTCCTGCGGGGTATGGATCGGCTGGAACGAGTCCTTGCCATACTTTTCGTAGTGGCCCGACGTCATATAAAGTTGTTTGGCACCGATATGCGGGGTCATGACCTGCTGGTAGCCGTATTTCTTCTGGATGCGTTTCAGAAAATCTTCCAGTTTGAGGCGGAGCTGCGTACCACGCGGCAACCACAACGGCAGCCCGGCGCCGACAGCCTGCGAGAAGGCGAAGAGTTCGAGTTCACGGCCTACCTTGCGGTGGTCGCGCTTTTTGGCTTCTTCGAGCAGTTCGAGGTGTTCGTCGAGCATCTTCTTCTTCGGGAACGTGATACCGTAGAGACGGACAAGCTGTTTACGCTTTTCGTCGCCACGCCAGTAAGCGCCGGCGACGCTCAGGATCTTCACGGCCTTAATATAAGACGTATTCGGAAGGTGCGGTCCACGGCAGAGGTCGGTGAACGAGCCCTGGGTGTAGGTGGTGATCGTACCATCGGCCAGTTCGCCGATCAGTTCGGTCTTATAGATTTCGCCACGGTCACCAAACAGTTTCATGGCGTCAGCTTTGACGATATCGGCACGTTTGATTTCTTCTTTCTTGGCGATGAGTTCCATCATCTTGGCTTCGATCGCTGCGAAATCGCTTTCTTTGATCGTCACGCCTTCACCCGGATCCACGTCGTAGTAGAAACCGTTCTCGATAGCCGGTCCGATACCGAACTTCACATTCGGATACAGTTCCTGCAAGGCTTCGGCCATGAGGTGGGCGCTGGAGTGCCAGTAGGCGTGCTTGCCTTCCTCGTCGTCCCATTTATACAGTTTGACGGCACAGTCGTTCATCAACGGACGGGAAAGATCCCATGTTTCACCATCGACACTGGCGGCCAATACGTCTTGCGCCAGGCGGGAGCTGATGCTTTCGGCCACTTGCAGGGCGGTTGTTCCCTTCGCGTATTCCCGTACCGAACCATCCGGAAAAGTAATCTTTATCATAATCTTAAGCTAATTATCGTAATTAAGGTGCAAATGTAGTATTTTTTTTACTGATACGGTATCTGACACAGAAAATATGTTATAAGCAGGTGTCAGCAGGTGTGCTTGCGCTTCCCCTCTTGAGAGCTACTCTTTATACACATCTTTTGATGCGTGTATGGGGAAGCGCAAGCACACCTGCAGACTTCTATAGGTTATAATGATTAATGATTATTAATATCCCTCGCAAGTGTTTCTATAATTAATGATGTACCTTTGCACCCTTAACGTAAGAACTTCTATAGGACGTTGATTATCGCATGGCAAGAATTGTTCGCTTCATATTTCTATCTGTTTGGTTATTTGCCTTAACGGCTACAGGTGCTATATCCGCACAAAATATCACTTCGGTTTCGGGAATTGTGAGAGATTCCGTATCCGGTGAAGCCTTATCCTATGTTTCCGTCATTTTTGCCAATTCCACGATTGGGGTGATGACGGATGATAACGGAGCCTTTTCCCTTCAGAACGACAAAGGATTGACAACGTTGCAAATCGTATCCCTGGGTTACGACACGCAAACCATCAAGCTGACAGCCGGTCGCAAGAACAGCGGATTGAACATCCTGTTAAAGCCTTCCTCATACCAGTTGTCGGAAGTGGTGGTCAAGCCAACCCGCGAGCGTTATTCGCGCAAAGACAATCCGGCGGTGGAATTGATCAAACAGGTCATCGACCATAAAGACGACAACCGGATCGAGGCCAAAGACGAATACGAAGTCGAACGCTATGAGAAACTCTCCCTGGCGCTCGACAACTTCAACCCCAATTTCGAAAAGAACAAACTGCTGAAGAATTTCCAGTTCATCAAGAATTACCTCGATACATCTGAGTTTAACGGCAAACCGATCCTCACCTTTTCCGTCAGGGAAAACCTGGCGGATATCTACTACCGCAAGAGTCCCAAATCGGAAAAGATCATCACTAAAGCCAAACGGCAGGAAGGAATCGACCAGACACTCGACGACGGAGGCGCCATCAGTTCCAACCTGGAAGAAATATTCAAAAGCATCAATATCTTCGACAACAATATCACCATCCTGCTGAACCGCTTTGTCAGCCCCCTCTCTTCTACCCTGGCCACCTCCTATTACAAGTATTACATTATGGATACAGTGATGGTCAACAACGACAAATGTGTGGACCTCGCTTTCGTACCGGTTAACAGTCAGAGCTACGGGTTCACGGGCCGGCTGTATATCACGCTCGACGGAAACTATTCGGTCAAGAAATATACCCTGAACACCCCGCACAACATCAACCTCAACTGGGTAGAAAAGCTGCGTATCGACCAGGAATTCATGCGTACGCCGGATAGCACCTGGGTGGTGAGCAATGAAAACACGTACGTCAATTTTTATATAGTGAAAGGAGCGCAACAACTATACGCCCACCAGTTGCGCAATTATGATAAATACAGTTTTGACATACAGAACCGCGATTCGGTATTCGGACTCCTCGGCTCCCTGCATACAGCGCCCGACGCCACCCTCCGGGCAGATACCTTCTGGGTGGAACACCGCCATATTCCGCTGAAGGAAAAAGAAAGCGCCCTGAATGAACTACTAGCGCAACTACGCCGTGTACCGTCTTTCAATGCCATCATCAAGACGGCCGAAATCCTGATTACCGGCTATATTCCCACTTCCCGGAAAAAGGAAACAAGCAAACTGGATATCGGTCCGATGAACACCGTCTTCTCGACCAACCAACTGGAAGGTTTCCGTATGCGGGCGAGCGGTATGACCACTGCCAACCTCAATCCCTACTGGTTTGGCAGCGGGTATATAGCCTACGGGACGGACGACCGGAAATTCAAGTACAACGCCAAACTGACGCACAGTTTCACCAAAAAGAAATATCATGAAGGCGAGAGTCCGCGTAACAACCTGTCGGCCATCTACGAATACGACGTCTATACACCGGGACAGGACTTCCTCTTTACGAGCAAGGATAATATGTTCGTAGCCTGGAAAGTGGGCGAACCCGTCACCCAGATGCAATATATCCGCAAGGCGATGCTCCAGTATGAGAAGGAATGGCTCAACGGCCTCTCCATCAAAGGATGGACGCGGAAGGAAAACAATGAAGCAGCCGGCACACTGCAATACCTGCAGTATGAACCCGATGGCAGCCTGACCAATATCAACGACTACAACACCTCAGAACTCGGTCTCCAGGTTCGTTTCGCCCCGGGCGAACGGGCATATGGCGGACGCGAAGGGAAAGAGTCGCTGTTTAATATGTCGAAGGATGCACCTATCTTCAAGCTGTCGCATCAACTGGCTCTGAAGGGCGTACTGGGAGGCGACTACACCTATAACCATACAGAGCTGAGTGCCCAGAAGCGTATCTGGCTGTCCTCGTTCGGCCATATCGACGCCACAGTCAAGGCCGGTAAGGTATGGGACAAAGTCCCCTTTCCCATGTTGATCCTGCCGAACACCAACCAGTCGGTAACCATCCAGCCGGAGGCATTTGCCATGATGCGGGCTTTGGAGTTTGTGACCGACCAATATGTCTCCTGGTACTTCACCTACTATATGAAAGGATGGATCCTGAACCGGATACCGGTTATCAAATGGCTGCGCCTGCGCGAAGTCGTATCGTTCAGCGGTATATACGGTAGCCTGTCCGACAAAAACAATCCGATGCTCCAGCCGGAAGGCCTGTTCCGCTTGCCCGACGGCACGCGTCCCATCGGCGACACACCGTATATGGAAGGTAGCGTAGGGTTGGAAAACATCCTTAAGATACTGCGTATCGACTACTACTGGCGTATGTCGTACCTGGACGAACCCAATATCAAGAAGCATGGTGTCCGCATCGCCCTGCGTTTCTCTTTCTAACGCATGACGGAACAGACGGAAACATATCAGACTCCTCCCCTGCAGCATGCACCCAACGCCTGGGCTTTGTTGCCGTTGGGCGTGTTTCTGGTAGTCTATCTGGCAGTATCCATTATTGCAGGTGACTTCTACAAGATGCCGATTACGGTGGCGTTTGTGATTTCATCTATCGTAGCGATTGCTATTTCGAAGGGGGGCAAACTATCCAACCGTATCGAACAGTTCTGCCGGGGTGCATCCAACAGCAATATCATGCTGATGGTGTTGATCTTTATCCTTGCCGGTGCCTTTGCACAGACGGCTAAGATGATGGGGGCCGTAGATGCGACCGTCAACCTGACCATGTCGCTGCTACCGTCCAACCTGTTGGCTGCCGGTATATTTATCGCCTCCTGCTTTATCTCTATCTCGGTCGGAACGTCGGTGGGAACGATTGTAGCATTGGCTCCCGTGGCTGTCGGGATTGCGACCAAAACAGAGATGCCATCGGCATTGATGTTGGGTGTAGTAGTCAGTGGCGCCATGTTTGGCGACAACCTGTCGTTTATATCCGACACGACGATCGTGGCTACCCGTACCCAGGGGTGTAATATGTCCGACAAGTTCAAAGTGAATATACACATCGCACTGCCGATAGCGATCCTTACTACTTTATTATATGTATTGGTCGGCAGCAATGCCGGAGAGGGGTATATTCCCCAAGCCATCGAATGGAGCAAGGTAGTGCCTTACCTGGTTGTACTTGTCACCGCCATATGCGGGGTGAATGTCATGCTGGTGTTGTTGATCGGTATCGTCCTCTCAGGCGTAGTCGGATTGCTTACAGGCAGCTTTGACATCTGGGGTTGGACAGGTGCGATGGGTACCGGGATCACGGATATGGGCGAGCTGATAATCGTCACCCTCCTGGCCGGAGGTATGCTGGAGATGATCCGCTATAACGGCGGGATTGACTGGCTGATCCGTAAACTCACGTCACGTATCCACTCGTCGAAAGGAGCTGAAGCCAGTATTGCCGCCCTGGTCAGCTTTGCCAACCTGTGTACAGCCAACAACACCATCGCCCTGATTATGTCGGGGCCGATTGCCAAAGACATAGCCGACAAGTTCCAGGTAGACAATCGCCGCAGCGCCAGTATCCTGGATATCTTTTCCTGCTTTGTACAGGGAATCATTCCCTATGGTGCACAACTGCTGATTGCCGCCGGACTGGGTGCCGTCTCTCCCATCAGTATCATGCAGTATCTCTACTACCCCTACCTGTTGGGATTCGGTACCTTGCTGGCGATCTTGTTTAATTATCCACGTAAATTCAGTAAACAAACATCCCTATAAACCGCTTTGTGTATGAAAAGACTTTTAACCTTATTCGCACTGTTGACTCTTCCCCTGCTTACACAAGCACAGGTAGAAACAACCTACAAGAACCCAGTACTTCCGGGCAACCTGCCCGATCCGACCATGATCCGCGTGGGAGATACGTATTATGCCGCCGGCACTTCGTCCGAATGGGCACCCGCCTATCGCCTGTATGAATCGAAAGACCTGGTCAACTGGCAATACCTTGGCGGCCTATTCCGCGAAATACCCGACTGGACAATGGGTAGCTACTGGGCGCCGGAATTATACTATCACGACGGTACCTACTTTGTCTATTATACCGCCCGCCGGAAAAGCGACAAAAAATCGTTTATCGGGGTAGCCACTACCCGCGATATCCGCCAGGGATTCACTGACCATGGCATCCTCATTGAATGGACAAACGAAGCCATTGATGCCTACGTGATCGACTGGCAAGGTAAGCGCTATATCACCTGGAAAGCTTACGGACTGGACAAGGGCCGCCCTATTGAGATACTCGGTTCGGAACTAACCGACGACGGCCTCCGGCTGAAAGGCGACGTCTTCTCACTCGTCACCGCCGAACCCAATTGGGAAGCCGGCGGTATCGAAGGTCAATGTATCGTAGAACACGACGGCTACCTGTATATGTTCTACGCCGGCAATGCCTGCTGCGGTGCCCAATGCAACTATATGACCGGTGTAGCTCGTGCCCGCTCCATCCAAGGGCCGTGGGAGAAATATGCCGATAACCCCATCCTGCATGCCAGCGACGAATGGCGCTGTCCCGGACACGGTACGTTGGTAGAGACACCCGACCATCGTTTCTTCTACCTCTATCATGCCTACAATGCCGGCTCGAACATCTATACCGGCCGTCAGGGAATGCTGGATGAAGTGATATGGGACAAAACAACCGGTTGGCCGGCCTTCCGTTACGGTACGACCCCCAGCCTGCAAGCTTCTGCTCCTTATCCGGGCACCATACAACTCCCCCCTGCTGATTTCATAGCCGATTTCAATGCGGCGAACCTGCATGCAGAATGGATATGGGATGTAGCTAAGGCCAAACCCCGTTACACCTTGAAAGAGGGCAAACTAACGGTAGAAGGCGACGACAGCCTGACAGGCTCCCTCCTCGCCCTGCGTCCGCAAAAAGAGAACTACCGCTTCTCTGCCACCATCGAGCAAACCGATGCCCGAAGCGGCCTATGCCTTTACGGCACACAGCAACAGGCTGTCGGTATCTCTATCGGTAATAATAGGGTAATCGTATGGATGGTCAAGGAAGGAAAATTCTCCCTGCTGGCTACCGAAATGCTGACGGCTCCGGAAGCAACCTTGTATGTAGATGTATCCTTCGGACAATACTGCCGGTTCGGTTATCGAACGAAGGAAGGGAAAGACCATCCGTTTGGCGAACTGATCCAAATCAGCAACCTGCCCCAATGGGATCGTCCACAGATGATCGGTATCCAGGTCAAGGGCGAGAACAAGAAAGGTATCTTCAGCCGGGTAGCCCTTACGTACTGACCCGGCCTTATTACATGTTCCGTCAATACGAAAACCGGATACCCAGTTGCAGGTTAAACGAAATATGAAGATGACAGATTGTGCCGTTAATCCGTAGGGAGGGGAGGGTAAAATAATAGTAGCCAGGCGCATATGCCCTGGCTACCGGTATTACTTCTGATTACTTTGGGTTGGGATCTATTTCCGGTTGGGGACAGACCAGTTATTCCAGTCGGGCGGTGTGCTCCCGAGGAGGTGCTTGACAAAGAAGTCAAAGCGTTTGCGGTCACCATACTCGCCGCCGAGGGTGTGGTTCATGCCGGGGACAACAACGAGTTCGAATTCTTTCTTCGCCTTGATCAGGGCATCGACGACCTGCATGGTGGAAGCGGGATCGACATTGTCGTCCAGTTCGCCGACCATCAGCATCAGGGGACGCGAAAGCAGGTGGGCGTTCTCCACATTGCTACAGGCGATATAACTACTGTCGATCGGATAACCCATCCACTGTTCGTTCCACCAGATCTTATCCATCCGGTTGTCGTGGCATCCGCAACCGGCATAGGCTGCTTTATAGAATTCGGGATGGAAAAGGACAGCCCACATCGCCTCCTGCCCGCCAGCCGATCCACCGAATACGCCTACCCGGCTGACATCCATATAAGGATACTTCTTCGCGGCAGCTTTCATCCAGGCCATACGGTCGGGAAAACCGGCGTCTTTCAGGTTCTTGTGGATGATGCTTTCAAAGGCTTTGCTGCGGAAAGAGGTCCCCATACCGTCACACTGGATTACGATAAAGCCCAGTTCGGCCATCTGCTGGTGGTAAGTGTACCACGCACGGAACGATTTCGGTGCATAAGCGCTACCCGGGCCGGCATAGATATACTCGATCACCGGATATTTCTTCTTCGGATTGAAGTTGGAGGGACGGAAGATCACACCCCAGATATCGGTTTGGCCGTCGCGTCCTTTGGCGACAAAGGTTTCGGGAGCGATCCAACCGGCACGTTTCAATTCAGTCAGGCTGCATACTTCGAGGGTCATCAGGATAGAGCCGTCTTTGGCGCTACGGAGTACGGTGGTCGGAGCGACGTCGACTTTCGACCAGGTATCGACCAGGTAGTCGGCATTCTTCGAGAAGCGTGCCGTGTGCGTGCCTGCTTCAGGGGTGAGGCAGACAAGGCCTGTTCCATCCATATTGATGCGGTAGTAGCGTACGAGGTACGGGTCTTCATTCGCCACCATGCCATTGGCGGAGAAGTAGATCACACGGGCGGCTTCATCTACATGGACGACGTTGCGCACGTACCATTCACCGCGGGTGATCTGCTGTTTGACGCGACCCGACTGGCGGTCGATCAGGTAGAGGTGGTTCCAGTTGTCGCGCTCGCTCATCCAGATCAGTTCCGTTCCGTTCTCCAGCGAACGGCGGAAGTAGCGGGTGTAGTTGACGAACGTGTCGCTGGTCTCTTCGATAATGGGACGGACAACGCCGGTCTCGGCCGACAGTTCGAGTACGCGATAGACCTGGTGGCCGCGCTGGTTGTATTCGAATAACAGGCTGCGGCTGTCGGTATGCCATTCGAGGCCGTGTACGTCGTATTGCTGTGCGAAAAGGTCGGTCGTCGGCTTCACTTCCTTACCCGATTCGACGTGGAAGATCACCGGCACACGGAACGGCAGGGCGTCGCCCGGCTTGGCATACTCGCGCTGGTGCAGTTTGGGTTGTAACTGATCCTTCGGGGAAGACTCGACAAAATAGATAAAGCGTTTCTCCGCCGGGCGGATCTTCATCGAAGCAACCTTACGGGAGTCGGGCGACCAACTGAGGTAGGCCGAATAATACTCGCCTGGAGCGCCGTCCATGCTGAGCGCCTTTTCCTGTCCGGTAGCCAGTTCCCGGACATAGACATTGCTGTTTTTGAGAAAAGCTTTATAGCGCCCGTCGGGCGAAGAGATAGAGTCACCGGTACGTTCTTCATTCTGCTCAGCCCAATAGCCGTAGTCGCGGCGGCGTGGCTGTTCGGAGAGGATACGTTGCTTCATGGTATCCGGCATGGCAATGCGCGACTTGTCGGAGGCATCGACCAATACATATTCCTCACCCGAAGCGCCGGTGCGCACATACCAGAAACGGTTGGTATCGCCCATCCAGACGGCATTCACTTCCGTGTTCGGTACTTTGTCGCGGTATTTGTCAGCCAGGGAGTAGGCACGGGTATAATCGGCTGCCGTGCCCTGGGCATAGGCAGAAAAGGTAGGCAGTACAAAGCTGCAGGCGATGATAAGAAGGAGTTTCTTCATTGGATGTTTTGTTAGTTTATTCCACCGACCACTCAAAGAGCCCGGAGGCGAATTTCT
Source organism: Tannerellaceae bacterium (assembly GCA_031555145.1). GTDB lineage: Bacteria > Bacteroidota > Bacteroidia > Bacteroidales > Tannerellaceae > JAJDIA01. Next base: position 10,135 of record JAVBUR010000092.1, on the reverse strand, counting down.
CTTGTTGAACAACTTCCAGTTTGATCGCTTTTGTGATTACCGGGGTAAAGTAGACCGAATTGGGATCACCCTTCGCCACACCATACGATGGGCTGCCAGCTACCGGCTGCCAGTTGCCGGAAGCGTCTTTGTAGTAGAGTTTCCAGCTTTGGGGTACGCGGCAACCGCCCCAAGGACCGTCATCATACCAGTAGACCGTGCTATAGGATACTTGCTGCGGCTGATCGAACTCATAGGTGATCCATTCCGTCGTTCCTTCTTTCGGCCACCAGTGGTAATAGGGAGCAGTGCGATCGCTTTCATCCTTGGGCAGCAGACCGTCGTTGATGGCGGAGATGGCTTTCGTCTTGTGCGAAGCATCGACAGTAGCTTTGGACGCCGCTGTGGCGGGCATCGTCGGACGGACAGCGTTGACATCCTGTGCCAACCATACCGACATCTCGCCACTACCACGGTGTGCCCAGGCATAATACGGGATCAAGGTAAGAGACACGTCCTTGGTAGAGAGCTTGCCATTGTCGTCGTAACCGATGGTCTGAGCGGAGGTTTTCAGTTGGGTGATGCCGTACAACAGCTCTTGTTTGCGTTCGACGCTGAATTCGGGTTTGCGGTTCATGAATACGCTCAGGACATTGAAGTCGTTGTCGGGCCACTCGGCGCAGTAAACGACCGGACCACGTTCGACGGCCACCTTGCCGCGGTCGGCTTCCACCTTCGAGTTCGCCTTTACCGTACGCGGTTCCATATCGAAATGTACTTCTACGACATCACCTTTCTTCCAGGCGCGGTTGATAGTGAAATAGCCCTTGTCGAGAGTACTTTCCACCGGTTGTCCGTTTACTTTGATGGCATAACCCAGTTGCTTGCGGTCGGTATAGGTATAGAGGTTGCTCGGTACGACAGTACCTTGTACCCAACCCGGGATACGCAGTTTAAGTGTAAATTCCTGTTTGGCTTTCGGTGTTACTTCAACGCGGATATCGCCGTTCCAGGGATACCCGGTCGTCTGCTTCAGGGAGACCTTCTTGCCTCCGACTGTCATCTCCGACGTATTGCTCATAAAGAGGTTCACATACAGGTTGCTTCCGTCAACGGCATATACATAACCCGGCAGGGAAGGCATGAAACGGCAGATATTCGACGGGCAACAGGCACAGCCGAACCAGGGCTGGCGTTGGTGTTGTCCGATGGATTCGAGCGGATTCGGATAGAAGAAGCCACCACCGTCCAGGGATACGCCCGAGATGAGCCCGTTGTAGAGCGTACGTTCGAGCACGTCGTAGTATTTAGATTCGCCATGCAGCAGGAAGAGGCGGTAGTTCCAATACACATTACCGATAGCGGCGCAGGTTTCGCAATAGGCCGACATATTCGGCAGTTCGTAGTTCTCGCCAAAGGCTTCGCCATGGTTGGTAGCACCGATACCTCCGGTGATATAGAGCTTCTTCGTCACTACATTATCCCAGATATTGTCGATAGCATGAATGTAGCCTTCATCGCCTGTCAGGGCCGCCACATCGGCCATCCCCGAATACATATAAGCAGCACGTACGGCATGGCCTACGGCTTCATCCTGTTCGAGCACCGGTTTATGCGCCTGGCTGTACTTGTCGGTACGGCTGGTATAACCACGCTTATCCAGGAAGAATTTGGCAAGGTTCAGATACTTGCGTTCGCCTGTGACCAGATACAGTTTACATAATGCCATTTCAGCAATCTGGTGGCCGGGGACACGGACAAGTTGGCCGGCATTCGGACCAATCTCACGATCAATACAGTCGGCATACTTAATAGCTATATTCAGGAAGTTCTTCTTTCCGGTAGCCTGATAGTGAGCGATTGCACCTTCTACCAGGTGACCGAGGTTGTAGAACTCATGACTCAGGTCTTCCACTTTCTCCCAACGTTTTTCGCCTGCCCATTCGTGCGGATGAGCAGGGTTCATCGTACGGGAGGTGTAAAGGTAACCGTCCGGTTCCTGAGCGGCTGCGACAACGGTCAGCACACTGTCGATGTATTTCTCCATCTTCTTGTCCGGATAGGTCTGCAGCAGGTAGCTGGCACCTTCGATCGTCTTATAAACGTCGGTATCGTCAAACGAATAGCCTTCGACCTTGTATTCCGGACTCGGGTGGGCTGCTTTGTAGAAGTTATCGTAACGCCCGGTCTCTTCACACTTGCTGAAGGCTAACGGGATCGTCACTTCACGACTGGCCTGGAGACGTTGTCCCCAGAACTGGTCTGTCACTTTCACTGAGGTGAACGGTACGGGTGTGATGGGATATCCACCACTACCCTGTTGGGCGCTTGCAACAAGGCCCAGGGTACATAATGCTGATAGAAATACTTTTTTCATGTAACTTATCAATTGATTTTCAGTTTAATTTACTTTCCATTCGATCACACCGCCCGATTCACCTTCCTGCAACCGGATCACCAGCTTGAGGCCGGTAGTCTTCACCGGGGCAAAGTCGACAGTGTTGTATGTATCCTTCTGACAGGCATACGCACTGCGGGCTTCCACATCTTTCCATGCGGAACCATCTTTATATTGTAACTTCCAACCGGCGGGTACACGGTAGTTACCGTCGTAGTGGTCAAAGTCTAGCCAATAGACTTGCGCCTGTTGAACGGTCTCGGGTTGGTCGAAGAGATATTCGATGGCTTCCTCCGAGCCCTTCTTTAGCCAGAAGTAATGATAGGGTTTCGACTGGTCGTCGGAGCTTTGGGGATCCCATTGGTCGTTCACACCATAGCACCATTCGCGATGCTCGATGGCCAACCCGTCTTTCTGGATAGGCGCGCTGACGATAGTATAGGAATGGGCACGGGAAGCGATGCTGGGTGTAGGAGTGGGACGAGCGTAGTCGGCAGAGGCCGGTATCCATACCCTCATCTCGTCGCTACCCCGGTTGTTCCAGGTAGCGTAAGGGATAAGGGTAACAGGCACCTGGTGCTCCACTACGGCGCCATCGGTGTTCGTATCCAGTTCGGTGGCTGTTCCCTGCAATTCCACGATGCCGTTCAGTTTGTCCTGCACAAAGTCGGAGGTAAAGGTAGCGTCACCGGGAATGAATTTATTGAACACATGCCGGTCGGGCATATCCATGCCTTCGAGACAGTAGACAATGGGGCCTCTTTCAACGGATAACAGTCCCCGGTCGTCGCGCACCAGGTCATGGGCTTTGACACGGCGGACATCCATTGGCAGTGAGACCTCTACGATATCGCCCTGCTTCCATTCACGGTGGATAGCCAGATAGCCGGCTACGGGTTGGGTGCGTACCGGTTTACCGTTGATCTTCACTTTGTATGGCTTCGTCGTGCCATCGGCATAGGTATAGAGGTCGCTGCCCGGAACAGGTTCTGCTCCCAACCAGCCGGGGATACGGAGCTTCAAGGTAAAGCGGCCGGCCTGCTCGGGTTGTACGGCAAGCTTCACTTCACCATCCCAGGGATAATTGGTGGTTTGTGTCAGGTCGATACGGTTCTCTCCCAACGTCACCTGGCTGTTACTGCCGACATAGAGGTTTACATAGATACTATTCTCCTGTGTAGCATACATATACATGGGGATGGAGGCCATAAAACGGGTTACATTGCCCGGACAGCAGGCGCAACCAAACCAGGCTTCGCGTTCGTGCTGTCCCATCGACTCCAGCGGATTGTCGTAGAAAAACGTATCACCGCTCAGGGATACGCCGGAGATAACGCCGTTGTACAAAGCCCGTTCAAGCACATCCACATATTTTGCATGACCGGTAGCAAGGAACATCCGCTGGTTCCAATAGACATTGGAAATGGAAGCACAGGTTTCGCAATAAGCGCTGTGGTTATGCAGTTCATATTCGGGTCCAAAGCCTTCGCCCTGTGCCCGTGAACCGATACCGCCGGTGATATAGAGCTTCCGGGTTGCCATATTCTCCCATATACGGGATACGGCGTTGAACAATACATCGTCATGCTCCTGCATAGCCACATCAGCCACACCCGAGTAGAAGTAGCCGGCACGTACGGCATGGCCGACGATCTCGTCCTGTTCCAACACCGGCTTATGGTCCTGGCTGTAGATACCGGGCTTGCGGCCGTTAGACAATCGTCCGGCTTCATCCACAAAGTAACGGGCTTCGTCCAGGTACTTCTTGTCGCCAGTAACGTTATAAAGTTTGACAAGCGCCATCTCGATGATGGGATGCCCGGAAGGATATTTGATCTGGCCGTCACCCAGGCCGAAGATCTCGCATACCAAGTCGGCATTCTTGATAGCGACGTCGAGCAGGTTGCGTTTACCGGTTGCCTGGTAGTGGGCAACGGCAGCTTCATACAGATGGCCGGAGTTATAGAGTTCGTGGCTGTTGATCTTCTCCCAGCGTTGCGTTCCCCACCATCCCGAGAGGCGGGAGGCTTTATTGGTGACACAGGTGGTCAGGTAGCCGTCAGCTTCCTGTGCAGCGGCAATTAAGGTGATCACACTATCCAGGTATGTATCCAGCTGCGGGTCGTACTTGACTGCCAGTGAATACGAAGCGCCTTCGATTATTTTGTAAGGGTCTGTATCGTCGAATGAAAAATCCCCCTGATGTTCACCCTTGATCAATCCGCCGGCCAAGGCAAAATTGTCAAAACGTCCATTGATCTCACACTGATGGAACGCCGACGGAATCGATACCGTCCGGTTGGTTTCAATACGGGGAGCCCAGAACTGGTCATTTACATGCACATCCGTAAACGGTACGGCAGTGATAGGGGCAGTTGACTGTTCACCCTGATTCATGGTGCAGGAGAGAAAGCTGATCAGGCAGAACGGCAGCAACATGGATTTCTTCATCTTCATCTTCATTTATGGTTTTACTATCCTGCAAAATAAGTATATATTCTGCTGAAATGACAACACCACCGTCCAATTGAATGCAAAAAAACACCAAAAACAGGACTAAGGTAGCGGTATTTAGATTATCATGGCATTGGTATAGACAATTGTTATAACAACGGATAAATAAAAAAAGGAACTGAACCACGACGGTTCAGCTCCTTTTCCTTTATACTATTGTGGCGGAATCAACCATTCATCGACGCCAGGAATTCCATATTGTCGGTCGTATTTTCCATCCGTTTCTTTACAAATTCCATCGCTTCCATGGAGTTCATATCAGAGAGGTATTTGCGGAGGATCCACATACGGTTCAGGGTGCTACCATCCTGCAACAGGTCGTCACGACGTGTACTGGATGCCGTAATATCGACAGCCGGATAGACACGTTTGTTCGACAGCTTGCGGTCGAGTTGCAATTCCATATTACCCGTTCCCTTGAATTCTTCAAAGATCACTTCATCCATCTTCGAACCGGTTTCAGTCAGCGCCGTAGAGATGATCGTAAGGCTACCGCCGTTCTCGATGTTACGCGCGGCACCAAAGAAACGTTTCGGTTTCTGCAATGCGTTGGCATCCACACCACCGGAAAGTACTTTACCGGAAGCCGGTTGTACGGTGTTATACGCACGTGCCAAACGGGTGATAGAGTCGAGCAGGATCACGACGTCGTGTCCGCATTCCACCATACGTTTCGCTTTGTTCAGTACGATATCGGCGATCTTCACATGGCGGTCGGCCGGTTCGTCGAAGGTCGAAGCAATTACTTCGGCATCTACACTGCGGGCCATATCGGTTACTTCCTCCGGACGTTCGTCGATCAACAAGATGATCATATATACTTCCGGATGGTTATGAGCAATCGCATTGGCAATATCTTTCAGCAGCATGGTCTTACCGGTCTTCGGTTGAGCCACGATCAGCCCGCGCTGTCCTTTACCGATCGGCGAGAACAGGTCAACTACACGCACGGCGATATGGTCGTTCACTTTTGGTGAGCGGCGTGCCGTCAGCATGAATTTTTCGTCCGGGAATAACGGGGTGAGGTGGTCAAAAGGTACACGGTCACGTACTTCTTCCGGTGTACGTCCATTGATAAAGTCTACTTTCACCAGCGGAAAATACTTCTCCCCCTCTTTCGGCGGACGGATAGGACCTTCCACCACGTCGCCGGTCTTCAAGCCAAACAACTTGATCTGCGACTGTGAAACATAGATATCGTCGGGCGAAGTCAGGTAATTATAGTCGGCCGAGCGGAGGAAACCGTAGCCGTCGGGCATCATCTCCAACACGCCGGTACCCATCAGGATGCCTTCGAACTCGTAGGCTTTTTCCTTTTCCTGTTGTTGTTGCTGTTGCTGCTGTTGTTGCTGACGCTGTTGTTGTTGCTGTTGGTGCTTAGCCTGCTTATTCTGGTTGCCCTGTTCCGGATGGTTCTTCGGTTCAGCAGGTTGTTTGGCAGGAGGTGTGGAGGAGAAAGGGAAGATCTGATCCAACACAGACTTTGCATCCGGATGACGGAATACGACACGTTTTTCGTCGCCAGCAGTTGCTACTGCTTCCATAACCGGTTCATCTACAGCCTCCACCGGAGTTTCGGGGGTTTCACCCTCACTTCCTTCGGCTACTACCGGAGGCAGGACACGCATCTCAGCCGGCTTTTCAGCGGCGGCTTCGGGTTGCTTTTCCTTCTTGATCACTTTGATCACCTTGGTCGGTTTCTGGACAGGCTTGTTTTCTTCGGGAGCGGCAAACTGCAATTCGGTCTGGGGAGCTACGACTGCTGCTTCTTTCGGGCCTTCAGCCGGAGCAGCTACAGGTTCCGGGGTAACGACAGCTACCGGTTCGGCCTTCTTCTCTTTCTTCTCGATCTGGATTCTTTTCCGGGGAACTGATGGTTCCTTCTTTTCTTCCGTCGGGGTTGCGTCTTCGGCAGCAGCTGGCTTGGCATCCTTTAATACAGGCTTTGCCTTGACCACTACCGGCTTAGCTTTGCCTTCTGCCGGCTTTGCCTTTTCGGCAACAGGCTTGACGTCGGTTGCTTCGTTCGTCTTTTCCGTCTTCGGTTTGTCCGTCTTGGAAGAAGTTTTAGGAGCCGGTTTCTTGGGTGTCTTCTGTGCTTTCTGTGCTTCTTTTTCTTTTTGTTTTTCCATCTGGATACCAGCTAAAGAAATAGCCTGTTCATCCAGGATACGATAAACAAGTTCTTCTCTTTTAAAGTTGTTTACCTTTTTGATACCGAGTTCTTCTGCAATCTTTTGCAGGTCGGTAAGAAGTTTTTCATTTAGTTCTAAAATGTTGTATTTCTGCATAGTGAGAAAAATAATGGATACGACGCATAGGTATAGAACACCATATACGACAATACTATTGTTATGTCTTAATTAGTTGAAAATAAATTATGTCTCATGAAAAAAACCGAAAATGTTACCTAACACGACTTATTAGAAACATCACTGCGGAGTAAAATCAGCGCAAAGGTACGAACTATTTCACACATCCGTCGCTTTTTATCTGTTTTTTTTCACAATCAAGGCTTGTTTTGTACTTTTTTCAATCCGAAAACGATGATCTGTCCGTTCGCCGATCATCCACAGGATGTCATCGCCGCTACACAACAGCCAAGCTTGTTCTTTCTGCAACAGGCTGTATTTATGATCGGAGAAATAATCGCTCAACTTCTTGCGTCCCGTCATGCCGAAAGGAACAAACCAGTCACCCTCCTCCCATCGCCGGATACTGAGCGGAAAACGCAGTTTGTCAGCATCGAAGTAAGCCGTATTTTTATCTTTTTCAATACGGAAAGAAGGAGTTACTTCTTCCAGACTGAAAGACAAGCTGATCGGTTCCGTACAACTTTTTGCAGATATATCGAGCGGATAGTACCGTTTATCTTCCTCTCCGAGGGAAGTGATCAGTACCGCATCCCGGTCTTTTACCAACCGATGCGTAGGCGTAAAGAATTCCTTCCCTGATTCTTTCGGTAAAGAAAGGAAGATATTGTGCGCCAGTACACGGCTAACCCCATAGGGCGAGAGTAATTCATATAAGAAAGAGGCCGGTTCAGGATAGCGCATCAAGTCATTGATAGATAGCCGTCCGGGCGTCTTCATGACCACCGCCTGTACGTCTTCCACCGCCTGCAGATAAACCGTCTCCACCGCCGACAGGTGTTCGCCTGTTCGTGCCATTGCCTGGCGTACGGAGGGATTAAGTTCTTCCAACAAGGGTAATACACGCAAACGGATAAAGTTGCGCGTATAGATATCCGACAGATTGGTGCTATCCGTCACGTACGACAAGTGTTGGCTCTCCAACCAGCTTACAATCTCATCCCTGCCTACGCACAATAGCGGACGCACTACCTGCCCATTCCGCGGGCGAATCCCGCACACGCCCCGAATACCCGTCCCACGTACCATATTCATCAGCATCGTCTCCACACTATCGTCGCGGTGATGAGCAATGGCTACAGCCTGCGCATCCACCAACTGCCGAAGCGATTCGAACCACGCATACCGAAGTTCGCGTGCCGCCATCTCGACCGACACATGATTGTCGGCCGCATACCCCTGCGTATCAAAATCCGTCTGGTGAAACGCGACACCCAGTTGCCCGGCAAACGATGCCGCAAACTGTTCATCCCTGTCAGATTCGGCTCCCCTCAGATGAAAATTACAATGCGCCGCCACACACGTATACCCCAACCGCACAAGAATCGCCAGCAGCGCAACAGAGTCGGCGCCACCGCTCAGCCCCACCACTACCGGCCGATCCTCGATCAGCAGTTGATGTGTCTGGATATATGTCTGTACGGTTGTCAGCATGTCTATCAAACAAAACACGGAGACACAGAGTAAATGCTCCGGGTCTCCGTGTCGGTTATGCAGTATTTCTTTTTATTCCGTTACACCTGCCAGTTCCGGGTCGATCATGATACGACCGCAATACTCGCAAACGATTACTTTCTTACGCAGCTTGATATCCATCTGCTTCTGGGGCGGAATCTTGTTGAAGCAACCACCACAGGCATCACGCTGGATATACACCACAGCCAAACCATTACGGGCACCCTTACGGATACGTTTGAAGGCCACCAACAGACGGGGTTCGATCGTCGATTCGAGCACCTTTGCCTTGTCGCGCAGTTTTTCTTCTTCCTGCTTCGTTTCGGAGATGATTTCTTCCAGTTCGCTGCGTTTCTGGTCCAAGTCTCCATTGCGTCCGTCCAGTTTGTCGGCCAACTGTGCAATCTCTTCCCGCTTGAAAGCAACACCATCCGAAAACTCACGGATTTTCTTTTCGGCAAATTCGATTTCCAATCCCTGGTATTCAATCTCTTTGGAGAGGTTGTCGAACTCACGGTTATTACGCACGTTGTCCAGTTGCGATTTGTACCGCTCGATCAGGCCGTGCGAATTAGCGATTTTGTTCTTCTGCTCTATCACGGCATGTTCAAAGTCGTGGATATCGGCATGATAATTTTGCAGACGTGTTTCCAGGCCGGCGATCTCATCTTCGAGGTCCTGTACTTCCAAAGGCAGTTCACCACGCAGGGTCTTGATCTTGTCGATCTCCGTCATGGTGGTCTGAAGTTGATACAGTGTGGACAGCTTCTCTTCTACTGTGTATTCTTTTTCGACTGACGCTTTTTCTTTAGCCATTCTATAAATATTTTACCGGGTTTGAATTTACATTCGAAAAATGCACCGCAAAGGTAGGAAATTTTTCGGATATTATCTTATAAAAGATATCTTTTGTACATACTTCCGACTCATAATGCCCGATAACAGCCAGTAAGATGCGGTCTTCCACGTCGTAGAAGTCGTTGTATTTCGCTTCGCCGGTGATAAACGCATCGGCTCCATAGGCGATGGCTTCCCGGATCAGGAACGCTCCACTTCCACCGCAGAGGGCTACTTCACGTATCTGTTTGCCCGTCAGCGCCGAGTGCTTTACGCAGGATACTTCCAACTGTTCTTTCACCCGTTGGAGGAACATAAACTCGTCTTCGCTCGCCGGTAGTTCACCTACGACACCCGAGCCTACCTGATTCCAAGTATTCTTCAACGGATAAAAGTCGAAAGCAGGCTCCTCATACGGATGCACCGACAACAGGGCGCGGGTAACGGCTGCTTTCCGATAGGCCGGTAAGATGGTTTCCACCCGTACTTCCTCTTCGGTATGCATTTCCCCTACTTCGCCGTGGAACGGGTGCGTCCCCTCCCCGGCACGGTAAGTGCCTTCACCATAGATATTATAGCT
>JAVBUR010000102.1:0-19054 GCA_031555145.1 Tannerellaceae bacterium | reverse complement strand
TAGTTCCACACGTTGAAACAGGCAGTTTCAATAGGGTAAAAAAACTTTTTCTTCCTAATTAAACTATTGCTGGTAGCTGTGTCGTGGCAAATAGCTGCAGATTCGGACAAAACTGAAAGCGGCCGGCTTTCCATATCGGGCAGATCCGTACACAGCGGAGGATCACCAACGAATGGCTGATCTGTGGATCAAACGGGCAGATGATCTGTTACGGTAACTTATCTCATCTATACCCCAGCGTATTCCCTTTTTCCCATAGAGGCAGAAGTGCCGTAACGACGTCTTGCCGTTCGTCGGCGATGTTCTTCCGTTCGAAAATGTCTTGCTGGTATTGATAGAGTTCGGTGAAGACCTGGCCGTCGGCAAAGTACCTGGCCATCCGGTATTCCGGCGTACGCACGCTCATGCCGGCACGGTAGTAGCTGTAGGCAACATCGTTCCAGGTGGCGTCGTTGGGTGTATCCAATAAGGATACAAAACTATGACCTTCCAAACCGTCGGGCTTTTCTACGCCGCATAACTCCATCAAGGTGGGGTAGATATCCACTGAACTGACGATGCGGCGGTTCTGGACTCCCTTCTTCTTGCCCGGGGCAGAGACGATAAAGGCGCTGCTTAACGACGTTTCGTGGAGAGTATGTTTTCCCCAAATCAGGTGGTCGCCCAGATGCCATCCATGGTCACCCCAGAGAACGACAATGGTATTATCGGCCTGCCCCGATTGTTCCAGTGCGTCCAGCACCTTTCCGATCTGGGCATCTACGTAACTGATACAGGCATAATAGGCATGACGGAGGGTGCGGGCATAGGCATCGGATACTTTTTTATCTAAAGACGCTTTTTCTTCACCAAGCTTGTAGCCGGTATTGAATTCCGCGCTTTCGTGTAGGGAAATCCGGTGAGTACCTTCCGGTATAAAAGAGATGGGGGAAATAGAAATCTTGTCTTCTTCGTACAAATCCCAGTATTTCTTAGGCGCGGTAAAAGGCAAGTGGGGCTTAAAGAAACCGACTGCCAGGCAGAAAGGTTCGTTACGGGCGGATAACTCGTTGAGCTTTTGTACGGCCAGGTTGGCCGTTAAGCCGTCCGGGTAACCCTCGTCGGGGACATCGGCGCATTCGTAGGGTTTGACGTTTTTCTGCCGGCCCTCCCGGCAACTACCGTCGGCATAACCGAAAAAGGCGTTCCATCCCGTACCCCATTTGCCGGCGTCAAAAAGCATTTCATTCCAACTGTAAGGCAGTTCGTAGGCGGTACCTACTTCTTCAGTATAGCCATAAAGCAGACCGTCGACGTAATGGCTTACTTTCCCAATACCGACGGTGTAGTAACCATTACGCTTCAAGTGGTGGAACATTGTTTCGGGTTGTTCCCTTTCCGGCTTATCGGCAAGGTGGATGCGGCAGGCTTCGTTCGTCAGGTCGTCCTTTCTGTCGTGCGGCAACCGTCCGGTCAGCATGCTGGATCGGGAAGCTCCGCTGGTCGGCACCTGCACATAGTGATTAAAAAATAACGAACCTTGTCCGGCCAGCCGGTCGATATTGGGAGAGATCACCTCCGAACCGTAGCATCCCAGGTCGCGACGCAGGTCGTCGACACAGATGAATAAGACATTCGGTTTGTTCCGGGGTTCAGCCTTTTGCCCGTTCGCTTTGCATCCCGGCAACAGGAAAAGACAGGCTGAAGCGATGATGGAATAATCTGTTTTCATGTATAAACGTTATTAGGATGAAATACGATCCTTGCTCCCCACCCGACCGGGCAGGGAACAAAGATAGTGATAGATAGTTATTGTTACACACTTCTGTGTACCTGTTTACTGTTGGTCGTCAATCACTGTAAGAGGAGCCTTGTTCTTATCGACACCGATGTACCCCTTATTCTGATTGATCACCCCTCCGGTATTGCTATCGATGGCCGTAGCCGGAACAGGCCATAAGACATGGAACGGGCTAATCTTAAAGGCGGCAGAACCCCACATGATATTACCGGCCCGGTAGAATTCGTTCTTATCCATAATCCGGTCGTACCAGTAGTTCTTTTCCGAGAAGTTAGCGATCGAGTAGCCCTTCAGGTTATTATCCGCCATAATGTAAGCCATACGGGTCAACTCCGTTTTGCGGAATTCTTCGGCAAACAGTTCCCTGGCCCGTTCGTCGAGGATGTATTCGATCGACATTTCCGAAGCGGTAGCCAAAGTAGCTTTTGCCCGGCTACGTACCTTGTTCACATCGTCGGCTGCTTTATCCGGTTGGTTCATCCATACATAGGCTTCGGCACGCAGCAGATAGGTTTCGGCCAAACGGAAGAGATACCAATCGGAGTGGCCTCCCCAGGGAGTTGTCGGTCTTTCTTCGTCGGCGACATACACCTTATAATAGGGGAAAGGATACCAGCAATGAATCGTATCGGTTGCGTTCGTATATTTGATATCCACCGGTTGGCCGTAGTAAGAGGATGCCGGGTTGTTGTAAATAAACTTATCGGTCGAGAACCAGTTCACTTCCGAATCATGGCGCAAATCCGTATGATCTGTCCAAATCTCATAATTATGATAGCTACAGGCGCGCACATAGCCCACACCCCGGCCGACATAGATCAGGAACTCATTGCCGTTTGTATCGATAGTACCTCGTACACCTTTAGGGTCTTTAATGTAATTGTTCCACCAAGCAGGCACATAACGGCGCATGCTCTGTGTACCACCCGACACCTCAGCATCCGGGAATCCATATTGTTCCTGAACGACCAATATACCTTCCTTGTTTTCCGAAATACTTTTATTCTCCTTCTGATGCAAGTCCCAGACCACATTATATTTCGTATTGGAGCCAACCACACCAAAACGATTCGTCATCAGTTTGTACTGACTGCCTTCGATCACAGCCGTAGCAGCCTGTGCTGCTTTGTCAAACTGTCCGTCGGCCAACAGGATCTTCGCAAACAGATGATAACCGGCTCCCTGGGTAACGGCGCCGGGGACAGCCGTCTTCGGCAACCATTTGACGGCGAAATCCATATCTTCGACGATCTTCGCCAGAATCGTTTTCCGCGAATGGGTATAGAAATCAATCTTGGGCGCGGTATGCTCGACATTCAGGAATGGGATATCGCCAAACAGATGGATCAGTCGGTAGTACCAGAACGAACGATGGAAATAAGCTTCGGCAATAATGGCATTCTTCTTTTCGTCCGAAGTAAAACTACCCTGATCAATACGGCATAAGATCACATTCGCATTCCGGATCTGATTATAGCCACGTGTCCAGATTTCATGGAAGTCGTAGTTACTGCCTGTACCTGTAGGTAAAACCTGCGTATCGAAATTATGAATCGCATCCTGCGCCTTATTGGCGGAAATAGCGATATCCGAGGAAATCAGTTCGGAAGCCAGCCCTCCGGCTTCGGCATAAAAGTCTACCCGCAGGTTCTTCCGCAAGGTGACCAGCACACCTTCAAAACCAGCCTCATCCACATAGATCGATTCCGGTGTATAGATAGACAGTGGTTTGATCTGAAGGAAATCATCCCCACACGATACTACCGACAAACACAAAGAGGCACAAAGGCTATATTTTAGTATTCTGTTCATATTGTTCATCTTTTATAATGTTACATCAAGTCCAAAAGTAAATGTGCGCGGCATGGGGGTATTCCCGGATTCCGGATCCCAGCCCGACCATTTGGTAAGCGTCAGCAAGTTACGCGAACTCAAATAGAGCCGGCAGTTGCCTACTTTAAAGCGGTCGATCAGTGCCGACGGCAGGTTATACGAGAGCGAGACATCCTGTAAACGCAGGAAACTACGTGATTCGTAAATCGTGAATGAAGGCGTATTGGCCGCATTCTGGCGAGTGGATGTATTGATCGGATTCTCCGGTGTCCAATACGGCATTGCATAGTAATTCCTACGGTCTTCGATCGAACTCAGGTTCATCAACATGCTGTTCTGGCTGTAATGCCCTAAATCAGCACGAAGAAAGAACGAGAATTGGAAATTTTTCAGGAAGGTAAACTCATTTCGCAATCCCAGACGGAAACGGGGTTTGGTGTATCCCTGGAATACCTTATCTTCCTGTGTGGTTGCTCCGTTGCCGTCAACATCCAACAGTTTGGTATCCCCCGGCGCTTTACCGAACGACTTGGCCTGCTCTTCTTCTCCCTTTTGGAAGATACCCAAAAACTTATAATCCCAAATCCGGTCGATAGCCTGCCCGATAAACCAGCCGTTTGTTACATCATCGGCTTCTTTCGTTCCGATAATGTTACCATCCGCATCCAGGATGTTTTCCATCTCACCATATAAGTAATTAATCTTATTCCGGTTCAGTGATAAGGTAAAGGTAGAGTTCCACCCAAAATCCGGCTGATCGATATTCCGGCTGTTCAATGTCAATTCAAATCCCTTGTTTTCCAGTTCACCCATATTCGACATCACACTGCTGTAGCCGATAATCGTAGGCAAACTACGGGTCAGGAGCAGGTCATTGGTCAGCATGTCATAATATTCCAGTGTTCCCGACAAACGATTTCCCAACACTGCGAAGTCTACCCCCAGGTTGAGCGCTTTCGTCTTTTCCCACTTCAGGTAACTGTTTGACATCGTATTGCTATAAATCCCTGAAAGATACGTTCCATTACTCAGGTATTTGGTGGTACCCAGTTGAGATAAGGCCGAATAGATACCGATATCCCGGTTCCCGTTCAAACCGTATGATGCCCGCAGTTTCAAATGGTCAATCCAAGAGACATTGAAAAACGACTCTTCCGAAAGGTTCCAGGCCAACGCACCGGAAGGGAAAGTGGCATACGGATTATTGATACCGAAGGCCGAGTAACCATCGCGACGAATAGACAGGGTAAGCAAATAGCGGTTCATCAGCGTGTAATTCAATCGTCCCATCACGGCAGTCCCGGTCGAATAGGTATCATTGTTTTTTACCGTAGGCGAGCTACCAGCGCTCAGTTGATGATAACTCAGGTTCTCACTGATCAAGAATCCCTGGTTGGTAGCTACATCTTCCCAGGTCTGCTTCTTCTCGGCGTTATAAAGGAAAGTGGCATAAAAGTCATGCACACCGAATGTTTTTTTCCAGGAGAAAATATTATCGATCTGCCATTCGTACAACGACGAGTTAAGCCGTTGACCGTATCCTCCCAGTTTATCGCCTTCAGGCAGGGTGGATGGGTTGAAATAATAATTCTTTTCCCAATCATAACGGTTAATGAAAGAGACTTTATAGCTAAATCCGAAAGGTAGTTGCAGCTCGGCATACATATTAGCGAACAAGTTATTGAGCACATTCAGTTTATCCCGGTAAGCATTATTCAACAACGGGTTGGCATCTACCCCGGAATCATCATTCGGATACCATTTCAGATTCCCGTTACTATCATAGGGCGTCGCCAAAGGACTTTGAGAGACTACATTACTCAAACTGACAGCGACAGCGCTTTTATCTTTACTCGAGAACTGAGCGTTAATCCCAACCGTCAGGAAATCGGTTATCTTTGTATCGGCGTTGATACGTGAGCGGATAGTCTTATACTCATCACCCAACAGATAGCCTTCGTTATCGGTATATCCTAACGACCAGTAATACTTGGTTTTTCCTATACCACCGGAAATATTCACATCGTAATTCTGGCGAAGCCCGGGACTTGTGACAGCATCGAACCAATCAAAAGACACACCGTTCAGGTAATTTTCCTGTTCGATGCCCCGCAACGACAAGCGGTTCATCCATGTTTCCACCGGATTAGAAGAGTACGAAGCGTCATATTGTTGCCAGGTATCCAGGCTGACCCCGTCAGGCAGGTTATTCGGATTCCGATAGTAGCCTTCCGGTTTAGAGGGATTGGCTCTTTCCTGGAAATCCTGTCTGCGTTGCACATATCCATCTACTCCATTGGGTTTGATATTTTTCGTATAATCCGTCAAACCCAACTGAGCGGAAAAATTGATTGCCATCTTATCCCCTTTTCCCCGCTTGGTATTGATAATGACCACACCGGCAGCCGAGCGCGATCCGTACACAGCCGCCGAACTGGCGTCTTTCAGGATATCGATTGTTTCTATATCCCTGGGGTTGATATCGTTGATAGAACCGTTAAAGATTACGCCGTCCAACACAAGCAGCGGATTGTTGTTGGCATTGAGTGAGGCCGGTCCGCGAATCTCCATCGAACTCGAGCCGGATGCCGAAGTGCCGATATTGGAGTTAAATCCGGCGACCGTACCATTCAACAGGTCCAACGCATTGGTACTTTGCTGTGTCGAATACTGGGCGGTCTTTACCTGTGCAACAGCACCGGTCAAGTCTTTCTTCCGAACAGAACCGTAACCGATTACGACCACTTCCTCCAATGCCATCTGGTTTTCATGCAATACGATCTTGAAATCATTCTTCGAACCGACAGTCATTTCCTGCGGAATATAACCGATATAGGAGAACTGCAATACACTGTTTTCCGTAACCAGGATGGTAAACCGTCCGTCCAGGTCGGTCGTCACCCCATTGGTCGTTCCTTTAATCAGGACATTCGCGCCAATGATTGATTCACCCGCAGCATCGAATACTGTTCCGCTAACCGTCTTCTTCACGGCCTTGAACAAAGCGATATGCTTATTCGAGATTTTGTAGGTGATATCCGTATTTTTAAACAAGTCATCCAGCAATGCCGGAAAACCTTTATCAGATATAGCGACTGTGATTTTCTCTCCCGGATTAATCTCCTGGGTATTATAAACGAACTTATATCCGGTCTTTTCCTCTATTTCTTTAAATACCTGTTCGTAACTTTTTTGCCTAAAGTCGAAGGTATAAGCCGATTGCGACAGTATTAGATGCGGAATAGCAAATAGGCAAAACGTAGTAAAGAAAACACGTAGTATTTGATTTCTTAACTTATTATTCATATTTTTGTGTGTTTTATATTATGTACTTGGTAGTTGACAGCTACCGGGTTAACAACTTGCGTTTGGGGATGTGACAGCATTCCCAAATGTTTTTTTATCTATCAGCTGGTATTCATACTGTATCTGTGTTTCAATTTGTATTAGTGAATATAAACTTCTCCTCGCTTTTTCTCTACCGTATACCGGGCTGATATCTGAAGAATGGAAAGGATCTCGTCTAATGTTTCATGGTCTTCAAAAACAGCATTAAAAGTTTTCTGTTGCATCGCCTCGTTTTCAATATGGATCTTTGTATGGAAAGCACGTTCGAGTTCCGTCGCAATTTCTGTCAGTGTATTTCCTACAAAATGGAAATTACCCGTTACCCACGAACTGACAGCCTCCGTCCGTACCTCCGATACAGCGATGTCGCCAAGTGATCGGTTATAGAGTGCCTGTTCGCCGGGTTCCAGTATCTGATCCGGTGTATCGGTCGTATTACCCTCTTTATATAAGGCAATCTTTCCCTCCAGTAACGTGATTTCTATTTGATCGGCTTGCTTACCGGCGACCACATTAAAGATCGTTCCAAGTACTTTAATACGCAGACCGTCAAGTTCGACATAAAAAGGTTTCTCTCCTTTCTGTACTTCAAACATAGCATCTCCCCAGACCTGTACATC
This sequence comes from Tannerellaceae bacterium, assembly GCA_031555145.1. Classification (GTDB taxonomy): domain Bacteria; phylum Bacteroidota; class Bacteroidia; order Bacteroidales; family Tannerellaceae; genus JAJDIA01. The sequence continues at coordinate 11,473 of JAVBUR010000102.1, read as the reverse complement.
CCGTTTATCACGTTCGAAAGCCCTCGGATAAGAAAGGGATGCATTAGCATTGAGCCACACCGTGCTTCCATCGGGAAGCATCACTTTGGTTTTAGCATCAGGTACGGCTGTTACCTCATACCACATTGTCTCTTCAACCGATGGGAGATTGATCAGATACAACGAAGTCATAATCAACAAAGCAAAGCTTGCCGCAACACCCACAAACCGCCACAGCCGGAGTGTCTTACTGCCTGCCGAAATCATCGCTTCACGCTTGATATTTTGTTGCAGCCGCAGATAGTTATCTCCCACATCGTAGGGCAACGGCTTAAATTGCATCCGTTCCAACAGTCCGTCCAGTTCCTTTTTATCCATTTGATCCATATGCTTTTCTTTTAAAGATGACACTCCAACAGAAAAACTACGGGTCAGTGTTGTCATTTTTCTACATTTCACAATTTTTTTCTATGTTTGTGGGCGTTAACATGAATGCAACCCCATCCACGAAAGAGATCATCGCGGGTAATGAAAATGCTTTCCGACAGCTATTCGAGCATTATTCTCCCAGATTGTTTCATTTGGCTTATTCCTTTCTCCACTCGCGGGAATTAGCCGAAGAAGCTGTGCTGGATGTGTTTACTACGATATGGAACAAGAAAGAAACGCTTGCCCGAATCGACAGCATAGAGTATTACCTTTACAGCTCCGTCCGTAACCAGGCGCTGCATTATCTTCGCCGGAAATACATTCCTGACGATGATCCCCTCTCTTTATACGAAATAGAACTCCTCCCCGAAAGCAACGACCCGGAAAAAGAACTGCTTGACCGGGAATACCAAAGCCTTATTCAGGAAGCGATCGACTCTCTGCCTCCCCGTAGTAAGGAGGTCTTCCGCCTGGTGCTGTCCGACAAACTGAAGAACCGTGAAATAGCCGAACTGCTATCTATTGGCGAAAGCACCGTCAACGAACATATCGCCTTGGCCTACAAACGAATCTCAGCGTTTGTCCGGAGGAAGTATAAGGGATAGTTACAAGATATTTTACCTGTGCAGATATTTATTTCCTGAACTCTTTCCACAAATGCATCAGCGCATCTACCGGATAGAGAAAAAGCATGCGGGGGCCGGCGAAACGCATGACTTCACGGATGCGTTCCTTGTAGAGGGGTTTGTAGCAATGGATGGGGCAATAGCGGCAGGCGGGTTTATCATCGCCGAAGGTGCAGCGTTCGAGGCGTTGGTGGGCGTAGGTTTCGAGGGATTGGCAGTCGGGACATAACGCATCCTGCCGACCGTGGTTCGACCGGCAGTAGATACGGATCATGCGGGAGATGGTTCTTTTTTCGCGTTCGTTCATACTATATAATATACGCTACATAATCACATCCTATACGCTATAGCGTTAGTAGGTATGGATACTATTGGCGGCCGAAGGTAAGTAATTTACGCCAATCCAGGTTATCAGCAGCAGGATAAAAGCAATCGGAAGCACCCAAAGCGTAAAGCGGCGATGGCGCGGTACTAACCGTGCATGGATATACACCAGATAGGCAGCAGCAGTAACAAAGGCCCAGGTTTCTTTCGGATCCCACGACCAGTAATGTCCCCAGGCTTCTTTTGCCCAGACACATCCCATCAGCATTCCCAGGATCAGGAAACCGAAACCGGCATAGACCAGGTTATCCATCAACCCGTACAGCTTACGGGCAGACGTATAGGCAGATGTATTGACCGGCTTCTTATCTGTAGAGACACCGGCATGCAGCTGCCGTAACTGCATCATCGCTGCAATCGTGGCCGCCCCCAGCATGGCATACGACAGGATATACACCGTCACATGCGGCACAAACCAATAGCTCTGCAAGGCCGGCATCAGATGTTTCGAATGAATCTCCGGTTTCAGCAGATTGATGCAGACAAACACACAGGCCACCAGATTACTATACGACAGCAACCAATGATACTTCCAATGTTTATAGGTAACAAATCCGGTCAGTGCCAAAAAGAACGAATACCACAACCGTGTCTCCCCCATCGTACGCAACGGAGGCCTCTCCTGCCCTATCCACAGACCGGCAATAAAGGCAGCGAAAACCAGAATACCGGCCACCATCAGCCAGTCGGCCACCCTTCGGTTAGCCTTCGTGTAGACCACCACCCCGGCACCAGCCCATAAAAGTATAGCCGGTAGGGCAAACCAGGGAAATTCATGCCAGGTCATCCGTCGCCTCCTTTCTTCTGTTACCGCTCCACAGCATACACAGTGATCCGCATGCCAGCAGGAAGATACCAGCATAGACCGCCGGTACCCAGGGATCATACACCAACTCAAAACTGCTGTAGGTAGAATAAATACCGGCCTCATTGTCGTAGCCGTATTGATACACTGTCCAGTGCCCGATACGGCAAGGCTTGTTCACCTCCAACTGTGTATGCATCTGCTGCCCGTCGGACGTATATACATTAATATCCGAAATAAACCGTTTAGGCTCGGGGCGCGTCATCGTAAAGAAGTGATCTTCGTCAGCCAACGGACGTTCGCCCTGATTCTCAACGGGAGTGACTACGCCCGTATGCTTATTGACCAGCACCAACTGGGGAGGGTATTCTTCCAGCCGGAAATCGATCAACTCAATCGCCAGCGGAAGTTCCAACGCCTCATGCCGGTCATTGAACACCCGCCATTCGGTCTGCCCCTCCTGCACATACATCACATAGCGTTTGATATCAGAGGCACCCATACCGGCGGCAAACAACAGTATCCATAGCCCAATATGATTCAGATAGAACGCATAATCCCTGACCCGGAACACCAGCAGGCGACGAACAACCAGCGCTCCCAATGAGAGCAGCGTCAGCCCATACACCAGCACGAACGGCCACGAAGACGTCATCTGTATATACCCCACCCCCATAATAATTCCCAGTACCACCAGCGTACTGATCAGCGTAACCGCCAACGGTACACCGGACAGCCAGCGATAAAACGCACCTCTCCTCTTCAACGCCAGCAGCGCCAATAGCAGCAGGCAGCCCACCCCCAGCCAGCCGTTCACCGGCCACTGTAGCAGGGTAAAGTCAAAGCCACCCGTCACCCCCTGCAATGCCAGCCCTGTCAGAAGCATCCCGCAGATCACGGCTATGCTCTCCGCATATCCCCACGGGAATTGCCATATCTTACGTTGCTGCTCCAATACCGGCCGATTAATTGCTCGTTAACAGACGGTTGTTCGACTTCGCCGACTCCACCCACTTCGGCAGGACAGTTTCGATCCAACCGGCTTTCTTTTCACGGATCTTCTTCATATCGAGTCCGATATATTCCTGCGCCTTCTCCTTTGTAGAGATGTCGGGCAGCGAAGCATTGGTTACACCATGCGCAAAGAGCACCTTCTGCACCTCGAGCTGAGCCAACAGCGAACGGTCGAGGCTGTGGGCCAGTATCCGCTGAGTTTCCACCGGCGCATGGAACGAACCGCCATGAGAAGCCACCGCAAAGTCCCATCGCCACTGTGCCTGGCGGAGAAGTTTCAACACCGGTTCCATCTCTACCTCCGAAGCCCCATTATCCCAAGCCGTCTTGGCGAGGATATGGGCGGCGGAGAGTTCCTTCTCCACCCGGTCGCGGATTTCCAGTGCCTTATCCTGATACTGATAGACGTAGTTACGCAGATTCTCTTCCGAGTCACGATGGCACGTCTGACAGGTATTGGAGATATTCTTCAGCGGACTCATCACCTGGTGGTTAGAGTACTTGATACCGCCTTCCGACGTATACGGCATATGACAGTCTGCACATCCCAGCCCACGTTGCGAGTGTGGTCCGAGCAGGAAGAGCTCATAATCCGGGTGCTGGGCTTTCAACATCGGAGCACGGCTGATCGCATGTTTCCAATCGCTGTAGGCCACCTCATCATAATACTGCTCCATAGCCTCCACCGTCATACCGCCATCCCACGGGAAAGTCAGATACTTACCATCCCCCTTGAAGAAATACTCCACATGACACTGAGCACATACCAACGTACGCATCTCTTGCGGCGTCGCATCCGTCACATCACGCCCCTGCCGTTGGAAAGCCTCAATCAACGCCGGACGTGTGATCGTAAGACGCATCGTCTGCGGATCATGGCAATCCGCACAGCCGATCGGATTCACAATCTGGTCGCCCAACGCGCTCCACGGCTGTTTGTAGAATTCCTCGATTCCCAATTCCTGCATCATGCGGGGCACATCCGGACTCTTACACGTCCAACACGTACCCGGCTGCATATCCTTGGTATGCTCGTCCGGCGAACCCGTGCGGAGCGTTGCCCGCATATCTTCGATCGCATGCATATGTCCACGCGGCGCCGAATAATCCTGTGCAAAGGCATATCCGGCCCAGAGCACCACCATCTCGGGACGGGCTTCGAGCACATCCTCCGGCATATTACCCAGATGTTTGCTGCGGAAGTCCATATCCGCCGTCTTCTTCCAGGAGGCGAACTCACGGGGATAGTTCTCCCCCCAGATTTCATTACGCGACTCGATACCGGTGATATCCACCTGTTTACTACTGTACAGCGTGACGATCTCCGCCCGCCTTTCCGTGATGGAGGCGGCCAGCAATCCGAGTACAAATACGGCTAACATAACAACAGCGAACAGTCCCCATCCGATCAGGGGATTCCGCTTAATGGCTTCTGCTACTTTTACAAACATATCAATGTAGGTTTTATCGTTTATCTTTCATTATCTTCTTCAACCAATCGGGAACGGGCGACGCCGGCAGCGGAACAATGGCATTCGGCGAGGCGGCGAGGTTACTCACCTTCGTATGCGGCACCTGGGTATGACAATCCCAACAGGCCTTCCCCTCTCCTTCCCTGGCTTGGGTATAAGAGATCATGCCTGTCTTCACAAACTCGGTATTCAACTGCGTATGGCAACGGATACAATTCTCCATAATCACATTATTACTCGCTTCCCGCGGACGAATCACCTGTGGCTCGCCCTTAATCGTAAAGATGGCAGAGTGATACAGCCCATCCATCGCCTTGAACGCATACTTCGCCGCCACACTGCTGTGCGGTACATGGCAATCATTGCAATTCGTCCATGGCGCATGCGAACTATGGTTCCACGACTGGTAATAAGGCGACATAATATGGCAATTGATGCAAGCCGAAGGATCATCGGACAAATACGAATACGCCCGCGACATATAGACGGCATATGCGCCCAAACCCGCCAACAACCCACCTGCCACGAACAGCGGCAAGATCAGTTGATTCGGTATCCGACTCAGAAGCCCTTTCATATAATAGTACTTTAAGTATTAATCGACAAAGAAACACCCTTTCCCGGCAATAAAGTGTACCCGATGTGACACTTTACTGCTGAATCAGCCGGATCAGCTCTTTTTTATCCCGTATTTCGAGACGTTTCTTCTCCGCCACAAGTAGTCCATCATGCTGCATCTTCGTCAGTTCACGTTCCAGCGAAGGACGGGAGACGCCGAAGTATTCCGCCAAGACGCTTTTGGGCTTATCCAGTTCCACCCGATCGGACTGCGCCTTCTTGGCCAGGTCGAGGATATACAACGCCAGTTTCTGCCGGATCGTGCGGAACGACATGAAATGTAATTTCTGGCTGAGCCGCGAAGCAAAGTTAGCCGAGATATCCAGATAGTTCTTCAGCAGCACCGTATTCATACTCAACATCCGGAGTACAGACGCTTTGGAGATCACCAACGCCGTCACCCGCTCACGCGCCGTCACCTGTACCGGAAACCGGTTCTGCTCACCAAACAGAAACAAGATCGCCAACGGATTCGGTGCCTCAATATCCTCTACCTTGACCAGCTTCCCCGAAGGGTCCACCATCTCCCCCTTCACGCTACCCGACAACAGCAGGATAAGGCGATTACAGGGTTCATCCTGCAACGCCAACAGTTCATCTTTACGGAAAGTGGTTTCCGTGATCTTCAGTTCGGCGAAGATCCGTTCAATCTCTTTTTCCTCGATAGACCGGAAAAGAGGGATAGCAGATAAGGCGCAATAGTCCACGGTTAACTAATTTATAGTATGTATGCAAACATAGCATAAAAAACTGAAAACGTCACATGTGCGACGATTTAAATGCACCGGCAGCCCTACTTTTGTCACCAAAAACAGTACAACAATGAAACGGACGATTATCAGTATAGACGAAGAGCGCTGTAACGGATGCGGCGCTTGTGTTAGCGGATGCCACGAAGGCGCATTACAATTGATCAACGGCAAGGCCGTCATGGTAAGCGAACTCTATTGCGACGGATTAGGCGCCTGTATCGGCGAATGTCCCGTAGGCGCTATTACCCTCGAAGAACGGGAAGCAGAACCATACAGCGAAGAAGCTGTTATGGAACGTATTGCCCCCAAAGGTGAGGCCGTCATCCTCGCCCACCTGAACCACCTGAAAGAACATGGTGAAACAGGCCTGTTGCAGCAAGGCTTGACCTACCTGGAAGCACATGGAATACAAGTCCATTTCGAACCCAAAGATAAACCAATGGCCTGTGGTTGCCCCGGTTCGATGATGCGTGAGATTAAAGGACCGGTTGCCGTTGGTCACGGGAAACCTGCCGGTGCATCGTCTCCACAATATCAGCCGTCCGAACTGAGACAGTTTCCCGTACAGTTGCATCTGCTGAATCCACAAGCCGGGTTCCTACAAGGCACACACCTATTGTTGGCTGCCGACTGTACAGCTTTTGCCTGCGGCGGGTTTCATAATCGCTTTCTGAAAGGGAAAACGCTGGCCATTGCCTGTCCGAAACTCGATAGTAACACCCAATCCTACATTGACAAGCTGACGGCAATGATCGACGAAGCCATGATCGAAACACTCACCGTATTGATTATGGAAGTACCCTGCTGTGGCGGCTTGATACGTATCGCTGAAATGGCACGCGAACAAGCCGAGCGATATATACCTATCAAAACCATCGTACTCTCGGTACAAGGTGAAGTGATCCGGGAGGCATGGATTTAAAAAGCAAAGCTTGCCGTAAGCAACAGTGAACCGGCAAATGTCTTCTTGCCATCGGCGTCGGTATTGGATGTGAGATACGTCAAACGGCGTGCATATTCTACCCGGAGTATCTTGAACAGATTGGCCAGTCCGATATTCACCTCCACATAAGGCGTCTGCCCCAACGGCTTAACCCCCTGATTGAAGACAAACAAATCGGGATGCAGCGCCGGATCATTCCTGTCCGACAGTGGGCCGTAGATCGCTCGGGCGCCAACACTCACCTGCGTCTTGTCTTGCTTGCGAAACCATTTAAACGGCGACCAGTTAAAGATAAAGTTCGTATGCAACGCCACATACTGGTCGGTCACAAATTCATAGAAGTTCATACAGTTGTAGTCGTCGGCATGGAAAATATAGCTCTGGTTACCCGTAGGGATAAACAGCAACGGGAAAGGAACCCGGTTCCATACCTTACCTCCCGAGAGACGGATATCCATCGTCCCGAAATGATGGTCGAACGTGATTTTCTTATAGGCTGACAGATCCGTGATCTGATAGTTATAATCCGACCCCAGCACGCCCTTGATACCGATCCGGTGATTCAGCGTCATCTCCACTCCCCCATGCCGGATAATCATCCGCTTGTCGCGGTTCTGTATGGAGCTTTGCCCGGGCGTCCATGCCAGGGAAAACCCAATCTCGGAGGTCGTAATATGATCCACCACTGTCGTATCCCCTCCATCCACCTGCATATACTGCACCACACCGGCGGGCTGGTCGAAGGTATATTTTCCCGATACCTTATACGAGAACTGATGCCCCGGTTCCTGCTCATAGGAAAGCATCCCGATCCGCTGCCACGACATATTGTCCGTTGGCGCATGTGAAAAGGAATTAATAAAATTGTCGCGGGTTGTCGTCAGCAGATCCTGTCCCGGAATATTCAGGTCATTCACATATGTAAAACTAAATAGTTTCTTCGGATACTCCCAGATATACCGGCTCTTGGGCGTAAGCGAAAAAGCCAGATCAGCCCGATACTTCAACCGCCCGTCTGTCGTTCCATACGCCAGATACCCACCCAACAGCCCCCGGTCCATCAGGTTGATATTTGTATTTCCACCCACCTTCAACCGCATCCCCTCCATATGATTATAGCTGATAAACTGCGAAAGCGGCCCCAACTCTACCGGTCCGTTGATCCCGCCGATCGTCACATGGTTACTGATCAGCGTCAGCACCGCATCCTGCATCAGCGTAAACACCGGCGTACGGCGCGCCTCTGTCATTAACTCCTCCACCTGCGTCTGGGAAGCCGTCAACGGTATCGGCCGCGTCGCCTCCCAATAAACGCTATCCTTACGCGCATAGTCCTTTGCCACCCGTGCTCTCTTTGATGGATCATCATCCGGAGCAGCAAACGAATACCGGTCGTACACCGCCACCCGCGAGGCCGACAACATACCCTTATCCGGATACCCCAGCAAGACATATTGCTCATAACGCGAAGGTACAGTATATCGCTTACCTTCCGTATCTGGCATAAAAGCGTAGGAATGAACAATCAGCAAGTTCTTGACAAAGTTCATCAGCGCAGGATCGTTCAGTGTGAAGACAGCCTGATACAACTCATACGACTCATCGGCACGGATATAGAGATAACCGGCAAACGTATTCTTCCGCGCATCCAGCGAATAAAAAGCAATCTCATAACAATCAACACCATCCACCGGTTTCGTCCCCATCAGATGATACCGGTACACCGACAGTGCATCCCGCCCAAGCGGACTCTGGAACGACAACAGCATCATTTGGTTATCCTCCTTCGCCAGATCAATATCACCGAATACAAGATCGAGCAAGTCCTCCGTATTCTGCTTACCAAGTAATTGATAAAAACCCTCATAACGGGCAGCATGCAATTGGGTATAACTCCTGCCATACGTTGTACCACCCGACACCGTCTGGTCATTTTCATACAGGAAGGTCGTCAGTTCTTCTTCCCTCCCATGCCCGGTGGGACGGGCATATTGCAACCAGGGTTCAAACGGCAGAATGAGTTTCCGGAAGATATAGCTGTTATCCACCCGCCTCCGATCCATCGCCTGCTGTATACTATCCTCATTCAGCAGCGCGCTGACCACCGTCTTGTTATATTGATCATACTGATAAAAAGGTACCATGCGGTAACTTCCCTCCGTCAATCGCCCAATTGCCTGTCCGACAATCTCCGCCCCGTCATTCTCATACCCCGCCTGTTTAAAAGTATGTATCGTCGCTATCCGGGCAAGCAACTCTGATGTAGCCGGTTGCTGTGCCTGCCCCACCGGCCAAAGACTGACGGTTAACAATACAACAAAGGAAGTCCGGTAGCTCATAACGGTTTTTACATTACACATTTATTATGTAAAACACCGAAAGAATACCGATTGTTCTTTTCGTTCATACCCAAAGCTTTGTAACATCAACAAACACGTAGATATTCCATTGACCGAAAAGCAACTTTTCGCTTAAACCATTGTTCTTATTTTAGTAAGTATTATCATCTTCTCCCAAACAATTAATAGGAACAATATGAAAACAAAAATTTTATCTTCACTTACCATCATATTGCTATTGGCTTCCTGTGGTGGTTCAAAACAAAAAGTCACACCACAACAGGCCCAAGAGTTAGCAAAAGAGGCCTACATCTACGCCTTCCCTGCAGTAGAACACAACAAGGTGATCTGGAAGATCCTTGACAACTACAAGATGGCACCCGATCAGTTCTTTGCTAATACCGAACTGTTCACTCCCGAACATACTACAGTTGTATCACCCAACAATGATACTTATTACGCGTATGCCGTGCTCGACATCCGTAATGAGCCGGTAGTTATCACCATCCCGAAGATAGAAAAGCGCTATTTCAGCTTCCAGCTGTGCGACATTTTCACTAACTGCCCTCAATACATCAGTACACAGGCAACCGGCGAGGGCCCCGGCAACTACCTGATTGCCCGTTCAGATTGGACTGGCAAGACACCCCAAGGTATCGATAAAGTAATAAAAATACCCGCGACCATTATCTTCACCTTAGCCCGTACACAAGTGTTTGGACCAGATGATACAGCCGCCGGCGCCATCTCCAAAAGCTATACAGCCGTTCCGCTCAGCCAATTTACAGGAAAACCCCTGCCTCCGGGTGACGGACTCACATGGCCCTATCAGCCATACGACAGCAAAACCGGTGATATCGAAGGCTTCTTCAAGGAATTCAACCTGATGATACGTTACCAGATACTCAACGACAACGACAAGGCCTTGATGGACAAGTTCGCAGCCATTGGACTTGGCGCAGGAGTCATGTTCAACAAATCAGCGTTTGAACCCGCCATATGGAAAGCGATCGAAGATGGTGCCAATACCGGTAAAAAAGAAATCGAAGCCCAGACTAAATCAATAGGCAAAACGGAGAACGGATGGGACTTTTCGCCCATAAACGCCGGTAATTGGGGCACCGACTATATCACCAACGCCGCTGCTGCCTGGAAATACATCTACGTCAACACCCCACAGGAAGCCATCTATCCGACAGCCAACGTCGACAGCGAAGGCAATACACTGAGTGGCGCCAACAAATATACCCTCACCTTCTCCAAAGCAGAACTGCCACAGGTAAAATTCTTCTGGTCGCTCACCATGTATAACGATAAAGGGTTCTTTGTTGCCAACCCCTTGAAACGTTACAACATCAAGAACATCGACAAGCTGACCTACGGAAAAGACGGCTCACTCACCCTCTATATCCAGAAAGATAACCCGGGGAAAGACAAAGAAAGCAACTGGTTACCTACCCCCGACACCCAATTCTATATGATATTACGTATGTATGGTCCGTCGGATGATGCCATCAAGGGAAATATCACCATCCCCGCAGTAGTAAAAGTAAAATAAAAACAGCGGGAGTACCTCATTTCCACAGGAACGCTTGTATCAGATTACCTAAATCGTTGTACTGATCGGCATTTGTTATAAGGCAGGTATTCGTACAACGGTTTATCCAAATCAATCAGTTGCTTATCAACCAACCGCATCACAAAATAAGCAAACAAAGGCTTTGACAACAAGGCTGCCTCCAACATCGTATGGGTATCTACCGCCAATCCTGAAAGCAGTGGAATTATATCCCTATGCCATCTTCCATCTTGTTCAAATCTAAAGTAGGGTAAAGCCCTATCTGAATTCATATCTGTCCGAACCTGAAGCTAAATTGAGGCGCAGGGTTATTGTTATTTTCAAAAAGAGGCGCAGGGTGTTTTGGGGTGTTGAAAAGAGGTAAAAGACACGAAGGAATGGTATAGGCATGTTATAGGCAACACGAAGGCAAGTGATATGCGGGGTGGAAAATGATATTAAGTATTTGTGATTCAGTTGTTTATGATGCTGTGGAATGTAAGTTTCGGGTTTTCCCAGATTTAGGGTTATTGTATTTTTTGTTTTAAGTTAGG
>JAVBUR010000104.1:0-34800 GCA_031555145.1 Tannerellaceae bacterium | reverse complement strand
TCAGCGCCGCCGGTCGGGCAATTACGGCGGCGCTGACGCGGCGCATAAACATCACCCATCCTCCTGTCCGTGGGCTTGCACCCACGGCTACGAACACGATGCCCGTGACCGGGCATTCACCGCCGCTTTCAAATTTCGTTGTATTTGAAACCTGTTCACATCCTGTAGCGTTAACTTTTTTCTGCTGATGGGATGATATTACCCGGAAAAGGTTATTTTTGTAGTCATTGTACTTAGATCTATTAAACCATGAGATATCTGTTTGTTGTTTGCCTGCTGTGTATTGTGTTTTCCGTCTGTGCGCAACAAGCGGATGTTGTGCCATTCGAGGAGGCGTATAAGCGGAAATATACAATCACGAAACTGAGTGGAGAGCGACCGGTAATTGACGGACAATTGGACGAAGCAGTATGGAACAACCAAGGCGAATGGTCAGCCCCTTTCGTGCAGGTAATGCCGCTGGAACGGATGCCCACTGCCTCACCGACGTATGTGAAGCTTTTCTATGATGATAAATATATCTATGTCGGTATTCGTTGCTTCGACGCCGAACCGGGGCAGATGAACCGCTTTATCAATAACCGCGACGATAACAGTATCGGCGACCTGGTCAGTATCGCCTTTGATACCTACCACGACTACCGCGCCGCCTCCGAATTCAACCTCAACCTGGGCGGTACCAAGACCGATCTGATCGTAACCGACCAACTCGTAGTAAACAAAAGCTGGAACGCCGTATGGGAAGCCCGTACGTATGTAAACCTGGCCGATTCGTGCTGGACAGCCGAGATGGCGATTCCTTTCAGTCAGTTGCGCTACAACCAGTTGTCGGAAGACGGTATCTGGGGGCTGCATGTGCGGCGTATCATCCGTCGCAACGGCGAGGTACAGAACTGGAGCATGATCCCGATCAAGAACAACGGCCATGTTTTCTCGTTCGGCGAGTTGCATAACATGACCGATCTGCCGAAATCGCGCGGGATCGAATTCCTTCCCTACGTCATGGGGCGGTTTGTGCATGAATCGAAGATCGCGGGTAGCCCCTACCAGAAGGGTTCGTCCTGGAATGGCGATGCCGGTTTCGATGCCAAGTTCGGCTTGGCCGACTATACGCTCGACTTGACGGTCAACCCCGACTACGGGCAGGTAGAACTTGATCCGTCGGTAATGAACCTGACGGCGTATGAAACCTTTTATGACGAGAAGCGTCCCTTCTTCCTCGAAGGAAAACATATCCTCGACTTCAACAACGGTAACGATATGATGTTCTATACCCGCCGTATCGGAAGCAAGCCAACTTACCAGGTGACGGACATTGACAATATGACCAACTTTGCCGAAACGGCCCAGAACGTACCCATTATTGGCGCCCTAAAACTGACGGGCACCAACAAACGCGGACTGACAATCGGTTTCGTGGAAAGCGTCACGGCACAGACCTCTCTTGACGTGACCCGTGGCGGTGTGAAGCTGAGCGAACAGGTAGAGCCGCTGACCAACTATATGGTCGGCCGTGTGCAGAAGAACTGGAAAGGTAATACCCTGCTGGGCGGTATGCTGACGGCGGTCAACCGTAAGCTGGAAGCCCCTCATCTGGAAAGCGGAATGGTGAAGAATGCCTACACCGCCGGTCTCGATTATACGCAGTATTTCAAGAACCGTCTTTACTACATCGAAGCCAAAGGTATGTACAGTTATATGCATGGGAGCAGGGAAGCAATCACTGCCCTTCAGCGGAATGCCGTGCATTATTACCAACGGATCACCGGCGCCGGTTATCTGGGGGTCGATCCGAACCGCACATCGCTTGCCGGTACAGGTGGCTATGTGAAAGCCGGCCGGAAAGGGAATGCCAAGTGGACGTTTTCGGAGAAGTTTGGCTGGTCGTCGCCCGGTTTCGACCTCAACGCCATCGGCTACCTGAAAGAAACAGACTATTATATGAACGAGACCGAGATCGCATTCCGTCAGACCCAACCCTGGAAGGTCTTTCGTAGCAATACGCTCACCATGATCCAGATGAACAAATGGAACTTCGGCGGAACGTCGGTCTCCAATACCATCTCACTGGCCTGGAAGAGCCTGCTCTGGAACCGTTTCGAGATCAACCTCAGTGAACGATGGGGAATGAATACGCTGACACGCAAGCTGCGTGGTGGCCCCGAACTGCGAACAAGCCCGTATTATACGACCGATGTGAAGTTGAATACGGATAAAGCCCGGCGAACGGTGTTCACCTTTAATTATGTGTTCGACTATAATGCCAACAAAGTAGATGTGTTCCATACATTCATCCCCGGAGTGTCGTTGCGTCTGGGAAACCGCCTGCTGTTATCGGGAGAGTTCACGTATGACCTCCATCCCGAAGGCTTACAGTATGTGACGACCATTGCCGGCGCGTCTGCCATTCCTTTCGAAGAAGGTACGTATGTGATGGGGCATATCGACCAACATACCTACGGTGTGACCCTGAAGGCACAGGTGAATGTGACGCCGGATATCTCGATCCAGTTCTATGGTTCTCCCTATACCTCGACGGGAAAATACAAAGAGTTCAAAGTGATAACCGATTCAAAGGCGCGTAACTATGATGATCGCTTCCATCTGCTTACAGCGGATGAAATAACCAATGTAGACGGACAATACGCCGTGAATTACAACGGTCAGTCGTTCGGTTTCAAGAACCCCGACTTCAGTTTCAATGAGTTCCGCTCCAATCTGGTGGCACGTTGGGAATACAGGCCGGGCTCTACGCTCTACCTCGTATGGGAGCATACGATGTCGAACCGTGATACCTACGTGATCTCCGGGCTGGGCGACAATCTCGACCGAATGTTCGGCCTCCCGGCTAAAAATGTATTTATGGTGAAACTTAATTACTGGTTTAACTTGTAAGTATTCATAGAGAATACTACTTTTGTTTTATCGTTTTAAAACTATAGTGTATGGCTACGAAAGAAAGATTGACACGTTCGAGAGATAAAATGCTGGCAGGTGTGTGCAGTGGTATTGCCGAGTACCTGGGATGGGATCCTACTGTGGTAAGGGTCATTTGGGTATTGGCGAGTATTTTCACCGCTTTCGCCGGAGTTATCGTATACCTGATCCTTTGGATCGTGATGCCGGAAGAATAACCGCCGGATATGAATTTCGAACTATCGTCTTCGTTCAGTCCCACCGGCGACCAACCCGAAGCGATTGCCGCTTTAACGGAAGGGATACAGTCCGGTGTGCCTTATCAAACCCTGCTGGGTGTGACGGGGTCGGGGAAGACATTTACCATCGCCAATGTAATCAAGGAGGTACAACGGCCTACGTTGATACTGAGCCATAACAAGACCCTGGCCGCCCAGTTGTACAGCGAGTTCAAATCCTTTTTTCCACATAACGCAGTAGAATATTTCGTTTCCTACTACGACTATTACCAGCCGGAGGCATACCTGCCTACGACGGATACCTATATTGAAAAAGACCTCGATATCAACGAGGAGATAGACAAACTGCGCCTCCGTGCTACAGCTTCGTTGCTGTCGGGGCGGAAGGATGTGATTGTGGTCTCTTCCGTGTCGTGCCTGTACGGTATGGCTGACCCGTCGGCATTTGCCGAGAAGGTGGTGCATGTGCAAAAGGGTATGCATATCGACCGCGACCAGTTACTCCGCCGCTTTGTAGAGGCGTTGTATATCAATAACAAGATCGAATTCCAGCGAGGATGCTTCCGCGTAAACGGTGATACGGTGGATATCTATCCGGCGATCGAAACGTTTAATGAAGTGGCCTACCGGGTAGAGTTCTGGGGCGAGGAAGTAGACCGTATCTCTTCCTTCAACCCGTTGACCGGCGCCGATATCGACGAACAGGATGAACTGAATATCTATCCCACCAACCTTTTTGTGACTACACAGGAACGGATCAATATGGCTATCGGACAGATTGATGTCGATCTCGGTACGCAGGTAGAGTTCCTGAAACAGATCGGTAAGCCGTTCGAGGCTAAGCGCCTGTACGAACGGGTAACGTTCGACCTGGAGATGATCCGCGAACTCGGGCACTGTTCGGGCATCGAGAACTATTCGCGCTACTTTGACGGACGCGGGGCGGGAGAGCGTCCTTACTGCCTGCTGGATTATTTCCCGAAAGACTTTATGCTGGTGGTAGACGAAAGCCATGTCACCATCCCCCAGATACGCGCCATGTATGGTGGCGACTATGCCCGGAAGAAGAACCTGGTAGAGTATGGCTTCCGCCTGCCTGCTGCGATGGATAACCGTCCGTTGATGTTCGACGAGTTTGAATCCCTCACACCCGTTGCGATCTATGTCAGCGCCACACCTGCCGATTTCGAACTGGCCAAGAGTGAAGGAGTCGTTGTGGATCAGTTGATCCGCCCGACCGGCTTGCTCGATCCCATTATCGAGATCCGCCCGACATTGAACCAGATCGACGACCTGATGGAAGAAATTACCCGTGTTTCTGCATTGGACGAACGGGTATTGGTCACCACCCTCACCAAACGGATGGCGGAAGAACTGACGACGTACCTCGGACGGATGGGTGTGCGCTGTAACTATATCCATAGTGACGTGGATACCCTCGACCGGATACAGATTATGGACGATCTGCGGAAAGGTATCTACGATGTGCTAATCGGCGTTAACCTCTTGCGTGAAGGCCTTGACCTGCCGGAAGTATCGCTGGTAGCGATCCTCGATGCCGACAAGGAAGGCTTCCTCCGTTCACACCGTTCGCTGACACAGACCGCCGGACGTGCTGCCCGTAATATCCACGGCAAGGTGATCTTCTATGCCGACAAGATTACCGACAGTATGCGGCTGACGATGGATGAAACTACCCGTCGTCGTGAGAAGCAGCTTGCCTATAACCAGGAACATGGCATCACGCCGCGCCAGATCGTCAAAACCAGTATGTCGCTCCTCGGCGAGAAACCGCAGACGGCTGAACCGTATGCCTATATCGAGCCCGAAGCCTCGTTGGTGGCCGACCCGGTGGTACAACACATGACCCGCCCACAGTTGGAGAAAGCCGTCGAACGAACAAAGAAACTAATGACGGAGGCCGCCAAGAAACTCGAATTTATCGAAGCTGCCCAGTATCGCGACGAGCTAATCAAGTTGCAGGATATGCTGGCTACGAAATAGATCCCCTGTATGAATACCTCTTCCCTATACCGCTGGACGGCACTCTGCCTGATTGCCCTTGTCTGTTTTTCCATACAGGCCGGCGGACAGACGATCAATGGCTGGTCGTTGTATTGTACGGCTGAAGACCGTTCGATCTTCGACCGTTGCCTGCAAGCGATGGACGACAAACGTTGCCTGCCGGTGAATGAACTTACACTGGAGGTAGCCCGTTTCTTTGTCGGTTCCCCCTATGTGGGCGCTACGTTGGAACAGGAACCCGAAGGGCTGGTGGTCAATCTGCGTGCGTTCGACTGTACGACCTTTGTGGAAACGGTGTTTGCACTAACCCGTACGCTGAAAGGGGATGACCGGTCTTTTGAAGCCTATTGCCACCATCTGCAAGCGTTGCGCTACCGGAACGGCGTGGCAGGTGAGTATACCGACCGCCTGCACTATACCTCCGACTGGCTGTATGAGAACGGACGGAAAGGCCTCGTCAAAGATATGACTTGCGCCATCGGTGGCATACCTCACCCGGTCGTTTTGTCGTTTATGTCCACTCATCCCGGCAGCTATGCTCCGTTGATGGATCATCCCGAATGGATCGCCCTGATAAGTGAGAAGGAAAAAGAAATCAATGGCCGGCCGTATTGCATGATCCCTGAAGCAGATATCGACCGGCTGGGGAGTGACATGCAGAACGGCGACTTGGTCTGCTTTGTTACATCCATTCCCGGACTGGATATTTCACACGTCGGTATCATCTGCCGTACGGAAGGAACGCTGACCTTCTTCCATGCCTCCTCTTCAGCCAAAAAGGTGATCTTGAACGAAGACCCGTTGGCAGTCTATGCGCAGAAGATCAAAAGTACAGTCGGAGTGATGGTTGCCCGGATGCAATAACGGGGTATACGGTAACGGGATTACTGGAAGAGCTCGAAGGCGAACTTGAAGCCGATCCCGTCGTATCGTCCCCGGTCGAAAGCGGCAAAAGCGGCTACGCTGAACAAATAATTACCAAAGCCGTATCCCACTTCTGTATAGCAGGGTAGGACAGGCGTCCACAACTGCCCCAGGTAGAAACGTTCGGACAGGACATGCTTCGTCGCGTTTTTTTGAAATATCTGGAAAAGGATAAACGGGCTTTCATACATCAGATGCGCTTGTACATACTTATTGGCCGCATTATACCATTCACGTCCCAGGAGATTGAAAACGCCACCGATCTGGTCGTTCCACGAGTCGGGGAAGTTGCGTCGTGTGAAGTAGGTAAAGTCGGCGAAGTAGGCCTGCGAGGAATCGAAGTTGAAGTAGGTGCCGCCGCTTACATGGTAATTTAATCGCTTCAAGAGTCCCATCGGCAGGCTTTGCTGCACGTCCATTTCTATGCGTCCGAAGTCAGTCGAACTGTTTAGCACGCCGGGGATGGCGCGCGCCAACTCGACGGAGATGGTGGGATAGTAGGAGTAGACATACTCTTTTTGCCGTCCGACCATACGGTAGAACTGGCGCGGGGTATAGACGAAACCAAGGGTAGGGGTGAAGTCGTTGTATGTGTGGTTGATCATCTCTTCTACATCGTCACCGGGATCGATAACCGCTTTGTCTATCGGCACGTGGCTGTGGTAGGCAAGACCGGCGTTGAACAGCAGTCCGTTACTCAACTCGATATGGTTCTTGATATCCACATAATAATGGCGGAAGTACGTCAGTTGCAGGTCATTGAAGTTGAAGGCCGAATCCTTCAGGTGCTCGTTGATCTTCTTCATCATCTCCGACGAATAGCCATCATTACCGTTGGCCACCATCAGGCTGATTCCGCCTTTTTTCTCTGGTTTGTATTGCCAGTCGCCATATACTTTGAAGAATACTTCTTTCCGCTTGAATACAAAACCGACTTCGGGACGGAAGTAAAACGACTGCCCGCTGGCGTAGGTCTTGTTGATTCGCAGCCGTTGTTTATAGGTTATTCCGTTGCGGGCCGAGTAGCCCAACTGTGCCGGATTCAGAATGCCGGAGTAGCGAAAACGTGTCCCGCCGTAATCAAACCGCATGCTGGAGGTCAGTTGTTCGGTGAGGTCGAGATAACGTACCATGTTGGTCGTGTCGATACGGGAGGCTTGTGGGGTGATGTGGGTAATGGCTTGGGCCTCATCTTCGGTCAGGGGAACGTCGCGTTCTTTGTCCCAGTAGGCCGAGTCGTTGATGATGGGGACGGAATCCATAGTCAGCGTATAATATTGGGTGAGGTCGAGGGGTTTCCACTTGCTTTTGAAGTTGTCTTCCTCCACCCATTCAATCTCTTTGAAATGGTAGGACATATGATAGTTGGTCTCCACCACATTCCCTAACACCTTGTAGCGCAGGTTCAGTTTGGAGCGCTCGGGGATGATCAGATTGGCGCCATTGCCAAACTCCATGCTGATATTGAACTGGGCGAACTGTACCCGGCCGCTGAAATCAATTTTTTGGATCGTCCAACTGCCGTCGCGTATCCACATATCGCCGCACACCAGCTTCTGTGTCCATTGCTTGGGTAGGAAACGGATCTTATAGACAGGCGCTCCGGAAATGGTATCCACGCTTTCGATATTAAAATGATAGTACCGGTGTGAATTGCGCGCCATGGGCATAATGATCGCGTCATTGTATACGATTGGCGAATAGATATTGATGTTCAGAAAGGCCAGTACTTCGTCCTGCTTTTTGGTGTCGGGGATGGAGTTGCCGTGTATGGCCTTGATCGTGTGTTGGAAGTTGTTCGGGGCGTCGTATTCGGTATCGGTCACCATCTCGAACAGCATGTCGGGATTGCGCCGGTCTACCGGAAAGATGCGGTTGGCATACCGTATCAAAGCATTCTTCTTCAATATCTCTGTCCGCCCCTTAATGTAAATTTCCGTTTCATACCGGGATACGGCCGACGTATAAAAAGCCGCTTTTGCCACTACTACCCGCATCAGAGAATCAGCTTGTCGGCGGGAATCGGCGGTGACGTGTGAAAAGGATAATGACAGGTCATCATAGGTCTCCTGCGCATTGGAATAGAGACTTATGAGGGGTAGTATAACGGTCAGTATGAGCAATAGCTTTTTCAATGGCAACCCTTTTGGGCAAAAATAGAGATTTATAATCTATAATCTAACAGCGCATCCGTTAAATTGTTCGGGGTATGTACATTTGTCTGATAAAAAATGTGAGAGATTCAAAAGAATAGCACTATATTTGTGCTTCATAAGTATGTTATACAACAGACGTGGTTAAACAGCATAAAGAGGACGTCGATTTATCGGCAAGTTTATCAGAGGTTTGGCGAGTATTGACCGACAAAGAACGCGAAATTCTTCGGGCTAGCTCCAAGATACAGCAATTCAAACGCAACGAGTTGATTTACTGCGAAGGGGATGAGCCTACGCATATGATGTGCTTATTGAAGGGCAAGGTGAAGATCTTCAAAGAAGGAGTCGGTGGCCGTAGCCAGATCATCCGGATGATCAAACCCGTACAGTATTTCGGATACCGGGCGAACTTTGCCCAGGAAGACTATCTGACCAATGCGTCGGCTTTCGAATCCTCTGTCGTCTGCCTGATTCCTATGACAGTAGTGACTGAACTCCTGATGGGCAACAACCAGCTGGCGCTGTTCTTTATCCGCCAACTGTCTATCGACCTCGGTGTAGCCGACGAACGCACGGTGAACCTGACACAGAAACATATCCGCGGTCGCCTGGCCGAATCCTTGCTGTTCCTCAAAGACAATTACGGGCTGGAAGAAGACGGCGCCACCCTCAGTATCTACCTCGCACGTGAAGACCTGGCCAACCTATCCAACATGACCACCTCTAACGCTATCCGTACCCTCTCCACCTTCGTTGCCGAACACATCATCGCCCTCGACGGCCGCAAAATCAAACTCATCGACGAAGACCGTCTCCGCAAGATCAGCAAGATGGGTTGAGGTAAAACCGCTTTTTCATTCACCGTTATCTGTTCAAAAAAACGTCATTATGATCCAAAACGATCATCATTACGTTCGTTTACAAACGCGATGATGATCGTTTTGGATCGTCATTATCTTTTTTATGGCGATTTGAGGATTTGAAAAGTAGCGCCTATTCCCTGATCGCTTCACGGACACGGACGAGGCGCGTTAACAGGCCTTCGAGGAGGTCGAGTGGCAGCATGTTGGCACCGTCGGACTTGGCTGTGGCGGGTTCGGGATGCGTTTCGATAAAGAGACCGTCGGCTCCTACGGCGATGGCTGCTTTGGCGATGGTGCCGATCAGGGCAGGCAGTCCACCGGTTACACCTGATGTCTGGTTCGGTTGTTGAAGTGAGTGGGTGACGTCCATTACGACCGGAAAACCGAATGCCTGCATCTGCGGAATGCCGCGGTAGTCTACTACGAGGTCGGTATAGCCGAAAGTGGTTCCCCGTTCGGTCAGCATCACGTTGGGATTACCAGAGTCGACTACTTTTTGCGCCGTGAACTGCATCGCCTGAGGGGAGAGGAACTGGCCTTTCTTGATATTGACGATCTTGCCCGTTTGTGCGGCAGCTATCAATAGGTCGGTTTGGCGGCAAAGGAAGGCCGGTATCTGGAGGATGTCCACGTGTTCGGCAGCCATGGCGGCTTCGTGTGTTTCGTGGATATCGGTGACGGTCGGGATGCCGAAGGTTTTATGTACCTTACCGAGTATCTTCAATGCCTTTTCATCGCCGATGCCGGTGAAGGAGTCCACCCGCGAACGGTTCGCTTTTCGGTAAGAGCCTTTGAATACAAACGGGATGTTCAACTTAGTGGAGACGTCGATAATCTTTTCGGCAATCCGTAAGGCCATGTCTTCGCCTTCGATCACACAGGGGCCGGCGAGGAGGAAGAAGTTGTTACCGGCGGAAAGGTATTCTGTTGTTGTCATATCTAATGTGTAAATTATGCGGATACTTGTTGTTTATTAATTGCCGTGCAGCAGTTCCAGGGTACGTGCGATCTTCTCTTCCGTCGGAAGCAGGGCATCGAGCCAGTGGATGGTGAAGCCACGGCGTTCCATGCCGCGAAACCAGGTCATCTGGCGTTTGGCAAACTGGTGGATGGCGATCTCCAGTTGAGCGACCATCTCGTTGTGGGTCAGTTCGCCGATGATATACTGTGTGAGGTATTTGTATTCCAATCCATAGTAGATCAAATTGTCGGGAGAGACGCCCGAAGCGAGGATGTTGCGTACTTCGTCTACCATGCCTTCGTCGAGGCGGGTGCGCAGGCGGCGGGATATCTTCTCTCGGCGGAGTTCTCGGTCGATATCGATACCGATGATCAGGCTGTGGATGGGATCGTATTCGTTCATGTCCGGCGCCTGTTCCTTATAGTACTCTTCGATTTCGATGGCACGGATGGCGCGTTGGGCGGTATCCACGTCGGTCTTGTTGTGCAGTGTCTTGTAGGAGGCGAGGATAGTTTCCAGCTCCGCTACTGTTTTGCTTTTGAGCGATTCGCGTAAGGCCGGGTTCTGGGGAACGTCGAGCAACTTGTATCCTTTGAGCACGGCTTCCACATACATGCCGGTGCCACCACAGAGGATCGGCAGTTTACCTCGGCTGCAAATATCTTCATAGGCACGGAAGAAGGCGTGCTGGTACTCAAACACGTTGTATTTCTCTCCCGGTTCGCAGATGTCGATCAGGTGATAGGGAATGAGACGACCATCGACCGTATAGTCGGCGAGGTCTTTCCCCGTTCCGATATCCATCCGGCGGTATAGCTGGCGCGAGTCGGCACTGATGATCTCTGTGTCGAGGTGTGCGGCCAGCCGGGCGGCGAAAGGTGTTTTGCCTGATGCCGTCGGTCCGATGATACTGATCAGTTGATAGGCTTCCATAGGAGGCAAAAGTACAAAAAAAAGCCGCGTCCCGGAAGGAACACGGCTTTTCGTTTATGTATTCAGTCATTATTTCACTGTATCCATGTGAGCGATCAAATCAAGCACCTTGTTTGAATAACCCCATTCGTTGTCATACCAAGCAACCAACTTAACGAAGTTGCCGTTCAAAGCGATACCTGCACCTGCATCGAATACAGAAGTACGAGATTCGTGGATGAAGTCTGTAGATACAACAGATTCTTCTGTGTAACCGAGTACACCCTTCATTTCGTTTTCAGAAGCAGCCTTTACAGCAGCCTTGATTTCTTCGTATGTAGCCGCTTTTTCCAAACGAACTGTCAAGTCAACAACAGAAACGTCAGCAGTCGGAACACGGAAAGCCATACCTGTCAGTTTGCCGTTCAGTGCAGGGATTACTTTACCTACAGCTTTAGCAGCACCTGTAGAAGACGGGATGATATTGTTCAGGATAGAACGGCCGCCTCTCCAGTCCTTAGCAGACGGAGCATCAACAGTCTTCTGAGTATTGGTAGCAGCGTGAACGGTTGTCATCAAACCTTCAACGATACCGAAGTTGTCATTGATAACCTTAGCCAATGGAGCCAAGCAGTTAGTTGTACAAGAAGCGTTGGACACGATGTCCATGTCAGCTTTGTAAGCATCCAGGTTCACACCGCAAACGAACATCGGAGCGTCGTTAGACGGAGCAGAGATAACCACCTTCTTAGCGCCACCTTTCAAGTGAGCAGAAGCTTTTTCTGTTGTAGTGAAAACACCAGTAGATTCAACTACGTAGTCAGCGCCTGAAGCACCCCAGCCGATAGCAGCGGGATCTTTTTCTGCAAAGAAAGCAACTTCCTTACCGTTTACGAACAGTTTGCCACCCTTATTTTCAGCTGTACCCTGGAATCTTCCGTGTACAGTGTCAAATTTCAACATGTAGATCAGATAATCCAGATCCAGGAACGGGTCATTTACTGCAACGATTTGTACATCGTTTCTTTCTTGTGCGGCACGGAAAACCAAGCGTCCGATACGGCCAAAACCGTTAATACCTACTTTAATCATTTGAATAAAACTTTTATTGGTTTATTGAAAAATTATTTATTTAGTCCAGTTTAACACCCGCAAGGAGTGGCACAAGAGGCCAGTATCGCAAGGGTACAGGCAAACACGATTAGATAAGCTATACTACGTTTCATCTTGCTTCTGTTTTTTACGCTTGCAAATTTAGCGATGATTTTCTTACGTTGTTAACATATCTCGTGCAAAATATGCTATTCAACATAAAATAATTGTTAAATCATTATTCCTTTCTCTTTGAGAAGAGCCCGGTTACCCAACGCTTTGCCTGCTTGACGGCGAGGGATACCAGGATAGGCTGTACAATGCCCCAGGCAACGGGAACGAGGCTACCGGCGATAGAGAGGTAATCGGAGAGTCCCATTGGTTGGGATTCCCGTGTACCGGTGATGTCGGCCGGTTGTTGGGAGGAAGCGGCTTTTGACGATTTGGAGCCGGGGAACAACAGCGCGGAAATACCCGCCAGTAACAGGCTTGCCGCGTTTTCCTGTACATACTGGAAATCGGCAGCCAAGGCTTCTTCCTGACGGATGCTTTGCTGTTTAAGCCGTTTCTTCTCGGCCTGCAGCTTCTCCAGTGGAGTGGGCGGTGGTGGAACCGGTGTCTGTGTGTGTGTCATTGCCGTTGTCATTATCATCGTCTGCCATCAGCGCGCTGATGATCACATTCTGTATCTTGTCGCTGATCTTGTTTTTGTAGAAGTAAATGAGGCCGATAGCTGCCAGGTAGATCACTACAACAATAGCAAATCCGGCGCTTATCGATCCGATCAGTTCACCCAGGAAGAGTCCCAGGGCCAGGAAAAGGAAAAGGGTGGCGAAGAAAGCCAGAAATAAAAGCACAACGCCATACGAAAGGACGGCAATTACTTTCCCCGTCCTCTCGTATGTGTTAAGCTTCAGGAGTTCGAATTTGACCTCCACATACGCTGTCACGTCCTGTTTCAGCTTACGGAAGATGTCAGTTGTTTCTTTCTCCATACGGTGTTATTCGGCGGCCGGTTTTTGAACGGCTTTCAGCACTTCGCTACCGGTTTCTTTGGCTTTTTCAAGCGCACAGTCGAAACCTTCTTTCACCTTGCCTGCTGCCTCTTTCAACTCTTCGAATATCTGTTCTCCCTTGCCGGAAGTTGCCAGATATGCCACTGCAGCCCCTACGGCTGCGCCTACTACAAGGCCTAACAGTAATTTTGAATCAACGCCTTTCATAACTCTACATTTTTTTGGTTACACGTATAAAGATAACGCATTTTTCCGACAGATGGTTTATATCTGTGTGTTAAAATTTGCTTTTATTTCTGAGCAACCACCATCGCCCAATTATTCCGTTCGTTGTATGTATTGAATGTCAGATGGTTGCGCTCGCATTCTGTCCGGATGGTTGGAATGTCTTCTTTGTAAAAGCCACTAAGGAATAATTGTGCTCCCGGCTTCATCTTCTCTGCATAATATTGAATATCATTCAAAAGAATATTCCGGTTGATGTTAGCCAGTACGATATCGAAGGGCTCGTGGCCTTCAAGCTGTTCGGCTCCACCGAGTCCCACAGAGATATCGTCGGTATGGTTGAGGCGGATATTTTCGAATGCGTTTTCATACGCCCATTCGTCGATATCGATCGCTACTGTACGAGCTGCCCCTTTCATCTTGGCCAGGATCGCCAGTACAGCCGTGCCGCAACCCATGTCGAGTACTTCCTTGCCAGTCATGTCGGTACGAAGTATTTCGCTGATCATCAGGTAGGTCGTTTCGTGGTTGCCTGTACCGAAAGCCATCTTGGGGTCGATCAGGATGGTGTAATCAAAGCCATCTTCCGGTTCGTGGAACGATGCCCGGATGATACATTCCTGCCCAATGCGGATGGGCTTGAAGTAGTTCTTCTCCCATTCCTCATTCCAGTCGCGGTCTTCGACTAGTACGGTTGTATAATGAATAACTACATCGTCAAGCGGGAATGCCTGTAAGGTGTCGGCCAATTGCTGTTCGTTGTATATCTTTTCGGATACATAGCCCAGCATGCCTTCATCCGTTTCCATAAAACTCTCAAAGCCGATCTCGCCGAGTTCGGCTGCCAGGACGTCGTTGACGGTTGTCGTGTCAATCGCACTCTCGTAGGTGAATGTCAGTTCGTAGTAGTTCATATTCTCTTTTTTCGCCAAAGGTAGGGGTTTGAGTGGTATTTGCAAATGAGATGTTCGTATGTTTTCAGTCTTAACTGATTTTATGGATAGTTTGCGGCTTTTTATCTTTTTATTTCACTATTTTTGTACGGCCGATATTAATGATGTTGCGGCTTGTAAGTAATGGCTTGAGCATGATGCGAAATATATTCTGTGGTCTGAAAGGGAAAAGGCGGAGAATGTCGCGTTGTTGAAAGAAGCGGTAGCTTGATAATTTCTATAATATAACCTCGAAGAGTATGTTTGATGAATTAGGCACATATAAACACAATGGCCACTTCTTTTTCAGTAAAGGAGATGACTTGAGTGAGGTTGCCGGCCAGGTGCCGGATAGACCGGGCGTCTATTGTATATATCGTTTGTCGAGAGGGCATGTGGATATTGTATATATCGGAAAATCGGGAGTAATGCAGCCAAATGGAGCATTCAAAGGTCCGATGCTTCATGATAGTATTATGCATAAACCAGATGGAACTTCCAGGCAAGCCTATTACAACCGTAAAATGAATGCTGAGCAAATTGACGCGTTGGATGTTTATTGGTATGTAACGTTTGATGAAGCGTATAGAGACTTGCCGTCTTATGTGGAGGCAAGGCTTATACAACGGTATTTTGAAATATACGGACAGTTGCCCCCTTGGAATAGAGAGTATTGAATGGAGCGAAATAGGCCGCCTGCAGACAGGGATTGGTATTTGAATTATGCAAATCGAATAATGCTGGTTGCAATCGGGGAAAGGCTCTTTAGGTGGATCAATAAACGAGAAGGGGCTGTCTCGAAAGCGAGGCACCCCCTTGTGACATTGGTTATCTGTTGACTCAGGTATGGTGAGTGTATTTCTTGTGTAAATCGCGCAATTCAAAAGCCAGCATGATACGGACAAATCCCATAAACATAAATGCGAAGGCGATGATATACACCGATGCCAGTGCGCCTGCTGCCGGTTGCCAGATAATGGCAATGGAACAAATAATGGCAAGGATGCCAAATGCAAGATACCATCCCCATCCTTTGACGCCCATTTTGCTCATATCCATGGCAAGTCCAATGCCCATACATCCACGGAACATAATCCAGAAAGCGAGGATGATCGGCAGTACAGCCGCCGTTATAAGCGGGTAGCAGATCAGGAAAAGACCTAACAGTAGATCAATGATCCCGGCGGTAAGGTTCCAACCCCAACCGGGTAATACCTTTCGGTTACTTACCGAAAAGAATATTTCAAGGATCCCACTTGCGAACATACATACAGAGAATAGTACGACTAACGCTCCATAACCTGCGAGAGGATAAAACATAAGCAACAGCGCGGTTCCAATAAACAAGATTCCCAGTACAAGGGATACCCACCAGTTTTTTACACTACTTTTAAGTTCTTCTATGAGAGATGTGTTCATAAGATAATAATTAAGTTGTCTTTAAATATAAGACGGGAAAACTTGTTTTTGTTCAAAGAAGGCTGGCACTATTGGAAATAAAATTATTTAACGTGTATTACGCAAATAGAATAATCGCTATTTGTCATCGCATGTAGGTAGAGTCGGCGATAGGTGTGTTGTTAAAACACCGGAACCTCTTCTTCCATCGAAGGAGAATTGGTTTTGACGGCAGGCCAGTCATTATCCCAACTGATTTTGTCTAAAAAGAGGCTTCTGCCACTGGTGTTTTCCACACAAAATCCATGGTAGAAGATCCAGTCATTGCCGGCTTTGTCCTGTACAATTTCCGAATTATGTCCTGTGCCTACAAATGCGTCGTTTCGGTGGATAAGAATTTCATGATGGTTCTCCATCATGGGCTGGCCTTGTTTGTCCACATAAGGTCCCCATACGTTTTCAGAACGACCTACGACAGTGGTGTAGGTGCTTTTTAATCCTTCGCAGCAGGTGCCGGTGGAAGCGAAAAGATAGTAATAGTTGCCTCTCTGGTGAATATAGGTTCCTTCATAGGCTGTTCCGGCCACTTGTTGTTTTTCTGCGCCCTGCTTGATGCTAAGGCCGTCGTCAGAAAGCTCGATGCCATATATTCCGCGAAAGCTTCCCCAAAACAAGTATTTCAGACCTTTATCTTCCACATAATTAGGGTCAATCGAATTTTTTACATTTATTGTATTACTACGGAATAACATACCACGATCGGTAAAAGGCCCTTCCGGTTGATCGGCGACAGCAACTCCTATACCGCATGTCCATTCGCCACCCCAAACCGACATGGAATAATAGAGCACGTACTTCCCATTGATATAATTGATATCGGGAGCCCATAAGCCTCCCCTTGGCTCAAAAGTAGGTCTGGTTTCATTGGTGAAGGCGGTTCCTGTAAATCTCCAATTGACCAAATCGTCGGAATAATAAATAGGTAGATTCCGGATATCTTCTGTTCCATACAGATAAAAGCCACCATTGTTGACTTGAATGATACTTGGATCGGGGATGCTGGTTCTGACAACCGGATTACGGTAACTCTTTTCCGGTTTTTGTTCTTGTGCTTGACATAAATTACAAGAAAGACAAGGCAAGGAAAACAGCATCAACAGAAAAAAAGTAAAACGTTTTGTTTGCATGATATTAGATTTTGTGCTTCAAAGATATAACAAATCATGTCATTTCACTCTCTTTTCAAAAGGAAAGAATAGGTCATTTTTGTCCTTTTGGGTAGGAAATCCGTATCTTTGGCACAATTTTAAAGAAGTAATAGACAGCACTCCTCATTATGGCACATACCACCGAGCAAACCCCATCCGGCGAACCCCAACAGCCTGTAGGAAAGGCACAGGCAGTCGATCTTGTATATGGTATTGAAGACCGTCCTCCGTTGAAAGACGCGATCTTCGCTGCTTTTCAGCACTTGCTGGCCATCTTTGTAGGGATTATTACACCGCCGTTGCTGATTGCAGGAGCATTGGGTTTGGATTGGGAGACGAGCAGTTTCCTGGTATCGATGGCGTTGTTTATTTCCGGGATAGCCACTTTTATCCAATGTAAGCGCTTTGGAGGCGTGGGAGCAGGGTTGCTGTGTATCCAGGGTACAAGTTTCAACTTCGTGGGGCCGATTATTGCGGCCGGACTGGCTGGCGGATTACCGCTGATCTTCGGCTGTTGCATTGCGGCATCGCCGGTTATGATGATTGTGAGCCGGACGTTCAACTATCTGCGTACGGTCATTACACCGCTGGTGTCGGGAATCGTGGTGTTGCTGATTGGGTTGAGCCTGATCAAGGTGGGTGTTGTGGCCTGTGGAGGTGGCTATGCCGCGATGGAGGCTGGCACGTTTGCTTCGGCTAAAAACCTTGGTGTAGCGGCAGTGGTGCTGGTGTGCGTATTGATATTCAACCGGAGCCGATACCGCTACCTGCGAATGAGCTCGATCGTGTTGGGGCTTTGTGTGGGATATGTGTTGGCTGTGGCATTGGGCATGGTGGATTTGGCTGCGATGAGCAATAACCGTATCGGTTTTCATATTCCGGTACCTTTCTCTTACGGACTTGATTTCAGTTTTTCTCATTTTGTGACAATTGCTTTGGTTTATATCATTACGGCGATTGAGGCAACGGGCGATATTACCGCCAACTCGATGGTGTCGGGCGAACCGGTGGAAGGTGAGAAGTACCTGAAACGGATATCGGGTGGCGTGTTGGCGGATGGGATAAATTCTTTCTTTGCGGGCGTGTTCAACTCGTTTCCTGTGTCTATCTTTGCGCAAAACAACGGTATCATTCAACTGACCGGAGTGGCCAGCCGCTATGTGGGTTACTATATTGCGGGAATGTTGGTGTTGCTGGGATTGTTCCCTGCTGTAGGAGGCGTGTTTTCGCTGATCCCTGATCCGGTGTTGGGTGGAGCAACACTGCTGATGTTCGGTACGGTAGCCGCAGCCGGAATACGAATTATCTCCTCGCAACGGATCGACCGGAAAGCTACATTGGTGCTGGCGGTCAGTCTGTCGTTGGGATTGGGTGTGGAACTGATGCCGGATATCCTGTCGACAGTACCCGCGTCAGTGAAAGGTATCTTCTCGTCGGGTATTACCACGGGTGGACTGACAGCTATCATCGCCAACGTGGTTATCCGGGTGAAAGAAAATGAAACAGAAGAAGAATCAAAAAACAGGTGATATATGGAATTGTTGAAACAACGTATCATGCAAGACGGGAAGTGCTATCCCGGCGGGATACTGAAAGTGGATAGCTTTATCAATCATCAGATGGATCCTGACCTGATGCTGAAGATTGCGGAAGAGTTTATGCGGCGCTTTGCCGGCAAGCCGATCAATAAGGTTATCACCATCGAAGCCAGCGGTATTGCGCCGGCTATTATGGTGGGCTACCTGATGCATCTGCCGGTGGTCTTTGTGAAGAAAAAACAACCAAAAACGATGGAGCATATGATTACCACCACCGTTCATTCATTCACTAAGGATCGTGAATACACCGTCTGTATCAGTCGCGACTTTCTGACGGCAGACGACCATGTGCTTTTTATCGATGATTTTCTTGCTAATGGAAATGCTTCTGCCGGGTTGTTGAATCTTGCCAAACAGGCGGGAGCAACGGTAGAAGGTATGGGTTTTATTATAGAGAAGGCTTTTCAACAGGGGGGAGAGGCGCTGAAACAGCAAGGTATCCATGTGGAGAGCCTGGCGATTGTGGAGAGCCTGGACGACTGCAAGATTGTTTTGCGGTAAGGATCGTAATTTCCCTCTTTTAGCGTTTCAGAATGATCAGCATCACGGCGGTAATGATCAGTCCGATACCGAGGCTGATCCATACCGTCATGGGTTCGCCGAAGACGAGGATGCCGATGCAAAACTATCTGTCTTTAAGTAATCCCGGAATCTCTCCCGGTTCTCGGGCTACCCTGATGCCAGCCATTTCCAGTGCGGCGATCTTTTCTTTGGCTGTACCGGCACTACCGGAGATAATGGCACCGGCATGCCCCATCTGTTTGCCCGGCGGCGCCGACTGTCCGGCGATGAATGCGGTAACCGGTTTGGTGACATGGTGACGGATATATTCAGCCGCCAACTCTTCGGCATTACCGCCGATTTCGCCGATCAGGACAATGGACTCTGTCTGTTCGTCGGTTTGTAACATACTCAGGAGCTCGCGGAAATAGAGCCCGACCACTGGGTCGCCTCCCATGCCGACGGCCGTCGATTGCCCCATCCCATTAAGGGTGAGGTGGTAAACGACCTCGTAGGTGAGCGTGCCGCTACGGCTGATAATGCCGACGTTCCCTTCTCGGAATATTTGTGCGGGCAGGATTCCGACCAAGCTTTTGCCCGGCGAGATTACCCCCGGACAATTAGGCCCGATCAACTGAGCACCTTTTGAGGCGGCAAAGTGATAAGCCCGTATCACGTCGAGGGTCGGAATTCCTTCGGATATGCACACGATCAGACGTATGCCGGCATCGGCCGCTTCCATAATGGCATCGGCCGCATATGGGTAGGGGACAAAGATGATGGAGGTGTCGGCTCCTTCTTCTTTTACCGCTTCATGGACGGTGTTGAATACGGGAATCCCCATGGTGGACGTTCCTCCCTTGCCGGGTGATGTGCCGGCCACGAGGTTTGTGCCATACCCTTGCATCTTGGATGCATGGAAATTGCCATCCCGTCCGGTAATACCCTGGACGACGAGGCGGGTGGATTTATCGATGAGAATACTCATATAATTAATGATTAGTGGTTCTTATTGCCTGCTGGGTGGCGTCAGCCATAGAGTTTGCAGTGAGGAAACGGGAGCCTTGCAGGAGGGCACGCCCTTTCTGTTCGTTGGTGCCGGTGAGGCGGACGATCACGGGAATGTCGGTCTGTATTTGTTCGAAGGCTTTGAGCAGGCCTGTCGCCACATCGTCGCAACGGGTGATACCTCCGAATATATTGATCAGGACTACCTTGACCTGTCTGTCGCTTAACAACAACTTCATTGCTTCCACCACTTTTTCCGGATTGGAACTACCGCCGATATCGAGGAAATTGGCCGGTTCGCCACCGTGCAGTTTGATCATGTCCATGGTGGCCATTGCCAGTCCGGCTCCGTTCACCATGCAGCCGATATTCCCGTCCATGCGGACGTAGCTGAACCCTTTGTCTTTGGCAGCCAGCTCACGCATTTCATCTTCAGTCGGTTCCCGAAAGACTGAAATGTCAGGGTGGCGGTACAGGGCATTGTCGTCGAAAGTCATCTTGGCGTCGATGGCGATGAGTTCGCCGCTTCCGGTCTGCACCAGCGGATTGATTTCGGCCAGGGAGGCATCTTTCTCCATGAAGAGTTTGTACAGTTGTTGGATGATCCGGGCAAGGCGGTTCATCGGCTCCGTTTGGTGGAACAATGTAAGGGCAAAGCGGCGGGCGAGGTAGTCGGGGATGCCTATCGACGGGTCGATGACAAACTTGTGGACCTTCTCTGGTGTTTCTGCGGCTACCGCTTCAATATCCATGCCGCCGGAAGCACTCAGCATCAGGAGTACCGACCGGCTGTTACGGTCGATTGCCAGGCTGACGTAATACTCAGCTTTGATACTGACTGCTTCGCTGACCAGTACGGAGGTGACAGGTAATCCTTTGATCTTCATCCGGAGGATGGCAGCTGCGTGGATAATCGCCTTGCCTTTACTGTAGGCTAGTTTTATTCCACCGGCTTTTCCGCGTCCACCGGACAGGACCTGTGCTTTGACTACTACGGCAGGGGCGGCAAGCGCATCCCATGCTGCGGCTACTTCGTCAGCCGTACGGCATAGGTAGTGTCTTTCTACCCGAATGCCGTAGGAGGCAAAAAGGTCTTTTGCCTGATACTCGAATGTTTTCATAACGTTTTGATTTCGTTTGGCGTATATGCTGTAAAGATAGGAAAAAAACGAGGCGATGCTATACACATCGTAACTATTTTTGTGTAGATTTGCACATTATGTACCAATCAAATATGCTTGCCAGATGAAAAGACGCACATTCTTCCGCTCTGTAGTCGCCACCGGTGTGGGGACAGTTCTATCTCCCGTTGTTATTGCATCACCCGAACCGGCTGCTTCACAACAGCAACGAGTCAAACCGGCAACCAATATCGACGCCATCAAAGCGATTCCGCGTACAGCCAGTTCCATGCCAGGCAAGTATCCCGGTAAAGTGGTGCGTGTCAATCATCCCAACTGCATCGTGGATGGTAAGCCGTCTGAACAGGCCGCCTATGATATGTTGAAGACATGTCTGCTGAACCTGACCGGCGAAACCGATCTGAAGAAAGCCTGGTTGCAGTTTGTCGGCCCGGAAGATGTGATCGGTATCAAGGTGAACCCCATCGGTGGACGCTTGTTATCGACTACGCATGCTGTCACCCGCTCGATTATTAAGCAATTGGAAGAAGCCGGTATTTCCCGCTCGAAGCTTGTGATTTGGGACCGGCGTCAGGAGAGCCTGGAAGATGCGGATTTCAATGAAGCTAACTATCCGGGCATACAGTTCATGTCTACCGAATGCCACGATGAAAACAAGAGTTATATCAGCAAAGAAGGTAAGTTTTACAGCGAAGACTGGGTGGAAAAGACCCAGTATCTCTATGCCGATGTAGATGGTGAATACGATGCCTATACGCTTCCGTTTATGGTGAACGGCGGTAAGCATTCCTATATGACGAAGATATGTACGGAAAAGGTGACGAAGATCATCAACGTGCCCGTGATCAAGAATGCCGGCTATGCTGTGACGATGTGTATGAAGAACCTCGGATTCGGTTGTATCTCCAATACCATGCGTCTGCATGCGCAATTATGGCACGAAACCAGTGCCTATGTATGCGCTATGCCTGCCGTACGCGACAAGGTGGTGTTGAATATTGCCGACGGTATCCTCGGTTGTTTCGAAGGTGGTCCGGCTGCCAACCCGCAGTTTATCTGCCAGTATAAAACGATGCTGGTCGGAACAGACCCTGTCGCTGTGGATCGTGTCGGTCATGAGATCGTCCTCGCCAAACGTATCGAAGAAGGTCTGCAAAAAGAAGACCGTGCCGGTTCCCGCCTCTTTCTCGAATTAGGTCAGGAACTGCAACTCGGTGTGGCCGACCTTAGCAAGATCAACCTGAAAGAAGTGAACCTTGGGTAGTCGTAATATAGGAGAAGAAAAAACATCACGGTCTGTTTGAAAAATCATCATTATGTTCCAAAACAAACGTAATGACGTTCGTTTTGGATCGTCATTATCTTTTTTGTGATGATTTTTGTTGTATGTCTATACGTGGTTTTTAATTAAGATAATCGCAATGAAAAGAAGTGTGTTTCTCTTGGCAGTCTTGCTACTTTCTATATCGGCGGTCGCTCAGGAAGTGGAGGTAAAACGTGAGCGGACGTTTACCGGCGCCGGTTTGTATGGGTTTATGAACGGGGGTGCCGATCAGTTTATGGAATATGGGGTGACGTCGCTTGTCGCCCGTGATGTGGTCTATAAGGGTGAAACGTATTCCATCGAGATATACGATATGCCGTCGCCGGCCGATGCCTATGGGATCTATTCGATCCATGTATTCAAATGCCAGCGGGCGGATGCGGCCGGATGTATCGACTGTCTTTCCCCGTATCAGTTGCAGGCAGCAACCGGGAATAAGTATATTTCGATAGTCTTCCCTTCGGGATCGACGGCAGCACAGCAGGCGGCCGATGAATTGCTCCGGATGTATGTTCCGATGACGAACGACCAGTCGGTCGTACCCACGCTGATCCGTTCGAAAGCCCCTTATTCGACTGTGGTGAAGTATTTGCGTGGCCCCTTGTCGGTTTCGGCAGCCAGTCGTGCTTTGTCGATTATCCTGAAAGAGCGTATCTATACCGGCGTCTGGTTTACGGAAGATAAAGCGGAAGGCGTCTTTCATGCGCTGGTCTATATGTCTGATAAAGAACAATTAAAGGCGTTGAAAGCACAACTTCCGGCCGACCAGATCCTAAAATTGGAGGATGATTGCCTCTATTTTGTCGGACAGGAACTCGACGAACTGGAAGAAGATCACGGTCCTTTTGGTTTTTAATGAAAAAAAGTAGACGGAAAACTTGTGTAGTAGATTCATAAACAGTAATTTTGCGGTCTGAAAATCTGCAGAGGGTTGACAAGCGGAGTCGGAGACGGCGCCCACCCCCGGGACCTAACCTGTTTAAAAATAAAGAAACAGATGTACGTAATCGTAGAAATTAACGGACAACAGTTTAAGGTAGAACAAGGCAAGAAAATGTTTGTTCACCACATCCAGAACGCTGAAAGCGGTGCTGTTGTTGAGTTTGACAAAGTGTTGTTGGTTGACAACAATGGTGCAATCACCGTAGGTGCTCCTACTGTAGAAGGCGCAAAAGTAGTATGTGAAGTAGTAAGCCCGCTGGTAAAAGGCGAAAAAGTACTGATCTTCCACAAAAAGAGAAGAAAAGGCTACCGCAAGTTGAACGGTCATCGTCAGCAGTTCACTGAAGTGAGTGTAAAAGAAATTGTTGCTTAACGTTTAAAAAGAAGTAAAAGAAAATGGCACATAAAAAAGGCGTGGGTAGTTCGAAGAACGGCCGTGAATCGCATAGCAAACGTTTAGGTGTAAAGCTTTTCGGTGGTGAAGTTGCCAAGGCTGGTAACATCCTCATCCGTCAGAGAGGAACACAGCATCATCCGGGTGAAAACGTAGGTATCGGTAAAGACCATACGTTGTTCGCACTGAAAGATGGTATTGTCACTTTCAGCAAAGGAAAGAACGACAGATCTTTCGTTTCCATCAAGGAAGTACAGGCTGAAGCATAAGCTACAGCCTCCCCATAAAAAGAAAAAGCCGGTTCCGAGGAGCCGGCTTTTTTGCGTTTACTACTATGGTTTGGCCTGGTCACTGGTATGGACGATATCTCGTACGCAGCGGTAGTAACCGTGGTCGGCTTCTTTCTTTTGGTATAGGGAAGCGCCGCCGGTGGCGAAGTTCATACCCCAGAAGTGTCCGTTGTTACCGTCATTCGTGATCGCCCAATGGTAGCCCAGGATGAATTTGTCGAATACGCTTTCTCCCAGATTGTTTTTTACGGCTAACTGTTCGATCATACCTGAGTAGGCATACAGGAACGAGAGTTCGCGTTGAGTGGGCAGACGCCAACCGGAAGTGTAAGTGCCTTCGCCATACGTTTGGCACGGGTTCTTCTGGCTACCGTCGCCGGTAAGGATGAGCCCGTTGTTGGCTCGGATATATCGCTTTGAAATGAGTAGCGAGGTTTGCATCCACTGATTGTTTGTCAGTTCCTTGATTTGATCGGTGGTCCAGCCTGACTTGTCTCTGACAACAGTCACAGGTAGTTGTCCGTCGAGATTGCCGGTCAGAAAGCCATTCTTGATAAAGATCATGGGGGTAGCCGTACCGCCGTCTTTATTCGGAATGTCGCGTACGCAGCGGATCGAACGGGGTAAGCTTTTGTCTTTCGGAATAATATCTGTCACATACACACGGGTGGTGACATTGGTGGCTTCAAGCGCCATGGCAGTAGCATCGCCCAGGTCGTTGACTGCCCAGTAGCTTTCGTCCATTGGGGTGTAAGAGAGGTTGAAGGGATACTTCAACTCTTCGCGCCAAAGGCTGATCTGCATCAGTTGCACAGCAGAGGGAAGATACCATTTGATCTCGTCGCCTTCGATGATACCGTTACCATCTTCATCGCGGTTCTTGCGCATGCAGTAGTCGGCGGCAAAGGTGGTATAAACCGGATCATAGACGATCGCCTGGCTACCCACCTTATCACCTTTTTTAGCCGGTATCCCCCCGGTGCCGAGCAGTGCCCAGTAGGCTTTATAGACAGTTTCAGTAGCCAGCTTGCCATCGTAGGGGGAGACGTAGTTTGTTTTAGCCGTTACTCCGGCGAAGTTCCAGGGGAGACCTTTGATGGTAGGCTGGTTCTTATAGTATTCGATGCGGTATTCTTCCTCGCTTTCGACACCCAGCCAGGAAGTGTAGCTGTCGGTAGCAGGGTCGTATCCGCCTACTTGTCCAACGGTGCGTAAGCCCCACTGGCTGACGGTGACATAGAAGACATTCTCTTTGCCGGCATCGTTTTTTATCAAATCTTCATATGTCGTACTAGTGGCATCGCTCACATAGCCAATCCTGATCACGGCATGACGTTGGGGAGGCGCTTTATAATAGTTGGTCATGACCGGATCGTCAACAAACTCGTTGAAGTGCATAATAGGCGTAGCGCCGGTTATTGCGTCAAGACCATCTCCAGCTGTGTTTGCACGCCCCAGGTTGGCATAATGGATAGGCTTGGCCTGGCCGGCCTGATAGGGGTCACGCCAGGAGAAGTTGAGCCAGGTATCTGCCGTTTTTTCATTCCACAATTGCTTTACGATGGGTGCCTTCATTGCATCATATTTAATACTCCCGTTGGTCTCCAACTCAGGGAGACCAGCCTGCAGCTTTACCCCTCCATATTTCCCGGTCAGGAAGATCGGGATATCCATATAATGAGCATCCACGCGATTCATATTGGTGGGAAACATCAATACCACTAATTGGTCGAGGTATTCACGGCGCGAGTCTATTAGCACATCTTTAGTACCGTTGATAAAGACATTCAGATGATAGATACAGTTACGTTCGATGCTGTAGTCGGTGGAGTCACTTTTTTCTTCGGGTACATTCAGGTTGGCCTTATCGTCACCTGCGCTTTCACGCCCTTGTCCGGGGAGTACATACGTAAGTAGCACCTTATCTAAAGTGGCAGATGTGATCTGTGCAATGGTGGAATAAGTAGGAGCTAAACTCCTGCGTTTCTCCAGGCTATCCATAGCCAGTTTCTTCGCCTCAACCATGGGCTGTCTGTTCTCAAATGTATAGCCCATCACCGTCTGCTTGGTATAGGTATACGTTTGGCCATTGACCGTACGTGTAAAGAGAACAGTATCATTCCCACTCTTCTCCGGTTCGGGCAGCATATAGAACTGTGTTTGGGTGAAGAGGGAGTCGTTGGCCGCACTTTCCCTGTCAGGCACTTGTATCGCTGCATAATCCTTGTCTTGCGGAAGCAGGTTGGTGCGCATCGGTATATGGAGGCCGGTGAATGATACCGGAAAAACCCCCGATAAGTTAGCCTTTGAAGTCGGATCAACCCGGTTGTAAATATTCAGTTCTATGCGTGAGAGAGCGCGGCAGAGGGGGATTTTAATCGTGGTACCGGTTTCAGTCAGGCGCTCCGGGAGATTTACTTTGATTACTCCATCCGTCGTCATAATCAGCTTGGGGGGAACAAGACTGGGGGCGAGTGTCAGGAATGCCTTCTTCAGGTCGCCGTATGTCTTCACGCTGTCGAGATAGGCTGTGGTATTTCCGTCGGGCACATTGAACTCACTGATATTGGCGACGGCGAATATCCGGTACGATGTTTTGGGCTTGAGGAATACCAACTGCTCTATGCCGTACTTGATGTAGTTGCGGATAACGACCGAGTCGCCATCATTCAACTCTGTTAGCTTGCTGCCGGGTACAATGCCCGTCGTATCTGATTCATTAACAGGCTTCCCCTCTGCGTCAAACGTGATCGGGCTCTCTTTAAAGATCAATATATGCACATCGTCGATCGTATTCATACGAGCATCATCCGCCCGGGTAATGATCTCTTGGGGTGTATTCGTATAGAAAGATAGCTTGACGGCTATCTCGCCTTCAGCATTGGCCTTGACGGGTGTGCGCCAGTCCTCTTCCTCGACGGAGCATCCGGCGAGGAACATAACGGTGAGCAGGCAGCACAGGGAACATATTCTTGTCATTCTCTTCATGCGTGTTTATTAGTTAAATACGGAATCAAACCACCATTCTTTGGCTTTATCGGCCTCCAGACCCACTTCTTCCGAAGCAAGGAATTTGAAGGTGAGCGGGTAGATGGTGCCGGGTTTGGCGCCGCCTTCTACCTGGACGGTGGTTGTTTCGGTCTCACTTCCTTCTTTAGGAACTTCAACATCATACATTTCTTTAATATAGGCATTGATATAGAAACTCTTTCTCGATCCAGTCACTACCTTAAAGGTGTATTTTTGCGCGGGGAGCGCCATTACATAACCATAGAGGGTACCGGTTTCATTCTTTGATAAATTAACCGACGTTTTTATCGGTATATCTGTTGCCTTTCCATCTGTATCATAGGAAAATATAGGATACGTACTCACCAGTGAACTGGATGCCGAAAGTAGGTTAGTAGTCAGATCAAGTGTCACCTGATTGGGTTGGTTGATCAACTCTACTGATTCGATTGCTCCGTATATGTTATATTCACCTTCTTCTTTTGCGATGAAAGTACCTGCTTCGGCAAGTAAACGAATGTCGAGTTTGACTAAGTGATGGCTGAATGTGAAACCTTCATAGTTGGTTTCACTATCGTTTGGATCAGTTGCTGTACTTGTCGTAACCCAATCATAGTCCATATTCCCCCATCCCACGTTAGTCGACATCACATCCTGGCTGCCGTCAATATCAAAGAACACGCGTGAACCATTGGAGGCAAGGGAAAGCTGAGCGGTTGTCTCTTTCGGTGTGTTATTGTCCAGGTATGTGTATGTATAGGGATAGATCAGGCGCAGGACATAGTACATGCCTGACTCGTCATAAAGTACATTCTGGATGATATTACCATCGGCGCTGGTGTATTTGATTTCGCCATTGGTTATATTGATTGCACCCAGGCCGGGACCTCCAAAGTATCCCCTGTCCAGATAGGTGTACATCCCCCAGTCTTCATCCTTCAGCAGTTCGGGTTTGAATGCATCTTCGGTATCCGGCAGGTAATAGTCGCTCGTAAGGATACCGATCGTTAGCTGTTTGGACGGGAGCCCGGTAGTTTCCGGGTCAATCGGTGCTTTGGTGGCTGCTCCGATGACCCCGTTCATCATCACTTCTCGCTGATTAACCGGGCGTGGCGTACTATCGGTATCGCATCCGCAGCACAGGGCGGAGGTGATGACCATCATCCAGCTGATATGTATGTGTTTATATTGCATAGGGGTTGTTTAATAGACTTCTATATCTTTTACCGTGGTACCATCTGTCTTCCATGTCTCAATCGTGTTCGTCCCTACAAACTCCAGCCTGGCTCCGGTTGTAGAGAGCCGTATCAGGTAGAGCGATGCACTGCCTTGCGACAACTTGGTGTCGGGGAAAGGAATGGCGTAGAAATATTCATTCGGGTCGTGACTGACGGCAAACACTATCTCGATGGCCGAAGGGTTAGCTTTCTGCGTGATATCCTGCGGAATAATCATCAGGTGGCTGGAGGAGGGAGTGATCATGCTTATCTTATTCGCCGCTATCGAGTCGGGTAACAAATCAAATTCATATTCAGCCTCCGTAGAACTTTCCAGGTTTTTCCACTTGCCTGTGCCCAGACTCAGTTCGGCTTTTGTCACTAGATTTTGAATCACAAAGCGCAGCGATTTGATGGCTACGTTATCATCCGTGTGATCTGATTCAGGCATTGCCACAAAAATCAGCCAGGTGAGAGCGTGCTTCATCTGATAATTTACGGTACCATCATTGTTGAGGGTTCGGTTCACATCTGTCACAGGGGTAGCATACAGAATGTCTACCTGGTCGGCTACGATTTCCGGTACACCATATCTCAGTTTGGGATAGCCCGTATCCGTCTGGGCCGAGATGCTGAAATCCACACCCGCTGCAAACTTTGACGAGTGGGGCGAATAGGCAAAGAACGAGTTCTTGATCGACTCGTCTGCCGGCCAGTATGCCGGGGGGGAGTAGGTCCAGGGATTGGGGTTTTCTGCCGAGCCGTTATTCTTTGCAGACTCTCTTGTTGCCGACTGATTGTAGATCAGATTGGGCAGACGGTCTTCCAAGGCTGTGAGGTCGAACGCTTTTGTTCCGGTGGAGTAGCCAAACAAGCCGAGTGACAGGATATGCTTCGTAGAATCAATGGCCGAGCGGGTTACCAGTTCGCTTACCTGGAAGGAGATGGCTGTCGGCTTCGTCTCCGTTCTCGGAACTACATCCGGTACCTGAGGTTCTTTGTCGCAGGCCGCTAACAAGCAAAGCATGCCACAAAGGAGGAATGTGATATGTGAGGTAGTCCGTTTCATGGTACTAGTTCTTTGGTACTTTTCAATATGATCGATCCCGGAGCAGTGATGTAGTTTAAGGGAATATCCGTAGAGGCGCCGGTGATACCGTCGACTGATTGATAGGATCTGGATAACTCCCACTGGTCAGATGAATCCCATTCAACTGTTACGGTATAGGGTTTCTCCTTGTTCCCATCGTTAACATCCTTATACTTCCTCCAGTTCTCCACCCTTTTTTTAAAGTCGAAGATAAGTACGTCGCCCTTTGTGAAGTTATGATCTTTAGGTATTGTCAGAGTGAGGTTGCCGTATATACTGTTCGTCGCATAGAGGCCGAAGTACTTGTAGTTGAACCATGAGTAGTTCTTGGCGGTGGGTGAACCTCGCAGGGTATTCAGGTTGTCCAGCCCGGCCATGAAACGCGACTCTGTTATAGTTACAGTTCCTGTCTCTATCTTATCCCAATTAGTAGCTGAAGGCATCAGGATCGACTGAATAATAATCCCCGAGCTCCAAGGGGTAAGTGTCGTACCGGCGCCTATCTGAATCACCTGGATCTCGTCCTGTCCAACGATGATCTGATAGGTATACGATTTGCCTGCTTCCCAGTTGTCGGGGGAGGGAAGGGGAGCGGTATAGGTTACCTCGCCGCCGTTGATCAGGAGGGTGACGGCCATTTCAGCCTTGGACA
Organism: Tannerellaceae bacterium; assembly: GCA_031555145.1. GTDB lineage: Bacteria > Bacteroidota > Bacteroidia > Bacteroidales > Tannerellaceae > JAJDIA01. Next base: position 4,766 of record JAVBUR010000104.1, on the reverse strand, counting down.
CTTCGGCGCTGCGGGAGTTGATTGCTTGCGGAAGCAGGAGGAGCGGGCTGGTGTCGACGGAGATATCTATCGGAGTACTTGTCTCATCTACTGTATTGGGCAACGTCTGGTCAGCCAGTCCCTTGCCGATCTCAAGCGTATAGGTGAGGGGGGTAGTGGTGTCTGCCGTCCATGCTGCCTGATTCAGCGGGGTAGTGCCTTTGCTGTAGATGTTGCGGAGTTCGATCTTCTTGACCTTCGTTGTACGGTCGTTCGTTTCGGCATTCATGGCTGTGAATTGGATGCGCGACAAGGCGTGGTTGAACGCAAGTGTGACGGTTGAGTTGGCACCGGAGGAAGAACCCAGCACTGTATTGGCGGCCATCAGTAGGTCGCGTTGCTTGAGGATGTCGGCGGGGGCAGTGTAGATGATATTGGGAATACTGCCCGGAGATGCTTCCGTAGCGGTCTCCATAACGGTGACACTGCCTGCCGGAGCGTAGGCATAAAACGATACGTCGCCTGTCGGCCAGTCTATCGGCTCGCCGTATCCCCAAGTCTTTGCTTCGTCGGTGCTGGTGACCAGCAGTCGTTTCATCAAGGGGGCAGTAGTCTCGCCACGAAGCGCCCAGACATGAAAGCCGCCTGCTTTCGCCAAGTCTTTGGCATCCTGAATCGGATCCCCCTTCGTCAGGATAGTGGCAAAAGAGATCGTAGAGGCGCGTTCGCCCCCTCTCTCAATCACCTCCTCCGAGCAGGAAAAGCAGAGGCATGAAACCAGTAAAGTCGTTATCCAAGTTCGTAAAACCATCGTAAGGTCGATTGTGTGAAACAATTGTGACCGGGAGGGCGGTCAAGCCCGCCCGGCCTATGGAAAGTTGTTAGGGGTTATTTTTTTGTATAGGTGATGGTATTATTATTGTATGATGTAGGACCCCAAATGGTTTCATCTGCTAATGAAATATTGGTTGAAGTAACTGATATTTCATCCTTAAAGGTGATTGTGATTTTGTCACCTTGTATGAACTTGGGGACAACATCGATAATAGCCAAATCATTAATATTAGTCCCGATCTTACCGGTTACTGTAATCGGGAATACCTTGTAATAAGATGTTCCAGTATTCGTTTTAACTAGGAGTTGTGCAGCAATGGCCACTTCGATAGCTTCTTTTGTTGCAGCAGTGGCATTTACTGTAGGAGCAACATTTGATCTTTTGGTCAATGTGACAACGTTGCTTGCTGCTACATAATTCCACTCGTCTCCAATGCTCGTTGGTTTGGTGTCTAAATAGCTGTCATAACTTCCATTAAAGGTGATAACGATTTTGTCTCCTATTTCAAAGTTAGCATAATTGTTCGCTAAATCAAATGCGAGGGTTGCGTCAAGATCTTCAGATACAGTGATCGGGAACTCTTTCAAGGTGTTGAAAGAGGCTTTGCTTCCTGAGTGTGTGCTGATGGCGGCCTCAATAGCACCTTTCATATTGTTATTTGTTGAAACATAAGTAGCATCAATAGTGATAGCATTAGCCTTTGTCTTAGTCGGGACTTCAATAGGGTCTTCTTTACCATCTCCGTCTTTGTTATCTTCCCAAGGATTAACTTTTACTGTGAATTTGATCGGGCCACCAACGACATAGGAAGAGAAGTCGATTACGTAAATGTAACGAATTCCCATTTCCCAGTTAGTATTGAGACCGCTAAGGTTAGCAAAAGATGAGCCTTCACCTAATGAATTACCATTCATATCTTTCAACTTATAGTTGAAACTGAAGTTGGCTTTGTCTCCATCTTTGAACTGTTGCGGCATCAGCATCAAGGCGTTGTTGCGAGAATGCTCGTTGCCATTATTACCCATGTGTAAGATTGTTTGTGCGGCTGTGCCGTTAGTTGTATAATCAGTAGGAGCAGTCTCTGTTCCATTAACAAACGCACTGTAATCATAAGTGACTGCTGTTGTAGGTGTATCTCCCCATTTATTCGTATTAAATGTATAAGTGTTAACACTCATGACATCGTTAACTTTAATGCCTGTGATTTCAATCTTCACGTTTTCAACTCCTTGAATAGCAAAGTTTACCTGAGACAGAAGGTGGTTGAAATCCAAAGAAACATTTTCGTCAGCAGTTGATTTGAATGCTGCGATCAAATCTTCTTGTAAAGCAGAGGTTGAAAGTACGGTGTAGCCAAATGTACCCTTGCCATCTGTACTAACGCTAAAAGCATTAGTGATACCATGGGATGTTTCTGTAAGGGGACTCGGATTCGGATACCAGGCATAATAGTCAATTATATAACCAGGTTGGGTAATCTCACTTCCAGATTCAGCGTATACCCAATTAGTGTTATTCCAGTACAATCCAAACGTGTTAAATGCGATATTTTTCCCTGTTGCAAATGCCTTTACCGGAATAGCGGTACCCGCATCTTTTGCTGCACCCTGCAACCCCGCCAGATCCATCTCAGTCGCCTTCGTTTGCTTCCCTAGCACGGTTTGGAACTTGATGGAGTTGTCGTTTTTTACATTGGCTTTTTCAACGATTTCATTGTCGCAGCTTGTTGCTACAAAGAGCAGGGAGAGTGCTGCAGCCCCCAAGAGTTTGATTTTCATTTTAGTAATAATAAATAGTTTTTAATTTTTTTCTTGAGTCTAATTGCTTGCTTTTTCTTGAGATAAAAACACTGTCTGTTTTCTTTTCCTTTTTTAATTGTTTATATATAGGGTTACTTAAAAACGGGGAACTTTATAATTTCATCTTCGCCCCAGTCGCCGACGCCGATGCCACCTGAGCCTTCGCCGCCGCCACCTTTAATGACAGGTAGGTCGAGGGAGATGTTGATCGGGATGTCGAGTTTGATTTGTATGGGGATATCTGCTTCGAGGTTCTTTTTGATCTCTTCGATAACCGGGATGATCTGGTCGGTAATATCGTAAGTCTTTTCTACCGTGGAGCCATCTTTGAGGATGATGCTGACCAGCAACTCATAGCGGCGGTCGGGTTGGTCGACCGGCGGGCCGAAGGTGAGGAAGACGGGCGACTCGATGGTGCCGGTCTCGGGGTCGGACGTGCTGCCGGGCGTGCCGACGTTAGTGATCCGCAGGTTGTTGAGCTTCACCTGGAAGGAGACGTTCATTGACGACGGTCGTCGCGAAGCCATAAACACCGAGCCGGCAAAGCCACGTAGGATGCCGTTGGCAACGGCGGCGCTGGACGGGTTGGTGAGGTTGACCACGATCTGCACTTCGTAGGTGACCAGGCGGGGAACAACGGCGATGCTATCTTCTATATAGTCGGTAATTTCGAGTCCGGTTTTCCGTCCGTCGTGATATTTGGCGTAATAGCTATTGTCGCCTTTCACATCGAACTGCAAGCGGTAGGCGGTGAGGGCCTCCATTTCGGTGCTGGCGAGGTATTCGCCGTCTTGTTTCAGCAGGCGTTTGCTGGGGGTCACCTCCTTGGCGCAGGCTTCGAAGGTCTCTATGCGGTCGGTGCCGCGGAAAAAGATATCGTCGAGGTGTGTCTGCTCGGGCGTATACATCAGTCCGTTGAAGAGGAGGATGTCGTATTGGCCAGCCGTCACCTTTGTCGTGATGCTGTTAGGCTTGAAAAAGTATTCTTTGGCAGCCACCTGGCCGTCGCGGTAGAAGAGCGCCGTGGCATTCTGCGACATATCGGCCTTATGGAGTGTCGGTTGCCAGTCGCTTTCAATGTAGAGTAGGGGGTGGGAAACCGCATACAAGTCCTGTTGCTGATTATCGCAACCGGCCAGCAGCCAGAGGGCGGACAGGAGGAGTAGGGCGCTTCGCATATCAGTTACGTTGGATGTTAAAGTGCCAGACGAGGTTCACCTGTAGCTTGGTGAGCGACAATGTGCTGAAATTATAGCGGGTCTCCTGCCAGACCGGGTGTTTGTTTTCGAGGTGGTAATGTCTTACTTCCGACGAATAAACATATCCGCCAGCCACGGCCAGCTCTACTGCGAAATACGTGGACAGGGGCAGGGAATACCCGGCGGAGATACCCGCTGTAAACAGGTTATTGCCCTGATACCCATCTTTCCATTGCACATCGAACGGACCGGAGTAAAGAGCATATGCACCTGCAAACCAACCGCTCATCACCTTTTGGCGGGGATTGAACCAGTAGTTGACATCGAGATTTATCTGCGAAGTCTGCAATGTATATTCTTTATTGTATTGCCAGTCGGCATACGCCACATCCACGCCTGCGGAGAAATGACGCCCCACCGGTAGTTCCACACCGAGGTTCGGAACACCTGCAAGGTCGAAAAGCACATTTGTCTTTACTGTTATGGGATACACTGGCTGTTGGGTTGTTGTTTCCGGTACTACATACGTATGGCTTGCTGTCTGACCCATCACATTTTCCACTGTGGAAAAACATACGATGAGCAACAATAAGGCAATTTGTATAAGTAGTTTCATTATCGGCACTTATAACAATCTGTGTACGAGTTTGTTCTAAAACGGGGTGGCTTTTTTCGTTTGTTTGTTATTTTTTACATTTGGTCCCTCAAATCACCGCAAATATACTGTATTTTCTATTCCGGCAATCTTTTTCAGCAGAAAATAGACTGGGCAGTCTCATAGAGAACTGTCAGGCTGTTCTGTTTGCTTCATATCTGTCCGAATCTGAAGCTATTTTGCAACGACACGGCTACCAGCAATAGTTTCATTAGGATGAAACTGTTTGTTTCACCTATTGAAACTGTCTGTTTCACCGTTTGGAACTCGGAGTTTCACCCTATGAAACTGAAAGTTTC
>JAVBUR010000045.1:0-54233 GCA_031555145.1 Tannerellaceae bacterium | reverse complement strand
CGCATGATATTTGGGGGGATTGCCTTAACCAGGGGTTTGGCTTCGCCTGCACCCCTGGCTACGAATCCGATGCCCGTGACCGGGCATACCCCGAGGCCGTAGGCCTAAGGCCTCTGTCGCACTTTCAAATTTCGTTGATATTGAAAGCGCGGCGCTTTCAAGGAAGGTGCCGCCTATTTTTTCTTTTTTGGGGGAAGGACGGATTTTTTGTTGAGGGCAAAGATGGGAAGGAAGAAGAAGATGCCGATGACGGACATGCTTAATCCGCCGATGGTGCCGGCTGCCAAGGGAAACCAGAAGGCTTCCTTCGCCGTGCCGACCATAAAGGGGATAAAGCCCAGGATGGTGGAGACTACCGTCAGGAAGATGGGTGTTATCTTGGCATTCCAGGCCTTGAGGTAGAGGCGGAGGGGAGGCATGGTCGGATGGCTTTCGCGTAACACATTGTATTCGTTCAGTACATAGATACTGGCATTGACCGTCACGCCGCACAGCAACACAAAGGACGCAAACCCTCCCTGGTCGAAGTTCAGCTTGAACCAGAAGAACGTCAGGAAGACGCCGATATACGAGATCGGGATTACAAAGATCACCGCAAGCGGTTGCTTCAACGAGTTGAACAGGATACTGGTGGTCACGAAAATGATTGCGATCACCAGCAATAACAGCAGGTATTGCTTATTGTCTTTCTTTCCCCAGGAGTACCACGAGCTTTCCGATTCGGCGCTGTAGCCCATCGGCAGCAGGGCGTTGATTTCTTTCAGGTTGCGTTCCTGGATTTTATTACCCTGGTTGGAAGCGCCGATGTATTCGTATTGCAGGCAGAGGCGGTATTGTTGGTTTTCCTTGGCCACTTTCTGCGGCATCTGCCCTTTCTCGACGGTGGCCAGTTCGGTCAACTTATACTGTTTGTCTTTGATCAGCTGGGGCACATACTGCATGCTCCAGATATCATATTCGTGCGACTGCCGGGAGGTCAGTTTGAGGCGTTCCGTCTCGTTATCGACCACGATCGACCCGGTTGCGATGTCTTTCCCGAATACCGGACGGAGGGAGGCAAACAGTTCATAAGGCTGGATATTCTCCTGCGCCATACGGGCTTTGTTGAGGTTGAAATAGAACTCCTGGTAGTCGTCTTTATACCATGAGAATTCGGAGTTAATCAGTACATCCTTGATACGTCGGTGGGAGAGCAACTTGGCTTTGAGTACTTCGGCCCATTGGAACAGCTCGTCGTAGTTGTAGCCATACATCTGGATGCGGAAGGAACCGGCGCTTTCGCGTACGTCGTTGCTGAAACCCTGGTCCTGCAAGCCCCACACGCCCCAGCTACCGCCGCCGAGTTCGAGCGCTTTGCTGATAATCCGGCTTTTCAGTGTATAAGGGAATCCGCTCCGCTCACTTTCGCGCGTGAAATAGATAGAGATCGTTGCCTGGCGAGCGCTGAAGATATTGGTCTGGAACTGCTTGATCTCTTTGTATGAGGTAAGGTATGACTCCATCCGCCGGATAAGGTGGTTCATCTGGTCGAGCGTCGTTCCGTTTGGCATCGAGGCGGTCACAGTCAGTACTACCTGGTCGTTACGGGTGAAGTAACTGCCGGCATACACCTTCTGCACAAAGAGGCGGAGGGTGCCGCCCAGTCCCTTGTCGACTACGGGTTTGACCTTCTCCCTATAGGTTTCACTGGAGACGATCTTGTTGTACCATCCCGTCGCCGTCATCTTGATCTTTTCCGAGGTGGTCGCTTGGGCGTAGACGGCAGCGTACGCTTCTTCCGTCATCTTTTCGACCTCAATCTTATCGGGAAGCATAAATACCGGCAGGCCGAAGAGTACTATCAGTAGCAGGCAGGCAGGTACGCGAAAGCGGACGAAGAAACGGATCTGCCGCTCGTAATAACGCGTGAACCACACCGGATAGCGCCGGATAAACCGTTTCAGGCGGGGATACCGCACCGGGCGGGTTGGCTTGTCGGCTTGCTTCAGGTTGAGAAGTCCCATCTTATCAATCAATGCAGGCACGAGGAAGAGCGCCACAAACAGCGATACGCCGAGGTTGATAATCACCACCGCGGCAAAGTCCTGCAGGTTGAGCCGTATCTTTTCATCGAGGAAGAAGATAATGACCAGGGCGCCGATGGTCGTAACCGTGGCCGTCAGGATCGCCAGGAAGGCCTGGCGGTTGTGGCGGTTTCGGATATGGTCGGTCATCACGATCGTATTGTCGATGATGAGGCTGATCGATATGGTGATCCCCGCCAGTGAATAGAGTTGTATCTCCAACCGTAGCAGGTAATAGAGGATAAATGCGATACCTAGATTGACAGCAATACTTGCACTGATCAGGAACAGGTAGCGGATATTACGGGTGATCAATGCGACAAATAGCAAGAGGATCAGCACGGTCAGCCCCGTACGCAGATAGATCTTGTCCAACTCCGCCTGGATGTATTCCGTGGCATCGTAACGCGTATGCATCTCATAACCGGCCGGTAGCAGGGAACGGATATGCTCCATCTCCGTCTTTACTTTGCGGGCCAGTTCGAGCTGGTTGGCCATATCTTCCGCCCGGATGGTGAGGTAGATCGAGTTGAGTCCGTTGATGCGGTAGTAGTTGCGGGGGGCCTCTTCCTGGCGGGTCACGGTGAGCAGTTGATCCAGCCGGATCTGTTTACCGTCGTTGCCGGTCACCTGGATGAGCGACGGGTCGAACCCTTCTTTGCCCGCTTCCGGGATCAGTGCCAGGCGTATCCATTCGCCTTCTTCGTTACCCGAGTCAGCTATACCGAGGAATTCCTTATGGTAGAATTGGGAGATAGCGGTCTGTATGCCGGAGAGCGATACACCAAGCAGTGTCAGTTGCCGGCTGTCGTATTCCAACCGCCACTCCATGGGGGTGGCGCCGCTCACGTCGATGCGGTAGATGCCGGGGATACTTGCCAGCCGCGGCTTGATCTGGTCTTCGGCAAAACGCTGGATGAAGATTGGAGTCGCGGCGGCATTCAGCGTATAACTCATAAAGGGGCGCGACTCACCTTCGTCGTCCGGCCGGCTCATCTCCAGGATGGGATAACTCAGCCCGTCGGGCAGGCTGGGCCAGGTCTGCCGGATGATGGTGGAAGCCTCGAAGCGGGCGGCGTCGATATTGGTATGCTTGTCGAGTTCGACCGTGATCGATCCCCATCCGTTACCTGAAGTAGAACTGATCTTCTTCGTACCCTTGATACGCGCCAGCATGGATTCGAGGCGGGAGGTCACTTCCATCTCGATCACCCGCGCTGAGTTGCCCGGCATATTGTAGCTGATATACAACTGCGGCAGCGTGCGCGACGGCGACAACTTGATGGGTAGCAGCGGGATAAAGAAAAGACCCGCCAGCGCCACACACAGGAAGCTGATGATAATGCTGAACGACGATATTTTAGGCGTAACGCTCATCTATCTCATTGAATATGGTGCGAATAATCAAACTTGTTGCTGAGCGAGATACCCGTTTCGAAATCGTGGAGCGTCAGCTTGCGTATCTTATAGTAACTCTGCCAGTAGTTGCGAAGCGCAGAGATATAGTTGCGCTGTGCTTCCTGCTGGCGGTTGAGTGAGAGCGTGAGGCTGTTGATATCGGCCTTACCGATCATGAACCGCTGCTTGGTTTCGTTGTAGGCCATGATCGATAGGTCGAGCACTTCTTCGGCGCTACCGATCAGGTTCTGCTGGATATTGAAGTCGCCTACGGTCATGATCACGTCTTCTTCTACTGTCAGTTCATCCTGGCGGACAGATATCTGGGTGACGGCGAGATTGTTTTTCGCCACATTGTATTTCCCCTTGCGCACGCCCCAGTCGATGAGCGGGATGGAGAGGGAGATCGATACGATATCCTGTTGCAAAGGGTTGCGATAGGCTTCGTTGAAGCTGTTGGCTACCTGGTTGAATCCGACGCTGGCCTGGAACGAGGCATTGAAGAGCGACTCTTTCCGTGTCTTATCCACCTGCCGTTCGGCTTCGAGCACCTGCTGGCGAAGGTCGAGGAACTTCGGGTTGTTCTCCCGGGCGGCGGTCAGTGCCTCATCGACAGAGATAATCATATCGCGGGGGCGGCTCGGCAGTTGGAGGCGTATTTCGGTGTTCTTGTCGAAGTTGAGATACGAAGCCAGGCTGAACATGGCGCGTTTCAGTTCTATGTCTTTGTTTTGCAAGGTGTTGCGGGCATTGGCGGCATCAAGCTTCAACGTCAACAAGTCGGCTTGGGTGATGGAGGCGATTTTATGCCGTTGTTCACCTGTCCGGTAGAGGGTATCCGAAGAAGATACATTATCCTTTGCCAGATCGTATTCGGCCTGTGCCATGGCCAGTTCGAAGAAGTAGGTGGTCGCTTCTTCGCTTACCTTCTCCAGGTTGTAAAGCAGCTCTTTCTTGACTTTTTCGTATTTCAGCGGCTCGATCTTGCGTTCCCAGCGGAAAGGGTTATAGCCGAGCAAATCCTGGTAATAGCCGATACGGATCGGTACGGTGGTGTATTGGTTGTAGGTATTATCCCCGAAGTTACGCATATAGCCCAAGTCGGAATCGAGATAGAAACTACCGCCCAACAAGTCGAAGTTTTGTTTGACCCGCAGGTTGCCGCCGGCATAAAACGACTGTTGCTCGCGAAAGACGTCGATGTTTTGCTCCGAGTCGTACCGCCGGGTGATGTCGCGGTAATACTGTGCCGGCGTCAGGTTCAAGGTCAGGCTAGGCAACCGGCCGGCCTGGAAGGTACGGTACTGCCAGTAACCGGCCAGGTAGAGGTTCTTATTACGGAAGGATTCCAGCGAACTGTCGGCGGCCAGTTCGATGGTCCGTTCGAGCGAGAGCACCAACTGTTGTGCCTGGAGGCCGCCTGCCCCGAGGGCAAGCAGGAGTATGCAGATCTTTACGCGTTTCATATCGTATCGTGTTTTCTATAGATAAACCAGTAAACCAGCGGAATAAGGAAAAGGCTCACTACCGTACCGATGATCATGGCGGCGATCATGGAGATAGCCAACGGTTTTTCCAGTTCGCTACCAAGGTCGAACGAGAACAGGAGCGGTAACATACCGGACACCGACGTGAGCGATGTCATCACGATCGGGCGCAGACGCCTCCGTCCGGCCTCATGGATGGCTTCGAGCAGTGGGACGCCTGTCTTCCGCATCTCATTGATCGCATCAATCTTGAGGATGGAGTCGTTGATAATGATCCCGCAGGTCACCACAATCCCGATAGCACTCATCAGGTTGAGCGTATGGCCGCAGAGCCATAGCACCAGTAAGGCGAAGGCCACGTCGACCGGTATCTCAAACAGCACGATCAACGGTTGGAGGAAGCTCTCGAACTGTGCCGCCAGGATGAAATACATCAGCAGGATGGAGACGAAAAGGATGATCACGAGTTCATTCAACATCTTCTTGTTGGAGAAGAAACTGCCCGAAAAGTCCATATCCCACAGTGCCGCCCGGGCGGTTCCGGTGGCATTGATGAGGCCGTTCCCGTCGGCTGTCCGCCGGATCTGTTCCATCAGTTGTTCCGGGCTTTGAATATTGTAGAAACTGTAAGGGATAAACTCGCCGTTCTTCCCGGCGGTGATTGTCTTCAGGTCTTCCCCGGGCGTGATGCGTACGAGCGACTGGAGGGGGATGAACTGCGTCTTGCCTGCTTTATCCGGCAGTGTCCGGACAAGGGTTTGCTCCATAATGTCTTTCACGGTCTGCTCCTTACCGGCGATGGCGATCGGCAGGTATTGCTGGTAGGAGCGGAGGGTGGCAACCTCGTTCTCTTTGAAGGCGGTCTTCAGGATGCGATATACCTCGTTGTAGTTGACGTTATACAACAGCAGTTTCTGTCTGTCGATCAGGATATTGAGTTGGTTGTCGAACGCCACACCCACCGGATTCTCGCCGGAGGCTTTGATCATCATCCCTTCGATGTTGCGCAGGGTGGTGGCGTCGGGTGCTTCGGATTTGTTACGGTAGTAGAACTCAGCCACGATATCAGCCTCTCCGGTGACAAACAGTTTCTCATACACTGTTTCGGGCGGAGCAAATGAGAAGACAGCCTCCGGATAGTTCGCTTGCAACCAACGGGTCACCCGTGCCTGCAAGGGGGCAATTTCTTTGGTCGTAGCGGTCTTGAAATATAACTCAGCTTCAGATACCGACAGCTCTTTGTCGCGCTTAAGGATAAACTGCTGCATGCCGACATAGGCCGTATGCTGTGCGCCTGCTTCATCGGCATCGGCAAAGAGGCGGGCGATGCGGTCGCGGTTCTCGTCGAGGTGGATATTCTCGTTCCATTCGATCAGGGCGAGCAGTTCGTTCTGATCCACTTCGGGCATGCGGCTTTTGGGAATAACATAGAACATGGCCACACAGAGGGGCACGGACAGGATCAGGAAGATGCAGGAACTCTTCTTATGCCGGAACACAAAGTCTACGCCGGCATCATAGAAACGGTCCATTGTATGCGCCTTGATCAGGTTGTTGATGTCGTAGTTAAGCCACTTGAACTTTCCTTCCGGCAGGCTGTACACCAGCTTGAAGAGGACGGGCAGCAGCATAATCCCCGTCATGTAGGATACCAGCAACCCGATCGTGACCGAGAAAGCCTGGTCGAAGAAGATCGCTCCGGCGATCCCGCTCATAAACACCAATGGCACGAACACAGCGATGGTCGTCAACGTCGAACTAAGCATGGGTGTGACCACCTCGTTTGTCCCGAGGATACAAGCTTCTTCCAGCGCATGTCCCCGGAGCCGGTACTGGGTGATGTTCTCCGTGACGATGATCGAACTGTCGATCATCATCCCCAGTGCCAGGATAAGCCCCGTCAGCGAGATCACGTTGAGGGATATCTTGAATATGTAGAAGAAAAAGAAACAGACCACCAGACTGGTAATCATACTGATCGCAATCACTGCCGGGCTCTTCACGTCGCCGAGGAAGAAGATGGCCACAATGAAGATGAAGATAAACGCCAGCAACAGGTTCTGCTTCAGGTTGGAGATGGTATAGCTGAGCAGTTCGGTCTGGTCGCGGGTGATGGTAAATTCGATATCAGGATAGATGGTCGAGAAGTAGTCGGTGACCCCGGTCAGCGCCTCCCGCATCGTATCCATATTTTCGTCGGCCTGCTTGATGATGGCCAGGGTAACGGCTCGTTTGCCGTTGGTCATGGCCAGCCCGCTTTCTTTCTCCGCTACTTCGGAAATGGAGGCCAGGTCTTTGAGTTGGAAGATACGGTTACTTTTGCGGATATAGATGTTTTCCACATCTTCTTCGGTACGGAGCAGGGTGGAGAATTTGATATTGTATTCATAATAGCCGTCGCGTACCATCATACTGCCCGGCTCGATATTGTTCGACGTCAGGGCGGATTCAAGGTCGTCGAGCGTGATACCCGACATCTCCAACAGGCTCATGTCCGGCACGATCTGCAACTGCCGCTTCACCATCCCGGTGATGTCGACCATCGCCACTTCGGGAAGCTGTTCGATGCGTCGCTTGATGACCGTTTCGGCAAACTGGCAGAGTTCCAGGAAGCCGGACTCGTTTTCCCGTTCCCCCTTGGTGTCGCTTTTGAGCGTCAGGTTGAGGCAGAACGCCGGAATATCCGTTGCACTGGCTTTGACTACCCGGGGACGTTCGAACTCACGCGGCAGGTAGTTCATGGCCACGTCGATCTTCTCGTTCACTTCGATAAAGGCGAGGTCGGTATTCGTGCCGAAGTCGAAGTTGAGGCGGATAATGCCTGCCCCATCGCGCGTCTCGCTCTTGATATCGCGCAGGCGACCCACCTGCATCAGTTGCTGGCGGATGGGCTTGATCACGGTATTCTCCAACTCACGTGCCGACGTGTTTTTCCCCGACACCTGGACGGTGATCTCCGGGATGGCAATATCGGGCAGGAGGGAGACCGGGATGGTGAAATAGGTCACCAACCCGACGATGAAGCACGCCGTGAAGGCCATCAACACGGCGATCGGACGTTGTAGCAGGAATTTAATCATTGCTGGAAGAGATTACGACGGGTGCGTCATGCGCCAGGTTGATATTTCCACCGGTGATAACGATATCCCCATCCTTCAATACGCCATCATCAATGATGGTATAGTAACCGGCATTTTCCAGTCCCGTGTGTACATAATTCCAGTAGGCTTTGTTATCGACCAGCGTGAACACCACCTGCTTGCCCGAGCGGAGCACGAGCGCACTCTTGGGGATGACCAATTGTTTGCCCAGCGAGCGTTGTACGCTGACGCGTACGTTCATTCCTTCGAACAGGTTGCTTTTGCCTGTTACGGCAGCCTTTACCTGTACCATCCCGTTGGCGTCGACCAGCGGGTTGATCTCCGAGATACGGCCTTCGGTCTGCAGGTTGGCGGCGGCAAAGGGGCTGACCTCTACCCGGTCGCCGTTCTTGATCAGCGGCAGTTCGCTTTCAAGCACGGTGAACGACGCTTCGAGGCTTTGCGGGTCGATGATCGTGCAGAACACTTCGGAGGTAGAGGCTGTATTGAATTGTTTGGCGAAGAGATTGGCTACTACGCCGTCGAACGGTGCGGTGAGTACGGCCCGTTCCTGTTCATAGACTGCGAGGCGATATTGTGCCTCGGCCTGGTCGTATCCGCTCTTCACACGCACCAGTTGCATGGTGGCGGCAGGCACTTTGGCCGAGTCTTCGAGCAGGTAACCCTGTCCGATCAATACATCCTGTAGTTCCAACCGGGCGCGTTCGAGGGCATCTTTGGCCTGTGCCGTCTTGTTGGCCAGCCGGAAGGGTGAAAGCTCCGCCAGTTTCTGACCTTTCGTCACCCGGTCGCCGTTCTTGACATAGATGGTTGCGATCGGTTCGGCCGACTCGAAACGGATATCTACATAGCGGCGGGCGGAAAGTTTTCCGTTACTGATCAGTTCATGCTTGAAGTCGGTGACATGGAGGTCCATGACGGTCACCTCATTCGCTTCGTCGGGCAGGACGGTTTCGACGTTCCCTTCTTCCGTTTCGGAAGGGTTTTTGCTTCCGCTGCAGGCAGTCATCACGCCTGCGAGAAACAAAATGGTAAACAGGTAGTACTTCATATAGTGTCTAATTACAGGTTCTCTTCAGATGGCGCGCCACCGGGTTCTCGCAAATGTAAGGGAATTTTGTTACGAAGGAATCATAAAAGGATTATTTTTACTCTCCTTTCTGCAAAATCGTTTGTTTTTATGGTTTTTTTGCAAAGAGGGGGATCTTCGGGGACGACTCGGTGAAAATGGTTCACGAGGGTGTGCCAAACTACTTTTGACACACCTTCCTTCAAAAAGGGCAGAGGCCTCGGATGCTACGGAACGGGGCTGTTTGGGGTACAGGAACAGTATAGGCAACATATAGACATGTAATAGGCATGTAATAGGCATGAAAAAAAGAGCGGCATTGAAGCAGCCTTTTTCTTGTCGTTTTAGTTGGGTACTCGTATTTATTTTATTATATTTGCCTAATAGTTTAGTTATGTATGCCTAATAATTTTTCAGGATATGTTCGAACGGTCTATATTACAGGATATTAAAGGGAGGATTTCTGAAGACAGGAAGTTCATACAAGTATTGGTCGGACCTCGTCAGGTGGGAAAGACAACCTTAATAAAGCAATTAACGCAGCAAACAGACATACCTTGTCACTTCGTCACTGCAGACGACTTATATGCAGCTGATAGCACCTGGCTCAGACGCGAATGGGGGAATGCCCGTTTCCAGCTACAGCAGAACCACAGAAAGGAACTACTCCTCATTGTGGATGAAGTACAAAAAGTGCCGAACTGGAGTGAGACCGTAAAAGGAGAATGGGACAGCGATTCCTTTTCCGACACAAATATAAAAGTCATACTATTAGGATCCTCACGACTTCTCATCCAAAAAGGACTTACCGAATCGCTAGCCGGACGATATGAGCTCACCAATGTTACCCATTGGTCATATAATGAAATGCGCGATGCGTTCGGTTGGAACGTCGAACAGTTCATTTATTTTGGCGGTTACCCGGGTTCTGCCTCATTGATTTCGGACGAAGGCCGCTGGAAAGATTACATAAGAGAGTCTTTGGTAGAGACAACCATCGCAAAAGACATCCTGATGATGACCCGAGTGGATAAACCCGCATTGCTAAAGAGGCTGTTTGAAATCGGCTGCAAATACTCCTCTCAGATACTCTCATTAACCAAAGTACAAGGCGAATTGCAGGAATCAGGCAATCTGACCACTCTGTCAGGCTATCTCACCCTCCTGAAAGAAGCCGGCTTATTATCCGGACTTGAAAAATACGCCGCCGACATTATCCGCAAGCGAGCCTCCAAGCCCAAATTCCAGGTATACAACAACGCATTGCTTGCAGCCAGTCAAAGCGACTCATTCGATGCGATGCGTAGTAACCCGAAAGAATGGGGACGATTTGCCGAATCAGCCGTTGGAGTACACCTTATCAACAGCGGGATGAAACACCGGTTCAATGTTTACTACTGGAACCAGGGTCACTATGAGGTTGACTATGTTATTGAAAAAGGGAATCATCTTGTCGCCCTTGAAGTAAAAAGCGGAAGAGAAAGTACAAACCTGGGGCTATCCCTGTTTAATGACGAATTTCACCCCCGTGGACTCTATACTATCGGTACAGACGGTATTCCCTTCGAACAATTTCTCAGTATGAACCCTGCCGATTTATTCCACCTATAATACCAAATCCTTACATCCACAATGTCGGGAACCGAACCGGTACGTTACGTTCTATTTCGCCGGGGGCTATTTCGTGAGGCAGGGACTTCCAAAGGTCGAAGATCTGCTGATCGTTATACGCTTCGGCTGCGAAGATGAGTGAGGGCTGGGCTACCGGCCAATCATTCCAATACATCACATCCTGGGGGAAGGGCCATGTGGACTTATCTTGGATATAGGGGCACATGAAGGTAAACGCTTCGCGCATGGTGGCGCCGTTGGTGGCGGTGAAAAGCCAGAGGTTATCCTGGGGGGTGGATAATATCTGGCAGATAGTAGCCATGGCATCGAGGTTGAAAAGGGAGTAGCCGTAGGGTTTGGTACGGGCGGTTTCGCGAGGGAAGCTACCGTCGGAAGCCATCTGTTTGGGAAGGAGGATATCCTTGAAGCGTTTGATGCAGAATGCTTGTACTTCGGTATTACCCGTGAGTTTGGCGAATGAGGCTACCTGCATGACCCAACAGGTGGCATGGTTGTTGGTCGTGTTCATTTCCTGTGCTGAATTAGGGTGAGTCATCAGCCACTCGATATACCCGGCAAACCAGTTTTTTACTGTGGCCAGCTCCTGTGAGTCGATCGACTTGTCGCCTTCTATTTGCCGGAGGCCTTGTGCTACCTCCATCAGATGGATGGTATCGATGATTCCTATACCACGCCCCGGGGTAACGCCTTTGATCGCCTGGGCATACAGGAGCGAGGGATTCATCATCGTGGTGGTATCGGCAAACCAGGCATAGGCGTGCCTGAAAGCCTGTTGGGCATAGTGGCTATCGCCCGTTTCCATATAGGCCGCAGCCAATGCTCCGACAACACGGCTCAGGCGGATCATGGCCTGGCGGTGGGCTACAAAGTTATCGGGATTCGATTGTCCATCGCGTTGGATGTAGGGCGCATCGGGATTGTCCGGATTAGGCCACCAGTAATCGCCTTCGGAATAAAAATCATGTATCCCTCCCAGGCTCCGTTCACAACTGTAGGCCGTGACTGTCACCGGTTCCTGCTTCATGGCCCAGGCTACTTCCTGTTTCAACTGGGCGGAAAGCACTTTTTCGGCTTTTCCTTTCCAATACGTTTCGCCGGTGCAACCGACCACTCCTGCTAACATGATTATCCACAGATATTTCTTCATAACTTCCTGTATTATGTCATTACTGACTGATTTCATACAATACTACTATAGGATTACTGTCCTCCTCTATTTTTTCTACTAATTTTCGTAATTCGAGATCGTCATCTCCAGGATGTTCGCTCGCATATTTTTTGAACGCTAAAAATAAATATGCTTCAAATACTGAGCCGACCATGCGGCTACTGTTTCCTATTGAGAAATAAGAGTCACTACTTACTTGAATGCCGGTATTTTTAATGGATTCATACGCTTCTAATACCTGTGTCTGTTTGTTTAGGATGCAAATAGCCATATTTGTTTTGAACATAAGGTACTTTTCACTCTCAGATACTTCGGTTATCGAATATATATGTTCTTTTTCGCCTGTTTTCTTGGAGATTTCATCCTTGCTCCCCTGTTCTAACAGTGTTTTCGGGAAATTGTATTTATGGAAGTCGAATGCGTATTTTTTTTCGACATGTCCATTGTTGATACAATAAATGGAATTGTCAAATATGCGCGTGAAATAATCATTGAGAGTAGATGTTAATGGTTGCCCCGGCATGAGTTTTGATGTAAGCGATAGTGTAGGTGAAAATATCGCGCTTCTCCTCATTGGCAGAAACTCAGAGACAGGGTTCATGTCTGAATCAAAACAAGTAAGCATGTAAGAGTCGGTGTCGTCGCTACTAAGTTCCCACTTGTTGCAATAAATAAAATTGGAATTTGATAGGATGTTAAGATATAAATCAGAGAATGATTTTTCTTCGATGAATTTTCCTGAATAATCGAATTTAATTATTTTGTATGGGCGATTGCATAATAGTATAATTTGCTTTTTATCCACATCAAGACAGAAGTCTGATAAGGCTTGATATTCTGAGGGGCCACTTCCCACTTGGTGAATGTCGGTTACATATTTTCCATCCATATCAAAGATCACAATTTTGTTGATTGATCTGTCAAAAATGAACAGTTTATTATCGTCAGTGCAAATTCGGGTAATTCTTCTTATCAATGAATGATCATTCGTTTCTAAAGGTACTATCCGGCTGCGGCTAAAATAGGCGGTGTCTACTAACGTTTTTTCGATAGTTGATGAGAGCGTGATGATTGTTGTGTCGTCTATGTTTTTCTTCTTGCTACATCCGGTGGATGAAAGAAGAGAAAATAGGATAACGGACATAGCAACAAAATAGACTACTGCTACAAAAGTAGATACCCCTATACGTGAAGTCATAGTATATACATTTAATTTTCGTTTTGTTCTCTTCCCTTTCCGGCAGGAAACGAGGCAAAGCGTACAAAGTTCTTATGATGGATTATGTCTCAAGGGTAAAGTAAAGGGAAATAACTGTGATTTCCAAATTTTCCCGTATCTTGTTGGCAAAAGTAAAATCATCATAGAAAATCTGATAAAAAATGAAACAGCCTGTATATAGTTTACTCGGAATCTGCCTGTTCTTCTGTTTACATACCGGAATGGCACAACAATACCCTGTGCTCGACAATAAAAAAGTAGACGGATATAAAGGGATGTGGTTTACGTTAGGACAATTCTCGGAATATGGCGATAAATATTCGGGAGGGTTGGCTACGTATACGGCTAAACATATCCCTTTGGCCATCTATGCACCGGAGGTACGGAAAACATTTTTTGTCTACGGAGGAACCACCGAAGACCGGAAATCGGATGCTGATAAACCTACGTATACGAAAAAAGATTGGGGCACCTATTTGCTTTGTATGGCAGGCTGCTACGATCATTCAACCAATACCGTCAGTCGGCCGACCGTTGTCTATGACAAGAAAGGGGTCTTTGATCCGCATGACAATCCGGCTCTGTCCATGGATAAAGACGGCTATCTCTGGGTGTTTGTAAGCGGCAGAAATCTATCCCGTCCCGGTTTTATATATAAAAGTCGCGAGCCCTATAGCGTGGAAGCTTTTGACTGCATAGTAGAAGATGAAATGACTTACCCCCAACCTAAATATGTAAAAGAGAAAGGTTTCCTCAACCTGTTCACAAAATATACAGGAACCCGACTTCTGTATTTTAATACAAGCAAAGACGGTATTCAGTGGAGCGACCATACACAACTGGCCGCTATCAAACGAGAAGGCGATAAAAATAGCGGCCATTACCAAATAAGTGGTCAATGGAATGAAAAGATCGCATTCTTTTTCAATTGGCACCCTGAGGGTAATGTAGATCTGCGGACTAATATTTATTACATGCAAACAACCGATTTTGGGCAAACATGGACCACTGTAAGCGGTTTACCGGTAACTGTACCGGTGACCGACCCCCATACTCCGCTTTTAGTAGAAGAGTTCTTCTCCAAAGGGCAAAATGTGTATATCAAAGATATTGGTTTCGATGAGAAAGGAAATCCCATAGCGCTTTATATTACTGGGAAAGGTCATCAACCGGGACCGCAAAACGGCCTTAAAGAATGGTATATTATTTATTGGAACGGCGCAGCATGGGAAAATCACCGAATCACCACCTCAGATCACAACTATGATACAGGAAGTATATGGATAGAGCAGGGAAGATGGTTTGTTATTGCACCGACCGAACACGGCCCTCAACCTTGGGGAGGCGGTGGAGAATTAGTATTATGGGAAAGTACTGACAAGGGTAAAAACTGGCAAAAGAAAAAACAGATCACCCAGAACAGCCCCCGCAATCATAATTATGTACGAAAGGTCCTCAATGGGACTGATCCATTCCTCTATTTCTGGGCTGACGGTAACCCGGATAACTTCAGTAAATCATGGCTCTACTTTGGCGATAGTAAGGGAAATGTATATCCATTCCCCTATGAGATGACTGAAGATAACTATACAATCAAAAGAAAGAAAAAGTAAAAACAAAGACTCACTACAAGGCAGCCCGTTCCGCTTGCCTGGAAACTATCAAGCTCAATGACCTCATTCGTTTACAGGGTTAGGTTTGCTTAGGAGTTTTCTCACTTCGTCTCTCATTTCCCGGGTGGCGGTGGTCTCTACTTTGGGGACTTTCAGGAGTACTGAATCAGCCGCCATTCGCATCTTCTCCGGTTGGAAGAAGGCGGTGTCGGCATACAGCAAAGTCAGTAAGTAGTACGGATAGATTCGTTCCGGTAGGATATGGATTCCGTACAGCAAATGCTGTGCCGCCTTCTCTACGCCATTTGCTGTTTTTTTGTTCCAGTGAGACAAAGGTGTAGCTCTCTTTTCCATCCGGAGACGGTTTGCGGAACTTCTTTGTCTATCTTTGTCATTCCCTTTGAATCGTAGCCAAGCCAGATTAGGCAGGCAATAGTGCTCAGGTGGTCACTGAGCGCAGGGCAACGTCTCTCTATTTCCTGGTTGAGGTAAGGGTACTCCTCGCTAATCCATTTCCTCAGCATAAACCGATCTGCTTCTCCCCAAAGATCTTTGGCGTCAACAGCCTTTGCGAGTTGTTCATTCGGCATTCCGCCGGAGAAAAGGAAGGCAATGACAGTTTTCTCGTTTTCGATGATATCCCTTCAAACACTATTTACATGCTGAAGAATAATAGTAATCTCCAAAAAGAGCCCCCGGAACGTCTTTTCCTCTATAAGCGGAATGAAGAGTTACGCAAATAGGAAAATGGCGGTATGCCTTACCGGATGCGTTTCAGGAAGCGGTTGCTGCGCCAGTCATCGGTATTCGGGTCGATGGATTTCCAGATGAGCCAGGCTTTTCCGACGATATAGTCTTCGGGGACAAGGCCCCAATAGCGCGAGTCGAGGGAGGCTTGGACGTTATCGCCTGCCATAAAGTAGTAGTTGTGGGTGAAGCGGTAGCCGGTGGCCGGTTCGTCGCCGATATAGGCTGTGCCGTCGTCGTCCAGGCGGACGGGCTGGTGACACTCCCAGGTGATCAATTTCCGGTATAAGGCTACATGTTCGCGGGTGAGGGGCAGGCTGTCGCCTTTAGCCGGTATGTAGAGCGGACCGAACGCCTGGGTATTCCAGTGGAAGAGGGAATCGTAGGGAAAAAGGGTTTCTGCTTTTGCCTGGGCGGCGAAGAAGGTATGCGCCTGTCGGGCTTGTTTCTGTCCGTTCATATAGCCCAGGTCTTGCCGGATGCCGGGTATGCGGTAGTAGCCCTGGTCGATTGTAAGGGTATCGCCGGGCAGTCCGATGCAGCGTTTTACGTAGTAGACCATGATATCCATCCGGATCGTTTCGTTTCCATGGGCATAGGGATAGTTGAATACCACCACGTCGTTTCGCCGGAGCGGACGGACACCCGGCGCCCGGCGGATGGTCGTTTCCTCGTCGCGTAACGAAGCGAAGATATTGAACAGGCGAGCGCCCGGAACGGTTTTGTTTACAAGGATATAATCCCCCGCCTCCAATGTTGGCTCCATGGATCCTGACGGAATCTTGAACGAAGACAGGAAGAGCGTCTGGACCAGCAGGAATACTAATACGAACATGCAACACCAGAATACGATGTTGACTATCCAATAATTAATCCGCTCGAAAAGGCGACGCTTATCCATATAGATGCAAATATACAAATCCGCGACAGATTATGCGCGTGTATCGGTCTATTTCTCTGTCCATGTTTTATATGCCTCAGCCAATCGAGGCATATAGCTTTCTATGGTTGGGTATTTGTCTCGTTGCTGGTCATAACTTTCTAATTCATTGACGAGTTCTTCTATCCAGAAAAAACCAAACCCCTCTTTGATCCACTTTACCCAACGGTCTATTTCGGATGGTTCGAAACCATGCGTTTTCATATACAGAACTACAGAGGCATTGATTAAGGCCTCATCTAGGATCACTTCCCAGGAGGGGTAGGCTTCCGTGCCAAACACCTCTTTGGCGACCGCATACATTTTCTCGCCGCTTTCCCTGAACGCTTCTTTGTGCTTCGCTGTCAGACTATCGACAAACGGGTGGCTGAATTCATGGATCAAAATGGGGAGGTTGGGTAATTTCGGGAACACAGGCAAACCTGCCTGGTCTGTCTGGAACAACCCCATAATGGCGTATACCTTTCTGTCTCCGTTGGCGTAATCTATGTTTGTCCCGTAGCAATTGCCCCACACGCCCAGCCCTATGATCGTCAGGAATGTTTCCGAAGGTTTTTTCCCGAAAAAGGATGCGCACCAATTCAAGTCGGCTTGTTCATAGACAGAGGCAAAGCGTTTGGCCGTTTCAGCATACAAGTCGGTATTCTCCCGGAAAAAATCGTCGAACCGGGTTTCTTGATGGAATTGCTGTAGGAGCAAAACGAATTGATCCACATACTCTTTCGTCCACCGAGGATCATGCTGCCAGATATCAGTGACATCGGGCAGCAGCCTCAGGTTATCATCCAGGTGAACAGCCAACCACATGGGGCCATCGAAAGCGATGCCACGTTCGCTGATGATGGATCGGGTGAATTGTATCAGCTCATGGTTTTTGTATTCCTCAAAGTATTGATCCACTCTATCGTTATACAGTTTGAACTTTTTCGTCGCATACTCCTGTTTTTCTGCCAGGCGAAAGACAACGCTTATCAACTCAACCCGCTTGTCGATCGTTGGTTTTTCTTCAATCGCTTTTTCTTGTGCACAGGCCTGAAGAAGAAGCATGATCAGGAGGACGATTCGCATTCGGACCATTGTTGGGTGGGTTTTAAGTGGTTTACGGCTATTATCCCTTTGACGGTGCTTCATTGCTTTTGGCAAGTGATACCAATCCGCCCATGGCGCCCAGATTCATGCTATCGAGTGCCGAGCTGGGGACGATCACCATGGAGCCTTTTTCCTTGAGGCCTTCGAACAACATATTCATGCCTCTGAGATGGAGGGCGACAGGATTATTGGTGTACTTACGGCTGGCTTGCTCGAACTTCTCGGCAATCTCGGTCTCGGCTGTCCCCAGAATGACGCGGGCACGACGTTCACGTTCGGCCTGGGCCTCCTTGCTCATGGCGTCGGCCAGATCCTGTGGGATGGCAATGTCTTTGATACCGACCGTCTGGCAGGTGATGCCCCAGGGACTGGTGTTCCGGTCTAATACCTGTTGCAGGTCTTCGGCGATTTTATCGCGTTCCTGCAGGAGGGCCGATAGCTCGTGTTTGCCGATGGTGTCGCGTAAACCGGTCTGTGCGATGTGTTCGATGGCTTTCTGGTATTCCTGCACCTCTAAAGCGGCTTTTTCGACATCCCAGACGGTCCAGTACACTACGGCGTCTACATTGACGGGTACGGTATCTTTGGTGAGGGTCTGTTCTGCCTTAAAGGCGTTTACCCGTACACGTTGGTCGACATAAGCCGATATACTGTCGATGATCGGAATGATCATAAAGAGACCGGGGCCTTTCAGACCCTGGTATTTTCCCATGCGCAACACCACTGCCCGTTCCCATTGGTCGGCAATGCGGATCGCCGATGCCACTAACAGGGAACAGGGGAGTAAGAGCAGCAATACCGGCAGACTTACCATGTCCAACCCATACAACGTGACTGATATAAGAATCAGTACCAGCAATACTGAAAAGGAGATGGGATTAAACCATCCTTTGTTCATTACATTTGTTGCCATAATCTTATTTTTTTGTGGTTTCGATGTGTTTTAATTCCCGCATGACTTCGTCGAGGCTAAAGCCGTAGCTCAGTGCGACGGAGGAAAACTGTATACAGATCTCCTTCAGTTTATCATCCAACTCTTTGTCGGGCACGACGTGTTCCGTCTTGTTGATAAACGTTCCGGAGCCTTGTTGGGTCTCGAGGATTTCTTTAATTTCCAATTCTTTGTATGCCTTGGATACCGTATTCAGGTTTACTTTTAACTCTACGGCAAGCGCTCTGACCGTAGGAAGCTGTTCCCCCAGTTTCAATTGTCCGGATGCGATGCCGAACCTGATCTGGTCGATAATCTGCCGATAGACCGGCACCCCGCTGGAGTAATCCAATACGAACGTAATCATGTTTCTATATATTATATGTATATTGTACTATAAGAATATGACAAAGGTACAGAAAGAAATGACACTTCCAACTATTTGGGAAGATTTTTTTGAATAAATAATTCCATCGGGACTGTGCAAATCAATGCATTTTCATGAAGGGTTGAAGATCTGGTAAGATATCATTTGTCAATAAATGGCTCTTTTTGCCATTGGAGTTCAGGTAGTTGGCAAATCTTTTAAACTTTCATGGGCAGCACAAAGGAAGAGCGAATGCCTTCCTTTGTAGCTGCCCATTACTCATAGCTACTATTACTACTATTATGACTAATACCTTCTAATCGATAGTAAAGCTACCACTGAAAGATCCATAGGAACTATGTTCCAATAACACTTGATAGTTGCCGGATGTACCTACCCAATCCAATTCGTAGTTATAATTACCAACTGAAGAGGAAACAACTGTTTGATACACTACCAGTCCATCTTCATCCATGACAGACACGGTGATGTCGGATACGGGTCCATAGAAATAAATAGATAATGTAGAGCCGCAGATCATGGGTTGGGGAAGGGGGGTGACAAGCTTGCGTCTGCCTGAATCGTCCCATTCACCTTCAATTACAATTGGGTCTTCAGCAAACAACTGGAAGGGAAATACAGTGCAGCCCAAAATGCACAATGTGATAAGGATAAAATGTTTCTTCATGACATAATAATTTGCGACTGCAAGGTAGTGACTAAAAAATGTATTCACCAAATATTGAAATGCATATTTTGCTAATGAGATATGAACATTTTATTCGCCGACCTTTATTCTGTAAATATCAGTATATCAGCGATGTGAACAAATAAAAATCTTAAATATTCACATATGTAAACATTTATGTTAAATATTGTTCTTTTGAAAAGACTTCAAATCATGCCTTTTTTCAGCTTTGGATACTAAAATGAGCGGATAAGTTCATCGACTCCCTTCGCAGAATCGGCGACCCCGGTAAGGCTTTTATGTAACTCTCTTTTCCATCCGGAAACGGTTTGTTCCCTTACTTTATATATCTGGCGAATCTCTTTTGAATCAAATCCAACCCGGATAAGATAAGCAAGTATTTTGAGATCTTCTTTGAGAAAGGGACAGTGTCTGTATACCTCGCGGATGAAAAAAGGATATTCTTTATCTACCCACTTTTTCAGTGATCGTTGGTCTGTCAGTCTCCAGGGATCTTTGCCGTCAATAACTGCAATGAGTTGCCCATATATATTTGAAGTCTCAAACTTGCCGGCTAAAGACTTTTCTTGTTCTTTTTTTGTCAGCAGGATCTCTTCGTTGGCTGTTTCTAATTTCTTGATTTGCTCCAATAACGAGTCAATTTTCTCCTGGGTGTTTGTACTGTCAGCTAGTTGGGTTTCCAGTTCTGTAATCCTGCTTTTATTTGTGTGGAGCTGCTTTGCTAACTGCTCTAATTGGGACTCTTTTTGTTTTCTCCATTTGCGGAAATAAATATACAATGCAGTTATGCCACCAAGTAATAGCAAGGTTATTAAGGTCATTCGATATGCATTTCGTTGGCTTGTCAGGTGCTTTAATTTATAATGTTCGGCTTGTTGATAATGGTAGAGGTCATTTGCTTTGCGGATTTGATCAGTGTTTTTGATATGTTGCATCGAATCATTGAGTTCCTCGTATATTCGTTGCATTGATGCATAAGCAGGCCAATTCTTTTCGTCTCTGTTTAGATGATAAAGATGATAGTAGCTTCCGGCTTGGGTCTCTATTTTCTTGCTGTCTATGCATTTATATAAATAGAAACGTGCGGAGTCGTTTTCGCCCATTTCACGGAATGCCCTGCCCAATGTTAGGCAGACTGGAGCGGCTTCTTGCGCGTTTCGAGATAGTAGTAAGGATTCATGCAGGCAGGAGAGTGCTTGTTCGTATTCCTTTTTCTTAATATAGATGGTGCCTAATTCACTCAATACCGATTTCCGGCTATTGGGATGCTCATATCTCAAGGCTTCTTGATAGGCCTCTAATGCAGCATCAATGCTGTCTAACTGATGATATACGCGTCCGATATCTCGCATAGTGAATGACATGCCAGATATGTCGTCTGTTTGTTTATAGCAGTTAAATGCTTGTCGCAGGTATTCGATCGCTTGATTATAAAATCGTTGATAGGTATATAGTTCGCCGATTTGATTATAGATAAAACCTTTCAGCAAGAGATTGTGTGATGATGCTCCTACCTCCAATGCCTTCAGATAGTAATCTTGTGCCAGAAGCGCACTTCCAGTATCATGTGTTACCCGCCCCATATAGTAATATGTTAGCATCAACCGTTCCGGGTCAGCATGCTTTTCATAATAATGGCAGGCGATACTGATAAGCGAATCAGACGTATGTTTGACCCAATTCTTATCCCGTGCCTGAGTAATCAGCAGGCACCAGTCGGCATGCGCTTTGCCTGAAAGGGTAGCCGGTTGAATACTGTCTTCCAGCAGGCACAAGGCACTATCGGGACGTGCTTCCATTAGCTGTTCGGCTTGGAGCAGGATCGAAGACGCACTGTTGTTTCGTTGACATGAAACAGTTGTTAGTAGTGCATAGAGAATAAGTATGCCAGGGAATAATAGTTTTTGTTTCATGTGGGTCAGTTTGTGTAGTTTACATTTTATACTGCGAAGATAGTAGAAAAAATGAAAAACCCTCCAACTATGTTCGCCGGAGGGTTTTTACATATAATGGATTTGGATGATCACCGTCCCTGACGTTTGCGTTCGATCTCGTCGAGGATGATCTTACGCATACGCATAAAGCCGGGGGTGATTTCCACGTACTCGTCGGCCTTGATGTATTCGAGGGCGTCTTCGAGGCTGAAGACGATGGGAGGAGCCAGCGATACCTTATCGTCCGAACCGGAGGCACGCATATTGGTGAGCTTCTTCGATTTGGTGACGTTTACGACCAGGTCGCCTTCCTTCGTATGTTCGCCTACGACCTGCCCGGCATAGACTTCTTCGCCCGGGGCGATAAAGAAGCGGCCGCGCGACTGGAGGTTGTTGAGTGCATAGGCAAACGACGAACCGGTTTCCATTGCGATGATGGAGCCATTGTTGCGACGGTCGATATCGCCTTTCCACGGTTGGTATTCGAGGAAGCGGTGTGCCATGATAGCTTCACCGGCGGAGGCTGTCAGTACGGCGTTGTTCAATCCGATGATACCGCGTGAGGGGATCGTAAATTCGAGGAACATACGGTCGTTCTTACTTTCCATAAATGTCATTTCGCCACGGCGTTTGGTCACCATATCGATGATGCGGCTGGAACTTTCTTCGGGCAGGTTGACGGTGAGTTGTTCCACCGGTTCGCATTTCACGCCGTCGATCTCCTTGATGATTACCTGCGGTTGACCAACCTGCAACTCATAGCCTTCGCGGCGCATGGTTTCGATCAGGACGGACAAGTGCAGCACGCCACGTCCGTATACCAGCCACGAGTCGGCCGATTCGGTCGGCAGTACACGCAGGGCAAGGTTCTTATCGAGCTCCTTTTGAAGGCGGTCGAATATATGGCGGGAGGTGACGAATTTACCGTCTTTCCCAAAGAAGGGCGAGTTGTTGATGGTGAAGAGCATCGACATGGTCGGCTCGTCGATCGCAATGGTCGGCAGCGGTTCGGGCGTATTTACATCGGCGATGGTCTCACCGATTTCGAAGCCTTCAATACCAATCAGGGCACAGATATCGCCCGAAGAGACCGACGTTACCTTGGCGCGGCCAAGGCCTTCGAATACGTTTACTTCCTTAATCTTAGACTTTACTACCGTGCCATCGCGTTTACAAAGAGCCACTTCCTGGCCTTCCTTCAGTTCGCCACGGTGCACACGGCCTACGGCGATACGTCCTACATATTTAGAATAGTCGAGCGACGTGATCAGCAACTGCGACGGGCCATCGAGTGTTTCGGGTGCCGGGATATGTTCGATGATGGTATCGAGCAGCGGTTGGATATCTTCGGTCGGCTGGTTCCAGTCGGTCGACATCCAGCCTTGCTTGGCTGAACCGTAGATGGTAGGGAAGTCGAGCTGCTCTTCGGTCGCATCAAGGGTAAACATGAGGTCGAATACCATCTCCTGCACTTCCGACGGACGGCAGTTCGGTTTGTCTACCTTATTAATAACTACGATCGGTTTCAATCCGAGTTGGATCGCTTTCTGCAACACGAAGCGTGTCTGCGGCATCGGCCCTTCGAAGGCATCCACCAGCAGGATACAGCCGTCGGCCATATTCAGTACGCGTTCTACTTCGCCACCGAAGTCGGCGTGCCCCGGGGTATCTATAATGTTAATCTTGTATCCTTTGTAATTGATCGAAACGTTTTTGGCGAGGATCGTGATACCACGCTCACGTTCAAGGTCGTTGTTGTCGAGGAATTGGTCCAGATCAGCTTGTCCGTCACGGAAAAGTTTGCCTGCTAAAAGCATTTTGTCCACGAGTGTTGTCTTGCCGTGGTCAACGTGTGCGATGATCGCAATGTTTCTGATATTTTGCATTGAAAAGTATTTTAGGGCGCAAAGGTACGACAATTTGAAAAAAATATGCTGCAAAACAGTTAAAATCGAAAAAAGAGGGTAAAAGAAATTGCGGTTCCCAAAATTACCTCTATCTTTGCACCCGCTTGAATAACATAGTATTAATTTATTTAAAGTAGTAAAGTATCATGTATTTAGATTCAGAAAAGAAAAAAGAATTATTTGAGAAGTATGGCAACTCGGCTACGAACACCGGTTCTCCCGAAAGCCAGATCGCGTTGTTCACATTCCGTATCTCCCACCTGACAGAGCACCTGAAAGCCAACCATAAAGACTATGGTACGGAAAGAGCGCTCCGTATGTTGGTAGGTAAACGTCGTCGTTTGCTCGACTACCTGATCAAGGTGGATATCACACGTTACCGTGCTATCATCAAAGAACTTGGCATCCGTAAATAAGCCGCGTTCATTTGAAACAATAAACAGAGAAGCCATCTCATTGCGAGGTGGCTTCTTTTTTTACACAAAATACGATGCATAATAAAATATTATTGTAATTTTGCGCCGTTTAGTAACAAATCGTTATCTACTGGAGTAAAAATAAACTGAATTAACAGCATAAATCGTATGGGAAATAACAAGATTATCGGAGAAAAGATCCGAAGCATCCGGGAATCGAAACAGGTAACAACGGTGGAAGTGGCCGAACGGTCCGGACTGGCCCTTGAACAGATAGAACGTATTGAGTCAAACCTGGACTTTCCGTCCCTGGCTCCGCTTATCAAGATAGCCCGCGTACTGGGTGTGCGCCTGGGTACTTTCCTCGACGACCAGGCCGAACTCGGTCCGGTGATCAGTCGTAAGAAAGACAATAATTGTGCCGAAGGCGGTATCGACTTCACGAACGACGAAACACACGGACGCCGTCATATGCGTTACCATGCCCTGTCGCAAGACAAGTCGGGACGCCATATGGAGCCGTTCCTCATCGACGTTTGCCCGTCGGAAGAAGGCGTAGACTTTATCCTCTCCACCCACGAAGGCGAAGAGTTTATCTATGTCCTCGACGGCGTGATTGAAATCAACTACGGTAAGAGCACCTTTATCCTCGAAGAAGGCGACAGCATCTATTACGATTCCATCATCGCCCACCATGTACACGCCGCCACCGATGAAACGGCCAAGATACTGGGTGTTGTCTATACTCCATTTTAACAACAGACGGCTATGCAATTGAGCGAAAGAACAATCGGCGACTGGATTGAACACTGGGCGGCGACTACGCCCGACAAAGAATACCTGGTCTACTCCGACCGTAACTTGCGCTTCACCTGGAGCGAGTTTAACAAACGGGTGGACGATATGGCACGCGGCCTGCTGGCCATCGGTGTGACACACGGTACCCATGTGGGTATCTGGGCGACGAACGTGCCCGACTGGCTTACCTTTGTTTATGCCGGTGCAAAGATCGGCGCCGTACTGGTAACGGTCAACACCAACTATAAACAAAACGAGGTGGAATTCCTTGTCGAAAATGCCGATATCCACACCCTCTGTATCACCGAAGGTGTATTCGACGGCAGCTATATCGACATGACCTACACCATGCTACCCGAACTGAAAGAAACGCAGCGTGGCTTCCTCCGCAGTGAACGTTTCCCGAAGATGAAGAACGTGGTCTATATCGGTCAGGAGAAATACCGCGGCATGTATAACACCCCGGAACTGCTCCTGCTCGGTCAGAATATCAGCGACGAATCGCTGGTGGAGGCCAAACGCAAGGTATCCTGCCACGATGTGGTGAATATGCAATATACCTCCGGCACGACCGGTTTTCCCAAAGGGGTGATGCTGACCCACTACAACATTGCCAACAACGGCCTCTTCACCGGCGAAGGCATGGGCTTTACGGCCGACGACAAACTGTGTTGCTGTGTGCCGCTCTTCCATTGCTTTGGTATTACGCTGGCGTCGATGAATGTGTTGACACACGGCTGTACACAGGTGATGGTCGAAAAGTTTGATCCGTTAGTGGTACTCGCTTCCGTACATAAAGAAAGATGTACAGCACTCTACGGTGTGCCGACGATGTTTATCGCCGAACTGAATCATCCGATGTTCCCGATGTTCGACCTCACCTCGCTCCGTACCGGAATCATGGCCGGCGCTTTGTGCCCCATCGAACTGATGCGCAATGTGACCGAGAAGATGCATATCACCCATATCACCAGTGTCTATGGCCTGACCGAAAGCTCGCCGGGCATGACGCACTCCACGCTCGAAGATTCGTTCGAACAACGCTGTACCACCGTCGGTAAGGAATACCCCTTCACCGAAGTACGCGTCGTAAACCCCGAAACCGGCAACGAATGTGCCGTAGGCGAACAGGGCGAGATCTGCTGTCGTGGCTATCTTGTGATGAAGGGCTACTACAAGAACCCCAATGCCACCGCCGAAGCCATCGACGCAGACGGCTGGCTGCATTCCGGCGACCTGGGCGTCAAAGACGAAGAAGGTTTCTACCGCATTACCGGTCGTATCAAAGATATGATTATCCGTGGCGGCGAAAATATCTACCCGCGTGAGATCGAAGAGTTCCTTTACCATCTCAAAGGTGTACAGGATATCCAGGTGGCCGCGATCCCGTCGAAGAAATATGGTGAAGAAGTAGGCGCCTTTATCATCCTCAAAGAAGGAGCGTCGCTGACGGTCGACGAGGTCAAAGACTTTTGCCGTGGCAAGATTGCCCGCCACAAGATCCCGAAGTATGTCTTCTTTATCGAAGGTTTCCCCCTGACAGGCAGTGGCAAGATACAGAAGTTCAAACTGAAAGACGTAGGTCTCCAGTTATTAGCCGAACAAGGTATAATCCCGGAATAAAAACGGTTACCGTCCAAACATAATCCCCATCCGCTGGCCTTGAATAATCAGGTCGTGGTTGGGGGTTACTAATTTAAGCTTGCCGGCCACTTCGCTGAGGGGAATCGAATCTACTTTGTCGCCTTTCATGCAGACCATCCGGCCGAACTGTCCGCTGGCGATCAGTTCCGTGGCATGGCCGCCGAGGCGGGTGGCCAGGTTGCGGTCGAAGGGCGAGGGGCTGCCACCACGTTGGGTGTAACCCAGTACGGTTTCACGGGTTTCGATGCCGGTGCTTTCTTCGATGGCGCGGGCGATATAGTCAGTAGCCCGTTTGCCGCTGGGTGTTTGCAGGCCTTCGGCTACGACAACGATGGAGTAGGGTTTGCCCCGGCGGGAACGATCCAGGATGGCATCGTTTACCCGCTCGATATCAAAGCCCAGTTCGGGAAGCAGGATCACATCCGCCCCGCCTGCCATACCGGCATAGAGGGCGATCCATCCGGCGTGATGCCCCATCACTTCCACTACCATCACCCGTTTGTGCGAACTGGCGGTCGAATGTAACCGGTCGATCGATTCGGTGGCGATATCTACCGCCGTTTGAAAACCGAAGGTGATATCTGTACCCCAGATATCGTTGTCGATGGTCTTGGGTACACCGATGATGTTCAGCCCGATCTCCGACAGGAGGTTGGCCGTCTTCTGTGTGCCGTTACCACCGATACAGACGATGCAGTCGAGTCCCAGGTCTGCATAGTTTTGGCGGATGAGGTCGGCATGGCCGGCCTCTTCCTGTTTGATCAGTTTGCGGAAGGATTTCTCCCGCGAAGTACCCAGGATGGTCCCTCCCAGATTGAGGATACCCGAAAGGCTGCGTTCGGTAAATTCTTCTACATCTTTCTTCAGCAGTCCTGAAAAACCACTGTGGATACCCACCACTTCCATGCCGTAATGCATGATGGCAGTCTTGCCCACACCTCGTATTGTTGCGTTAATTCCCGGACAATCGCCGCCGGAAGAAAGGATACCTATCCGCATATGTTTGTGACTTTTTAGTTCAAAGCAAAGATATAATAAAAAGGAATGCCTACATTTGTAGCGGAGACAAAAACAAGACGCATGGATATTTTTACGACGATAGGATCTCCTTTTTTCCTGCATCGGCAAAAAAAGATCGAACGATTCGCCACGGAAACCGAAACCATCCAGGGAGAACAGCTTCGTGCGCTTCTTCGAAAAGCGGCCCATACCGAATGGGGGCGTGCATTCAATTTCCATACGATCCGCAGTTACGACGACTTCAGTCGCCGTGTCCCCCTGCATACTTACGAAGGTATCCATCCCTATATCACCCGGATGATCAACGGCGAGCGCGATGTGCTCTGGCCGGGCGTCGTCAAATGGTATGCCCGCAGCAGCGGGACGACCAACGACCGCAGCAAGTTCATCCCCGTCACCCGCAACATCCTCTACAATTGCCACTACAAAGGCGGCGTAGATTGTGTCGCGCTTTATCTGCTGAACAATCCCGAAAGCCGGTTTTTTGCCCGCAAAGGATTGATACTGGGTGGAAGCCATAGCCCTTCGCCATTGAACAGCCGTTCGCATACGGGCGACCTTTCGGCCGTCTTGCTGCAACGGCTCAACCCGTTGGTTAACCTTGTACGTGTCCCGTCCAAACGCATCATTCTGATGGATGAATGGGAAAGCAAGATCAAGGCCATTGTGGAGAGTACCTGGAATAAGGACGTAAACAGTCTCTCAGGCGTCCCTTCGTGGATGCTGGTGCTGATCAAAGCCATCCTCGAAAAGACGGGTAAGCAATATCTGACGGATGTATGGCCCCATATGGAAGTATTCTTCCACGGGGGAATCAGTTTCGAACCCTACCGCGACTTGTATAAAGCGCTGATCCCGTCAGACCGCATGCATTATATGGAAACCTATAATGCGTCCGAAGGTTTCTTCGGTATCCAAAGCGACCTCTCCGATCCTTCGCTGTTGCTAATGCTCGACTACGGTGTGTTCTATGAGTTTATCCCCTTTGATGAGGTCGGCAGCCCCAACCCGACCGTACTGCCACTCGAAGCAGTGGAGACAGGAAAGAACTATGCGATGGTGATTACCACCGCCGGTGGACTCTGGCGTTACCAGATCGGTGATACGATCCGCTTCACGTCACTCTTCCCGCATAAGTTTATCATCTCCGGACGTACCCGCCATTTTATCAATGCCTTCGGCGAAGAGTTGATGGTGGATAATGCCGATAAAGCCATCTCCCTCACCAACCAGGCTACCGGCGCCAAGGTAAAGGAATATACTGCTGCCCCCGTCTTCCTGCTCGACAAGGCGAAAGGCTTCCATCAATGGTTTATTGAGTTCGTCAAGATGCCGGCTTCGCTCGCTGAATACGCCCGCATACTCGATGAGAACCTGAAGAAGCTCAACTCCGATTACGAAGCCAAGCGTTACAAAGAAATCTCCCTCCAACCCCTTCAAATAATTACCGCCCGCGAAGGCGCCTTCTACGACTGGCTCAAGCAAAAAGGCAAACTGGGCGGACAACACAAAATCCCCCGCCTCAGCAATGATCGTACCTATATCGAAGAATTGCTGGCAATTAATAAGTGACAGGCTATAAGCCGACTAAAGCTGTATTGACTTGTACGGCTTGTTCATGGATTCGTAGGAATAGAATCCGGCTTCGCCTTTGTCAATAACGAAACAACAAATCAGGGGACTATCTACCGACTGATAGACCGCTTCCAGTTCAGGTTGTATCTCGAACATCTGCTGGTAGGCGTCTTTGTCTTCCACAAACCGGGTCTCTCCCCAGATGCGAAGCCAAACACTGGTCTTAGGTTCGTACGCACAAATTTCAATCTTCGGGTTCTTTTCCAATTGCTTGAAGAAGCTCTTGTGCTTGCCGGTGCCGAATGCCAGCTTATCATCCCATTCCATTACAAAATTGAAGGGGCGTACGCGTGGCTGGTTGTTTTCGTCCATTGTTGCAACATAGAAGGTATCGCACTTTGCGAGAAATTCTAATAGTTCGTCCATTTCGTCCATAGCGATTCTTGAGAATTAAAGATTTTCTGCAAATATAAGCGGAAAAAAGAATGGGAAGTCGGATATTTCATCTAATAATTGTTACTAACTATAGAGACTAAAACAAAAAATACATGAACAGACTATTCCTGATGATTAGCCTGTATATGTTCATATCCATTGGGAACATACAGGCAACCACCCCGCAAAAAGACTCTGATGCGAATATATTCGGCCATATCCTGGATAAGGATACGAAAGAACACCTGGCATTTATCAGCGTACTGCTGAAAGGGACTACCATAGGCACGGCCACCGACGCCTCCGGTCATTATTTCCTGAAAAACCTGCCCGAAGGGACATTCACCCTGGTGGTGAAATCGCTGGGTTATAAAACGGTGGAACAGGAAGTGAAGTTGGAAAAAGGCAAAACCCTTGAGCTGAACGTTGAGATCGAAGAAGACCGTATCGCACTCGATGGGGTAGTAGTAACCGCCAACCGGGGTGAGACAACCCGCCGTATGGCGCCTTCACTGGTGAATGTGCTCGAAGGGAAAGTGTTTGCGACTACCAACTCGGTTACGCTGGGGCAAGGGCTGAACTTCCAACCGGGCGTACGGGTCGAAACGAATTGCCAGAACTGCGGTTTCCAACAGGTACGTATCAACGGGCTCGACGGCCCCTATACCCAGATACTGATCGACTCACGTCCGATCTTCAGTGCCCTGGCCGGCGTATATGGATTGGAACAGATCCCGGCCAATATGATCGAACGGGTGGAAGTGATGCGTGGTGGCGGATCGGCTTTGTTCGGTTCGTCGGCCATTGCAGGAACGATCAACATTATTACCAAAGAGCCTTTGCGCAATTCGGGCGAAGTGGCCTATACACTGATGTCGCTCGGTGGGAAAGATGACCTGGATCATCATGCCACCATGAACGCCTCGTTGGTTACCGAGAATGGCAAAATGGGTTTGTACCTGTTTGGCCAAAGCCGTTCCCGTGCAGGCTATGATGCCGATGGCGACGGTTATACGGAATTACCCCGGCTGAAGAACCAGACTGTCGGTTTCCGTTCGTTTATAAAGACAGGTATGTATTCCAAATTGACGTTTGAATATCACCATCTCGGAGAATTTCGCCGGGGAGGGAATAAACTGGAACTTCCTCCCTTTCAGGCCGATATTGCCGAACAACTGGAACATGCCATCGATGGCGGCGGACTGAAATTCGATCTCTTTTCATCCGACTATAAGCATCGCTTGAACCTCTTTGCCTCCGCCCAGTATACCGATCGCGATAGTTATTATGGTACCGGGCAGGATCCGAATGCTTACGGGAAGACGACCGACCTGACCGCCATGGGAGGCGTACAATATGCCTACAGCTTTGACCGCCTCTTGTTTATGCCCGCCGATCTGACTGTGGGGATGGAATACAACTATGATCACCTGGAAGACCGTATGCCGGGCTACAACCGGTTTACCGACCAGACCGTCCATATCGAAAGCGCTTTCCTGCAGAACGAATGGAAGAATAAGCAATGGAGCCTGCTGGTCGGAGGCCGGTTGGACAAACATAATATGCTCGACCATGTGGTGTTCAGTCCACGAGCCAATATTCGTTTTAACCCGATCGAAGACATCAATATCCGCGCCAGCTATTCCGGCGGCTTCCGGGCGCCGCAAGTGTTCGACGAGGACCTGCATATCTCAGCTGTCGGTGGTGATGTGGCACTTATCCAGCGTGATCCTAACCTGAAAGAAGAAACGTCGCAAAGCCTGAGTGCCTCGGTCGATTACTACCATCGTTTGGGCGGCGTTCAGTTGAACCTGCTGGTCGAAGGGTTTTATACAGACCTGAAGAATGTGTTTGTGCTCGAAGATATCGGCCAAGATGCCCAGGGCAACCTGATCCGTGAACGCCGTAATGGCAGCGGTGCCCGGGTCATGGGGCTGTCGTTGGAAGGTCGTTCGGTGCTTACCTCCTGGCTACAGTTGCAGGCGGGTTTCACTTTCCAGCGTAGCCGGTACAAGGAAGCGGAGAAGTGGAGCGACGATGCGTCGGTGTCCCCTTCAACGGAAATGTTCCGTACACCGGATGCCTATGGTTATTTCACGTCTACACTCACTCCGTTGAAGCGGCTGACGGCGTCTCTGTCCGGCACCTATACCGGCCCGATGTATGTGCAGCATTTGGCAGGGTACATTGCTAAAGATGTGTTGGTACGGACGCCTGATTTCTTCGATATGAACATCAAATTGGCCTATCTCTTCCCTTTGTACAAAGAAGCCAAACTGGAAGTAAGCGCCGGTGTACAAAACCTGTTCAACGCTTACCAGTCTGATTTCGATCAGGGCCCGGACCGCGATGCTGCCTATATCTATGGCCCTGCCCTGCCACGCAGTTGGTTTGGTGGCGTGAAGGTCAGCTTCTGATTTGTTTGGTGTATGACACAGCCTTATCATTTCTTTATAATTCCCGGATCACTTTGCAGGGATTACCTACAGCCAGGCAATTGGCAGGAATGGAACGGGTCACTACACTGCCGGCGCCGATCGTAGTATTGTCGCCGATGGTGACTCCCGGCAGGATCACCGATCTTCCGCCGACCCATACATTTTTACCGATGGTGACCGGAGCGCTGGACGTATTCCAGAACGTGAACGCTCCGTCAACCTTCTTCGCCAGGCGCTCTGCCGGGTTCACCGGATGGCCGACGGTATAGATCTGTACGGCGGGGCCGAAACCCGAGTTATCGCCGATAGTGATACGGTTGCAGTCCAGGAAGACACAGTTGGTGTTGATCTCGCAGTTGTTGCCGATATGGATATGTTCGCCGTAATCGACAAAGAAAGGAGCGGTGATCCAGAGGTTCTCTCCCTTTGTGCCGAGCAGTTCGGTCAGGAGGCGGTTCAACAGTTCCTGATCCGTCGAATCGGCCTGGTTGTAGGCACGGGTCAACTTTTTGGCGAGGTGCCAACGGGCGATCAGTTCTTCGTCGCCGGCATTGTAAAGCTCACCGGCCAGCATTTTTTCTTTTTCACTTTTCATAGAAGTGGGAATATGAAGTCCTTCCGGCAAATATATGCTTTTTATCGTATATTTGCGAATAATCATCTAATCTATAATACGTATGAAACTACTCACTACTGCTGCCCTCGTATTGGCATCCCTGTTTTTTTCTGTCTCTGCCGTGTGTGCAGACGAACCGATCCGTGTGATTGTCTTTGGCGCCCATCCTGACGACTGCGATATCAATGCCGGCGGGATCGCTGCCCTGTTCTCCCAAATGGGTCACCAGGTGAAATTCGTTTCACTGACCAACGGCAACAAAGGACATCATGAAATGAAACCTGCCGATTTGCAAGCCCGACGCGAGAAAGAAATGGCCGCCTCCGCCCGTATCCTGGGTATCGAGTATATCCACCTGGGGAATAACGACGGCGAGTTGATGCCTACACTTGAAAACCGGATGACTGTGATCCGCCAAATATGCGACTGGGAAGCTGATATTGTGATCACCCACCGCCCGAACGATTACCATCCTGATCATCGTTATACCTCCCAGATTGTACAGGATGCCGCCTATATGATCTCTGTTCCCCTGATGGTGCCCGGAGGCAAAGCGTTGATGAAACCGGTGGTTTTCTTGTATATGCCCGACCGTTTCCGGAAACCCAATCCCTTCTCGCCGGATATTGTTGTCGATATTACCTCGGTGGTACAGCAGAAGGCAGATGCCATCTGTGCCCATGAGTCGCAGGTATTTGAATGGCTTCCCTGGAACAATGGGTATGCCAAAGATATGCCCGCCGATAAGGAAGGCAAACGCAAGTACATCGCCGAACGCTATCTCTCCCGCAACCAGGCTCCCCGTTATGCCGAGCCGGCACTGAAGTGGTATACCGCCGATCAATTGAAGGACAGCCGTTATTTCGAATCATTCGAGATCTGCGAATACGGCAGCACGCCTTCCGCCGAGCGTATCAAGCAACTCTTTCCGATGCTCCCGAAATAGCAAGAGGCTGTATCAAAAGCGCTAAAACCGAACAAAGTGTTCGATAATGAACAGGTTGTTAGGGTGTAATATATTATATGCCAAGTTATTAACTTTTTGGTATGCAATTTGTTTCTTGTACAGCAAACAAAATGAACTGTAAGATCTATGAGGAAGATACTGAACATTTTTGCTGCACGCGACAAGTTGCAACTCTTTATCGCTCTCTGTTGTACCGCCCTGTCGGTAGCGATGGTGATGATGATAGTGATCGTCTATGTCACCTACACTAAGCCGGAATATCCGGAGGATAAAATAGACCGTACGCTTTATATCACCATGGCTGCAAAAAAATTTGGCACAGGCGGTATGTGGAACGGCTGGTTATCGCCGTATTTATGTGAAAACTACATTCGACCGCTCAAGACGCCGGAGATGGTGTCGTTTATCACCCAAAGTTCCTTCTTCCGGGTGAAAGACATGAAGTCGAATCTCTATTCCACCAAAGGTGTCGATATGAACTACTGGAAGATACACACATATACGTTTGTAGAAGGTCGGCCGTTCAACGAATCCGAGTTTGCTGCCGGTAGTAAGGTGGTGGTGATCGATGAAAAGGTACGCGGTTCTTTCTTTCCCGAAGGTAATCCGATCGACAAGGAGATTCAGATCAACGGAACAATGTTTCGCGTCATCGGCGTGGTCAAGGATGTGAGGTCTACCCGTCGCGAAGCTTACGCCAATTGCTGGATGCCTTATACTTGGCAGACGATTGCAGTGAACGAACGTAATAACCTGGTAGGTCCCTTCACGGCCATCCTCCTCTGTAAAGATAAGGCAGGAATGAAGGCTGTATGTGATGAAGTGGACGAATTCGTGCAACGCTATAATTCCTCACACAAGGATTTGGAAGAAGATGGACATACCCTCCAACTCACCGGCCCGCGCGATCGCGAGGAGTTCCTGATTGCCGGTAATGCCAGTAATGTGGATCTCTCAGCCTTCTACCTGCGTTGGGTGATTATGATCATGATCGTGCTTACCATTCCTTTATTCAGCCTCTCGATCCTCTGCTTCTCGAACATCAAAGATCGTTATAGCGAAATCGCCGTCCGGAAAGCTTTCGGGGCAAACAGAATGGATATTGTCAAAGAATACCTGGTCGAAAACCTGCTAATCACCCTACTGGGTGGCATTCCCAGTCTGTTGTTGGCCTATGCGGGTGTCTACCATTTCAAAATACAGATGTTTGGCTGGAATCAGGAGAATGTGGATGCATCTTCCTATTTGATGATGCCCGACTGGCGGGTTATACTGGCCATTCTGGTAGTCTGTTTCCTGATCAGTTTCTTGTCAGGTATCCTGCCTGCCATGCGTTTGTCGAAGAAGAATATTGCCGTAGTATTGAAAGGAGGAGAAGTATGATCCGTTCATTGTGTAAGATATTGAAGAATCAGTTCGGGCAGAATATCCTGCCGGGTGTGTTTATCTGCTTTGTGACAGTGCTGCTGTTTTATGTGGTGGATTTTACCGTCACCTATGCCCGCCTGTACAGTATACCGAACGGCGCCGATGCAACGGCCACCTATGCCATGCATATCGACCGGCTGGGTGATAATACACTGACCGGCGACAGCCTGTGGGAAAGCTACGACCATATGGTTCAGCAAATTTCCCGGTTGCCGGGCGTATCGGATTATTCCCTCTCCGGCTATGCCTATCCCTATACCAACTGGATGTGGAATGGAAAGGTCAATATAGGTGATCAGGAGTCAAAAACGTACGTATACAACCGCTTTGTGGATCACAATTATTTCTCTATGTTCTCTCTGCAACTGAAGGAAGGACGCTGGTTTACACCGGAAGAAGTGGCCAACAAGGAGCATGTAGGTGTAGTTTCTGAAAACTTGGTGAAAGATTTTGCTGCGCTCGGCATCACGGTGATGGGCAGTTACATGAAATCCAGTATAAGCGAAACCGATAGTTTCCGGATCATAGGCGTCGTAGATGGTATCAAAGGTAATGACTTTGATCAGCCGGAACAGGCCTTGTATATTCCCCTGGGGTTTTTCAACAGTGAGAGTAGAGAACCGAGCATTCCCCAACTGGTGATTCGTGTGCCGAAAACAGGCGAGGTGGAATTCGCTCCTGCATTCGACAATTTTGTAGTCCATTACCTGCCCGGAACCGGATTCAATATCGGCAGCTTCAATCCGATCGCTAAGTTGCGTGAGAGCAATAATTCCCGTGTCAGTAACGAACTGTCGCTCTATGCCATGGGAGCCACCTTTTTTCTGATCAACATCCTGTTGGCCATCTTCGGAACATTCACTTTCCGGATGAAGCGCCGCATCGGAGAACTGGGCGTACGTGTTGCGTTAGGTAGTACCAAAGGGGGATTGTTCGGGTTTGTGATCGGCGAGGCGTTGCTGCTCACCTCCATCTGTCTCGTCATCGCACTGGCAATTTGCCTCAATATTGTTGCCATGGATCTGCTTGTGACAGCTCTGCCGGTAACAATCCTCCGTGTAGCGTGCAGCTTTGCCATCACCGCCGCCATCATCTTGTTGGCCATCTTTATTAGCGTCTACATCCCGGCCCATAAAGCCGCAACAATTACCCCGGCTGAAGCGCTGCATTACGAATAATATCACATAAATAGCAAGTAACTTTTATCGTAAACCAAAACCTCTCGTAGTGTTTTTAAAAACAAAGGCCGCCATGTTCGTGAGAACACGGCGGCTTTGTGTGTAAAAATAGTGGCTGCCGGAAAACAGATCGATCTTATCTTGCGCCTTTCAGGGAAAAACAATACCTTTACGCCCATAGCAACAAAACCAAATAACCTGCTTAAATATGAAAACGATCATGCTTGTCTTTGGCACTCGTCCCGAAGCGATCAAAATGGCACCTCTGGTGACCGAGTTTAAAAAGTATCCCACCTGTTTTAGAACGCTTGTGTGTGTAACCGGCCAGCATCGTGAAATGCTCGACCAAGTGTTGTCCCTCTTTGGCATCCACCCCGACTATGATTTGGATATCATGAAGCAGGGACAGGATTTATACGATGTTACCTCCCGTGTGCTGCTGGGTATGCGTGATGTGTTGAGCGCTTCCCGGCCGGATATGGTACTGGTACATGGCGATACCACTTCCTCTACAGCCGCCGCCCTGGCTGCCTTCTACCAACGGATTCCTGTCGGACATGTTGAGGCCGGTTTGCGTACGCACGATATCTACAGCCCGTGGCCGGAAGAGATCAACCGGCAGATCACCGGGCGGGTTGCTTCCTGTCATTTCTCTCCCACGCCTCTAAGCTGTCAAAACCTGTTGGATGAGGGTGTTAAACAAGAAAGTATCCTTGTGACAGGAAATACCGTGATTGATGCCCTTCATTGGGTCGTGAACCGCATCCGGCAGGATCAATCATTGGCTGCCGAACTGACCGCTTCCCTTCAGGCTTCCGGTTACGATATCACCCGGTTAGCCGAACGGCACAAACCATCAGCCGGACATAGTAACCGGCCGACCGGATACGTCGACCGCCGCCTGGTACTGATCACCGCCCACCGGCGGGAAAACTTCGGAGAAGGTTTCATCCGCATCTGCCAGGCTTTCCGTACGTTGTCTACGGCTTATCCCCACGTGGACTTTGCCTATCCGATGCATCTGAACCCAAACGTACGTAAACCGATACGGGAAGTGTTCGGCGACCAACCCCTGCCCAACCTGTTCTTCATCGAGCCGCTCGAATACCTTCCTTTCATATACCTGATACAGCATGCCTACATTGTATTGACTGACAGCGGCGGTGTGCAGGAAGAAGCTCCCGGGCTGGGCAAGCCCGTCCTTGTGATGCGTGATACCACCGAACGCCCCGAAGCCGTTGCCGCCGGCACCGTCAAGTTGGTCGGTACCGCCTATGATAAAATCCTTGCCGAAACCTCCCTGCTCCTCGACGACCCCGTCGCCTACCGGCAAATGAGCACCGCCTCCAATCCCTACGGCGACGGACAGGCGTGTGGGAGGATTGTCAGGTGGGTGTCCGACTAATCGCTCGAATTTAGGGGATAACATGCTTGATTATGCACAATAATTCATATATTTGCGCATAATTAGAAACATTATCAAAATGAAACGTCCTTTGCTGCCCAGCCAGAAGAGAACATTGGAGTCTTTGGGTGAAAACATAAAATATGCGCGCTTACGCAGGGATTTGTCGTCGGAACAAGTGGCTGAGCGTGCCGGGATTTCCCGTAATACACTGATAAAAGTAGAAAAGGGTGACGAAGGTGTTGCCATCGGCTACTACTTCAGGGTACTTGCCGTACTGGGGCTTGACAAAGACCTCCTGCTTGTTGCCAAAGACGACGAACTGGGGCGCAAGCTACAGGATGCTAAACTGACAGTGAAAGAAAGAGCTTCCAAAAAGTAACCCATGGCACAACAAAAAGACATATATGTGTACCTGGATTGGTTTGAATCGGAGGAACCAATTAGAAAAAGAGGCGCAGCCATATACGACAGCGCATATCCAATGGTTGAATATGCTCATTGCGCCGGGGTCGTCACTTGGAGGCGCACGGCCAAAGGCAAATATCCTGGACGATAAAGGGCATTTGTGGATTGCGAAATTTCCCAGTGGGCATGATGCTAAAGATATGGGAGCATGGGAGTTGGCGACAGCAAGAATGGCGCAACAATGCGGAATTGTGATGTCGGAATGCAGGGCACAACGATTCAGCAGTAATCATCATACCTTCCTGACAAAGCGTTTCGACCGGAATGATGCCGGACGGCGCATTCATTTCGCATCCGCGATGACACTGTTGGGGTATACCGATGGCGCAAACTATGCCGATGGAATAAGCTATTTGGAAATAGCCGAATGGATCATGGGTAATTGCGATCATACTGACCAGAACCTTGAGCAGTTATGGCGCAGAATGCTATTCAACATAGCCGTTTCCAATTGCGACGACCACCTGCGGAATCATGGATTTATACTAACCAATAAAGGTTGGCTACTCTCCCCTGCCTACGATATCAATCCTGACGAAAACGGTATGGGTTTGAAACTCAATATCTCGGAAGATGACAATTCATTGAATTTCGATCTGGCGTTAAGCCAAGCTGGCTATTTCGGACTGAGCGATACTCGCGCAAAAACGATTCTGAACGAAATGAAATCAGTGGTCGCCAACTGGCATAAATATGCAACCGCCTGCGGTATTTCTCGTTCCGAGCAGGAATTTGTGGCGGGGGCTTTCAGGTATTCGATCTGAGCAAGGCCGTCCTTGTGATGCGTAATACCACAGAGCGCCCCGAAGCCGTTGCCGCCGGCACCGTCAAGTTGGTCGGCACAGCCTCCAATCCCTACAGCGGCTCTTCCCTTTTTTTGATTCCACCTTCCACCGCACTGTGTGTCAGATGGCTTGGTGTGGACTCAGTCGAAAATGATTCCACTCACAGTCCACGGTGTGTTTTTGCAAATATACTTTCGAAAAGTGAATCTGCAAAAGATCTTTTGCCATTTCTGTATGTGATTTTGTGCCACCCCTACGATTTTCCACCGACTACCTGATGACCTATTGCCGGAATCAGGAAGTGTTCGTATCTTTGTGAGGAAGGTTTATCCTACCCATAGCTGTGCGAAGATGTTCGCACAATTGTGCGCAGGCCTTCGCACAGCCATGCGAACATCTTCGCACAATTGTGCGACGGATAAGCCTTTTCGAAGACGCCA
This sequence comes from Tannerellaceae bacterium, assembly GCA_031555145.1. Classification (GTDB taxonomy): domain Bacteria; phylum Bacteroidota; class Bacteroidia; order Bacteroidales; family Tannerellaceae; genus JAJDIA01. The sequence goes on along the minus strand of JAVBUR010000045.1, from coordinate 15,246 downwards.
ATAAATGGTCAGATAGTTGACAATAATTCTTTAATACTTAATCAATAATACTATGGGAATACAGTATGATTTCTACCAGAATCCTGTTCCGAAGAACAGTAACAAAAAACCAAAACTGCATGCACGTATGAAACCAAGCGGGACGATGAATACATCCCAAGTGATCGAACTCATCCACGAATTCAACTCACTGAGTACGGCCGACGCTAAAGCAGCGCTCGAGGCCTATACCCATGTGATGAAGATGGCCCTGCTGAATGGGCAAATGGTGCAGCTCGACGGTCTGGGCCTTTTCTCGTTGACGCTCGACTGTCCGCCGGTAGACACCCCCGACGAACGACGGGCGGAGTCGATCCACGTAAAGTCCGTCACCTTCCGTCCCGCGGCCGATTTCCTCGACGACTTCAAAACGGCCGACCTGGTGCGAGTGCGGGAGAAAAATCACTCCCTTACACATTCGCCCGAAGAGATCGCCCGTCGCCTTGAAGCGTATTTCAAGGAACATGATTGCATCACCCGGAAAGAGTTCTGCCAACTCTGCGGCGTCACCTTCGGCACCGCCATCCGCCGCATCAACAGCCTGATCGCCGACGGCAAACTCCGCAAGGCGGTGCATGGGGTGGGGGTGTATGTGAAGGGGTAATCGTGCCGGCATTATCTCGACACAATGGAGTTGATATCGCGTAAACTCATTCAAGATATACCTAACTAACCCTACTCTTCGGTGCGCGCTATTTTTATCCCCGCCGCCATTTATGCTTACTGGGTTTCGGATTTCCTTTATAAGAATAAACGGACTCAACTACTCATCCCAAACGAGCGTCAAAATAAGCATGAAAAATAAGCTTATTCTGTATTTCAGGTGTAATTGGATGAATGATAAGATATTAGATGTGTAGAATAAGAAATATCAGTATAAAAACAATAACTTATTACTATAAGATGACAGGTTCTTCGTCGAAAAGGTGCCCCTAAAATGACGAAGAACCAAGGTGGACTGTGGGTGGACTCAGTTTTAGGCTGAGTCCACACTTATCCCGCAGACAACCAATCGGTTGGAATGTGGAATGATAAAAAGGGAAAGTAGTTGTAGGCTGCATCACCCGAAAAATTCTTTGTGGAGTGTGGAAGCACTGTGGAAGCAAACCACCTCCTTCCACACTAACTCGCTGACTGGATGCGGAAAGTGGAAGGAGGAAGGCATTTTCGCAAACAAAGCGCAGGCGAAGGAATGCAAGTCAAAAATGAAGGGAAGAGTAATTCCGGTGCTTCGATGTATGTTATTCTTTGTAATTCGTTATCTTTGCCGTGTTATAGTCGCCCCAACTGGGAGTGACGAGCCTTTGGTGTGTCATGGAGACAGATAGTAAATTACGTATTGCGATCATTGGACTGGGCTATGTAGGGCTTCCGCTGGCGGTAGCCTTTTCTCGTAACTACCCGGTGATCGGCTATGATATCAATGCCGGGAGAGTCGCATCGCTGCTTGCCGGTAACGACCATACGCAAGAAGTAGAGAATGACGTTTTGCAGGCTGTTTTAAACCTGTCCGGTAAAACAGAAGCGGGCTTGCAACTGACAGCCGATGCCGACAGGCTCCGAACTTGCAATGTTTTTATTGTTACTGTCCCCACGCCAGTCACCTCTTCGAAGATACCTGATTTGAAGCCGTTGTTGAGTGCTTCGTCCACCGTCGGGAAGGCCTTGGAGAAAGGCGATATCGTAATATACGAATCGACAGTCTATCCGGGTTGTACGGAAGAGGACTGCGTGCCTGTGCTGGAACGGGAATCCGGGTTGACATATAACACAGACTTTTTTTGTGGTTATTCGCCCGAGCGCATCAACCCGGGAGATAAAGTGAACACGTTGGCAACGATTCGGAAAGTGGTCTCCGGTTCTACGCCGGCCATCGCCGATAAAGTGGCGCAACTGTATGCTTCTATCGTTGAGGCAGGCGTACATAAAGCTTCAAGTATCAAAGTGGCTGAGGCCTCCAAAGCAATTGAAAACGCGCAACGCGATGTCAATATTTCCTTTATGAACGAGTTAGCGTTGATCTTCGACAAAATGGGAATCGATACGCAGGAGGTATTGGAAGCAGCTGCTACAAAGTGGAATTTTCTCCGTTTCTCACCCGGACTGGTGGGAGGTCATTGCATCGGCGTGGATCCCTATTACCTGTTGCACAAATCACAACAGCTGGGGTATAACCCTCAGGTGATCCTCTCCGGCCGTTCGGTCAACGACAGCATGGGACGTTTTGTGGCTGCCAAGACAATCAAGCTGATGATCCGCAAAGGTCTCAAGATTGTTGGTAGCCGGGTTCTCGTCTTAGGCTTCACGTTCAAGGAAAACTGTCCCGATACGCGTAACACAAAGGTGATTGATGTGGTACGCGAATTGGAAGAATTCGGTGTACAGGTCGATGTATACGACCCATTTGCCATCCGCGAACAGGTTCGTGCCGAATACGGCCTCTCCCTCTTGACTGATATGCCCGCCCCCTCTTCCTATGACGGCATCATCGTTACCGTCTCCCATGATGTATTTAAAACAATAGACTTTAAAACTATCCACGAACAAGGCAAGGTGGTCTTTGATACAAAGGCGCTGGTCGAGAGGGAGTGGGTGGATGGAAGGTTGTGATTGAGGTAAAATGATCGTTAAGTTATATAGAAAAATAGTTCCTGCAACTGTCAGAAAGAAGATATACAAAGGATTCTTAGAGAGCATTCTATTTTTTATACCAACATATCCTCTTATTCCTAAAGCTAAAGCAGCACGTTATTTTGGTTTTTTGTTGCCTAAAACAGAAAAGAATGAGGCATACGCATTTATTGGAAAAAACGGGTTGACGTTTTATCCGTTTAAGACCTCAGTCGATTATTACGCGTTAGATGTAACTGTTTATGCAGATATAGCTGTAGGTTTAAATTATGTTTTGCATAACGGAGAAAAGCTCTTTTTCCCTTCTAACTGGGCTGAAGAAAGAATAAAAACGAGTTATATAGGGTTGCTAATCGAACAAGATATTTTCTCTCCTCATCGGTATGTGGAAGAGTATTCAGAGTTACGGGGAAGAACATTGTTGGATATCGGTGCTGCGGAGGGAATCTTCTCTTTGGACACGATAGAATTTACAAAGGAAGTTTATCTTTTCGAATGTGAAGATCCATGGATTAAGGCCTTAGAAGCCACATTTGCTCCGTGGAAGGATAAAGTACATATTGTGAAAAGATATGTAGGCAACATCGTCAATGACTCTTGTGTTACTATTGATTCATTTTTTAAGTTTGGAACAGGAGAGCCTTTATTTCTCAAAATGGATATTGAAGGCGCAGAAATTTCCGCATTACAAGGAGCCCACGTCACATTGACTAAAAGTAATGATGTTGTCATGTCGGTCTGCACTTATCACCGGGAAAATGATGCTAAAGATATTGAAGCCTTATTAAAAGCAATAGGGTATAATGTTAACTTCACGAATAAGTACATCTGTCATGAATACAAGTATGTACGGAAATGCCTAATAAGGGCAAATCGAATGAAGAATTATTAGGGAGTTCTTGTTATTTTTTGGCTATGGTCTTGGATTTATTGATTCACCCCAATCTGTTAATGGAGATAAATACATTGTTTCCCCATGAGTAGAATATCCAGGAATAGACGATAATAATTTTCGATTTCTAAATTTGCATAATTCGTAAAATATTTGAAAATCAAAAGGGTGGCGAGTTGCAGTCCAACGCAAAAAAACGGACTTGTCTTTTCTCAGTGTTCTTACACTAGCGGAAAAGGTCATGGTTGTACTATTAGTTATTTTCCAATGACAATGATTAGACAGGAAAATTTTGGTCTTTTCACCTCCATGGACAAAAGGATTTATATTGTTATATCCATATTTGTCTGGGTGATCATAAAGTGTAACATATTCACTTTCGCCCAATTGCAGGCCTTCCTTTAGTATCTGAAGTGCATTTGTAGCGTGCAGATAATCGTTCTCAAGAAAATAGACATAAATGTCGTCAGGCTGTTGTAACGCATATTCATATGCTAATCTAAATGTTCCTGCTCCATGTCCAACAGACACTTTTCTAATAAAATTTTCTGGAACATATTTCGTTAACATTCTCATGGTTTCGTCAGATACATTATCTGCAATTATGTGCCATTTGCACAAATTAGGAGGGAAAGTAAGAATTGCATTCCGAAAGCAGTTCTCATTATTAATGTAATGAGGTTTTTGTTTAGGATAACCAGTATCACTAATACGATAGATTATCAGTAATCTACTATCAGAGATATCTTTCTCTTTTTTTTGCTTACGACGCTTTGGGGGTGTTAAGTTGTTTAATATCAGGTCTATTTGAAAAGCGTATTTGACCAGTCTCTTTTGGATGAACGATATCATATTTTAGAATTTTGTTGATTCTTAGACTTGTTTGCGAAAGCATGTTGGCAAAGATAGTGTTTTTCTTACAAAGTAGCTATTGTTAAGTCTTTTGCAAATTAGTGGAGTTTGTTGCTTAAGAATTTAACTCATAACTTATATTTCTATTCACCTTCTTGATATGTCTTTGATTTCCTTCGGAATCCTTGTTTATGATGATGAAAAATACATCGAGAGAGCTCTTTTGTCGGCTCTTAATCAGTCATATCAGAAAATTGAATTTTTGATTGTAGACGATAGAGGGCCAGGAAAATCTATAGAAATTGTTAAAAAAATTATATCAACTCATCCCAGGGGTGAATTTATCAGAATAATAGCACATGAACAAAATTCAGGGACTGGTGTTGGGCGTAATACCGTTATCGAAAATGCAAAAGGGGATTATGTCTTTTTTATGGATAGCGACGACAAAATAGATCCTAATTGTATACAGTTGTTATATGATGAAATTGTTTCTTCAAAGGTCGATGTCGTAAGTGGTTCTATTAATTATATTTCGAGTGCTGGGAGCGAAAATCCATCTATTGAGTCTTATTATATGAACGAAAAAGAAGAAATTGTATCATCGTATTTTTCTAAATTTCCTATATATATATGGAATAAACTTTATCGACTTTCTTTTTTAATTAATAATAATATAAAGTGTATACCAGGGTTGGTTTTAGAGGATCCGTTATTTACTTATCAAGTCCTACTGAATGCACATTCAGTAAAAAAAATATCTAATTTGACATATACTCATTATGTTCGAAAAGATTCTTCTGGAGATGGAGGAGAATGGAGACCCCAAATTTTTGAACAATGGCCAACCCTTTTTCGGTACCAGTTGAAATTTGCAAATAATGCAAATTTGTCTAGTAGTATTTCTGTTTTGCTAAGAATAAAATTATTTTGGCTACGTGTTTATATATCGAAAAAGGCGCTGAATTCTTCACGCTCTGTGGAGAGGCACATTAATAATTATTTGAATATATCTTACATGAGTGATAAATATATTTTTTATAATCTGTATTTATTAATTTGCTTTTTAATTTCATCTCTGCCATTACCATTAAAAAAAATATTTATTTTAGCCCATTGTAAATGGGAAGAGAAATAATGGGAGAAACAACCTTAAAAGAAAAAACAGCAAAAGGCCTCTTTTGGGGAGGTCTAAGTAATGGTATCCAGCAAATATTGGTAATGGCATTTGGAATATATTTAGCGAGGGTTCTTAATGCGGATGACTATGGACTTGTTGGTATGCTGGCTATCTTTTCTGGAATTGCAGGGGCGATAGCTACTAGTGGATTTACTGTCGCTCTAACTAATAAGCGGGATGCTACACATAAAGATTATAATGCTGTATTCTGGTTTAGTGTGATTGTTGGGCTAATCTGTTATATTGTTTTGTTTCTATCTGCTCCTCTAATAGCTCATTTTTTTCAACGCTCAGAATTAACGACATTATCTAGAGTTATTTTTCTTTGTTTCTTTTTTTCAGGGATGGCTTCTGTGCCCCAAACAGTTCTATTTAAAGAATTGAAGGTAAAACAACAAGCTCAGATTGATATAACAGCAATGATTCTATCTGGTTTAGTTGGGGTTTTCTTAGCGTCAAAAGGTTTTGCATATTGGGCACTTGCTTTACAAAGTTTTACTTATATTGTTGGAGGTGCTATTTTGAGATTTGTGATTTCTCCATGGAAACCTACTTTTGATTTCGATTTTACTCCACTAAAGGGTTTATTTTCTTTTAGTATAAAAATATTTTTGACAAATATTTTCCAACAAATTAGTAATAATATATTCTCTATTTTGATTGGTAAATTTTATAATGCAACACAATTAGGGTATTATTCACAAGGACAAAAGTGGATGGTCTCAGGATATCAGTTGATTGGAGGGATGATTAATAGTGTTGCTCAGCCTGTATTGGTTGAATCTGGTGATTCATTAGATCGACAGCGACATGTCTTTCACAAATTATTGCGTTTTGGAGCTTTTATTTCTTTCCCATTGATGTTAGGATTGTCTTTTGTCGGGAGAGAATTCATTTTGATTACAATTGGAGAAAAATGGTTGCCTTCACTTATTTTTCTGCAGTTGTTTTGCATATGGGGAGCATTCGTTTTTCTTTATTTATTGTATTCTTTATTATTGCTTTCTCGTGGAAAGTCAAATATATATATGAATGTGATTATTATTACGGGTATTTCTCAGCTCTGTTCCGTTATCCTAACATATAGATTGGGCATTAAAGGAATGGTTTTAGCTTATATTGCTTCTTATTTTGTTGGTATTATTATCTGGCAATATTATGCACACAAATATGTGCAAATAAAATTTGCTAATGTCCTACGTGATATATCCCCTTATTTAGGTATAACATTGATAAGTTTTCTTATTGCATGGGGATGCTTGTCTATTGTAAATAGTGATAATGTTTGGGTAAATTTTATATTTAAAATAATTTTATCTGCATTTTTCTATATAATTTTGCTCCGAATTTTTGGTTCTAAGATATTAAAAGAATCTATTGGATTTATTTTGAAAAGACAGTCTATGAATAATTATTTGTAAAAATAAATGTACATGATATGATTTTATTGTTAACAGCGTGTATTAACCCTATAGGGATCTCTGATTTGAAAATAGTAGATCCTGAAGAACGCTTAATGCATTATAAGTCTGCATTAGATTTTTATTTGAAAAAATCGAACTTTAATATAGTTTTTGTTGAAAATACAAACACAAATTTGAATAAAGTATTCAAGGAATTTTTGGCCTATGAAAGAATTGAATTTTTGAGTTTTGATGGTGACCAATACGATAAATCAAAAGGAAAAGGATTTGGTGAAGGTTTGATTCTGAAATATGCTTTTGAAAATTCTTCATTTATTAAAAATTCTGATTATATAGTAAAAATAACTGGGCGATTAATAATCAGAAATATTTTATATCTTCTTAGGGGTACTTGTGAAAATGATGTTTTCATTGATTCTAATGGGCATTTTGATTATATCCAATCGCAGTTTTTTTGTGGTGATAAAATGTTTTATGAAAAATATCTGATTCCTGAATTAGAAAATATAGATGATTCACATAATATCTATTTTGAACATATTCTTGCAAAATCCGTAAAGCAATGGAGAAATAGCGGTTTTGAATATGGGCCTTTTTGTCAACCAATATATATTGAAGGGTCTTCAGCTTCAATGGGGACGGTATATAGGAAACCTTCATTTCGACAATATATAGTCGTTTTTTTGAGATATGTTATATACAAAATTTCGAAAACATTTCATGTATATCTGTAGGTCTTACAATTAATTATTTATTTTTGTGTATTAACTAAGAAATGGAAACGAAGAATATTACTTTAATTGAACCGAATCTTTCCGGTCATCATCTAGTTTATTTAGACTATTTCATAAATGCTCTTTTAAATTTAGATTGCCATATTACTGTATATTCTCTATCAGGGGTGAGAAAAATAGAAGGGGTAATGTATAAGACTATTTCATATAAACCGTCCTATATACTACCTCAAAATAGTATATGGAAGAAAATCATGGTTTGTTTTAACTTTCTCATTATCTCCTACAATATCCTTAAATTAAGAGTAAGTATTCCTCGCAATGCGAACGTTTTTTTCTGTTGTGTGGATGATTATCAACATGAATTTATCACTAAGAAATTCTTCGAGGTAATTTTTCCCTTTCAATTTTCTGGATTACTACTTGCTCCAAGAGATCGAAAAGTATTTTTTTCATTTGACAGAAGAAATATGTTACGTTCTAAATTTTGTCGATCAATTGGAGTTTTAGATGAATTTTGCTTTAGTCAACTGATGAAGTTCCAGCCTAATATACTCCACTTTCCTGATTTTAGTGACGAAGCTGAGCCAAACCTACAATCGACTTTGATCACTCTTATTAAGAAAAAGTCAAGAGGAAGGAAAATAGTATCTTTGTTAGGTGCAATATCTTCTCGTAAAGGGATACGTACGTTTATTCAAACTGTAGAGTTGATGGATAATGATATCTATTTTTTTCTCATTGCGGGGCAGTCATATTTGGGATCTGATGAAGAGAAATGTATGCTGGATAATTTTTCAAGGAAAGAGAACTGTATGTTTTATAACAATTCAATTCCTTCTGAATCAGATTTTAATGCTTTATTTTGTATCAGTAATGTTATATTTGCTGCTTATGTGAACTTCCAACAAAGTAGTAATATGTTCGCGAAGTCAGCCTTGTTCAAGAAGCCTATAATAGTAAGTAAGGGATCATATATGGAAGAATGTATGGACAAATATCACCTGGGAATTTCTATAGATCAGCATTCTCCACAAGAATGCGCTATTGGTATTAAGAGCTTGACAAGAGATAAAACTCTATTTTCTCCACTTTCTGAAGAATATTTGAAATATAATTCATATACAAATTTGAAGTATTCTTTTTTAATGGTTCTAAATAATTTTAATTATTTAAAGTAAAATGGATACTGATAATTTCTATCATTGAACAAAATATTAATTTATCTATATAATTAACATTGTATTTTATAATATATGTCAACCACAATTCAAACACCAGTACTTTTTCTTATTTTTAATCGTCCTGATACGACTATGCAGGTTTTTGAACGTATTAGACAAATAAAACCCCCTAGGTTGTATGTGGCTGCTGATGGCCCTCGCCAACATAAAAGGGAAGAAGTAGAAAAATGTAACCAAACGCGAGCAATTATAAATAGTATTGACTGGGATTGCGAACTAAAGACTCTTTATCGTAAAGAAAATCTTGGATGTAAAATAGCTGTCAGTTCTGCTATTACCTGGTTTTTTGAACAGGAAGAGTCTGGTATAATACTAGAAGATGACTGTTTGCCAGATATATCTTTTTTCTTTTATTGTGAAGAGTTACTTTTCAAGTATATGGATGATGAACGAATAGGTAATATAAGTGGTAATTGCTTTTTACCAGGATATATTAAAAGTAGCCTTAGCTATGATTTTTCTTCTATATCACATACTTGGGGATGGGCAACTTGGCGAAGAGTATGGAAGAATTTTGATCTTAATTTCTCATACTGGGAAGAATCAGAGAAAGATGTGGCCATGAGGAATTCCTTATTTAAGAGCTTTCCTGAGAAAGTGTATTTTTCATCATATATTTCTGATTCCTTATCTGACAAATATGGAAAAAGTGTTTGGGATTTGCAATATTTGTTCACATTACGTGTTCAAAATCAACTTTCAATCTATCCATCTGTTAATCTTGTTACAAATATTGGATTGAACAATCCAGATGCGACACATACAGCATCTAAAAATGATATGAAATATTATATACGATCAAAACCTATTTCTTTTCCTATTAAGCATCCTAAATATATTATCGAAAATAAGAAGCTTTACAAGGCTACACTGTCTTCTATTTTTTTTTCATGGATAAGACTGGCCAGATACCTACTCCACAATTACTAAAATAATAATATAAGTATGTCCATCCCTAAAAAAATTCATTGGTGCTGGTTAAGCGGAGATCCTCTTCCTCATAATTTGCAAGAGTGCATAAATTCTTGGAAGAAAATTATGCCTGATTACGAAATCATTTGTTGGGATATGAAGCGATTTGATATCCATAGTATTCCATTTGTTGAGCAAGCATGTGAAAAACGTAAATGGGCTTTTGCCGCTGACTATATTCGTCTATATGCCTTGTATACAGAAGGAGGTATATATCTTGATTCAGACGTAATGGTTTTTGAACGATTTGATAAATTTCTTAATCATTCAGCATTTAGTTCTATAGAATATATTCCAGCTATGATCCCTTGGAGAAACTCTAAAAACCCATACTGGGGCTATGCTGTTAATGGAGCAATGATTGCTTCTGAAGCCGGTAATTTGTGGATAAGAAAGTGCCTCGATCATTATTCGCATAAAATTTTTGATATGAATAATCTTGATATTGTAGTGGATGTGCTGGCTCACTATGCTCATGAATATTATGGATTTAAGTATGATCTACATTCTCTCTCTCCACAATACTTGAAAGATAATATTGTTATTTATCCTCCAAAAGTATTTGCTTCTTTATGGGGAATGGTAGATATGGATACTTGTGCGATACATTTAGGAGAACAGGCGTGGATTGATGGTCTAAAGCAAAAAAGAGACTCTGAATCGGTTATCCGAAAATATTATCGTTCATTATGTGGAAATTATCGTCTTTGGGGAATGTTCCATTATTGGAGGAAAAATTTTTTGAAAAAAGAGTAGTTTAATAATTGTATGCAAATATTATATGACCATTATATGTTTTCCATGCAGAAATTCGGAGGGATTACACGATATTTCTCCGAGTTAATGGCGAATCTCCCTGAAACATATACCTATCTATTCCCCTTAAGATTTTCTGAAAACTACTATGCCAAGACGCTTAATCCGACAATTAAGCAGCTTACAGATATCATCCCTTTTCGCATAAGAAGGCAGATTTACTGTTATTACAATAATAAGTTAGTAGATAAGTGCATAAAAGTAAATAATTTTGATGTCTTTCATCCTACATACTACAACGGCTACTATCTGAAGGGTCTTAGGAAACCATTAGTCATAACTATTCATGATATGATTCATGAAAAATTCCCGGAAACTTTTCTATCGTATGATAATACGAGTACATACAAACGTCTGCTGGCAGAAAGGGCTTCTCATATCATAGCTGTCAGTCAGAATACAAAAAAGGATTTGGTAGCATTGTATGGAATAGATGAGAGTAAAATCTCAGTTATTTACCATGGTTACAAATCAACTGTCAAACCTGGAAGGCGGTTGTTCGACAACTACATTCTGTATGTAGGCGAACGAAAAGGGTATAAGAATTTTCAGACTTTTGCAGAAGCACTTATCCCATTGCTAAAAGAGAATCCAGATATTAAAATTGTTTGTACGGGGAAACCTTTTGCCAAGGAAGAACTGTCTTTGTTTGACTCTTGGGGTATTAGATCGCAAATGATACAAATAAGTGCAACGGATGAAGAATTAGGGTCGCTATATAAATACGCTAAAGTATTTGTGTATCCATCTACATACGAAGGATTTGGCATTCCTATTTTAGAAGCATTCTCTCATGGTTGTCCCGTCTGTCTAAGTAATACAAGTTGTTTTCCGGAAGTTGCCGGAGATGCAGGTTGCTATTTCGATCCTTTAGACAAGCAATCGATTTTACAAGCAGTGTCCAAGGTTCTTTTTGACAGTGACTATACAAATAATATGAAACTTTCCGGCGCCAATAGGCTAAAGATGTTCTCTATTGATGAAATGGTAAAACAAACCGTTCTTGTATATCAGAAATGTGTAAAGGACGATCATTTGAATAATTGGAAATAATGTCCCCCATCTTCTCCATCATCACCGTCACCTATAACGCCGCACAATGGTTGGAGCGTACTGTCCTGAGTATCCTCAGCCAGTCATATCCTCACATTGAGTATATTATTGTTGATGGGGGATCGACGGATGGGACAGTAGATATTATTAAGCAATACGAATCTGGGCTGGCTTACTGGGTCAGTGAGCCGGATAATGGACTGTACGACGCCATGAATAAAGGGCTTCGGAAAGCGACAGGTGAGTATGTTTGGTTTATCAATGCAGGGGATACGCTCTTTTCAATGGATACTATTCAACAGATGGCAGCAATTATCCAGAAAAAGAAAGTATTGCCTGATGTGATTTATGGGGAGACGGCTATTACGGATAAGAGCGGAAAACAAGTGGCGATGCGCCGGTTGAAAGCGCCGGAGAAACTGACCTGGAAGAGTTTCCGGATGGGGATGTTGGTGTGTCATCAGTCGTTTATTGCCCGGCGGGCAATTGCTCCCGAATATGATCTGCAATACCGTTTTTCGGCAGACTATGCCTGGTGTATTGACTGTTTGAAGAAGAGTCGGCGGATTACCAATACGCGAATGACGTTGGCTAACTTCCTGGAAGCGGGGATGTCGGAAGCCAACCGCAAGGCCTCTCTACAGGAGCGATACCAGATCATGTGTTTGCACTATGGTAAAGTAACCACAGCGTTATTGCATGGTTGGTTTGCCATTCGTTTTTATTATGCCAAATGGTTTAAAGGAAGAGTATAACATTAAATAATATACAAATGCAGGAATTAGTGAAGCAATGGGGAAAGCACGTAGTGGCGATAGCGGTATTTATTGCGCTGTCAGTCGCCTATTTTGCCCCGTCTTTCTTTGATGGGAAAACGTTGTCTCAAAGTGATAATATTAAGGCTGTCGGTATGGGGGGCAGCCAAATGGATGAATATGCCAAGACGGCTGAACCCGGTGAATTCAGTGCCTGGTCGGATGCGATGTTCGGCGGTATGCCGTATGTGTCCGGGTATGGTAGTCCGGCGCCCAACCTTCCCCGGTATGATGTAATAGAAAAGCCTATCAAAGATATTGGCTATACGGATGCTGCCATGGTACTTGCCGGCTTGATCAGTTTTTATATCCTGATGTGCGTCATGGGAGCTAACTGGTGGGTGGCTGTCGGTGGGGCGATTGCGTTTGCTTTTGCGACGTATAATATTGTGATCATTGAAGTGGGGCATATCGTCAAGGCGTATGTGATGGCTTATATGCCGTTGACACTGGCGGGGATGGCGTTGCTTTTCAAGCGGAAATATCTCTGGGGAGGAATCCTGTTCTTGTTAGGGGTGGCTTTGTCGCTCTCAAACGGGCATCCGCAGATTACCTATTACCTGGTGATCCTCTGTTTCTTTGTCTATCTGGGCTATACGATTATGAAGCTGATGGCGAAGGAATGGCAGGAATGGTTACGTGTCTCCATTATTATGCTCGCAGCCACTGTGTTGGCCGTGTTGCCGAATGCGCAGGGTTTATACAAAGACTGGGAATTGAGTAAGACCTCTACCCGTGGCGCAACCGAGCTGACTACGACTACACCGGCTGGTGAGAAGATATCTTCCGGACTGGATAAAGACTATGCTTTCCAGTGGAGTTACGGTAAAGCGGAGTTATTTACCCTGTTGATACCGAATGTGTATGGTGGTGCAACGGGTATGGAACTGGACAGTTCTTCCGAATTCGTGAAGAGTATGCGAGCCCAAGGCTATCAGGTGGGTAATGAGGCAATGGCGCCTACCTATTGGGGGGATAAGATGGGGACGTCAGGGCCGGTATACGTAGGAGCGGTGGTCTGCTTTCTGTTTGTGCTGGGGATGTTTGTCTGTCGAAGCCGATTGAAGTGGTGGCTATTTGCCGGAGCATTGTTTACTACTTTCCTGGCACTGGGTCGTAACCTGGATTGGTTCAACGATATTATGTTCCATTACCTGCCGATGTATAACAAGTTCCGTACGGTAGAGATGGCGCTTGTGATCCCGAGTATGGTGATGGTGATCATCGCTTTCTGGGGACTGAAGGATATCGTGGACGGAAAAGTCGATAAAAAGGAGCTGAAGACCGGACTGATTGGAGCGCTGGCATTGACCGCTGGAATATGTTTGATCGTATGGTGGTTCCCGAATGCACTATTCAACTTCCAGTCTGAATATGATGTGTTGAACGGATACACCAAGCAACCTTGGTACAATGCGTTATTGGTCGACCGGGCTTCCATGGCCTCTTCTGATGCGCTTCGTTCGTTGCTCTTTGTCTTATGCACAGCAGGATTGGTATTCCTCTATTTCCGCATGAAGGATACGAAGAAAATGGCGTTGGTGCTTTGTGCCGGTGTAGCTGTACTGACACTTGCTGATCTTTGGACAGTGGATCGCCGTTTCCTGAACGAGGATAACTTTAAAAAGGAAACGCCAACACAGACATACAAAGAAACGGTTGCCGACCAGGAGATTTTGAAAGATAAAACGGTGTCGTTCCGTGTGTTCAATCTCTATAATCCCTTCCAGGAAACCACAACCTCCTTCTACCATCATTCCATCGGAGGATACCATGCGGTGAAGTTGCGTCGTTACGACGAATTGATCTCTCACCGGCTGAGTTCCGAATATGGGGCGATTGTGAAGGTTCTCCAAAGTCAAGCTACCTATGAAGATATTATACGGGCGTTGGCTACTACCCCTACACTGAACATGCTGAATACCCGTTACATTATTTATAATCCGGAAATGCCGCCGATCCTGAATCCTTTCGCCGACGGTAATGCCTGGTTTGTAGACGAAGTGGAGATCGTGGAGAATGCAGATGCAGAGATGGCCGCCTTGGATACGATTAACCCACGTCATATGGCTGTGGTCGACAAACGTTTTGCCGACGACCTCCAGGGATTCTCTCCCCAACCGGATTCGCTGGCTACAATTACGCTCGATACCTATCGCCCCAACAAGCTGACCTATACTTCCAAAGCTGCCACCGAGCAACTGGCTGTCTTTTCGGAAATCTACTATCAGCCGGGATGGAAGGCTACCATCGACGGTAAGCCCGCTTCTCATTTCCGCGCCGACTGGACACTACGCGCCATGCGTATCCCTGCCGGTGAGCATACAATCGTATTCGAATTCCGCCCCGAAGGCTATGTTATGGCAGCCAATGTGTCGGCCTATAGTTCCTTCCTGATACTGCTGTTGCTGATTGCTGCTATCGGTTATTCCCTCTGGAAAGAATATGCCCATTTGAAAAAATAACATTTTACTTGTCTTTCCCTGAAAAAGCGCTATCTTTGCCCCGCAAACCTGCGGCTGTGGTGTAATTGGTAGCCACGCCAGACTTAGGATCTGGTGCTTCACGGCGTGGGGGTTCGAGTCCCTTCAGCC
>JAVBUR010000014.1:0-26094 GCA_031555145.1 Tannerellaceae bacterium | reverse complement strand
TAATCTTTAATTGCCTCATTCCACTTAGTTAATTGAGAAATATGGGGTGCAAAGATACGATTTTATTTTATTATATTGGCTGAATGTGAGATACATTCAGCCAATTATAAACCTTTAACAATCTTTTTACCCGTTGACTGTTCTTATTTATTCAGACAGGTCGACGACGTAATATTTCGTCCGTCCGTTTGGATACATACCCTTGATTACTAATATCTTTTCACTGTCACCGCTACGCAGCGTCCGTTCGGCGATCTGGTCGAATTCGTCCGGGGTGGATACCTTCTGGTCGTTTACCAACATGATGATATATCCCTTCGTGATGCCTACGTCGCGGATCTTGCCTTTATATACTTCGGCTACTTCGATGCCATAGCTGATGCCAAGTTGTTGTTTTTGTTTGTCCGTAAGTTCTTTGAATGCGGCGCCCAGCAGTTCGGTCGGATCACCCTGACCCTTCACTACTTCGGTGTTGCCCTGTGCATTCTTCAGTTCCACGTTGAAGGTTTTAGTATCGCCATATCGGTCAACAGTCACCTTTACCTTGTCGCCCGGGCGATATTTGCTGATCTGTTCCTGCAAAGCGCTGCCGGATTTGACCTTCACGTCATTTATGGCCGTGATCACGTCGCCTTTTTCGATACCGGCTTCCTTAGCGGCACTCCGTTCGGTAAATTCGGCTACGTAAGCTCCGTCAAGCGCTTTGACCTTTTCGTCTTTAATTCTTGGGTCTTCTTTGGCCAGTAGGGGATCGACCATGCTGACGCCCAACATGGCACGTTGTACGGCTCCGTATTGTTTCAGGTCGGCCACTACCTTACCGGCAATGCTGATAGGTACGGCAAACGAATAGCCTTCGAAACTGCCTGTTTGCGTATAGATCATGGTATTGATGCCTACCAGTTCGCCTTTTGTATTTACCAATGCGCCTCCGCTGTTACCCGGATTGACGGCGGCATCGGTCTGAATGAACGATTCGATGCTGTTGACGTTCGTGCGGGCTGGGTTTCCACGTCCTTTGGCACTCACAATACCGGCTGTTACGGTCGATGTCAGGTTGAACGGGTTGCCTACGGCCAATACCCATTCGCCCACTTTCAGTTGTTCCGAATCGCCGAACGGGATCGTAGCCAGGTCTTTGGCGTCGATCTTAATCAAGCCAATGTCTGTATTGGGGTCTGATCCGATCACCTTGGCGGTGAACTTGCGGTTGTCGTTCAGGGTAACTTCGAGTTCGTCGGCTCCGTCGATCACGTGGTTGTTGGTCATGATATAACCATCGGTCGAGATGATGACACCCGATCCTGAGCCTACGCGCGGTTGCGGCGTGCCTCCTCCTCCTCCTCCGCGGGGATTCCCGAAGCCGAAGAAGTATTCAAACGGGTCAATATATTGCTGACCGCCGCGCTGTCCTGACCGAGCCTTGGTGGTAGCCTTGATGTGTACCACGGCATGGACTGCTTTTTCGGCTGCCACTGTGAAATCTAAATTTTCGGCCGCCACAGTATTCAAACTTACCTGATGGAACGGTTGCTTAAACCCGTATTCATTGGCTACGGAATACGAAGACTCAGCTTGTTTTTTGTTCGTTATATACGCGCTTGTTCCTATAGCAGCCCCTACACAGACTCCTACCAGTAGGATAACGCCGAGCGTATTTTTCCACACTTTCTTCATAAGATCCCTTTTTTAATTAAACATTTAAATTTAACACTTGAGTTGCTGGCAAAGTAAACGCAAAAAATGTTCAATTATGTTCTTTATCGTCCTTTTTTTATCTCTTTTAACGTGTATAACCTATTGCTTAACTGCGCTTAACAGTACTGTGCATAACAAAGTACCACGCCTGACAAAAAGCCACTGCCAAATAGGCATCTCCCACTAATAATAACAGCAAAAGCGTCAGAAAGTTCAACTATTTGCCTACCTTTGCGGCACAGACAGTTTGCCGGTCTGCCGCTCGTTGCAAGACGGGAGGAAAGTCCGGGCAACACAGGGCACCATATTTCCTAACGGGAAGCTGTCAGCAATGGCAGGGTAGCGTAACAGAAAACAACCGCCCGGTTTCAATCGGGTAAGGGTGAAAAGGCGGGGTAAGAGCCCACCGGGTCTCACAGCGATATGAGATGCCGTACGTCCTATGGGTTGTAAGATCATGTACACCGGCGCATGTAGGGCTGCTCGCCCGATGCCGGGGGGTAGATCGCTAAAGCTTGTTGGCAACAGCAAGACGAGATAAATGGCAGACACCCGACTGTTATAATGGCAGGTGGGTACAGAACCCGGCTTACAGGCAAACTGTTTTACTTTAAAACGAAGAGGAATGGAAAAGAAAGACGAACAGCAGAAAGACAAGCAGCCCATCGGCGAACGCATCAGTTCTTTCCTGACGAAGACAATCCATTTTGTGACATATGATATCTGGCGCATCACCGAACACGAAGTGAGCGGCCTGAAGGAGACGTGGATCAACATCGTGAAGACCACCATCCTGGCCATCCGTACGTTCCTGAACGAGAATCTGCAAACCAAAGCCTCGGCGTTGACCTACAGCACGCTGTTGGCCATCGTGCCGTTGTTGGCCGTATTGTTGGGTATTGCGAAAGGTTTCGGCTTTCAGGAGACGGTACGCATGGAACTGATCGACTACTTCCCCGGGCATGACGCCGAATTTACCGAAGCATTCAAGTTTGTAGACAGCTACCTGGCGCAGGCGCAGGGTGGAGTGATTATTGGTTTCGGCTTGATCTTCCTGTTTTATACGGTGATCAACCTGATCTCTTCTATTGAAGATACATTCAATGAGATCTGGCAGGTGCAGAAGTCGCGGCCCTTCTACCGAAAGGTGACGGACTATCTGGCGATGTTTATCCTGCTGCCTGTCCTGATTACGATGTCGAGCGGTATGTCGATCTTTGTGTCGACGTTGCAGAACTCGTTCCTCGAAGAGTTTGTCTTCCTGACACCTGTGGTAGATGCGACGCTGAAGATTGCGCCGTATGTGATTATTTCGCTTGTGTTTACAGGACTGTATATTTTCCTGCCCAATACAAAAGTGAACTTCCTGAATGCACTGATTGCAGGAACGGTGGGTGGTTGCGCTTTCCAGTTCTTCCAGTTTGTTTATATCAGCGGACAGATTTGGGTGAGTAAGTATAATGCGATCTATGGTAGCTTTGCGGCGCTGCCGTTGTTGCTGTTGTGGTTGCAGTTGTCGTGGATTATCCTCCTGTTTGGGGCGGCGCTGGCCTATTCGGCACAGAATGTACGTAAGTTCAGTTTTGAGCGCGACAGCAAGCATATCAGCCGGCGTTATAAGGACTTCCTGACGGTATTGATTGCGTCACTTATCGTCAAACGTTTCGAAAAAGGGGAGAAGCCCTATACAGCCGACGAACTGTCGGACTCCTATCGTATCCCTATCCGAATTACTACGCAGATACTTTACCTGTTACTCGAATTGAAAGTTATCAGCGAGGTGGTCATTGGCGACGACGACCGTATCATCTATTACCAGCCGGCTATCGATATTAACCAGATCAGCATGGCCTTCCTGATGCAACGTCTTGACGAGCACGGTTCGGAAAACTTCAAAATCGACATTGCCGACCAGTTCAACGATGAATGGAATGCCCTTCTTAAAACCCGCGAAGACCTGCTATCCGCCAACGGCGCGGTTCTCCTCAAGGACCTGTAAGGACTCCTTTTCTTAGAATTGGAAGTAGATGAAAGGTTGGATCTCGGAGGATTTGACCTGGGCGATTAAGATAATAAGGGCGGCTGTGACAACGGCCTTGAGGATCCAACTCCAGCCGGCTACTTTCTGCTTGGCTGATTCGATCATCTTCGACGGGAGGAATTGCAACGTGAAGCAGAGGGCGATCAGGAAGAGTATAACGGCATATTCCTGTACGAAGGGGATAAATACACCCGGACGGAACTGCCCGAATATCTGCGATAGGACCGCTTTCGCTTTCTCCATGCTTTCGGCACGGAAGAATATCCAACTGAAACAAACCATGTGGAAGGTCAGTAAGACGCCAATGATACGTCTTTTGACCGTCATATCTTCACCCGTTTTCTGGAAGACTTTCGGGAAACGTACCATCAACCATTTATGTACGACCAGGTAGAGCCCGTGCAATCCGCCCCAGAGGACGAAACGTAGCGAAGCCCCGTGCCAAAGTCCACCCAGGAGCATGGTGATCATCAGATTGACGTACATCCTGACCTTGCCTTTGCGGTTACCGCCCAGGGAGATGTAGAGGTAGTCTTTCAACCAGGTAGAGAGGGAGATATGCCAGCGGCGCCAGAATTCGGTAATCGTCGCCGATTTGTAGGGAAGGTCGAAGTTGATATTGAAACGGTAGCCGAACAATAGGGCGAAGCCGATAGCCATGTCCGAATAACCGGAGAAGTCGCAGTATATCTGTGCGGCATAGCCATAGACGGCAAAGAGGTTTTCCACGCCGGAATAGAGCAGGGGGTCTTCGAAGATGCGATCGACGAAGTTCGAGCTGATATAGTCGGATATGATCGCTTTCTTGAACAGCCCGACCAGGATCAGGACATAAGCCTCGTTCCATACCTTTTTAGTCAGCGTGAACGGTTTGTGTATCTGCGGGATGAAATCGATCGCCCGTACGATAGGGCCTGCCACCAACTGGGGGAAGAAAGAAACGTAGAAGATATAGTCGAGCACATTGTTCAGCGGCTTTACTTTCCCTCGGTAGATATCGATCACATAACTCAGCGACTGGAAGACAAAGAACGAGATCCCCACCGGCAACATGATGTTGAAGGGGGAAAAGGGCTTATGGGCAAGTTCGTAGAAAATGTCAAAGAAGAAGTTGGTGTATTTGAAGTAGCATAACACACCGAGGTCGACTACCAGGCTGCCGATCAGCCACAATTTCTTTTTCCTGGGCGTGGGGGCGCGATGGATCAGATGGGCAACGAAGTAATCGAAAAAGGCAATAAAAAGGATCAGCAGAAAGTAGAAGCCATTTGTCTTATAATAGAAATAGAATGAAGCTACGATCATAAAGATGATCTTGTACATCTCGTGCTTTTCATTTTTCTTCAACCAAGCGTATACAAACAAAACGATTGTCAGGAAAAACAGAAAGAAGGAGCTGTTGAAAATCAACGGCTGTTCCGGTATATAACGCAGAATTTCTCCTATTTTAGCGAAGTCGAGATTGAACATATTCGGTATAGTTACGAATTAGGACGTCGGAAAACAGGTTTCCAAGCATATTATATCCCTCCACAGTGAAGTGGACACCGTCTTTCGACAGGTATCCGGCTTCGTAGAGTTTGTAGGCCGAATTATTGCCTCCCAGTACGGAGTACAAATCCCAGTAGGCGCAACCTTTAGCTTCGGCATAGCGGATCAATACATTACGGACAATGGCTATATTCGGGTTATTCTCTTTGGTCGATTCGGCTCTGCCTGCCAAGCAATCGGGCGGTGTGGTGATCAGCACCAGGGCTTTGGGATTGGCCTGTCGGATCGGTTCGATGATCGCATCAATTTCGTTGAAGAAACTCTTCTCATTTATTTTCCCCCGGAAGGCTTCATTGGTGCCCAGTGAAAAGATAAACAGTTCGGGGCTGAGGATAGATATCTGTTGCGCAAAGTTATGTACGCTTCCGTAGTGGCGGAATTGGGCGCCGTTGATCCCTACGGCATGGTAGAGGATACCGCTTTTCCCGTTTTCGAGGCTGAATCCATAGTAGATGGCTGAATCGGCTTTGAGTACTTGCGGACCGGTTGACAGTACGAGGCTATTGACCCGGTTATTCAATTGGATAATGGAGGCAAAGGGGTAGACGCTTTTTTTGTTTGTCGACTTGATCGCGGGATCAGCTACATACAACTCAGGTGCTTTCTCGTGATGGAAGATCGTTATCTTGTTGAACGAGTGGTCGATCTTCTCCCGGGTGGACGAGCGTATTTCAAACGAGAAGCTCTCGTCATTGGTCTTAATAGACAGGCCACCCAGTCCCAGTGGCAGTTTGGGCAGACGCTGAATGATAAGCGTTTTATCCCATTTGGATTCGGAAAGGATGTCGTAATCAAAAGGCTCGTTGGTACGCGCCAACTTGAAGGGGAATATTAACCCGCGTCCGGCACTGCCAAACTGCTCCTGCAGTTTATTCATGATTTTCACCGTCAGGAAACCGGCTTGTACGTGCGAGTCTCCGATGTGCATGATCGACACCACGGACGGATTCATTCCGTACTGGGAAGAGCGCTGTGTGAGTTGGTAGAGCCGTGAATAGAATGAATCCAAGACTCTGTTTTTGTCAATAATCCTATTGGCATCCTTCTGTATTTCCAAAGAAGCACGTTGTTTGCCTTGTTCCTGTTGTGCGTCCAGTCGGGCAGACGGTAGCAGGCAAACCAGTCCGGTTAGGAGTATTAATTTAAGCCTACTTCTCATGGGCGGTTGCTGGGGCAAATCTATTTTTTTCGTTCATCAGGGATTCGAAAAGTTCTTCGGCAATTTTGCTTCCTCCCAAATGTCTGATGTGAATATAGTCGCTGGAAGCCATCGGAGGCTTGTGACGTACAAAATTGACCATGCTGTTTTCTCCTCCCATGGCATTGAAGGTGTTCCAGAATACAACGCCTGATTTTTGGGCAATATCCCGTTGAGCATCAATCATCGGCTGTACACCGGGATGTGTACTGACAGTCCCGTCGTTGTTTTTATTTCCACGGTCGCCCACACTCATCAGGATGATCGGGGTGTCGGGGTAACATTCCTTGAGATGTTGGATCGCACTGATCATCATTTTACGATAGGAAGTATAGGTGCTCTTTTCGGCTACCATTACATTCAAACCGTATTCAACAATCAGGAGGTCATATTGGACATGTTTAGTTAATTGTTTGGTCAAATCCTGGCTGATAGTAGTCAACACCGCGCCGGATGATCCCCGGACGGAGAAGTTGTCGACGAATACACCGGTCTCGCTGTTGCGGTAGAATCCCAAACCGGTGAAGCCGTCTACATTGCTAAAGGTTATTTTCAGGCTTTGCATGCTTCCTTTGGTGAGATTCAGGAACTGTACTTCATCGGATGCTTCCGGCAGGTATTCCACAGGTGCGTCTCCGTTGATGGATACTTTTATTTTGGTGTGTTTTGTGTTGAGGAATACAAGAGATAGTTGCGGCATGGAGTCTTCTTCAGTACATTTCAGTGTTACCGTTGCATTTTCAGATGGGATGTAGTAAAAACCGGCCAAGGTGAACTTGCTCCAATCTGCGTTCTTGAATTTTACCATTGATTGTATCGTCCAACCGGATGCATCTTGTATGATTGCGTTACGGCTATTGGTAACGGGGGATGCTATGGGAATAAATCCTACTCCCATGCCTCCGTAATGGGCCTGGAAATGCTTACGGAGGTCGGCCGTCATAATATCAGCCTCAATAAAAGAGTCTCCTAATACACCGATCCGGACCGGGCGTTTGTCTGTCTCTCTGAGCAGTGCCTGGTAGAATGGATACAGCATTTGTTTATTTGCGGAGAAGTCTTCAAAGGCGATGACTCCCTCTTTGGACGTAAATGGGACTTCGGGTACAACAACAGGCACAGGCTTGTTGTTGGGGATACTATCCAGTTTCAGGCTGTCAGTCGTCACAGCCAGCAAATCTCTTTCCAGCGACTCGATACTTGACATCTCCTCTTCATCAGCCGGGTTGTCAACAACATCAGACAGTATACTGAAGTGCTTGTATTTTATATTAAAGTCAGGGACTAGTGCGACCCCCAGTAATATGACGATAACGGCACATAGGACTTTTAACGCATCTTTCAAATAATCATACCTCATACATCAGTCAAGTTCTATGAAATCTTTGCGGTTTTATTACAAGTTAGCAAGCTTTCACTTTTTGCCGTGCAAAGGTACAGTGTTTAAACGAAATGACAAAAGAAAAGGTTTGAAATTCACTATCTGAAAGGCCTGAAATTAGCGCTGTTGTTAGTGTTGTACTTCCGTGACTACGTATGCATCCTGTCCGTTGTGGGAGATTGGCTCGTAGTAAACCCCGTTGTAAATCATATACTTCTGTCCGTTTACCGTGCTTTCGGTAGTGCCTTCGGGCAGGTTATTAACGATAGCACCGGCAGGAGCTCCAACAACTGTATAATTACTGCCGGACTGGGTGTAAAAAGCGCCACCATAGTAATAGTACGATCGTCCGGACACAGTCGAGATGGCATATCCACTGGGAAGTGTCGCTATTTCGGCTCCAATGGGAGCGGGTACAACCCGGTATCCACTACCACTGGACTCGTAATATACGCCATGGTCGTAGTGATAATTCCTGTTATTGACTGATATAATGATCGCTGCAGTAGTCAGTGTGGCTATCACAAAGCCGATAGGGTGCCAGGAAGGTCCCCAATAAAAGGGTGTAAACGGATGGTATACATACGGGTAATGCCAGGCAGGTACCGGCACAGGGCGCGGTACAGGTACCGGCACCGGACGCGGATAGGGACGTACAGGAACAGGTACGCGCGCCGGCACCGGTACCGGGCGTACAGGGTAAGGATGTACCGGATGAGGGGGAGGAGGCGGTCCCGGAGGGTGGTGGTAGAACCGTTGCGCTGATCCAGCTTGCGATATCAGGAGAAATCCAGCAAGTAGTACGCCTGGAAGTATCTTTTGCAGTGTATAGGTGATTATTGCTTTCATAGGTCTTTATTGATTGGGCGTATGAGCTATTTTGACTTTTTGCGCTCCGGGAGGAACAGAAAACCGGAACAGCATGGATGGATTTTCCGGGTTGACCTGCCAGTCGGCATAGGTAGCCTCATATTGCGGCTGTCCGTGGGTTGTTTTGTAAATCAACGACAGGCGGACCGGGAGGAAGAGCTCGTCGTTGGATATCCAGAATTGAAAACCGGTGCCGGCCTCGTCTTTTCCCGCAATGTGGAAACACGGCTTGCCTTCTGCCTCGATTATTCCAAGGTAGATCAGGCTACCTCCTGTACTCAGGATGTCTGACACGAAAGAAGGGTAGAAGAAGTCGGCGGCCGGAAATTCAACATTACTGCTTTTGTACAAGGTGTCGATGGCCTGAATAAGGGAGCCCTTGTAATCCACTTGTGCGTATTGGTTTTTAGTATACGAGTACCACGTGAACATCTCACCGTCGTACAACAAGGCGTTATGCCCTTTGTCGCCAAGGGCATTAACCGCAAATTTGTTAGGGAAAGTGAGTGATACCTGTTCGGTCTGTGTATGTTTGATATATCCCAGTTCGTCGTTCCATACATCATATAGGATATGGGCGGTAAAACGGCACGATTGGAAGTTTTGCAGGGTCGCTGCCGTCTGTTGCAGGATATAGATCGCTACCGAATCTACCCGCTGAGCATGTCCGGCAAAAGTAGAGGCGAATAACGCTGCGATAAAGAATATTTTTTTCAACATATATTGTTGTCGATTATTTTATTCTAATAACCGATCATATGCGAATAATGTTTATGAAGAGAATGAATAAGACTTGTTTTCTGAATAAATGATTATAGCTGTAACTCTTCTGTCAGCCAGTCCATCCAGTCGGGAAGCATATCCAGGTGATACATCCGTTCGTCGGGATGCGATGGGGCGAAGATATGGATCTGCAGGTCGTGGCATTTTTCGCGGATCGGGGTGTCGACCGGGTAATAACTGGCAAGGACGGCACGTGAGATATCACCACCGTAGGTTTCCCGTACGCCATCGATCTTATAGATGTCGTATTGGGTGACTTGACCTGACTTACATTCGATAAAGATGAGTTTCTGTACACCGTTGACCAATACATCAACTTCGTTTTTAGTCTGCGACTCTTTCTGCTCTGTCTGGAACAGTACGTTCTGCCATACTTCCGGCGGATTCTTTTTCCGTTCACTCCAGATGCGGATTTGATTGGCGACCAGGGTTTCCCACCAACGGCCTTTGAAGTAGAGATCGACGGCATTACTGTGCGGCAGACGCAGCAATACGCGCCCCCTCTGGGTGATGAATACACTGCCGTCTTTCTGCTTGAAATGAATATCGTTTCCCAATACCTTGGATGCCGGCAACCGTGCAATCTGCCGCTGGCAGAAGATGCCGAAGAATTTCTGTATCCGGGCGTGTTCGTGCGGATGGCTCTCTATGAATTGTTTGATTTGTGTGGAAGCCCAGACGTCTTCCAGGCTGAGTCGTTTGATATCGTGGTAGCTGGAAATGGTGTTTCCGCTCAGGTGGAGTATTTCTTCATTGTCCAGTTGGCTATGCATCTGTTCTTTTTCGAAGGTGTCGAGCCAGATCAGTTCACCCATTTGGGTGAGATAGAAGGCGCGAGCATTTTGTTCGCGTGCTATATGGAAAGCGGCCAGCATCATTGGCTTGGTTCCTTCCGACAGATGATAGGTGAAAGAACCTGTGTGCGCCTGGTGGATCGATCGGCAGATATCCATCACCTGGTTGCCGTCGTAAGGGGCGGTATGGTAGCTAAACCGTTGGATGGATGGCGGAAGTAACTGGTACATCGGTTCAGCGATGTGGCGTGTTTGCTCAGTATAGAGCAAATGGATACAATCCGGACCAAATTCCTTGATACCATGATAGACGGAAGTTATATCTTTCCCAAGCAGGATAATCTGGTGTGTCATGCTGAAATAGTGGTTTGTGCATCGCAAATATACACGAATATTCTTACCTTTGACCGCATTGTATCATGCATAATAATCAGTTTTGCAATAAATCTATTCCGAATGAAACGCTTATTCCTTCTTTGTGCCGGATGTTGTGTCTTTGCACTATCCGGTTTTTCACAGAAAAAACAACTGGCAGACGAACAAATAGTAAAAGGGGTGAAAGGCCTGGAGAAACCTGTCCCTTATCCTGCTGGTTGGGCGGATGCTATGCATTACCTTATATATAAAGGTATGGGTGCAGACCGCAAAATGTACACGGTGGATACCCGTAGTGGCGCAGAGTCTGTCTATAAGCCGGCAGTGGCCACCTATTCGGTCGTATTGCGGGACGACGATATTTATTTTGTCGAGAATGGTAATGAACGACGACTGACCTCCACGCCGGAGGCTGAGAAGAACCCGACCCTGTCGCCGGATAATCAATGGGTGGCTTTTACCCGGAACAACGACCTGTATGGGATCCGTATTGCCGACGGAACGGAAATACGCTATACGACTGACGGCTCCGACCTGATCCTGAACGGCTGGTCTTCATGGGTGTATTATGAGGAAATTTTGGGACGTGCTACGCATTATCGTGCTTTCTGGTGGTCGCCTGATAGTAAGAAGATTGCCTTCTTCCGCAGCGACGATACCCGTGTGCCGATGTTCCCGATCTATAATTCGGAAGGGCAGCATGGATTTCTTGAAGAAACACGGTATCCGAAGGCCGGCGATCCGAATCCGACTGTACGTGTCGGTATGGTAAGCGTAGAAGGAGGAGCGGTGCAGTGGGCTGACTTCAATGAGAACGACGACCAGTATTTTGGCCAGCCTTTCTGGCGCAAGGATGGCAGTTCGCTGATTGTGCAGTGGATGAACCGCGACCAGAATAACTTGAAGTTATACGACATAAATCCCGCCACTGGTGCCGTCAACCAAATCTATGATGAAAAACAACAGACCTGGATCGATTGGATTGACGGCCTGACCTGGCTTCCGGATGGTTTCCTGATGGTTCGCGATTTTGATGGCTGGGAGCAGATCTATTACCACAACAACGACGGTAGCCTGAAGAAAAAACTGACTGCCGGCAACCTGTGGGGAACACAAATCCTCTATGCCAACGAAAAGGAAAAGATCGTTTGTTTTGTTTCCAATGGTGAGGTGTCTACCCGTCGTGATCTGTATAGTGTTCGCTTGGATGGTACGAAGCAGAAGCGATTGACATTCGGAGACTATAGCCATAACGTGCAACTCTCGCCCGACGGTAAGCAGTTCCTTACCGCTTATTCCAACGTGGCTACTCCTACACGACTGGCGCTGGTTGATGTCAAAAACGGAAAGGTAAAGGAACTGGCGGATGCCAAAGACGTCGACTACGACCAGTACGAGTTAGCCCTTCCCGAAATGCATTGGTTGGAAACATCCGATGGATTCAAACTGCCCGGTACGATTATCTGGCCACTGAATATGGATCCGACAAAGAAATATCCGGTGATTATCAGTATCTATGGTGGTCCGAATGCCGGTTCCGTGTCGGATACCTGGCGGAGTATAAGCACCGGTAATCAATGGTGGGCGAAAGAAGGCGTGATCCAGGTCAATATCGACCATCGCGGATCGGGTAAATGCGGAAAAAAAGGGATGGACTATATGCACCGCAGCCTGGGTAAATGGGAGATGGAAGATTATATCGCCTGGGTGAAATACCTGTTGGAACGGCCGTCTGTGGATGCTGCTAAGATCGGGATTACCGGGGGTAGCTATGGTGGCTATGTGACGGCTTTTGCACTGACCTATGGCTCGAACTACTTTAAATATGGCATCGCCAGTTTTGCCGTGACCGACTGGTCGCTCTACGACTCGCATTATACTGAGCGGTATATGGATACACCTGCCGATAATCCGGAAGGATATACCTTCAATTCCGTTATGACGCATGCCGATAAATACAAAGGCGGCCCGAATTCCATGCTGCGTATCGTGCATGGTACGATGGATGATAATGTACACATGCAGAATAGTATACAGTTGATCGACCGGTTAGAGAACCTGAACAAAGAGTTCGAATTTATGCTCTACCCGGGCGAACGTCACGGCTGGGGAGGGGCGAAGGCCGTACATTCGCAGAACGAAAGCTACCGTTTCTGGTATCGTTACCTGTTGGAGAAGGAGGCCCCGTCTATTATAATAAGGTAGGAGAGGATGAACCTTCCCACTTTTGGTTTGTTTTTTATTAGTGAAACAGTTATAGTTATCAAGTAAAACGAAAAAAATGAAGCGTATGAAAAGAATGGCAGGAATGATCGCCGTTGTTGTGCTGGCTTTCTGTGTGGTACCAGCGCAGGCGCAACTGCGATTTGGAGTAAAAGGCGGTGTGAACATCTCTTCCGTCAGTTTTAATACGAGTGTGTTGGATGCGGATAATATAACCGGATTCCAGATCGGTCCAATGATCGAAGCTACCGTTCCGTTGTTGGGTGTCGGCTTTGATCTGGGTGTATTGTACTCCCAGAAAGGGATGAATGTGGATAACGAAAATATGACGACCGATTATATCGATGTGCCTCTGAACTTCAAATGGAAACTGGGTATTCCGTTGGTCAAACCGTACGTAGCAGCCGGTCCGTATATTGGTTTCAAGGTAGGAGGAGATAAGATATGGAATGTGTTGCAGCAGCAGATTGAAGCCAAAAGCTTCTCAGCCGGCCTGAACTTCGGCGCGGGTGTTGAGTTGTTCAGTCATTTGCAGGTAGGTTTTAACTATGGCCTGGGGTTGACGGATAACTACACCGTCTCTCAGCCTACAGTATCCTCTGCTACTGAAGGGAGTGGTAAAAACCGTGGTTGGTCGATTACTGCTGTCGTATTGTTCTGATTCTGTTCGTCTGAAAATAAAAGGAAAGAGCCGGCTGATGTCGGCTCTTTTTTTGTTAGTCTAATGTCTATTGTTTGTTGTGTTTGTGAGGAACGATGCAGTCTTTTTAAGGGAATAGTTCAGAAAAGTGAATTTAATGTAAACATGTTTATGAACAATTCATTTGCTTATGCTGTTTCAAATATGGTTAGCAAACTGAAACATATCTGACCATAGTATTAATTAAAATAAATTAATTTGAAATGAAAAAGATTATTCCTTTTTTTGCATTGGTTCTTCTGCTCGCTTCTTGTCAGAAGGATCCAGATCTGTCGGAAGTGGATGGTAATTTCGTGGTATATACGGACCATGACGCGAGCGCCAACTTTGCCTCCTACGGAACCTACTACTTGCCTGACAGTGTATTGCTGATATCAAACAGTATTACTCCGGTTTATTGGAAATCAAGTGAAGCCACTACGGTATTGAAGACATTCCAGCAGAATATGGATGCCCGTGGTTACACCCGTGTGGCCGATAAAGCCGATGCCGATCTGGGCGTACAGGTTTCTTACGTACAAGATGTCAGCTATTTCGCTGATTACTATGATTATCCTTACTGGTGGTGGGGTTATCCGTACTACTGGTATCCGTACTACTGGGGTGACTGGGGTGGCTGGTATTATCCGTACACGATTGTCTATTCTTATGAAGTCGGCTCTATACTAGGCGAACTGGTGGATCTGAAGAACAGCCCGAAAGGTGGCAGCGATGCCAAGTTGACTGTGCTCTGGACTTCATACGAAGGTGGTCTGCTGTCAGGCTCCACTTCTATTGATACCAATCTGGCTACGACTGCGATCAATCAGGCTTTTGCCCAATCTCCGTATATTCAGAAATAAGTAAGAACTATTTAAATAGAGAATTCAAATGAAAAAGATAAAAACATCCATACGTTTGTTCGCATTGCTAATCGCATGCTTTGCGCTCCCCGCTGTGTCGAATGCACAGTTGGTAAAGAACACCTATTTCAACATCGACTGGCAATTGAATACACCATTCAGCACTGACTTTGCTGACCAGACCAGTGGCTGGGGTGCCAACTTTGAAGGAGGATTTGTCGTTACCCGCAGCGTGTCTCTGGGTGGATTCTTCGCCTTCCATACGAACAACAAATATATCGATCGCCAGACGCTGGATGTAAGCGAAACCGCTTCCGTAACATCCGACCAGCAGCATTCGATCTTCCAGATTCCTTTTGGTGGAGTAGTACGCTATACCTTCACACGTCAGGGATTGGTTGAACCGTATATCGGTGCCAAAATCGGTGCCAATTATGCCAAGACATCCACTTTTATGAATGTGTTGGAACTCTATGACGAAACCTGGGGCTTCTATGCTTCTCCCGAAGTGGGGTTGACCTTCTTTGTCCCCGGTAAACAATTTGGTGCACATATTGCGCTGTATTATAGCCATGCAACTAATTCCAGTGAAGTCCTTACCTACAAAGTAGACGGTTTGAATAACTGGGGTCTCCGTCTGGGGGTTGCATTCTAAGATACCCTTATGTAGCATAATTTCATCTTTATTCTGATGTGTTGGTGGCATGGTTCCTGGCGTGGAATCATGCCACTGTTTTTTGTTGGGGAAGTGTCTTTGCGCGGTTAAATAATATTAATGGCGTTATCGCGTACATTAAAAGCATCTATCTTTGCCAGTCATGAAACAGTTGCTGGCAGTTGCGTTGCTCTTTGTCTATGCTTCCACTTGGGCGGATGAAACAGTGAAAGGACCTACCATCGCGTACGTTACCGATACGGTACCCAAGTTTCTCTTGGTGCTTCCGGATAGTGTGGCGAACGTGGACTTGGATGAAGTGGTAGTCAGTCAACGCCGTCCGGGCACTTTCTCTTCGCGTATCAGCGTGTTGCAAACGCAGAAAATCACCGTCGACGAATTGTTTCGTGCTGCCTGCTGCAATTTGGGCGAGAGTTTTGAGACGAACCCTTCGGTCGATGTCTCTTATGCCGATGCCGCTACTGGCGCCCGCCAGATCAAGTTGCTGGGTTTATCGGGAACCTATGTGCAGATGCTGACCGAGAACTATCCCAACTTCCGTGGGGCTTCCGCCCTGTACGGACTGGACTATATCCCCGGCCCCTGGATGGAAAGTATCCAGATATCCAAAGGAACGTCGTCGGTTAAGAACGGCTACGAAGCCTTGGCGGGACAGATTAATGTGGAGTATAAGAAACCGCGTACGGCTGATGTCGTCTCTGCGAATCTGTTTGCCAGCGATGCCGGCCGTTATGAAGCCAATGCAGATGCTTCCTGGCTGGTGAACGACAAGGTAGCGACCGGCTTCTTCGTCCATTATTCGAACGACCGGAAGCAGCACGATGCGAACGACGATGGTTTCCTCGACTACCCCTTGAAAGATCAGGTGAACCTGATGAGCCGCTGGATGCACCAGTCGGGACGTTATATGGCCCAGTACGGCGTGCGTTACTTGCATGAGAACCGAACCGGCGGGCAAGCCACCGAACTCCATTCCTTTACAGATCCCTACCGGATCGATCTTCGCACCAACCGGGTAGAAGGGTATTCCAAACAAGCCTATGTTCTCCATCCCGAAAAAGAGGAGAACATTGCCCTTATCCTTTCCGGTTCGTATCATGAACAGCTTTCAGCTTACGATCGTACGGCTTATAATATCTACCAGCAGAACTTCTACGCCAGCCTGCTTTACGAAAAGAAATTTACTCCGGCTCATAGCTTGAGTGCCGGATTCAGTATTAATCAGGATGGCTTTGATGAAAACTTGACACGAGATATCCGGTTGGTATTCAACCGCTCAGAGACTACGCCGGGTGCCTTTGTACAATATACCTGGAACTGGAACGATAAGGTGATTCTGCTCGGTGGCGTTCGTGCCGACTATAGCTCGGTCTATGATTTCTTTGTGACGCCACGCCTGCATCTCAAACTGAATCCGACCGATTGGTTCCATGTCCGTGCTTCCGCCGGTAAAGGATTCCGTACGGCCAATGTGTTGGCAGAGAACAACTATCTCCTGTCGGGCAGTCGGCAGTTACAGATCGCCGATCACCTCGACCAGGAAGAAGCCTGGAATACGGGTGTAAACCTGTCATTCTTCATCCCCCTCTTTAACCGTGAACTGACGCTGAACGGGGAGTGGTACTATACCGATTTCATGCACCAGGTCGTAACCGATATGGACAGCGATCCGCATGCTGTGCGTTTTTATAATCTTGATGGCAAGTCTTTCTCGCATAGTCTCCAGGTCGAAGCCTCTTATCCTTTCTTCCGTGGGTTTACGCTGACGGCGGCCTACCGTCTGACGGATGCGCAAACCGACTACCGTAATTCCGATGGAGTGACCACCCGCCTGAAGAAACCGCTGGTGAGCGATTACAAAGGATTGCTGACGGCGTCTTACCAGACCCCGTTGAAGAAATGGCAGTTCGATCTTACCGGTCAGTTCAACGGCGGTGGACGGATGCCCACCCCGGATGCTGTCCGTCCGTTGTGGAAGCCTGAATTTGATGCCTATACGGTGCTGAATGCACAGGTTACCAAATATTTCCGCCTCTGGTCCGTTTATCTCGGTGTAGAGAACCTCTTCGATTATATGCAACCCGACCCGATTATCGATGCTGCGCATCCCCGAGGGGAAGACTTCGATGCATCTATGATCTGGGGGCCGGTACACGGGCGGAAGATCTATGCGGGGCTCCGGTTCAACCTGCCCCGTTATTAAATGAAGAAAAATGAACATCTAAAACAGATACTGCATATGAAACATGTACTTTTAGTAATCCTTTGTGCGATGCTTGTCTTCCCCTCGGCTTATGCCCAGGATAAAAAGAAAGACAACAAGGAGACCGTCGTATTTGCGGTAGAGAATATGCATTGCACTAATTGCGTGAAGAAGGTTGAAAAGAACATCGCCTTTGAAAAAGGGGTGACCGACCTGAAATGCGATCTGAAGAACAAAACGGTAGAAGTAACCTACCGGGCAGACAAAACCACGGAAGCCAATCTGGTTTCAGCCTTTAAAAAGCTGGATATGGATGCCGTTGCCAAAGAAGGTAAGGCGGGCAAACCGGGTAAAAACTAAATTTATATTATTTTTTATTATTCGTGTGCAGCGTTTGTACCCGAATAATCATCTTATAACCAGATAGCCTTACGGCTGACCGACGAGACGGAATGGACGAACAGCAACTGATAGCAGGTTGTAAAAAAGGAGACCGGAAAGCACAGAAGACGCTTTATGAACTACATTCGCCACGAATGATGGGGGTTTGTGTGCGTTATGTCGGTGACCGGGAGACAGCCAGGGATCTGCTGCAGGATGGGTTCGTAAAGGTGTTCACAAGTATGGATTCCTATTCGGGCGTCGGTTCGTTTGAAGGTTGGATGCGAAAGATCTTTGTCAATTGTGCGTTGGAATATTTGCGTAGGAGTGATGTGCTGCGGGAGGCCGCGACATTAGACAATTCAGCCGAGCTGGCGCAGCCCGATCATTCGGTCGTATCCGAAATGTCGGCTGTCGAACTGATGAAACTCGTGCAGGAACTCCCCGAAGGCTTCCGGCTGGTGTTCAACCTGTTTGCGATTGAGGGGTATTCGCATAAAGAGATCAGTGATATGTTGAACATTACCGAAAGCACCTCCCGTTCACAGTATACGAGGGCCAAGCAACTGTTACAACGCAGAATTAACGAGTTAGAACGATGAAACGTGTATGAAGGAGAATATAGACAAGTTTGATGAGGTGTTCCGCTCCAAATTGCAGCATTTTGAAGTAGAAACACAGCCGGACGACTGGACAGCGATAGAGAAACGCCTGCCCGCTCGTCCACTTGTTCCATTGTACCGGCATTTGCGTTATTGGGCCGCCGCGGCTGTGATTACCTTACTGATGGTAACCGGTAGCCTCTACTTATTGAATGATGAGACTGCACAACCGATGGTTGTGCAGGAAGTGCAGAAGCAGACCGACGAACTACAGTCGCGGATGAAAGAAGAAATGGCTCCGCTCGCGGCGGATACCAAGATACAGGTGCCGGTTGAACAACCAAACAAAAAGCCGGTACTGGCCGTTGTTCATCCCACAAATACATCCATACGTATGCAACAGGCGGAAGCCGAACCATCCCTATATACAGAACCGGTTGAGGATATCCAGCGAGTAGATGACCCGGCAGATGTTGAGCCTCAACCGCTTCGTTCTGTGGAAGAGGAACAGTTGGTTGAAACCCGTCAAGCCTCGACCGGCCTGGCAGTAGTAAAAGAAAAAACTCCCCGCAAATGGCGTTTTGGCATGGGTGGGGGAGGTCTTTCCATGGGAGCGGGTAATGTGGTGCCCCAATATGTAACACAGAGTGCCGTACTACGGGCAGAAAACCTGCAATACATGAATAAGGCGGGAGAAGAAGATCTGCGTCTGTTGCCCAAAACAGAAGTGGAACATAAAATACCCATTTCATTTGGGCTGACCGTCAGCCGTAGCCTGAACAACCGCTTTGCTTTGCAAACGGGGGTGACGTATTCCTACCTGTTGTCCAAATGGGAAACGAATGGAACATACCACGGAAAAACCGAACAGGGACTTCACTATATCGGTATTCCGGTATCGCTTACCTACCTGATAGCCCAATGGCAGCGTTTCAATTTTTACGCTACCGGCGGTGGCTCGGCAGAAATGAACGTAGCCGGCCGGTTGAATACGAAATTGTATGAAGGCGATGACATGAAAAGTAAGATCAGTGAAGATGTCCGGATGAAATCGCCTTTGTGGTCGCTGAATGCGCGGGTGGGCGTAAGCTATCCGCTGTTACGCTTCCTTAGTGCGTATGCCGAAGGTGGTGCCGGTTACTATTTTGATAATGGGAGCGATATCGAAACCATCCGCTCCGAAAAACCATTCGACCTGAATTTCCAGTTTGGTCTGCGTGTGGGATTTTGAAGAATGTAATTACAATGTATAACAAATAATCTAAATGTACTGTAAAATGAAAATGTGTAAATTAGCGCTTGCAATGATTCTTGCAGCTGTGACAATGTTGACTTCGTGCCTCGGTGATAGTGATAATTCAACGACTCTTTCTGCTATTCCGGGAGTGTACCGTTATCACAATATGACTTTCATGATCGAAACCCCGTATGGATATATCTATTCGAGTGATCTGATTTCTAATCCAAAGTATACTTATTTGTCGGAAGGAGATTGTGTAGCGGTATCTTTCACGTATGGTTCGGCTGTGAGCGGCGATTCGGATACCGGTAAAGACTATACAACGGTTCAGTTGAATGAACTTGTCACTCTTGATTCCGGAAATGTATCTTTTTCAACGGATACAGCTACGCTGAAGGATAAAGAATTTTCTATGCTGGAAGGAGCTATCTTTAGTTCGGCGTATCCGACGTTTGCCTACCTCCAGAGTGGAGTTATGTTCCTGACTTCCGGCTACAACATGTTGACCAAACAGGAAAGCGAGTTCTACCTTTACTTTGACCCCAGCCAGGAACCGGTAGCCGACAATGCCGGTAATGTGTATTCCATCTTCTTGCGTGCAGTTGCTACGACGGAAGGTAAAGCTCCGTCTACCAGCGTAGCTCAGACAGTAGGTTATAATGTGAAAAACATGATAAACATCATCAATGAGCGGGAAAAAGCGAAAAGTAATTCCGCATTCCAACTCAAAATCAATTTTGTGAGCGATATTGAAGACAGTACTATTCCTGTCTGGAAAGCGGTTGAAACGAAAATCCCCTTCGAAGTAACAGACTAAAGTGAACATAATCCTGTCCTTACCGGACAGGAAAAGGCGCAATCATTTTGTGATTTTTCACAGGACGATTGCGCCTTTTGCGTACGAATCGGTTATCTT
Organism: Tannerellaceae bacterium; assembly: GCA_031555145.1. Classification (GTDB taxonomy): domain Bacteria; phylum Bacteroidota; class Bacteroidia; order Bacteroidales; family Tannerellaceae; genus JAJDIA01. Next base: position 5,620 of record JAVBUR010000014.1, on the reverse strand, counting down.
TGCGAAGAAAAAGAACAATACATGAAACATCTGCCTGTCTATATACTGTTTGTTTGCCTGGCCGGACTGGCTTTTTCCTGCATGGGAGAAAGCGAACAGCAGACCATCTACCAGCGTTTAGGAGTGGTACAGGCACAGCCGGCAGCAACAGTCCATACTATCGACAGGTACCGTATCACCTCTCCGGCGTTTGAAGGACTATCGGCAGGAAACTGTTACCGGTTGGATTTCAAAGCCATTCTGTCCGACAATCCCCAAGGTGAAATCTATAATGTAGATGTACTCCGTATGGATACCATTCCGGTCTGGTCGTTTGCCGATGCGTTTACGGATACTACAGTGATACTGGATGGCGAGATGCGCTTAAAGTCAATCAAGGTAAACAAGCAAAACAACTACCTTGACGGTCGCCTCTTTGTGTATACCACCCGCGATTCTTTCTACCTGGACGAAATCGAACGCTACGAACTGTCGTATAACTGGGACGAAGTGAAAGACCGTGATGCCAACGGAAATTATATATACGATCTCTTCCTGCGTTTCACCCAATCTGAAGGGACCGATACGATCCGTGCCGCCGGTACGCTGTATGCCAACGCTTTTATCCTCGACGACTTCCTGCGACGCGCCTCCGAAAAAGAACAAGCCGCCGGCAAAGACTCCGTCATCATGCGCATGAACTACGTCAAAGGCTATAACCGCGACTCCACTGCCTGGACCTGGACTGCCTCCTCTGACACATTCACCCTGCCTGTTTCCACCGCCCGGTAACCTCTTTTAAAAGCGCTGGATTCAAACTCAACGAAGTGCGCTGCGAGAACGCTGTGTGGAAAGCAGTGTTCGTAATTGTACGAGAGATGAGGGTGTGCCCCTTCGTAGTCTGCTTGCAGGAATCTGCTATAAACCAGTGTATGCGGCTTTACCTTCATGGGTATGGTTGTGAGCGATACATGAAAAGGCGGATTAATCCGTTAGGTGTGCATACAGGAGATGACCTAACGGGAACCATTGATGAAGCATCGAAAGATTTGCTAAAGATGATGTCAAAACCGGGTTATTTTGGTTTGATCCAGGATTAGTCATGAGGAGACCTGTTTACTGTCATGGTAAAACTAATTAGGATGATGCATGGGCAAGTCACAAAATCGTATGATATAGACCGCCAGCTGGTGCTGGAGGCCTATAAACGTGTAAAGTCCAACGGTGGCAGCGCCGGTGAGGACGGGGTTAGTCTTGCGAAGTTCGAGGAACATCGTAAGAAGGCGTTCAGGGCGTACCTTTGGTTAGGCGACATCGCCGCCCGAGATAAGAACCTCTTTTGTCACTGGCGGTATGGGGTAGTCCCTACACAGAGTATTAACTGTAAATCATAAGGTTGGATAAGAAGATCCGTATGAAGGAAGACTTTCACGTACGGTTCTGTGAGAGGCTCGGGCTGAAATGCCCGGGCCTACTCGACAATTGAAAGCGAGGCACTTTCAAAACCAAACTTGAATGCTCAACAAAAAAGGCCACCCCGGAATGGGATGGCCTTTATACATTATATATAAACGGCCAAGCCGTTTATGTCGCTTATCAGTCTTGCAACAGAATCTCCATGATCTGAACAGCAGCCTTGGCGACGGAAGTACCCGGGCCAAAGATGGCGGCTACGCCGGCTTTGTACAGATAGTCATAGTCCTGAGCGGGAATCACACCTCCGGCGATCACGATGATATCCGGGCGGCCCAGCTTGGCCAGTTCTTCGATCACTTGCGGCACCAGGGTCTTATGACCGGCAGCGAGTGAAGAAACACCCATCACGTGCACGTCGTTTTCAACAGCCTGGCGGGCAGCTTCGGCCGGAGTCTGGAACAAGGGCCCCATATCCACGTCGAATCCACAGTCGGCATAACCGGTAGCTACTACTTTAGCGCCACGGTCGTGTCCGTCCTGACCCATCTTAGCCACCATGATACGCGGCTGACGGCCTTCCTTCTTTGCAAACTTTTCGGTCAGTTCGCAGGCCTTGATAAAGTCTGCGTCTTTCTTTGTTTCTGATGAATACACGCCTGAAATTGTTCTGATGATTGCTTTATAACGTCCGGCTACTTCTTCGCAAGCGTCGGAGATTTCACCCAAAGAGGCACGCAGGCCGGCTGCTTTCACAGCCAGTTCGAGCAGATTGCCTTTACCGGTACGGGCGCACTCGGTGATCTCGGCCAAAGCGGCTTTGACGGCTGCATTGTCACGTTTAGCACGCAGGTCATTCAGACGGCTGATCTGTTCTTCACGTACAGCCGTGTTGTCGATTTCGAGGATATCGATCGGGTCTTCTTTCTCCAGACGATATTTGTTCACTCCTACGATCGTCTGTACGCCAGAGTCGATACGAGCCTGTGTACGAGCGGCTGCTTCTTCGATACGCATCTTCGGCAGGCCGGTTTCGATGGCTTTTGCCATACCGCCCATGCTTTCGATTTCCTGGATCAGTGCCCACCCCTTCTGAACGAGTTCGTTGGTGAGTGATTCTACATAGTAAGAACCAGCCCATGGGTCGATTTCTTTACAGATGTAGGTTTCTTCCTGGATATATATCTGGGTGTTACGTGCGATACGGGCAGAGAAGTCAGTCGGCAGAGCGATAGCCTCGTCCAATGCGTTGGTATGCAGTGACTGTGTGTGTCCGAGGGCAGCAGCCATGGCTTCGATACAGGTACGGCCAACATTGTTGAACGGATCCTGTTCGGTCAGCGACCAACCTGAAGTCTGACAGTGTGTACGCAGTGCGAGTGATTTCGGGCTCTTAGCACCGAAGCTCTTCACGATCTTCGCCCACAACATACGGGCAGCGCGCATCTTGGCGATTTCCATAAAGTGGTTCATACCGATCGCCCAGAAGAACGACAGACGTGGAGCGAAAGCATCCACATCGATACCGGCATTGATACCGGCACGGAGGTATTCCATACCGTCGCACAGCGTATACGCCATTTCGATATCGGCTGTAGCACCTGCTTCCTGCATGTGGTAACCGGAGATGGAGATGGAGTTGAACTTCGGCATCTTCTGAGAAGTAAACTCGAAGATATCGGCGATGATCTTCATCGAGAATTCGGGCGGATAAATATACGTATTACGCACCATGAATTCTTTCAGGATATCGTTCTGGATGGTTCCGGCCATTTCTTCCAGTTTTGCTCCTTGTTCCAAACCGGCGTTGATATAGAAAGCCAGTACAGGAAGTACGGCGCCGTTCATGGTCATGGATACAGACATCTGGCTGAGGGGGATACCGTCGAACAGCACCTTCATGTTTTCGAGCGAGCAGATAGACACACCCGCCTTGCCTACGTCACCTACCACGCGTTCGTGATCCGCATCGTAGCCACGGTGTGTAGCCAGGTCGAAAGCAACAGACAGACCTTTCTGACCGGCAGCAAGGTTGCGGCGATAGAAAGCGTTTGATTCTTCAGCGGTGGAGAATCCGGCATACTGACGGATCGTCCAGGGACGCATGGCGTACATACCGGTGTACGGTCCGCGCAGAAATGGGGCTACACCCGATGCATAGTTCAGATGCTCCATGCCTTCGAGGTCTTCCTTTGTATAGACAGACTTCACCTGGATCTGTTCCGGGGTGTTCCAGTCTGCGGTAATACCATTTGCTTTTGCCCATTCGGCGCCATTGGCGGCGGCAAAACCGGCATTCTTAATATCGATGTTCTTGAAATTTGGTCTCATAATGCTTCTTTTAAATACCCAGTTTACCATTAAACGCCTTCAATGTTTCGAGCACATTGCTCTTTACATTGACAAAATCTGTAATACCCTGAGCTTTCAGGTCGTCCATGCAGGCAGGAGCACCGGCTACCACAAACTGAGCGCGTCCGTTGAGCGCTTTGAAGGCAGCAGGAGCAAATTCGGCATATTCGTCGTCGCTCGAGCAGAGGACTACGATTTCGGCACCGGCTTTCATAGCCGCTTCCACGCCGGCTTCCACCGTTTCGAAACCGAGGTTGTCGATCACCTTGTATCCGGCACAAGCGAAGAAGTTGCTGGCAAACTGCGAACGGGCCAGGCGCATAGCCAGGCTACCGATCGTAAGCATAAAGGCCTTCGGCGTCTTACCACTCTTTTCGGTAGCCAGACGGAGGGCTTCAAATTCAGAAGCGCCACGGGCAAAGTCGAGTTTTTCGATACCGTCACCCTGGCAACCGCAACCACAACCGCAGTCGCATGCTTCAATTTTAGCGGCAGCTGTTTCGGTGAAGTTGGGGAACTGGTTCGTACCCAGCAACGTTTCGCGGCGGGTAGCAATGGCTTTGCGGCGGTTGGCAGCAGAAGTGTTAACGGCTTTCTGTACATCACCGGCTTTCACAGCAGCGTAGAAGCCACCTTTTTCTTCCACGTCGAGGAAGAGCTTCCAAGCCTGGTCAGCTACAGAACTGGTCAGTACTTCGATATAATAAGAACCGGCAGACGGGTCGACCACCTTGTCGAAGTGGCATTCTTCCTTCAGCAGCAATTGCTGGTTGCGGGCGATGCGTTCGGAGAAGTCGTCGGATGTTTGATAGGTGGTATCGAACGGAGAAACGGTGATGGAATCCACACCGGCCAGGGCAGCCGACATGGTTTCGGTCTGCGTACGAAGCAGGTTCACGTGTGCATCGTAGATGGTGAGGTTCCATTCCGATGTCTGGGCATGAGCCATCATCTTGCAGGCGCATTCGCATTCGGGTTCGTAAGCGGCTACGATTTCGGCCCACAACCAACGGGCAGCACGGAACTTCGCGATTTCCATGAAGTAGTTAGCACTGATACCGAAGTTGAACTTAATGGCACAGGCTACTTCGCAAGCGCTGAAACCGGCTTCGGTCAGCTTGGCGAGGATTTCGTTCCCCCAAGCCAGGGCGTAACCGAGTTCCTGTGTGATGTATGAACCGGCATCGTTCAGTTGGCAAGCGTCGACAGCCAATACCTGGTATTCGGGGAGCGCCTTGCCGGCGGTCAACACGGCGGCCGCCTGTGCTACCCATTCGTCATTCGCCTTACCCTTTACGAGCGGTTTCTTGAACGGGTTATAGTTAACAGAACCAAAGCACTTTTCAGCATCGGCACCGATGCCTTTGATGTGTGCAGCCAGGATACCGATCAGGTTCTCCACCTGACAGTTGCAAGTCTTGAAGTTGAGTTCTACACATTCGGGGCAAATGCCTTTCAACAGCGTAGCGATGTTTTCTGCGTTTACATCGTCGCCTTTGAAATGGAAACCGAGTGAGTTCACACCCTTCTGCAACAGGTCCAACGCTTTGGCATTCGCCGCTGCGAAATCGGTTACGTCGATGTTCTGGCGTACCTTCCAGTCGTTATCTTTCTTTGTTCCGCGAACAAAGGGGAATTCGCCCGGCAGCGACGTGGCGGTCTTCATACCTTCGAGGTCTGCTGCGCGATAGAAAGGATTCACATCAAATCCTTCGCTTGTCTTCCAAACAAGCTTTTTCTCAAACGGTGCCCCTTTCAGGTCGGCCGTGATCTTCTCCATCCACGCTTCGGTAGAAACGGGAGGAAATTCCGAGAAAAGTTTTTCTTTTAATTCTGCCATAATATTTGTTATTTATAATACTGGTATTAAATAGGA
>JAVBUR010000016.1:0-5400 GCA_031555145.1 Tannerellaceae bacterium | reverse complement strand
CGCGTAATACCCGTTTCCGCGTGATCCGCGCCCTGCAGCAGTTGCAGACCAAGAAACTGGTGAACCCGGCTAAGAAACACGACAACCTGCCTTTATAATGCTTAATATCCGAATGCATATGAATAGAAAGAATATAGCGGCCCTCCTGCTGTTTATGTTGCTCTTCTCCGTGGGAGCGCAGGCGCAACGGGTGACCGCGATGCGAATCAATGAAGTGCTGGTCATCAATGAAGACAACTTCGTGGACGACTACGGACAACGGAGCGGTTGGATCGAACTGTTCAACACATCTGCTGGTACGGTGAATGTGGGCGGTTGCTTCCTGACCGATGATAAGAACAACCCGAAGAAATATCCGATTCCCAAGGGCGACGTGTTGACGAAGGTAGCACCGGGTCAGCATATCCTTTTTTGGGCGGATGATAAGGCTCACCGCGGTACGTTCCATGTCAATTTCAAACTGGATCCTGCGAAGGAGAATTATATCGCTTTTTATGATACGGATGGACGCACACTGGTGGATGAGATCGTGATCCCCGCCGGCCAGCAAGCCGATATCAGCTACGGACGTTTGATGGATGGTGAAGCTGCCTGGGGCATCCTGCCGAAGGTAACGCCGAGCACCAATAACGTGACGTTGGATACGAACCATAAGATCGAAAGCTTTAAGGAAAATGACTCGTGGGGTATCGCTATGACGATTACCGCCATGACGGTAGTGTTCCTCGCGTTGATCCTCCTGTACCTTATCTTCAAACAGATTGGTAAAGCCGCTATGGCTGCCAGCCGCCGCAATGCGCAGAAAGCTGCCGGTGGTGCTCCGATACCTGTCGGTGCAGACGGAGACGTTTCTGCCGAAGTATTGGCTGCGATCGGTACCGCTCTGTACGAACTGCAAGAGAATGTGCACGACGTGGAAAATACCGTTCTTACCATCAACAAGGTAACGCGTAACTACTCACCCTGGAGCTCGAAGATCTACAGCTTGCGTGAACTCCCCAAAAAGTAATCATCTAATATCATTCAAACAACATGAAAAGTTTTAAATATACAATCAACGGTAACGTATATAAGGTACACATCCACTCCGTGGTTGACGACGTAGCCGAAGTGGAAGTAAACGGCACTCCGTACAATGTGAAAATGGAAAAGCCGGCCAAGAAAGAAGTGGTAACCATCAAACGTGCGGCTCAGGCTCCGACCACACCAGCCGGTGCTCCGGTAGTCACCCGCCAGGCTGCCGCCTCTGCTCCGGGTGCTGTTAAATCTCCACTGCCCGGTGTAATCCTCGATGTGAAGTGTAACGTGGGCGACGTCGTGAAAAGAGGCCAGGTATTGTTCATCCTCGAAGCTATGAAGATGGAAAACAATATCCCTGCCGACCGCGAAGGTAAGATTGTGGCAATCAAAGTAAATAAGGGCGACTCCGTACTGGAAGGTGCTGATCTCGTCATAATCGAATAAGCATATGCAAGAGAGTTTTTTATCCTTCCTCGGAGACAACCTACAGTTGTTCTTGACCTACACGGGGATATACAACGCAACACCGGGTCACTTGGTGATGATCGTGGTAGGGCTGTTGTTTATCTACCTGGCGATACGTTATGAATTTGAACCTATGCTCCTGATTCCGATCGGATTCGGTATCCTAATCGGTAACATTCCTTTCAAAGATGCCGGCCTGCAGGTGGGGATCTATGAAGAAGGGTCTGTGTTGAATATCCTTTATCAAGGGGTAACCTCCGGGTGGTATCCGCCATTGATCTTCCTTGGGATCGGGGCGATGACCGACTTCTCGTCGCTCATCTCCAACCCGAAACTGCTGTTGATCGGTGCTGCTGCCCAGTTTGGTATCTTCGGTGCGTATATCATCGCCCTCCAAATGGGCTTCGAGCCCAACCAAGCGGGTGCTATCGGTATCATCGGTGGTGCCGACGGTCCTACGGCTATCTTCCTTTCGTCGAAGTTGGCGCCTAACCTCATGGGAGCGATTGCAGTATCGGCCTACTCATACATGGCACTTGTGCCCATTATCCAGCCGCCGTTCATGCGTCTGCTGACGACCAAGAAAGAACGCCTCATCCGTATGAAACCGCCGCGCGTGGTATCTTCAACGGAAAAGATCGTGTTCCCGATCGTAGGTCTGTTGTTGACTTGCTTCCTGGTACCTTCGGGTCTGCCGTTGCTGGGGATGTTGTTCTTCGGTAACCTGCTGAAAGAAAGTGGTGTGACACGTCGTCTGGCTGAAACCGCCCGCGGTCCGCTGATCGATACGATCACGATCCTGCTCGGTATCACCGTAGGTGCTTCTACACAGGCTACACAGTTCCTGACGTTGAACTCGGTGAAGATCTTCGGTCTGGGTGCGCTCTCGTTCGTGATCGCTACTTGTGCCGGTGTTCTCTTCGTGAAAGCATTCAATCTGATCCTCAAGCCGGGTAACAAGATCAATCCGCTGATCGGTAACTCAGGTGTATCTGCCGTTCCCGACTCAGCCCGTATCTCTCAGATCGTAGGTCTTGAGTACGACCCGACCAACTACCTGCTGATGCACGCCATGGGCCCGAACGTGGCCGGTGTAATCGGTTCGGCTGTTGCTGCCGGTATCCTGCTGGGCTTCCTCATGTAATCAGTGAGCTATCCATTATAAAAAAAGGCATCCGGATCATTCCGGATGCCTTTTTTAATTATTGCTAGTGGTAGATTAGGCGGAAAACAAAAAAGAACCGCCGGTTGGGCGATTCTTTTGATTTGGTTGCGGAGGCAAGACTCGAACTTACGACCTTTGGGTTATGAGCCCAACGAGCTACCACTGCTCCACTCCGCGATATAGTTGCGATCTGTTTCCTGATTGCGAGTGCAAAGTTAGGCAATGTTTTGGATAATGCAACATTTGTGCAACTTTTCTGTAACTTTTTTTCGATATGCTTGGTATATACGATCTTTTTTAGGTACTTTTGCGCACAGTTTTAATCAAAATGTGCAGTAATATGGCAATGTCAGTTTCGAAGACCCGCGATATGTTGGTAGATGTGGCCAGGCAATTGTTTGCCCGCATGGGGGTGGATAATACCACCATGAACGATATTGCACAGGCTTCCAACAAAGGACGACGGACTCTATATACCTACTTCAAGAGCAAGAACGAAATATATCTGGCTGTTGTCGAATCCGAATTGGACAAACTCTACCAAATGCTGCTCGAAGTGGCAGGCAAGGACTTGCCGGCCGACGAGAAGCTGATCACCTTTATATATACGCGACTGGATGCGGTCAAATCAATTGTCTTCCGTAACGGAACACTCCGTGCTAACTTCTTCCGCGATATCTGGCGGGTGGAGAAAGTACGCAAGAGTTTTGACCAGAAGGAAACCGAGCTGATTCGCGAGATCCTTGACGATGGGATGCGCAAAGGAGTCTTCCAGGTTCCCGACAGCAATATTACCGCTATCGTGTTGCATCACTGCATCAAGGGGCTGGAAGTGCCGTATATCCGTGGTCAGTTGGGTGATACCATCCAGGAACGCATACGGAGGCGGGACAATGTAATCAATTTAATATTCAACGGAATAAAGATAAAGTAAACCATAATGTTTATTAATGCAACTGGGTTCTATGTACCGGAAGACCGTGTACATAATGATTATTTCTTAGAGTTAAACGGGCTGACAAGCGAGTGGATTGAACAACGTACAGGGATTATCACCCGGTCGAAAGCTAAACCGGAAGAAAACATACATACGATGGGGTTGGAGGCGATCCACCAGGCATTGCCCCATTTACCTTATGATATCACCGAAGTAGACCTGATTATTTTGGCTTCGTATTCACCGTATGATACGGTGGCTACCGGCGCCCATGTGGCGCAGCGCGAGTTCAATATGACAAAGGCGCGGGCGTTGTATCTCTCGTCGGCGTGTTCTTCTTTTGTGAATGCCCTGGAAGTGGTGGAAGGTTATTTTGCCACTGGCAAGGCGTCGAAGGCGTTGATCATATCGGCCGATAAGAACTCGGCCTATTCGAACGATACTGATCCGAAAGCCGGCCATCTCTGGGGAGATGCCGCCGCTGCTTTCTTTCTCTCAAAGGAACGGGTGGGAGAGGGCGAAGGTGAGATCATGGAGATCGTCACCCAGGGACTCGGCCATATCGGCAAAGGTCCCGAAGGCGTGCAGTTGCGTCCCCGCGACGGTGGCATCATGATGCCCGAAGGACGCGATGTGTTCATCCAGGCCTGTACCTACATGCCGAAGAACGCACAATACCTGCTCGAGCATAACGGATATACATGGGACGACCTGACTTATTTCATCGGTCACCAGGCCAATATGCGTATCATGGCGAACATTGCCAAACAGATCAACCTGCCGGATGAGAAGTTCCTGCAGAATATCACAGAATTGGGAAATACAGGCTCCGTCAGTTCAGCCCTTGTCTTTGCACAGAATGCTGCACAGTTTAAGCCGGGCGACTTGGTCTGCCTCACCGTGTTCGGAGGAGGCTACTCGGCAGGAGCATGTTTAGTGAAATATTAACATAGAATAAATGTGTATGAAATTACTGGAAGGTAAGGTAGCCATCGTAACCGGTGCTGCCCGTGGTATTGGCAAGGCAATTGCCCTTAAATATGCATCGGAAGGTGCAAATGTAGCTTTCACAGACTTGGCTATCGACGAAAACGGTCTGGCTACGCAAAAGGAAATTGAAGCGTATGGTGTAAAAGCCAAAGGATATGCGTCTAACGCTGCCAACTTCGATGATACCCACAATGTGGTGGAAGAGATATTGAAAGATTTCGGACGTATCGATATCCTGGTGAACAATGCCGGTATCACCCGCGACGGACTGATGATGCGTATGACCGAACAGCAATGGGACATGGTGATCAACGTTAACCTCAAGTCGGCTTTCAACTTTGTGCATGCCGTAACTCCTATCATGATGAAACAAAAAGGTGGCAGCATCATCAATATGGCTTCCGTAGTAGGTGTGTCGGGTAATGCCGGACAGGCCAACTACTCGGCTTCTAAAGCCGGTATGATCGGATTGGCTAAGAGTGTAGCCAAGGAACTGGGTTCACGCGGTATCCGCGCCAACGCTATCGCTCCGGGCTTTATCATCACTGAGATGACGGCTGTACTGTCTGAAGAAGTAAAAGCCGAATGGGCCAAGACTATTCCGTTGCGCCGTGGCGGTACGCCCGAAGACGTAGCGAATGTCGCTACATTCCTGGCTTCGGATATGTCGTCGTATGTAACCGGGCAGGTACTGCTCTGCGACGGTGGTATGCAGATGTAATAATAATGGAAATACTCTACGAAGACAATCACCTCATTGCGGTCAACAAGACCTCCAGTGAGATTGTCCAGGGAGACAAAACCGGTGATACTCCTCTTTCAG
>JAVBUR010000005.1:0-74034 GCA_031555145.1 Tannerellaceae bacterium | reverse complement strand
GACGAAAAGTGCATGCAAGAGTCGACAATACAGGATGATGATGTTGTTAATAGAGGATCAGGATGTTGTCAATAGTGTATCTTGATACAATTGCTACAGGGGGGGACTATTTGCCAGGGGTGTAGCGAAGGTGTAGCATTTTCGAGAATGGTACATCCGCTATCTTACTGAACATCAGTATGGTTATCCCGTTAGTGTAGCGGTGTAGGCTTTTTCATGTTTTGGACTGAAGAGCCTATGGGACAGGGGATTTGCTCAAAAGTGACATCTTCGCAAAAGCATTCATATTTTGCAGCATTTGAACATTTTTGTGCGGGTGAATACCGCGTCAGCGGTATCGTGTTGGTAGCCGTGGGTCCAAGCCCACGGACATGTAATTGGATTGTGTTTTATGCGCCGCGTCAGCGGTGGCGTCATTGTAGGGCGGCACCGCTGTAGCGGCGCATGATAATTGTTGTTATTCCAATTGACCGTGGGCTCGGCTTCGCCAGCACCCACGGCTACGAACACGATGCCCGTGACCGGGCATTCATCGTCGCGACGAACACCCAATTACTTTCAAGTCTGGTTGGATTTGAAACCGAATGGATTTATTTTCGCTTTTGGAGGGGGTTTTGCCGCTTTCGCTCCCCCGTTATGCACAAGTTTGCGTATTATTTGCCATGTTTGTATTGGATAATAAATCTATATACATGAGAAGAAAGATATGAGAGCAAAGGAATTTACCGGGGAGTTGTTGGGCACGTTTATTTTGGTGCTGTTTGGGTGCGGATCGGTAGCGGTAGCTACCTTGTTTGGTGAATACAACAGTATCCTGCAGATTGGGATGGCTTGGGGCATAGGTGTCATGCTGGCTATATACCTGACCCGGCACTTGTCGTGCGCCCATCTGAATCCGGCGGTTACGATTGCGATGGTTATCAGTCGGCGGATGAAGGCGAGTAAGGCCCCAACCTATCTGGTTGCCCAGTTTGTCGGGGCGATCCTGGCAGGATTGGCTATTTTTCTGTTGTTTTCGTCGTCTATCGAAGCCTACGAAAGCGCGCATGGGATCGTGCGGGGATCGGCTGAATCAATCGGTACAGCCAAGATCTTCGGTGAGTTTTATCCCAATCCAGGCGGTACGGCGGTTGTTTCGATGCCGCTGGCAATTGCAGCCGAAGCATTCGGTACTTTCTTGCTGCTTATCTGTATATTTGCATTGACGGAAGGCTGTAACGTAGGACGGCCAAGTGATTCCATTACGCCGGTCTTTATCGGATTGAGCGTTACATCCATCATCTGCCTGATTGCACCGCTTACGCAGGCAGGGCTGAATCCGGCACGCGACCTTGGTCCCCGTTTGGTGGCCTGGTTGGCGGGATGGGGAAGCGCGGCGTTTCCGGATAGTTGTGGTGGATTCTTCTGGGTCTACGTCCTCTCGCCAATAGTGGGAGGAGCGATAGCGGCTTTCTTCTTCCTCTACGTGTTGGAACGGATGATGAAAAAGCCGTCTCAACCCTGTGATTGTAATAAATGATATTTAGCTGATACATAACACATATTATAGCATGAAATCAACAAAACTGATCCTGGCCGGCGGCTTTTTAGGAGCGGGTAAGACAACGTTACTCTGGGAAGCTGCCCGCATATTAATGAATAAAGGTCTTCGCGTGGGACTGATCACCAACGACCAGGCACCGGAACTGGTGGATAGTGCCCTGTTGTCGCTGAACGGCCTGCAGGTAACTGAAGTCAGTGGTAGTTGCTTCTGTTGCAATTTCAATGGGTTCACGGATGCTATTCAACAGATGCGTACGGATGTGGCCGCCGATGTGATCATCGCCGAGCCGGTGGGTAGTTGTACAGACCTGTCGGCAACCATTATCCAACCGCTCAAACAATACTGGGATCGCGATGTCGAGGTGGCACCGCTATCCGTACTGGCTGATCCCTCCAGGTTGACTTCGATCCTCGACGGAGGCAATGGCGACCTGCATCCGGATGCCGCCTATATCTACCGCAAGCAATTGGAAGAAAGCGATATAATCCTGATCACCAAAACGGATGTATTAAGCACTGAATCCCTTACTGCATTGAAGCAGGCAACTGCGGCAGCGTATCCGTATGCGACCCTCCGGACTGTCAGCGCGCAGACCGGTAGCGGCATCAGTGAATGGTTGGAAGAAGTATGCGCTCGCAAAGACGCCGGTAAACGCCTGGTAGAAGTCGACTATGACATCTATGCCAATGGCGAAGCCGTGTTGGGTTGGCTCAACGGAACGGTACGGTTACATGGGGAACAGACTGATTGGGACGCATTCGTCCGCACCTACCTGACGGAACTGTCCCGTATCTTCGACCGCGAACAGCTTGCCGTAGGACATGTCAAGGTGATTGCTGAAAACGGCAAGCAGTTTATCGTAGGTAATCTGACAAACAAAGAGGACTCACTGACCCTGCGCGGCGCAGCCGGACAGAGTGAAGACCTCAAACTGATTATCAACGCCCGTGTGGAAACATCTCCGGAACGGCTGGATGAGATCGTATGGAGTACCCTTGAAACATTGATCGAAGGAAACTATACCGCTGATGTCCAGGCATGGAAATACCTCCAACCCGGACGTCCGCAACCCACCCACCGGTTCACAGAAGTAGTATGAAAACAATGTTTCAACAGATATCATCCTATAAATGGTTACTGATCAGTTTGCTCAGCACCATTTTTATCATTTTCCCCAACATCGCCTGTATGCCTTGGGAACTGAGTTATTTGCCCGAATCGAAGCATCCGCTCTATTTCCTGTACTTCGGATACAGGTATGTGTATTTCTTTGGGTTGATAGGGTTTCTGTTGTGGTACAACCTGTATAAGATACAGACGATGCCTTTCCGACAAAGGCTGTTCCGCAACCTGTTGGTTACCGGATCGGCATTGGCACTATATGCAGGTATTTCGTTTGTATTCCCAATGGTGAAGAAGGAGTTTGTCAGTACCCTGCTCTCCCAGTTCTGCATTATCTGGATTGCAACTACGTTTGCCGGACACATGTTCCTGCTCTATTCGGAACAACAGATGAAGGAACTGGAGATCGAACGCTTGAAGAACGAAAACCTGCAAAGCCGTTGCGACGCATTAAGTAACCAGATCAACCCTCACTTCTTCTTCAACTCACTGAACGGGTTGTCGGCCCTGATCCGGAAAAAGGAGGATGAGAAGACGCTGGCATATGTGAATAAGCTCTCGGACGTATTCCGCTATATCCTGCAAAGCGACAAAAAGGGATTGGTGACGCTGCGGGAAGAACTGGAGTTTGTGGAATCGTTCCGCTATATGATGGAAGTGCGTTTTGCGAATAAGCTCGTTTTCACGATAGCCGTGGATGAGGCGGATATGGGATTGAAAATACCCGTGCTATCTATCCTGCCACTGATCGACAATGTGGTGATGCATAATACAATCGACAGCGACCATCAGATGGAAGTATCCGTCCGGCTGACGAAAGAGAAAGAACTGGTTGTTACTAACCCGGTATTTCCCAAACGCGTACCCTCAGATACCAACGGAACGGGACTGCGGAATCTTGAAAATCGCTTTGCGCTGCTGATGGATAAACAAATCCGCATCACCCACGACGAGAAAACATTCAGCGTTTACCTCCCCCTAAAATAGAGACGAGATGAGAATACTTATTGTGGAAGACGAAACGGTGGCTTATGAGAACCTGGTGGAGATCCTGGCAGAGATTGATCCGTCCATCGAAGTCGTAGGCAATGCCGAAAGCATTAGCCAGACCATCCACTGGCTGCAAACTCATCCGATACCCGACCTGATATTGATGGATATCCACCTGTCTGACGGTTCGGCCTTCTCCATATTCGATAACATAGAGGTACAAACGCCGGTGATCTTTACCACGGCGTATGATGAATATGCCATCAAGGCATTCAAGGTAAACAGTGTGGATTATCTGCTGAAACCGATCAAAGTAGAGGAACTGGCGCAGGCACTGAAGAAGTTCAGCCTGTTTGCCCGGACAGACGTCATGCAATACCTAAACCAACTAAGCAGACTGACGCAGGCCACTGCTACACCCAAATACAAGGATAAGCTATTGATCCCCTATAAAGACAAGTTGTTGCCAGTCTGTGTCAGCGAGATATCCTGTATCTACACCACCGACAAAAGCACAAGCATTTACTTGCGGGATGGAAATAACTACGCCTATTCCAAATCGCTCGACCAGATTATCGGGACACTGGATCCAGCTGATTTCATCCGCGCCAACAAGCAATTTATCATCGCCCGGGATAGCATACAGAATCTCACAATCTGGTTTGATGGCCGCCTGTTGGTCACACTCGATATCGAACCGCCCGAACGCATCTATATCAGCAAGAACAAAGCATCTGAATTCAAGGCATGGATTGTAAGTGATATCTAATGAAAAGAGGGTGTATCAAAAGTCCGAGGACTTTTGACACACCCTTTTACTATGTATTGCCGTATGATCAGAACAGTTTCGCCGGGTATTCGCCAGCATCTACCAAGGCCTGGATCTTGTCGACCACGCCCTGACGGTCGTCAGCGTAGGTGACGCCAAACCATTTGGAGGTGGTATCCAATACTTTCACACGGGCAGTGCCGTTGACGATCAATTCGTTCACCATCAGCGGAATGAAGTATTCACACTTCAGGTTGTCGATATGCTGAGTCAGAAAGTCCTTGAAGAACTCATCCGAGTAGTCGAAGTAGTCGGGTGTGAATCCCCACATATTCATGGATACGGGAGTGTTTTCGTTGATGGTAACGACCTTACCGTTTTCGTCGGTAAACTGGATATCGCCGTTAATACGTTCAATGGCGGTACGTTCAACCACGGTAGTGAGGTATCCTTCCGCATTTGTTTCGCATACGCCACGGGCTACCGATCCGCTTTCGCTCAGGGTATTACCTACGCGGTAACCAACCATACAGTAGTCGTTCTTTGTACCGGCCATGGCCGTCAGTTGCTGGCCAAGTACGGCGAAACTGTCGCGTCCGTAAAAGTCGTCGGCATTGATCACGGCAAACGGTTCGTTGATTACCCGCTTTCCCATCAGCACAGCGTGGTTTGTCCCCCAGGGTTTCACACGGTCTGCCGGGCAGGTAAAGCCTTCGGGCAGGTCGTCGAGTTCCTGAAAGACCACTTCCACGGGGATATGGTTTTCATATTTGCAGATAATCTTCTCACGGAAATCCTGTTCGAAAGACTTGCGGATGACAAACACCAGTTTGCCGAATCCTCCACGGATAGCATCGAAGATAGAATAGTCCATGATCGTTTCACCGTTAGGACCCAGTCCGTCCAGTTGTTTCAACCCTCCGTAACGGCTACCCATACCGGCGGCCAGAACAAATAATGTAGGCTTCATAATGCGCGTTTTATAAAAGTGTTATTTGATTAGAGCCACAAAGGTAATAGGTTTTGCCGGTTTGCGGGCTGAAAAGAGCACTCTTCTTGTTAAATAATGTTTATTAATTATAGCAGATACTCGTCCTATTTGCGCGACAGGTGTGTGGTTAGCCTCCAATCGTGGCTATGCACAACTCCTTAAAAAATGTGTAAAACATGTTATTTAACACATTTAATTGTATCTTTGCAGCAGTTATGTAGATAGGACCTGCTTCTTTAGCGAAAGAATATGACTTATCTATTTGCCTGAAAATCAGGCGTCGGCTCTGTGTTGAGCTGATCAAGTATTAACCTAATTTAGAGGGTATGAATGTTAGAACTTATGTTCTCATTGTTGCCGGAGCATTGATTACAATGGCTTTCGGCACAAAAGATGCAAGACCAACAGTGGGCATCCATCCGGGGGATCTTGCGCCGGGAATAGAGTCTTTCAAAAACGAGGCTGCTATCAGCCTTCGGAACGATTCGGGCCGATATACTCTGTTGAATTTCTGGGCAGCATACGATGCCGAATCCAGAGTGCAGAATATCCGGTTAGCGAATGAAGTAAGTAAGTTGAGTTCAGACAGAATTGCGTTTTGTTCTTTTTCCGTAGACGAAAAAGAATCTGTGTTTGCCGAAACGGTCAAAGCCGATAAGCTCGACAAAACGATGCAATTCCGTGAAGAACAAGGAAAGCAGTCAGTGTTGTACAAGCAGTTTAACCGCAAAGGCGGTTTCAGCAACTACCTGATCAATGATGAAGGAATCATCGTCGCCAGGAATGTAGACCCCGACCAACTGACCGACATGTTAGATCGTATTTAATTACTACAACAAAGAAGAGAGCGGCCGCTCCCCCTGTGGGAACGGCCGCTTTGTTAGTTGGAGGAAGATGCTTTTCGTTTGTAACAGTTCTTGTAGTCGCAGAGGTTACATGTATATTCTTTCCTCGACACGTCCTTCCCGATACCGATTATTCCACTCACAGACTTTACGGGAAGCATCAACGAAGAGGCTGTCAGCGTAATACCACATACGCCAGGAGGCAGCAGGGAAAACAAGGATTGCTGTTCACTCACCTGCCAGCCACAATAACCGGGACTGAACCGATTGGTGTATTTATATCCTGCCAAGGAAATTTCTTTGTACAGTGTTTCTTCCATCCGGTCGGCCGTACGTTCGGCCACCATAGAGCCAATGGTATCGGCAATATAGACGGCCAGCATATTTCCTTCCTGTTCCGCTTGCCGGATATATTCACTTAGTTCTTTACCTGCCGTGGCGGCAAACAGCGCAAACCGTTCGCTTTTTTTTAGTTGAGTGGCTATAATCTTCCCGATATGGAATTCGATGCCATCAATGGTAACTGCATCCTTCTGCCATTCGCCTTCAAAGGATTGAAAAAAATAAACCGGCCGGACCTGCGAACTGAGATAATGTATCACCTCATTCACAGCCTCGCTTACATCTTCGTTTGGCGCATTAGTACCGTAGCCTAATGCAGCAAAAACGTCTGATGCAGTGATCTGCAAATCGCTATAGCCGATTGTAATTCCTTGTTGCATTATAGCGTCGTATTGTATTCATCCAACGCGTCGAAAAAGGCCTGGATATTTTCCATCGGGGTATGCGGAGGGGTATCGCAACCTGACGATAGGATATAGTTCGGGTATCCGGCTGTCTTTTCCAACAACTCACGGGTGCCTTTCTTTAGTTCTTCGACAGAGGCCTGTCGGAACATGGAAACAGGATCAAGGTTCCCCCATACCAACACATCCGGCGGACATTGTTGCAGTACCTGTGCCATATCGGCTTTATTACCGAAGTGGAGCGACTTAGCGCCTGCCGCCAGCATGGCATCCGTGCAATGCCCTGTATTCCCGCAATTATGGAGTACAATCATAAAACGGTCGTCTTGTAAGGCATCTACTATTTGTTTGACGTATTGGGAGGAGAATTCCGCACAGCCGTCGTTCGACAGCAACCCGGCGGCCGGTTCGGCAATAACGATACCATCTACTCCTGTTTGTTTCAGCGCCGAACAGTAGCTCAGGAGGAAGTCCGTGCATTTCTGTAATAACAAAGCGGCAGGATCGGGATCCGAATAACACAACATCATCATCTCCGACATATCGTACAATCGTCCGGCCAACGAGAACGGGCCGATACATCCGGCAAACACCGGTTTATCGGCAAAATAGGCTGCCGACAGGCGGTTTGCCAACAGATATTGGGGAACGCGTCCCTGGTTCAGGTCAGGTATTTGCAGGCTGGCAATGGCCTCTTCATCTTCAAGCAAGCGGCCAATGACCGACGGGATCTCATCCTCCGGGAAAACAACCTTTGCTCCGAAGGCTTCCGCTTCGACGGTCAGGTCCATAATCACGGTAGTCGCAGCCGGTGCAAACCGTTTGTTCAAGGCTTTAATCGCTTCAAAATGAATCTGTCCGTCGCAAACAGCCTGTTTGACGGATGCGCCGATCATTTCTATACCGGGATGCGTCATAATAGGGATAGCTACCCGTTCTTTTCGGCTAAGTAGCTGGTCGATCCACAAACTGAGATTTTCCATAATACAGTTGCTATATACTTATTTCCTTACAATTACTTTTGCTGCTTCTGCTGCGGCTGCAGCATTGTCGGTATAGGCATCGGCGCCGATCTGGCGGGCGAATTGCTCCGTAACGGGCGCTCCACCAATCATAATCTTGACATGCTGCCGGATACCGGCGGCCTCGCAAGCCTTAATGATCACTTCCATCTGCGTCATGGTGGTTGTCAGCAACGCCGACAGACACAGGATATCCGCCTTGTGGTCGATCACGGCCTGTACAAATTGCTCAACAGGGATATCGATCCCGAGGTTAACCACATCAAACCCGGCACCTTCCAACATCGACGCCACCAGGTTCTTACCGATATCGTGTAAGTCGCCCTTCACCGTACCGATCACCACCTTACCTGTACTAGCCTCGTTACCGGGGGCCAGATGCGGTTTGATCTTCTCCAGCGAACTTTTCATCGCTTTCGCCGCCAGGAGCATTTCAGGGATGAAAGCCTTACCGGCTTCGAACAGTTCCCCGATCTCTCCCATTGCCGGGATCAGATCCTTGTTAATGATGCCCTGCGGGTCGGCTCCTGCTGCCAGCAGCGCTTCTGTTTCGACTACGGCGTCCTTGAATTTCCCTTTCAGTATAGCCTCGTATAATGCTGATTTGTCCATGTTTCTGTTTGTTTAGCGCGATTGTATGTTTTTTGTTAGTTCAATAAAGTTCTCTACCGGCGTATCCTGTTGCACATGGTGTGTGGGAGCGCACAGCCAACCTCCTCCCTTACCGAGTGAGCCTTTCAGCCAATCAAACTCCCGGCGGATATCGTCGGCCGTTCCCATCGGCAATGTCGACTGTACGGCCATACCACCGAAAAAGGCCAGGTTGTTTCCGTATTTCTGCTTCAACAAGACCGGATCCATACATTCCGTCTGTACCGGATTCAGCACGTCTACCCCTGCTTCGATCAGTCCCGGAATAATATCATACACGCATCCATCGGAGTGGAAAGCTATTTTCAGGTCTTTGTTAATAGCCTTTACTTCCTGGCAAAGGCGGGCATAGCGCGGTTTGAAGAACTCACCCCAGGTAACGGGATTCATCAGAAGGCCTGTCTGCGAGCCGAAGTCGTCGCCCAACCAGATCATATCCACTCCCCGGCGGGCCATATTCCTCGCCACTTCAAGGTGATAAAGGAAAGTCGTATCCAGTATCTTATTGGCCATTTCAGGGTCCACGTACAGGTCCATCAACAAATCCTCAAATCCCCGTAATGCCCAAGCCGATTCAAAGATCGTACAGTGAATCCGGCCGATAATGAAATACTCATCCTTGTACTCGCGGACTAACCTTTCTACGACATCATACAGTCCCGGTGCATTCGGATCGGGCGCCTGGTAGCTGTCCACATCCGGTTCATCTCCGGCAAGCGGACCACCGTTCAGATTCGTGTACTTTCCTTCCCCAAAGGGGGTTTCGTAGGCGTCTATTTTCCATTTGACGCCCCAGTTGTCGGTATAGGGTTCCTCTTTCAGGTAATAATTTGTCGACCAGCCTACGCTGGCTTGCAGGGCATCCTGTCCACAAAGCGCCTCCAGTTCATATCCATACCATTCGCGGTGATGCGGTTCCGAACGAAGCGGCACCAACCCGTAATAGGCTCTCAACCGATTGGCGAACTCGGGGGTAAAGGTAGCCTGGAACGGAACCCTGTCCGTCTCTTCGTGATTCAGAGCGGCAATGACTCTATCTCTGTGTTTCATATATTTAGACAATTTATGTATATATCATTCATTACACATCACCACCAAAGGACATAAAATGCCACCAGGATGATAAAGATGATCACTGAAACAATATTGAACGACCGCGATGTCTTAAACAGCCCGGGGGTTATCTCAATCGCCTTTTCGCTGATACCCTTCCGTTCGATACAGGCCGAAAGCACCATCGTAAGGCAGCAGAGCACAAACACGATTAGCATTCGATCCATCCAGGGTAATTCCGGGAAGACCAACTTCATCACCACCGAAAAGACAAATGTTCCGAGAGCCGCTAACAGGGCTCCGTTGGGTGTAGCTTTCTTGTAGAAGAATCCGGCCAGGAAGATCGCCAATGCACCCGGGCTTACGAAACCCGTAAACTCCTGGATATACTGGAATGCCTGGTCGAGGTTACTCAACATCGGTGTAATAACAACAGCGACGACCAAGGCCACAAAACTGCTTATACGTCCTACCGTAACTAACTCCCTTTCACCTGCCTTCTTATGCATATAGGGTTTGTAAATATCCAGGGTAAAGATCGTAGAGATACTGTTCATCATCGAAGCCAGTGAACTGACAATGGCAGCCGTCAGGGCAGCGAGTGCAAGTCCCTTGATCCCGGTCGGCACGATATTGGCTAATAACCAGGGATAGGCCTCATCCGACCGACCCAACTCCACATTCATCGCATATACTGCGATTCCCGGGATCACGACAATCAGCGGAATCAGCAGTTTCAGCAGTCCGGCAAATTGCATCCCTTTCTGGGCTTCTGCCAGCGACTTGGCGGCCAGTGCCCGTTGGATGATATATTGGTTACATCCCCAATAATAGAGATTTGCTACCCACAATCCCCCGATAATAACCGACAGTCCCGGCAAATCCTTATACCCCGGATGGGATGGATCGAGGATGAGATGGAACTTATCGCGTGATGTCTCGTACAGATTCTCAAACCCTTTGATCAGCCCTTCGCCGCCACCCAAGGCATTCACCGCCACATAGGTGGTGATCAGCCCGCCGGCAATCAGGAAGAGTACCTGGATCACATCTGTCAACGCTACCGCCCGTAAGCCGCCATAAATGGAATAGAGACCGGCAAATACCGCCAGAAACAGTATACTGTACAGCAACGGAATCCCTAATACACTTTGGATCGTCAATGCCCCCAGATACAGGATAGACGTCAGGTTGATGAAAATAAAGACGGCCAACCAGAAAAGCGTCATGACGGTCTTCACCCGGCTGTCGAACCGCTGTTCCAGGAACTGCGGCATGGTATAGATCCGCTGTTTCAGGAAAATGGGGAGAAACCACTTGGCTACAATAATCAGTCCTAATGCAGCGATCCATTCGTAGGTTGCCATTCCCAGCCCTATGGCATAGCCTGAACCCGACATGCCGATAAACTGTTCGGCCGAAATATTCGATCCGATAATGGAAGCCCCGATCGCCCACCAGGCCAATCCGCCGCCAGCCAGGAAATAATCCTTGCTGTCTTTCTCCTTCCCCTTTTTAGTCCGGGACACCAACAACCCGATACAGAGGATCAGCAAACAGTATCCAATGAAAATACAAATATCGATTGTACCCAGTTTCATACACGCGTGGTTCTATATGATTTCAATCGGAATTATTTCAACCGGAAGGTTACATTTCCTTTCAACACATCTCCCTGCTTGATCTTGATCCGGTCGGAAGTAAACGGAGAGCCATAGAATGGTTCCGATCCTCCATTGCTGTAGTCGGCCGTCAATACCTGGATACAGCCATCCTGTTGCCAGGCGCGGAAGGCTTTCCGTCCATCGCCGATGATCTCGATACCATGACCGGCATCATCCGTCAACGACGCCCGTTTGATCTGTGTCTTTGTCGAACGGAAATCAACGGAACCTAATATATTTGCATCGTCTTTCCAGTCGCCCTGGGGTACTTTCCGCCATTCTTCCACTTCATACAAGTGGTTGGCATTCAGGCGGGCTTCACCTTTGAGACGGGCGATATCATGGTCGGGATACACGGTGAACTCCCCATCGCGTTCCCAGTTCAATGTCTGGAACGATACCGGCACCTGCATCAGCATTCCGTATTGACGCGGGGCTATTTCCTTGTCTTGTTGGATCGTCACTTCATAAGAAACCGTTACTTCGTTATTGCTTCCAAAACGATAGGTGATCACACCTGTTGCCCCGCTGTTGAACGCCAGTTCAGATCGTACTTCCATACTGCCATCTGCCTGCTTCCGGCTTTCGATACTTTTTGCAAAGAGGGTATATTCGGCGTAGTTCTTGTCCGGGTAAATATTATTCTGGTAGGTCTCGCCTGCCACATTCGGTTTGCCGCCGTCAAACCGGTTCATCGGTACCAGACAGAACACAGGGCCTTGCTGCAAGATCACCTTGCCGTGATTCGTTGCTTTCGAGAGCAGCCCGGTTGTCTTGTTGATCAGGAAATGTTGGTTCTTATCTTTGTCGGATACGATAAAAGCCTTGTCGGTTTCTTCCAGGGCGAATGAGTAAATAGCCGGGGATTCTTCCTTCGCTGTTTCTTCTCTTGTCAATAATTCCTCGGCACAGACAAACTGGCGGGGGTCGGTTACTTTCAGATACAGTTGCGTCTGCTGCGGATCGAGGGTGATACGGATCGTTCCTTTGCTCCGAGCCGGGATCTGCACCTTGAGGGGTGTCAGTTGTCCTCCCTGCGTACCGTATTCAATGGTGGCTTCGGAGAGGTTGGTGAAATCGTAGCGGTTTTCTACGGTTAGTTCTACCGTATATGTTTTCTTTTTGGCATCCTGCTTCCAGGTATAGTCGAGTAAACGGAAAGGGGTGTAGGCTTTTTTCATGCCGGTATATTCGGGTTTCTCACGCCGCCAGCCATCGATCGGTCCCCAGGGGCCATACCCCAGGATACGTCCGTCGGCCAGGTGGAAGATATCGTCGATACCGCTCCATAAGGCTCCGCCCAGACAGGCATCATGGTAGTACATGCTGTCGTACATCTGCACCAGTGGTTTTCCGAAAGCC
Organism: Tannerellaceae bacterium; assembly: GCA_031555145.1. Lineage (GTDB taxonomy): Bacteria > Bacteroidota > Bacteroidia > Bacteroidales > Tannerellaceae > JAJDIA01. The sequence goes on along the minus strand of JAVBUR010000005.1, from coordinate 61,276 downwards.
GCCCGTACGCCGGGATCAGTGGCCAATTCCGGACGACTGTAGCACGTCAGGTGGGCATACTCGCCAAACAGTGTCGGACGCGACATGGTATCACAAGCCGCCGGTCCGTTTATGCCCGGATAGTGATAATTGGCTATATCCGCCTTGCTTCCGGCATTATTGAATCCACCCCAACACTGGTCGTGCAGACTGGTGGGACGCGACGGATCTGCCTGCTTGGCAGCCGCCAGTACTTTAGCCCACAGTCCCGACCAACGTGACTCATTGCCCAACGACCAGATAATAATCGAAGGGTGATGGCGGTTTCCGGCAATATTGTCCTGGTTTGCCCGTATCATATAGGGTAAGAATTTCTCATCTTCATAATTCCAATGTTTCCAGATCGGAGAAGCATGGTGCTGTACCCAGGTAATTGCGGCTTCACACTCTACAAACAATCCCAGTTCATCGCAGGCGTCCAGGAATTCTTCCGATGGCGGATAATGCGATGTACGGATGTAGTTGCAGTTACCGGCGCGGAAGATCTCTGCATCCTGGCGGCATAACTCCGGCGTAAGGCTGCGTCCACGCAAGGGATGTGCTTCGTGACGGTTGACTCCGTGCAATTTCACTTTCTTTCCGTTGACGAGCAAGATATTTCCTTTCACTTCCACCTGACGCAGACCTACCTTCTGATTATTCGTCTGTACCAGCTGACCGTCGACCGACAGGCGGGTCGTGAGTGTATATAAATAAGGATGTTCCGGATTCCACAGTCGGGCATTTCCTACTTTTAGTTGCGCATCGGCCTCATTTTGTCCATTGGCATTCACCCGGGCGGAAGCCACTTCTTTTCCGGAAGCGTCGAGCAAGCTGTAGGCTACGCTGACGGAACCGATCAGGTTGGCTTCATTCGCAACCCGGGTATCTATATATAAAGTGGCGTTCTTATAATTCTTATCCAGCACGGTCACGGCATCCAGCGAAGCAATATTCACTGCCGGAAGGGCATACAAGCTTACTTTCCGTACCAATCCGCCGACCGTATGTACGGCATATTGTGATACACAACCGATCCGGTCGCTGATCGTATTGGCCTGTACCTCTACCGTCAATTCATTCCTGCCCGGTTTGACAGTCGAAGTGATGTCCATCTCGAAGGGAACCATCCCTCCTTCGTGTTCCCCTACGGTTGTACCGTTGACTTTTACCAATCCATATGAGCTGACGCCATCAAAACGAATTTTGATTCGCTTACCCTGCCAGTCAGCAGATAGATCAAACGTACGCGTATATACAGCCGTTTCTCCTTCTTCCACGGTAAAGCCCTGCATGGTCCATTCGCCGGGCACTTCAATCGATGTCTTCTGCACCGAAGGCGTTTGAAAGTTCCAGATGCCATTGAGTGACAACTGACACTCCGCCACACCGGTAACCGATGCCGGACGGGGCGAAATACGAGGCATCTCCAAATTAGCCTGTCCAAAGGCCGTTACCGACAGTAACAGGCAACAAACCGATAATAAGATTGTCTTTTTCATGGTATTCTATCTAATGTGTTTTTCAAGTTGTATTATTATATGCAAATGTAGCGTACTTTCCCCTCTCCGCCTCTCTAAAAAAAGCGCTAAGAATTGTACAGATCGGAACTAAATCTTCGTTTAATATAACTAAACGGAATCACACCCTGTACAACGCCCTATTTTTCGCCTATGGATACTCGTCGCCCCTACTCCACTTTCCTATCCAGCCGGATCTGAAGGTAGGACATTGGCTGTCTTATTGTATTTTTCAGAGAGATGAAAAAAACTTGTTTTGAGGCGTTTCAGGGGTATAGGCAACATATAGGCATACCGAAGGCATACCATAGACACTACAAAAGCATGCCATAAAAGAGATATAAAATCATGTAAATCAATTGATTATACACAAAAAATACAACTATTTTTCGAGAAAGGGAGTTCTACCTTATTGTATTTTTCAGAAAAAAGTTCGATCGTAGGGGGATTTTCAAACCCACATGAATATGCTTTGATTGACACACACCGATACAAAAAAGAAAAAGGCGATATAAAAAAGAAGAAAGGCGCCCACTCTCAAAAGGCGCCTTTCAGTTAAGATCCGGTTAAAGAGCAAATAGTTAGAAGTTCGGTTAGTTCTCTCAAGAAAAGTTCATAAATGCTTGTATGGTATTTTGAGTTACATGCTTAGTTCGTATGACTTGCTACGCCAGGGGGCGATGGTCATTTCGGAGACCTCGAACTGGCGATGGTTGTGGATGTAGACAGTTTGACTGTACATGTATCCTTTTACCAGTCCTTTAGTGGCACCTGCAGCCGCGGGAGTGCTCATTCCGGACAACTTGATGGTGTGGGTGCTGTGCAACAGTTTGGTGGGAGTCTCGTTCAGCCAGATCGTAATCGCCAACTCCGCATCGTCGGGATAGCCGTCTTTGCCGACGATCATTTCAGGAAAGATGAAGTAAATATAAGTCCCTCCGCTAAATGATCTTGGCGTATAATCATATGCGAGTGTATCCGCCCATTCGGTCACGTGGACCGATCCGTCCACAGCACTGTACGTGCCATCCGAAGGTATTCCCCACAGATGGCTTCGGGGTTCTTGGGTTGCCTCCGATTTACTATCGTAAGCTATAGACGTCTTTGAAAGGGTATTGTTGGAGCCTGTACCAACCTGATAAGACGTATTATAGAGGTATAGTCTGTAACATGCCATAGCGTGCGTAAATACAGGCGTAAGCTGCTCTGCATCACTTGCCGGGACATTTTTCCACAGGGAGGAGTGTTCGGGTGCAATATACATATAGTCCATTGGGAAGTCCGTCGTGTCACTTACTCCTATCAGGGTACTTTCCTTTTGTTTGGCAGTGAAAGGTATCTTATTCAAGTCGGTTACCATGGGATTATGGGGATAATAGCCATAGATGTCGAGGGGTACATTTTTGCGCACGGAGAGGGTGTTCATTGCCGTGCCGTTGGGCAGTACATAGCCATCCGGCACAAGTGTGGTGCCGTTGCCCCTGAATAATACACTGACATTATGATAGCCATCTATCACAGCACCATCATCCGTGACTTCGTTTGGTTTCATCAGGCAAAGGCCCATATTGAGGACGAAATTTTTAGTCGTAGGAAACGCTTTGTCGGTGACGATTGCCCGTGAAGAGATACCTCCTACCTCGGGAGGAAGTACGGTGATCTGTACGGTATCGTCAGGTTCGCCTTCGTCCGTTTGCGAACATCCTGCTGTTATGCAGAAAAGCAGAGCGAGTAATGTCGCACCAAGCGCTGTGGGATATGTCATGTGTGTTTTCATCCGAAGTGTTTTTATGGTTGTTTGGAACCACCCCAAGTGGTCGGTATATCTGAATAGTTCTCTAAGCGTTTATTATCATCGGGGGATGTGTTACGTGTACCACCAAAGCAGGAGGTTGACGTGAATACTGCGTTTCCTGCATAAAGAGACCTGTCCCACAACTGCGGAGCTATACCGCGCGAGATCTCTTTATTTCTCGTGGAGCAAGCAAACATATTAGTAAATTTCACCTCGGCGACAGAACTGAACCGCTTGGCGCACTCGGCCGGATCGTTCTCATCCTTAACGAAAATAGTGGATGTGAGTTGGATATCCGGAACACCATTGAATGTACTTTCGAAAGAGGTCACTTTCAAGTTATTTGCAAACAACCCCACCGGTATCGAGCCTGTCAGTTTAGAGCAATTGAGGAATGTGCTCTGAAACGACTCCACTTCAGTGTTTTTGTCAAACAGCCCTTCCGGTATCGGGCCTTCTATACTGCATGAGACGAAAGTGGAGTAAAATCCTATTACATTGGGACAATGGTCAAACAAGCCTTTGGGTATCGGACCGTTCAGCGAATTGCATCCGTTGAATGTACCGTAGAAAGTCGTCACAGCAGGGCTACCGTCGAATAATCCTGACGGTATTGGTCCCTCAAGGAGTGCACATCGTTGAAATGTGCTCTGATAGTTTGTGAGTATCGGCTTGTCTCCGAAGAGGTCTGCGGGGATCGTACCTGTAAGGGCAGCACAGTCAATAAATGTCTGAAGGAATGTGTTCACCTTGGGGCATTTAGCAAATAACCCGGCAGGAAGTGCTGTTGAAAGTTTGGTACAGGAGGCAAACGTATAGCTGAAATTGGAGGCATCCCCATTGTTGTCGAACAATCCTTTGGGGATAGCTTGAATACCGGAGCCATAGAATGCATAAGTGAAATTAGAGGCTAGCTTACAGTTTGCAAACAGCTGCCCATCAGAAATACCTGTCAAGCATTTACAGTCTCTGAATACATTGTTAAAATCCATCACCAAGGGATGGCTGGCAAACAACTCCGAGGGAATAGTCCCCTTCAGCTTTTCGCAGCCGTTAAATAGGTTGGCAAAAGTGAGAACGTTGGGGTTATTGGCAAACAAGTCTTTGGGGATTTCACAATCCAGTTCTTTGCATCCGTTAAATGTATTACTAAAAGTGGTGACATTAGGATTATGGGCAAACAGGTCTTTTGGGAAAGGCCCTTTCAGGTTTGTGCAACCTCCAAATGTAAAAGAAAAATCCGTCACCAATGGCCAGTTTGCAAATAACCCCTCAGGGATAGCCCCTTCCAGACCGGAGCATTCACGAAAAAGTTCCTGCCCATTAAGTACTTTCGTATTGTTGTCGAACAGCCCGGCAGGAATGGATTTTAGGCCTGCACATTTGCAAAAGCAGCTTAAAAACGTGTTGACGGCCGGATTATTTGCAAACAGTTTGGAGGGGATTGAAGTAAAACCGGTACACAGCCAAAACGTTCTGTGAAAAGAGGTGACGAACGGCTGATTGGCAAATAATTCAACAGGTATTTCACCAGTAAAGCCGGCACATCCAAAGAATGTACAGTTGAAATTAGTTACCGACTTATTATTGGCAAACAGTTTTGGGGGCAAGTAGGTTAATTTTTCACAGCCGTTGAATAAATAATCAAATCTGGTTATTTGCGGATTGGCGGAGAAAAGCGCCTCGGGCAGTACACCTGCCAAATTCACACAGTCAAAGAACATGTAAAAGAAATCAGTGCTGTTAATATACAGCATTTCATTGTGCAGCGCTATTAGCTTGTTGTAATTATTATTGGCCGTTGCAGGTTTGACTGCGGCATTTGTACTGTTGCTGCCAAAGTTGACATGAGGCATCTCACCTGTAGACGAGAAGACGCTGATCATATATACGCCCGGTATAGGGTATGTGTGGGTAAGCAATGGGTGGGTAAGTTGTGTTCCGGCCGGATAGTCGGTCTGTGTACCATCGCCCCACTGGATCGAGAAATCAAAGGCATGGCTAATCGTATTAAAGGGGACGGTATAGGTCTTGTCGGTCGACGAAGTACCCAGGCGCGTGTCAACAGAGAACATGAACGGCTTATCAGGCACGTAGGTGGACAGCGGGGATGTGGCCGAGGTGAACAGGGCTTGCGTCACATTGTCGTACATTCCCGATGAAGGAACCGGCTCGCCGTCAATAGTGGTGAATGCATCGGCTGGGACGGCCTGCATATCGCGCACCAACATGCCGTCAATCCAGAGTTTGAAACGGTAGAGTTTTATATTGCTGTTGCCACTCGGCATACCGCCGACATTGTTGGCGAACAGGAAGAGTTCATCCATCCCAAGCTTGCCGGTAATACTTTTTGCAGATTGCTCCTTGCCATCATAAAAAGCCTTGACATTGTTTGTTGTCAGGTCTATTTCGAACACGTCGGTATGACGATTCGGGTCGGCATCGTTGGTGATAAGCGCCACCTTGTCGTCGGGACCGGTACCTGCGTAGAACGCTTTGGTGGTAGACGAGGTGATCATGTACGTACCTGCCGTATTACCTGCTGCGCCGCTACCCATCAACACGTTGTTCACATTCCGCGCATTGATGGCATATTCTATCTCATAGCGTATGCTCTCTGTTGCCGCTTTTCCGGGACTGATGCCTGTGCGGATATAGCCTCCCGAGCCGGCACCGGCTGTTGTGCAATAGTTATTGGTGCTCAGATAAGGGTCGGTGCGTCCGTCGAGGAAGTAGTCGTTTTTATCTGAGATTGTATAGTGAAGGGAGTAGGCGGTATTCCGGGCGATATCGAAGTCGAAATCGACCGTATTGTCGCCCCTATTTTGTAAGTCACCCACATGCAGCGAGGTGGTGTAGCGGTTGCCCGACGAGGTTTCGCGCACGATCAACTGTACATAGGTCGCTCTCGGCGGGGCGTAGCGATTCAGGCGGGTGATATCGCCGATATCTGTCGCTGTGGGTTGCGGATTGGCGGGCAGGTAGAAAGTGTGTGTGAAGCTTCCGTCTTCCTCAATCTCATCCGTATAGGGCGGCACGGAAGCATAACTTATCGTGTCGGTTGTCTGCTTGTTTAAGGCGGCAGTATAGGACAGTTTCGAAGGTATATTGACCAGTGTGATACGCTCGATCACCACTCCGCTTCCGGAAGTGTTTGCCAGGGTGACGGAGAGTTTGGCCACGTTCAGGGAGAAACCGAGTGTAATCAGTCCGTCGTCTTTATTATCTTGCTTGATCACACCCTGCCAATCGGCGCTCATCATGGGATAGTCTTTGCCGTCGGTATGGAAGGCTCCGGCATCGGCGTTGGTGAGCGTGATGCTTTGTGCGCAAAGTTGTGCATAGGTGGTTACGTCTTTGGTTACCTTCCACGGATAGGTGTCGGTGCCCAGATTGGCAATGGCCACGATGCGATGCTCCTTTTCTCCGCTGGTGGTCAATTGGACGATCTGTAGCGGGTCGTTACCGGTCTTCACATAGACCGGGGTGGCGAGTAACACATCGTTTTCGTCAAACTGGAACAGGTAGTAGTCGTAGACCTCGGCAGCGGCAGCGGGTTCATCACCGTTCGCGCGGGTGAGCGTATCGTTTACAAGGGTTAGCACCGGCATTACTCCGGTGCTGACGGTCACGTCGATCAGTTTGCCGGGCTTGTAGACCGACGCTATATCGTCGAGTACGCAGCCGGTCAACAACAAGGACGAGCCGAGGGCAACGATGCTTAAGAGGATATGTAGTTTGTGTTTCATCGCTTTCTATTCCTGAATACTTCTGACGGGAAGTCTATAATACCTTGCCATGTTATTTGTAGTGCTGCCGGAGGAGTACAACGCCCTGTAAACACCTAAGCTTGCCGTAGTCGGACTTCCTGTCCAATTATAAGCCTGATTAGGATTTTGCACAACATTCGATAGATTGATGCACCCTGTTGCCGGGTAAAACACCGATCCGTAGACCGTACCCGCAGGCCAATAATACCCCCCGCAAGCAGTAGTAAAAGGTGTAAACCGCGACTGGGTACCGGTATTTGTTGTCGTATGTGTCGCAAAATCTGCCCATGTATCAGACCTCGGTATTTTCCAGCTGTAAGGGCTGGGATCGAAGAATGGTTTCACGCCGGCATATGTATTTACACTGTACTTACCTGCGGTTTTCTCATCCTGCCACCAGTAGAGCTTTCCGTTCTCATAGGGTGTTGCATTATCGCCGGTATATGCCCAGTATTGGAGAGTGGTATTGCCATAGAGTGTAGTCGGATTCCTGACCGCATCATTGATCGTGCCGGGTGCTCCGGCCACTTTGATGAACACCTTCCCATTACTTTCGTTGTAGAGGGCCTGCGTGGCGGGAAAGGGATCTTTGCGACCATACTGGTAGTAAAAGGCACCAATAAGGTCGGTAGAGTTGATAGTGGCATCTCCGGTCTCATTCTGCGGATAACCGGCTGATGTAGCGCCAATATTGCGATCCATCATCACTTTCGAAACACACTCGCCCGTGGCCCAAATCGTCCCTGCATAACGGTGGACATTGCCGGACGGCACGACGAACTGTCCCGGTTGGTTGGAGGTAATGTTGCCTATGGCATCGGGATTGTAGTCTGTTACCCAGAAGTGGTAACTCCAACTGTAGCCCTCGGTGACGCGCAAGTAGTCCGGGTTGGCGGCATAGATGCCCAACAGGAAGTTACCCCGCGTGGCACCGGCAGGCACCACGATCTCGATGTAGTTCAGCAAACGGTTACCGGCGTCGTAAGAGCCACAGGCGCGAGTGACACAGATCTTGTTCGGATCATTCCAGTTTTCGCTACCGATATTGATCAGTTTGCCACCTTCGATGTGGCGTTTCTCTACCATATCCATTCGGTCTTGCCAGATCAGTTCTGTACCGAAACCACTTCCGCCGGCAGCCATATTGAGGCGGTATGCTTGCGCTGAGTTGTCTTTCTGATAGCCTTTGTCTGTCGTCCAGTAGTCGTCGGCACGGTTCACCGGGATACGGTAGATACGCTTCCCTTTGAGGGGAGGGTTGAGGATATAGCAGTTGGAAGCGGGCGATTCATGGTCTGGTGTGCCTACATAATCAATCGTTTCAGTGTCGGTAGTCTGTTCGAGCCGGTAGTCTACAATGCGCATGTCCATGTCCACGCCCACGGTTCCCGGACGTTGGAAATCGAGCGTGGCGGTGTAGAGGCAGCCTGGCTTAATGTTCATGTCTTTGGTGTTGTCGGCCCCGGCCAGGAAGCGGTAGGTGCGCGGCGATCCATCGGCCAGTTTGGCTGTCACTTCGATGCAGGTGGTGATGAGTTGCGCTCCCATATATTGGGCGTAGGCTGTTTTCTGGTCGGATGAGGAGGCCTGGGTCTGGCCCCGCTCGTTGTGGGGAACGTACCATGTTTGTTTGTAATCCGTTCCTCCGGACTCCAGGTTCAACTCTTTGAACGGGTAGTCGCTCCATGAGTTCAGGTAGGTGGCGGCAGGATACACAGCCCCGTCGTAGGTGGCTTCGCCAGCCAGCATGTCTACCGTTGTCGGGACGCCGCGAAGTTGCAGGCCGGTGAGGGTCAGGTCGCTGGCTACGGCATTATGGAGCGTCAGTTGTAGCTTGGCTACGCTGTATGTCACCGGCACCGTTATCGATTGCGGCGTGTCCGTTGCGGAGATCATAACCTCTACAGAACCCTCCATCGGCAGGTCGGATGGTTGTTCGACTAACGGGAAGGGCATTACCGGGGCCAGGCCGGCATCCGATGCCAGGGCTTTCAGGTCGCCATAGGTATCCAGTCCCGGCGTAAGGGTGAAGTTGAGAAACTGCTGATGCGTGTTGGCCACTACCACAAGGCGCTGCTTATCCGGGCTGCTCAGGAGGCGGATACCGGATACGCCCTTGTAGTAACGCGGCGGGGTGAGCAATTTAGCGTCGTCGGTTGTGCCGTCGAACTGCAACACCCACACGTCGGTGACTGTTGTGGGATCTTCCCCGCCGGCACGTGTGAGAGGATCGGCAAAGGGCGACTGTGCATCGGGGTTCAGGGAGAGGCTAACAGATACCTCCACGCCTTTCCGGATCAGGGCAGTGTCCGGTTCCTCGTCGGTGCAGCCGGCCAGTAGCACAGTGGCAAAGGCCAGCCAGGTTATCAGTGTATGTGTTGCGTGTTTCATTGTTATTCAATCGTATTGTCAAAACGGCCGCCTTCCTTCCATTCACCTGTAGTCAGACTGAGCGTACCCGCGGTATAGACAGGTTTTCCCAGATTACCCTCCAACTCTACGGTTTTGCTGAAAGAAGCGACGGTATATGTAACGTATACCGCCCTCGGGTTGGTGGTCAGCGTGAGGTCGTAGCGCATGGAGGGTTCGGCATCGAGGAATGTGAGGGGGATGGTGATGTCTGTTTCAATCGGATCAGTTTGCCCTGTGAGGGTATATACCACGTGCATTGCAAGGGTAAGAGCCCGGGCTTGTGTTTTGTAATTGGCACAATGGATGCGGATGGAATCGGCTGTGTAGTAGACGATGGAATCTCCGTTGGCGAAATCGTTTTTTGACGCCCAGCTTCCTTCCAGGCCGGTATCTGCGGTTTCGTCATCGCCGGCGTCTTCTTCTTCCGCTTTACTGATTTGGATCTCAACGTTGTCGGCATAGGCCAGTAATGCCCGGTGCGTATGGATGTTCATCTGCGCATTCCGGTCGCCGGCATTGAGCAGCCTTACGTTGGAGACTTCGGCCGTAGCGTCAGCGCTGCTTTGCTTGATGTACACTTTCAGGGCCGAGCTCATCTCTATCAATTGCATGTCTTTGGGGAACGGCATGGTGAAGTAAGGGTTGGCGGCGGTTAGCGTACACGGCTGTGCGGGTGTGGCAACATAAATGGACTTATCGCGTGGTACGGCCACCGGACCACCCTCCATAAATTTAGCAGCAGGCCAAACCAGGTGGAGTTGGTAGACGATACCCGCGGTGGAAGTAGGCAGATAGAGGCCGCCGCGCAGGGAGCCGGTCGCGTCAACATACGTATCGTTATCGAAGTTGTAGGAATTAAGAGGACGCAGGGTTGACAGTTCCCCCTCTTTCGGGAAGCGGTATAGGCCCGAATACCAAGTTGCCGGGGCAGACTCTGCGCCGGTGTGTGCCACCACCAGAAAGGTGTCGTCCGGTTTAAAGGTCACTATGTCGGCCTTACCGTCTTCGCCCGGAGTTAGCTGGGCTCGGGTGACAGTCACCTCCATGGGTAGCCATTCGGCGGACGCCTCTTCTTCCTCGCGCTGGCAGGAGGCGAGCAGGAGGCACGAGGCCAGCCAGGCTATGGGTATATATTTATTCAAAAACATCATATTGCGCTAACGTTAAACCTGTGCCCGGCACCCAGGGTACCACCATAGGAACGGTTGGCACAATGGTTGCTCCCATAAATGTCAATGTTACTGTATAAGCCGTGTTTTGCCTGAATGGGGCTTTGATGCGATCCAGCGGTATTTCCGTGCTGTCGGAAAGGGTGACGGTTGCATCCACGCTGTAGCCGTCTTCTTCGGTAAGGCAAGGAGGCAATAGCACGGCTCCAATGACTGTGTTGTCTTTGGTGGCGGTATAGGTGCCCGAAAAGGCGGAGAGGGAACCGGCCGCCTCCCCATTCATTGTGATTGCTTCCGCAGGCGTTTTTGTGATATCGATCGTAGCTGTGGTAGAAAAGGGGTGATTATCGTCTACGGATGTAACCGTGATACCGGTAATGGCGATTGCGTTGGGAAACATGTCAGCCTCGGGCGAAACCACGGCAAAAGCCAACTGCGTAAGCAGATGCGTGAACGTCAGGCGGTTTTCCCCACTGAAGGGGTTTTGAGAGGAGGCTGTCACTTCGTTGGATATCATCAGGTCGTCCGAGCCGTCGAGGCCGGTATAGATGAGGGTGTTGTTGTTGTTCAGCGTTACGGCCTTACCCGCTTCCAACGAGCCTGCGACAGGATAATAGCCGGCGATGTGGATCGGGGCATTGTCCGCCGGATAAGAGGGCGTAGTTTGGATGTCTACATTTCCGAAGATGGTGACCGTTGCATCCCAGCTTTTGGTATAGGCCTGTGTTGATGCTCCGTAGACCAGGCAGATAGGGGTGTTGCGCCAGGTCTCTATCGGGCCTGCGCCGCTGCCACGGGTGTGTACCTCTGCACCGCAACCGTCGGGCGGATTGGCCATCAGTTCGATGGGACGCGGGTCGACAGTAGCCGGTTCCGGTTCTGTTTCAGACGTTGAACAGCTGCTCAACAAGGCTATGCTGGTGCAAAGTGTCGGTAGTATGTAGCGGATATATGGCTTCATAGGGATATTATGGGGTTATTCGATTATTTGTGTTCCGCCCTCGGTCACCGTGCCCGATGTCCAACGCATGGAGTTGGCCGTCAGTTCGGAGATGGAGTTCCAGTCCAGGGTGAGTTGATAGTTGATGGTGGTGCCGGGCTTCCAGTCGACAATACCTTTGAGCGGAAAGGAAGCTGACTTGGGATAGGCGCCACTGCGGGTTTCTATATACATATCGACATCAATAAAGATGTCGTCCAGCGGCTGGGGCATGAGCATCAGGTCGTAGCCAAAGGTTGTCAGGGGAAGAAACTCGTCGTCAGACAGTTTTATGTATGTAGCCGTATCGATCAGTCCTGCCTTCGAGGTTAGCTCAAAGTGCATGGTTTCCAGTGACGTAATAGGTATCTCCCAATCAATGCCTGCAGGAGTAAGTATCGCAATGCCGGTATTAGAGCCGCCCTTCAAGGTGACGCCGGTGACTTTCATAGAAGTCAGGAAGTCGCCGCTGGTATCCGGCTTCCGTTTCGCACTGAACCGGATTTGGGTCAGGGCGTGGTTCATCGCAAATGAAACGGCTCCGGAGGTGCGTGTCTGATCGAGGTTTACGGCGGTTAGTACGTCTACCTGGTCGGGGATGTATGTGGGAAGGGTATAGCGTAGACGCGGGTAACCGGGGTCGGTGTTTGCTGTGAGCACTTCCAAGGCCGTGCAGTTGTCGGTATGGGGGGTATAGGCGAAAAAACTCAACCGGTCGCCATCTGCATTCGGCCAGTATTTCAGGGGCGAGTATCCCCATACACCGCCTTCTTTGGTGGCCAGTTGGTTGTACATAAAGTTGGGAGCGAAGGCGGCTCCATCATCGAACAGGGTCTGCTCTGTATAGTAGGCAAAAATGCCCATATCCAGGATATTGCTCACGGCTGTTGCCCGGCTGTCGATGTCGAAGTTGGTCGAAAAACCGAGGGGCGTGCCGTTGGGGACAGGATCGGGCGCAGGGTCTGAATCATGGCTGCATCCGGCCAATAGCAGGGTCAGGCAGAGCGCTGAAAGGGCTCTACTGAGGTATTGCGATATGATGTTGTTCGTGATTCGTGCCATTGTCTTGCTTCCGGTTGATTAGTACCCCGGTAGGCGGTCAAGCCCGCCGGGGTGGGGATGGCAGGGATAGGGGGAATTCCTGCCGGGTGTTAGGATGGGAATTACTTATTCTACTCCTGTATTTTCTTCTTCATTTGATGTTACTTCTTCAGCAGCTTCTGATCATTTGTGAATATCTCTAGCTTGGTTTATATCTGTTTCATCCCAAACTTCAATTTTGTCCACATCAACTTCGATCTTATACATATAAATGGTAAAGTTCAAAGTATATGCCATACCCTTTTTCAGGATTCCTTCAGGCAGTCCAACCTCTGCAATAGCCGAAGTTATTGAGTATCCCAAATTAAGCGCATCGTCAATAGTTACTATATCATAAGATATCTTTACGGTCACAACATTAGCAGCCAGTCCTCCATTCACCGGAGGCAGGAAGAGATACTCAGATGTTTCATTTATTCCGTCACCCTTGAACAGATTTGTGGCAACATTTCCATCAGTCACCTCAATAGCATTGTTTTTTTCGTAATTAGCTTTATCTGCGGATGTGGTGGCGATTGTGACCTTCGACAAATTGATAAGCCCAGCCAGATTAATATCTTCATAGCCCAAACCAGACCAGTCTCCTTTACCGTTAGCTGTGTAGGTATAAGTTCCTGATACAGGCAGAGCTTTGCCTACGATTTCGATATTGGTGATAACGACGTGGGTCTTGCCTGCATTACCTAGATCAGAGGTCAGCGTGTGGTCTAGTTTGGCTGTCATACCTACTCTGGTCAGGATATGGTTGAACGTGAACTCTACCTTTGTCTTATCGGTAATTCTTTCCCGATTCAATTCCTGTGCTACAACGAGATCAGGAGAACTCTGAAGATTGGCATCGCTGCCCTCTGCGCTAGCTAATCCTCCGAGTGCCGAGTATTTTATTTGGGGATAACCTTTATACGTATTGTTTGATACTTGTATATAAGCATCCTCTGCAACACGATAAGGCGCATACGCAAAAAAGCTAATCATATCGCTCGATTGATTTGGCCAGTATTTGAGCGGTGTGTAACCCCAGCCATCCGTAACAGTAACCTTGTGATCTATCAACTGATTCCACATAAAGTCCATTGTGGATGTGGAAGTCGTTCCATTGATTTCGTCGAAAGTCTTCCCTTCCGTGTACGAAGCCAGAATACCGAACCCCGTATCCCTAATGCCAGTTGTAGCAGTAGAAGTGGTGTTTGTGGTCGTACCACTGTTATCCGTCACCGTTCCCTTCGTCTTCGGTGTATACAACCCAAAGTTCACTGCGTTGTCGGGATTTTGTGACCCTTCAATGATTTCGTTTTGGCTACAACCGGCCAGTATGAAGGCCAGGGATGCAGCAGCAATTGTCATTTTTCTCATGATTTTACTTTTTGTTTGTTGTTACTTTTACTATGATTCTTTCTCGTGATATTATGTTGTGCAATCTTACATGGATAGTTCTTTTTTATACCGGCACCTCCACCGGTTGCTCCTCACCCCATTCGTTGACCCACACATCGAACTGCCCCTCTACATTCAATTGCGGGAGTTCTACTGATTCATAGGGATCGGGGTTGGAACCAGACCCGAAGCCGATACGTATTTCGATATGGTGGTTCTGCTGATCAACCTGAGGTGTGACATTAAATTGAAAGGGCGTGGCCGGAGGTGTGGGATAGAGTACCTGGCCGTCATATTCTTCAACCAGGGTGAAGTCGAGGTGCAGGGTGTTGACGATATCGGCTGATAAGGGGCCGAAGGTGTAGAATGTGGCCTCGATGGTGCCGTTGCGTTGCGAGTCTTCGTCGTAGCGGCGGTTGTTCATCGAAAAGACATAGCCGGTGGCGGGAGGGCCGACGATACCCGTAACAGGGAAAACCGAACCGGCCATGCCGTTCAGAATAGCCAGGGATGCCTTCGCGCTACTTATATTATTGACATGGGCGATCACATGGCAGGTATACAGCATTGGTTGTGGAGCGGCATGAATCACGATGGGTTGCCCGACATCCGTCCGGGTCTGGATCATGGGACGGGTGGTTGCTATCATCTCTTTTGTGACTTCAAACTCGTCCAGGTGCCAGGCGACCAGCCTATCGGGAGGGAGGATGCGTGCCTGGCCGGCAGGGGTGACAAAGCGTCCTGTCGTGGAGTTATCGGGCAGGGCATAGTATTCAAAGGTCTCATAAGGCCGTTCGGCATCGAAGCGGAAGGCGACGTTCTGGGAGAACTCCGAAATACCCTTATCCGGGTCGTAGTAGTTGTTGTGGATGATCAAAGCATAGTGGCCAGGAGGTACTTCGATCACGCCGCCACGGGGGTCCTCGAGGGGGAATACATTATAATTCTTTCCCTGGAATGGCGTACCTTCTTTGGCAAATACCCATATGGAGGCTGAATAGAGGTCGCCTGCCGGATCGTTGTCCGGGTCGAGGCCTGAGGCGGCCCAGTCAATCTCAACCATGAGTCGTGCCGTTTCATAGAATGACTCTTCTAACGGGCGACGTTCGCACGAGGAAAAGGTAAGTAGTGCGGCGATCAGTGTAGCAGCCAATGCTGTTATATATACCATTATATAAAGGGAAGCATGTTTCATCGGGCGCCTCCTTTCTTCCTCTTGATGTGCGGATACCACACGAGTGAGATCTTGGCCTTGGTAGGGCCGATCCATGAATAATGGCCGTCGTTCTGTCGGACGAGGTGCCACTTGCCGTCGACAACACTCTGTTTGGCCTCGTAGTGCCGATAATCGGTGTTCAGGTAACCGACGCCGACCGAACATTCAAGTCCGAAGTGGCGTGATAATGCCTTGGTATACCCCACACTCACACCGGCGGCGATAAAGAATTCGCCCTGGTAGCCTTTCGTTTTCCATTCGAGGTCGTAGTAGCCTGCTCCGGCATACAACCCGGTAAACCAGCCGGTGAGGGGGTTATGTTGTCCCAATGCGGGATCCTGACGGCTGTAATCCGGACGGAACCAGTAACGCCCTTCAAGGCCACCGCTGAATACCTGAAGGCAGGTTTGCTCCTTGCTCCACAACCACCACGGGAATGTGCATTCGCCAAGCAGACTGAACCGGGGGCTCAAGGGAAACTCCAGTTCAGCATTCAAGGCTGTAGCCAGGTCGAAAAGCAGGTTGGTCTTGACCGCAACAAAACGGTATACGGAGGTACCGGGCACGTCCGTGTCGGGCTCCGGCCTGTCTGCTTGCGCCCATAGACAGCCACTATACATTGTCAGAAATACAAACAACAAATGCTTCATCATGCCATTCAAATTTCATCTCCTTCAGCAGAGGTTGCGATATCATAAAAACACAACCACAGGATACCTACATAAATAAGATACCAGTTCTTAGTCTAAAAACTGACTAACATGTTAACCAAAACCAATGGGCACTATTCAGTAGCCACCTGATTATTGACTAATATTTACATTATCGATTTTTCTGATACTGTGAAATACGCACAGTTTACCCATTGAAAACCAATAAGTATAATAATCGCTTAAAACACTTATAATAAGCATTTTAACCAGTTCGTTTAAACGTTCGTTTTTTCAAACAAATAAGTACTATTTTATAATTTCTCAAAAACCATAGAAAAGAGGCCGAAAAGTTGTTGTGGATGTACAAAAAGTTGTATATTTTACATATTTATGCAATTCGCATATTAATTTGTGTTCAATTTTAGTTTTCTTTACTATCTTTACGACGAGGAAATAATGTTCGAAAAAACGAACGTTTTTTCGAACACCCACAATAATTCTTCCAGTGGTAGAAGGAAGAATTTCAGCAATTACACAGCCTCTGTTAAGGGAGAAGTTAATCAGACAATTGGGAAGTAATGAGGGTGTGTCAAAAGTCCGGACTTTTGACACACCCTCAAAACGCAGACGGCCTGATAGTACCTGGATTCTTTGTACAAAACGGCACTATCGGGTACTATTCTTAAGATAAAGTGGTGTTTTCGGCTAATCTTTGTTAGATTTGCATGCTTTACAACTTAATCTACTTGAGATGAAATCATCACTTATCTGTACTGCTATTCTGTTTTTTCTGTCTGTTTGCGTGTATGCTGAGAAGCCGGCATCGAAATGCAATATTGTCTTTATCGGAAACAGTATTACGCAAGGAGTGATTCTGAAGAATCCCCAGTCGGAAGCACCGCCTGCCGTTGCGGTGAAATGCCTGGAGGAAATGGGATATGTTGTAAAGTATGCCAATTGCGGGAAAAGTGGTAATACGACAGTCGATTTCCTGCCGGCTACGGATACGTATTTCCGTCATATAATCAACGCTGCCGATACGTTGTATGAAAAGGGTGTCCCATTGGTGTTCTCCATTATGCTTGGCACCAATGACAGCGCGACCAAAGGGCCGAACGGTTCACCCGTTTCTCCGAAGCAATATCAGGAGAACCTGGCTTTGATTATCGACAGCCTCCATGCCCGGTATCCGCTTAGTCTGTTTGTCCTGCATCGCCCGGTCTGGTATAGCCCGAATACGCATAATGGGGCCTCCTATCTGGAAGAAGGACTGGCGCGCCTCGAAAGTTATACCCCGCATCTGGACGCATTGGCGAAAAACCGGCCTTCCTATGTATATAAGGGAGACAGGGACGCTTTCGGATTTTTCAAGAAACACGCGACGACGTATTTCTTCGCTGAGAATGGTCGGTCAGGGGTTTTCTATCTTCATCCGAATGTTGCCGGAGCGGAAAAATTGGGAGCCTTTTGGGCAAAAAGCCTGAAAAAGAGAATTACCCCATAGAACTCCCCGGGGAGGAACCAACGCTGACCAAAGGTTCTTATTTGCTGAACGACAAACTCCACCGGATATCCCGGTTTTGTTTACTGTCGATGACTACTTCAATGGTGCCGTTTTCATCATTGATATTCCGGACAATGGCTTTTCCCGAACTTGCTTTTACTTTTTGGGCTTTGTATCCGTTTGTGGCAACGACAATAACATAGGTATCGTCTGCTACGACGGAAGCTGTTCCGGATAAAGTCAGGCTTTTAGCCTCCCAATTTACGTTTTTCAGATCGAGATATCCCTGCATGATATGCCGGTTGGTAGAGATAAATTGCGGATTGTTTTCTTTTTCATGCAACGAGATCATCCGTGCTTCGCCTGGTCGTAATGTTTGCCGGAATGGTTGGTTTCTATCAATTAGTCCGATCAGCCGATGATTCCAGAAATCATACGCATAGAATTGTTGATTTCCGGATAAACCCAACCCTCCTTCATTCAGGCTTTTGTTCAGGTATACGGTAATGTCGTTTTCTGCTATCCGGGTAGAATCCAGGTTGTAGTTATAGAGAGTCAATTGATGCCATGAAGGATTCACTTCGAAATCATATACACGAGGGAATTGTGCAGACAGGAACGAAACACACAATAAAACGAAACAAGATAATATTACTCTTTTCATTTCGATATGTTCTTTTTAGTGCATTGGCATCCCATGACTTTACGCTATGCACGTTTATTTTAACGTTAAAACAAAACCAATGTGATCTTTCCGTAACAAGGGGTATTCTCTATGGTCTTGCAGTAGTTTCCCCAGGCAATCTCCGGATAATCCCATCGGTTGTTGGTATAGAGCATCAACTGTTCATCAGACAACCGGATAGTACGGCAAGCCGTTGAGGCTGTAGCCGAAACGACTGAGAGGCCACCCTTTCCGTTGGCAGACAAGGTATAGGAATAGATGTTTTCTTTCATCCCCTGTGCGGCTACTGTCAATGGCTTCTTGCTGCCAGCGCCTTCGTCCGCCCAATAGAAGTAGTTACGGTTGTCTGATTGCCAACCCTGAACCGGTTGCTGCCCATAGGCGGCCTGCTTGCTGTCATAGAATGAAACGCTGCCTTCGTTTCCGGCAAATTGATTTTCGGGATAGAAGTTCCAGTAACCTTTCCGTTTCCAGGCAAGGTGATCCAGGGCGTCGGAGAGGTGGAAGCGCAATCCGCTCTCACGGACGTAGCCGTTAGGTTCGCCTCGGGTAGTGTAGTTGAATTCGAGTTTCCCTTCAGCAGAGATCATGATATCGATATCGACTGATACAAAGTCGTACGTTCCGGATAGTTTAACCTGTACCTGACCATCTTTTTCGGTATATGTAAAGCCTGTCTTTTTCCAATCGACATCTGCAGATAAGAAATTGCGTGCTTTGCTGCGTACTTCGGCGCCTGTCAGGTGGTTCAGGTTGACATCCATATTCAGGAAAGGACCTTTTTCGATCACGACTTTCCCATTCGATTCGGCATTGCAGATCAAACCGCTTTCCTTGCAGAAAGGAATCACAAAGCCGTTACCTCTGACAATCAGTTTGTCGGCGCTGTCTTCCACCGAGAGTTTGCCGTTGAAAGCGGTCTTGGGCAAGTCGATCTTTTGCTCTCCGATCGGCAGGAGGTAGGCATCGATCAGCCCGTTATCCTGTGCAATAAACTCTACCTTCAAGGTTTCGCCATCCACCCAGTCGGCGGCAGGTAACACTAGCATTCCCTTCTGATGGGGAGCGATAGCTGGCAGTTGTAGTTCTTTGCGGACACCTTTATAGGTATAGTATCCCTTTATCTCATGGAGGTTCGTATGATCAAAACGGTTGTATACCGGCAAGACTAAACGTTGGACGGGGGAGAACTCCTCTATTTTCTCTACCAATAAACGGACGGGGGAGTAAGCCTTTTTAGTGGACCAGAATTCCGGTTTTTTTCTCCGCCAGATATCAACGATACCCCATTCGCCGTATCCTACACAGTTGCCTTGGAAACCTTCGGGCTTGGCAGTATGAGCAAATTCTTTCCAATATGGTTTTCCTTCTTTGGGGACAGGCAGCATGAATATCTCATCTACATACCCCCAGATTGCTCCACCTAAGCCTCCGGGCGATTCAAACAAATTATTCCACATCATATCGATCGACATTCCCCAGAATTCGCGGATATTGGGATCAATCTGTAAGGTATTGTAAGTATAGCAGGCGGGATGTGCCCATTCGTCGAACAGGGCAGGGATACCGTGTCCCTGGAAACGCTGCGTAGTCATTCCCCACTGGGAAAGGTTACCATCTACATACGGATAGTGCATACTTAGGATATCATACACTTTGTTCTTCTCCCGTTCCGAGCCCGGATAACTGAAAATAACCGGACGAGTCAGGTCATTGGCCTTCACCCAATCCCAGGATTGCTGGAAGTTCGAACCGTAAACGCTTTCATTCCCGATGGACCAGAACAGGATGGAGGGATGCGACCGGAAGCTTTTCACCATTTCCTGGCATTGAGAGACATATTGGGCGGCAAATGCGGGATCGTTTTGCGATTGGCCGGGAGCATAGTTCTTCTGACGATAGGTATCGACAAAACATACGGCTGATTCACATTCGACATAGATGCCGAAACGGTCACAGTTTTCCAGGAACTTTTCTGTTGGTGGATAATGTGATGTGCGCACAAAGTTCATATTGGACTCTTTGAATAACACAACGTCGAGGCTATCCATCTCTGCTGTCGAGGTACGGCCTAATTCGGGGTGGATATCGTGACGGCAGGCGCCACGCAACTTCACCGGTTGGCCGTTGACCTGCATACGGTTGCCGACGATCTTCACTTCGCGAAAACCGACCCGGTTACTAAAATTGTACACTTCTCTCCCACCCTGCCGGACGGAAACGTTCAGTGTGTATAGGTTCGGGTGTTCGCTATCCCATTTCAACGGTTGTTTCACATCGAAGCTGTCCGTACGGAGGCCATCCTGCCTGACAGGGAATTCCTTGGTTATCTTTGTTCCGTTTGCCCCCGTAAGGGTATAGACGATCTTTACATTTTTACTATTGCTAATGGAATAGCTGAGCTTCAGTTTGGCATCCTGATACAGGGTATCCAACTGTGTGACCACCCCGAAATCGCAAAGCGAAGCCTGGGGAAGCACAAACACACTCACATCCCGCAGTATGCCACCGACCGGATGGTGCGCATACCCTGAGGCATAAGATATCTCGTCGAGACGGTCGGTCACTTCCATCCGGATCTCATTTTCTTGTCCCGGTTTGGCAAACGAGGTAATATCGGTCTCCCAACGGGTAAACCCGCCATTATGCTCCCTCACAAATGCGCCGTTGACGAAAAGCCGTGCGTGGCTGTATACACCGTCGAAACGCAGGATGATTTGTTTTCCTTTGTAAGAAGCAGGTAGATTGAATGTCTTGAAGTAGGTATATGCCTTATCGTGTTCGATGGCAAAGCCTTGCATGGCAAGTTCGCCAGGGACTGCGACATCATATGTCTTTCCTTCCGGGGAAAATTGGAACTGCCACATGCCGTTCAACGACAACACGGGTTGATTCACTCCCTGAACGGATTGCGGGCGCTGATAACTCCGTATTTCGTCGGCTTTGCCGACCTGACCGGACAACAGACTGACGGTCAACAGGCAAACAACCGCCCTTACCTGAACGAATGAACGAACGATCAGACGAGAAAAAAAGAACATTGTCAACATGATATAGTACGTTTTAAATTGTCAGATGTAGTGTTTCTCCGGCTTTCATTTCGACTACCCAACAACCGTTTTTCTCCATTAACGGTCTGTTGCTTGCTTCTTTATAGGAACCGTCACCCGGTTTTTGCAGATGCAACGCGCCGCCTTTTTCCGATTGGACGGTGATCTGTATCACTTTCCCGCCTTCCATTCGGGCGGATACCAGGAAGGCACCCATCGCCCTCAGCCGGTCGAATGATACATCCTTCCAGTCGGCAGGAATAGCGGGGAATAAACGGATCGTCCCAGTATGGCTTTGCAGCAGCATTTCTTGCAGTCCCGATGCATAAGCCATATTCCCTTCCAACGTAAACGGACGGTAGGTGAACCGGGAATATCCCTGCTTTGTCTGATCGCCATTGGCATGGAAGGTGTTTTTCAAACAGAAATGTTCGGCAAAGATCTTCAGCGCCTTTGCTGCTCCTTCGCCATCCATGGCACGGGCTTTCAGGTTGCCTAACCAGCTATAGGAATAACCGCACCAATAATCAGGGCCGTACTCATCGAGTTTCCGGATGGTTGCTTTAATGATCTCCTGATCCCGTGTCCCATTGCTCCAGTCAATCAGTCCCAGCGGATGGAAAGCCATCAGGTTGGAGAAGTGGCGATGCGATTCATTATAGGGGAAGCCCTTAGCAAATGTCAGTGCGCTGTCTGCATCCAGGTCCACATCAGGCCATTCGGACAGGATGGTTTTCCATTGTTCGGCTTCTGCCGTTAATCCGAGTTCGGTAGCCATTTCGGCAGCCGCCATATAGACAAACCGAATTAGTCCCAGGTCGTAGTTGGTAGTGGTCTGAAACCAGGCATGGATGCTGTTGTCGTAGATCTCAGGGCTGGAACTGATTGCCAGTTTTCGTTTCGAATCAGCGTCGCGCACAGCGATTTCATCCAGGAATACAGCCACATCCTTTATATATGGATAGGAGCGATTTTTCAAGAAATCCCTATTTTGCGAATATTTCCAGTGCAGGTAAAAGTGCTGGGAGAGCCAGGCTGATACCGTCTGCCCGAAGGAATACTGGATCCAGCCGGCCATCGGTTCGCCTTTGAGCGTGGCTACACCGGGAACAGCCAAGCCCGACACGCCAAAGTATTCTTGTGTATATTGTTTATTGACAGGCATTGTTTCCCAGAGGTAATTCAGGTATCCCGTTCCTTCTTCCAGGTGGTTACCCGTATAGCAAGGCCAATAGCTGAGTTGCGTATTGAGGTCGTGGTGGAAGTCTCCCTTCCAGGGCGGAAGTTTTCCGTTGTCGGCCGTCCAGACAGCCTGTAGAGACACAGGAGGAGAATAACTGCGGGCTGCCGAACCGAACTTGTACATCTCGTTATAGTATTGCTTTGTCAAAACCGGATCGGGAACAGCCACCGACGATTGTGCCCAGTAGTTATCCCACCAGATGTTGTGTGTGACATACGATGCTAAAAATCCCTGTTTCAGGGCCAGTGCAGTATAGATATCTATGGATTGAGTCACTTTGCCCTCTTCCGGTTTCGGTATAATCGTCCATATTCCTTCGAGGTCTTGACCTGTGCGGCGGTAACTCACTGCGATCTCGTAGTAAAACCCTTCACTACCGGGTTGGTGGTAGATCAATGTATTCCCTTTTTCCGTCACTTCTCCTTGCGGATAGCCCAAACGCCGCAAGTCTTGCCCGGTCACCGGACTTGAAACACCATCGGATGCAGCCTGATAGACCGGAGATACCAGTGTCGGACGGAAACCATCGGGTACATTCTCAAAGCGGAACCATCCCTTGTTTTCGGTGGCATGGACGAATGTTTGCATCGTAGCGCCTCCTTCCCATTTCACTTCACAGAGGGCGTTCTTCAGGTACAAACGTACGGAGTCCACTTTTCCCAACGAAGCGATATTGAACTCCAAGGCGCCACCAGGGATCTTTGTTGGGAAAGCGGAGGTATCATATGGCAGGTCGTACATCATTTGCACCGGCCTGTAATCATTTTTCTGCACCTGTTCCTGTACCCATTTGAAATTGCGGATCGAAAGTGAATCCCTGTTTACCATCGGACGCTGGTCCCAAAGCCCGACATGATCCAGTGACAACCGCAAGGATGAGTCTTTTTGCCAGACAAGACTGCCAACGATCCCATTCCCGAGCGGCATCCCTTCGTCCCAAGTGGAGGCTAATTCAGTAAAGACAAGATCGTTCTCCGAAGCCGTCAATGCGACTTCGCCTCCTCTACAGGAGGATAGCAACAGGATACCGGTTAACAGGTATACGAGTGTAAGCGTTTTCTTCATGTTTCTTTGTTAGATTATAGTTGCTATTTTGTTAGATTATAGTTGCTTGGAGACGTGTTGGTATGTTGCTTGAATACCCGGCTGAAGTATTCCACCGAATGGAATCCGCAGAGGTAAGCGACCTCTTTGACGGATTGGTGCGTGTGATGCAGCAGTTCCTTCGCCTTATTGATACGTAGCTCATTGATATAGTCCGTATAGGAGATATGCAGTTGCGAAGAGAACAGTTTACGCAGGTAGCGCTCGCTGACACCACACTGACTGGCGACATCCTTCATGGATATATTATAGGTAAACGACGCCTGTATGATGGCCAAGGCATGGGGCAGCGGCCCTTCCTTGATCGGCAACGCCGGGTGCATCATCTGACGAGAGATCAGTAGCAGCAGTTCGGCATAATAGATCAGCACCAGCAGGTCGTACGATTGCTTCTCGTCGATCAGTTCGTCGACAATGCGTTGTACGGCTCGAATCAGCCGGATATTGTTGATGATTTTGATATACTTCCGCCCGCTTTTATCCGAGAATATCTTCTCATATAGGGAGAGGTCCTGTCCTTCACTTTCGGCCACCAGGTAGAACAGGTCCGGCATAAACTCCAGTTGCATCAGGGAGACTCCTTTTTCGTGCGGAATAAAGGTATGCTCGACCAGGGGCAGTAGGATCATCATCTCATTCTCCTGGAACGTTGCACTTTCATCGCCAAAGACCATGGTACAAGAGCCTTTCTGAATAAAGTTGATCTCGATCCGCTGATGACGATGAGGGCCAAAGTTCTCCCCCCGTTCAAAAGACTTGAATCGGAACACACTGGCCAACTCAATATTCTTGAATTCAGCGTGTAGTAATTGAAGGTATTTGAGTAGTGGTTTCATCGCCTCTCAAATAAGTTTCTTTTCATGGTACTCTATTCACAAATGACTGTTTACAGTATTGCAAATATAGTACAGATTTTCACAGCGGCAGATTTTCAAGCTGTTATAAAATCTAAACTAAACGGTACAATATAGTTCAAAATCAAAACAATACGGCACAGAAAAACAAAAGTAGGAGAAAACGCTTTCGTTCTCTCCTACTCTACTATATGTCCTGTCGGTTCAATGAGGGCCGTCCAGTTTCTTTCGCATGATAAACAGGTTGCAGTTGCCTGTCCGTTCATAAGCAACTTCGCTCATGATTGTACGGATAATATAGATGCCCAGTCCACCGATCGGCCGGTTTTCCGCCGGCAACGAGATATCCGCCTCTTCCACCTGGGTGGGATCAAAAGGGATACCCCGATCCTTAATGCTGAAAGTCAGCAGATCCGCCGTCTTGTCAATATCAATGGAGATATCGTCGGCCTGCTTATCCGGATAGGCATACATTATTATATTAGAAACCGCTTCTTCCAACACGAGGTTTAAACGCATAGTCAACACTTCGGGAAGTTGCATTTCTTTCCCTAACGCCTCCATGAATTCCGCCAGACTGGGGATTTCGGACAGGAGGTTTTTGATGACCAGTTGTTTGTGCATGTGTGGTTCAGTGGTTTATTTACCGAAACGTTCTCCCAGTTTCGACAACATTTCGCGTGTCATCGCATCCAGATCGTATTCCGGCTTCCAGCCCCATTCCTGGCGGGCGCACGTATCGTCGAGCGAGTTGGGCCATGAATCGGCGATGGCCTGACGGAGCGGGTCCGGCGTATAGGTCATCTTGAAGTCGGGAATATATCGTTTGATATTGTTGGCAATGATTTCCGGGTCGAAGCTCATGGCCGTTACGTTGAACGCATTGCGGTGGAGCAATTTCGTCGGATCGGCTTCCATGATTTCAATCGCGCAACGGAGAGCATCCGGCATGTACATCATATCCATAAAGGTACCGGCGGCCAGCGGGCATTCAAATGTTTCTCCCTTAACGGCCGAGTAGTAGATATCCACCGCGTAGTCGGTCGTGCCACCTCCCGGAGGAGTTACGTAAGAGATCAGTCCCGGGAAACGGACAGCGCGTGTATCTACACCGAAACGGATGTTGTAATAGTCGCTCAGCAACTCGCCTGATACTTTGGTCACCCCGTACATCGTACGCGGGTTGCGGATCGTATCCTGCGGTGTCCGGTCTTTAGGCGTATTGTTACCAAACACACCGATAGAGCTGGGCGTAAATACCGCACAGTTCAATTCGCGGGCTACTTCGAGGACATTAAACAGTCCGTCCATCCCAATTTTCCAAGCCAGTTGAGGTTTAGCTTCCGCTACGGCCGACAAAAGGGCCGCCAAGTTGTAGATTGTGTCGATTTTGTATTTGGATACAGCTTCGGCGATCTGTTGTTCACTGGTAATGTCTACAAGAGCGGCAGGACCTGACTCCAACAATTCGCCTGTCGGCTTTGCTCCGGAGATGTATCCGGCCACTACATTACCACTGTACAAACTTCTCAATTTCATGGTCAATTCCGATCCAATCTGACCGGTAGAACCAATAACCAAAATATTCTTCATCCTTTTTGTTGTGATTTAAGTTTTTTCAGTGCAAATGTATGGAGAATTTTAACCGAGTCTGCAAAAAAAAGAGGATATTTGTCTGTCGATTTGCTCATAATGAGCCGATCCATATCAGAAAAATACTAATAAAACAAAGCTTTATGTACGGAAAACTGCAAAACTTCTTGACAAAAGAACTCGAAGAGATCAAAGCCGCCGGTCTATACAAGAACGAACGGATCATTACCAGCCCCCAGCGCGCCGACATCCGTGTCAACGCCGGAGACGAAGTGTTGAACTTTTGTGCCAATAACTATTTAGGTCTGTCAGACAGCCAAGTGCTGATCGACGCGGCCAAGAAAGCGATGGATACACATGGTTACGGCATGTCGTCTGTTCGCTTCATCTGCGGGACACAAGATTTACACAAACAGCTGGAAGCGGCTATCTCGGATTATTTCCGTACAGAAGACACGATCCTCTACGCCGCCTGCTTCGATGCCAACGGCGGTGTGTTCGAACCGCTGTTCTCGGAAGAAGATGCCATTATATCAGATGCCCTCAACCACGCCTCCATCATTGATGGCGTCCGGTTGTGCAAAGCCAAAAGATACCGTTATGCCAATGCCGATATGGCCGAATTGGAAAACTGCCTGAAAGAAGCGCAGGCGCAACGCCACCGTATCATCGTCACCGACGGTGTGTTCTCTATGGACGGCAACGTGGCTCCGTTGGATAAGATCTGCGACCTGGCAGAAAAATACGATGCCCTGGTGATGGTCGACGAGTCGCACTCTGCCGGTGTGGTCGGAAAGACCGGACACGGTGTAGCCGAGCAGTTCGGCTGCTACGGACGGATCGATATCTTTACCGGCACGCTGGGCAAAGCCTTTGGTGGCGCCATGGGCGGATTCACCACCGGTAAAAAAGAAGTGATCGATATGCTCCGTCAGCGCTCACGTCCTTACCTCTTCTCTAATTCGTTGGCTCCTTCTATCGTGGGCGCCAGCCTGGCAATGTTCGGCATGCTGAAGGAAAGCGATGCGTTGCATACCAAGTTGATAAACAATGTAACCTATTTCCGTGACAAGATGTTGGCTGCCGGTTTCGATATCAAGCCTACCCAATCGGCTATCTGTGCCGTAATGTTGTACGATGCCAAGTTGTCGCAAGACTTCGCCGCCCGTATGCAGGAAGAAGGCATCTTCGTGACAGGCTTCTATTATCCGGTAGTACCGAAAGGACAGGCACGTATCCGCGTGCAGCTCTCTGCCGGACATGAAACAGCACACCTCGATAAGGCCATCGAAGCCTTTATCAAGGTAGGCAAAGAACTAAAAGTGATTTGAGATTGCCGCATGCAGTTGAGCAATTATCATAGTCACTGTACCTTTTGTGATGGGAGGAGTGCGCCGGAAGAGTTCGTCCGTTTTGCACTCGCTAAGAGGTTTCGCGCTTACGGCTTCTCCTCTCATTCACCCCTGCCTTTCGAGACATTCTGGAATATGTCTGCTGCTGACTTTCCGGACTACTTGCAGGAAATCGACCGGCTGAAACAGAAGTACGCCAGCCAATTGGAAATCTACACCGGGCTGGAGATCGATTACCTGGATGAGACCTATAATCCCTCCATCCCCTATTTCCAGGAGATGCCGCTCGACTACCGTATCGGTTCCATTCACTTCCTGCCATTGTCAGGAGAACTGACGGAAGCCAACATGGTGTGCATCGACGGTTCGTTTGAGGACTATAAGGAGGCGGTCGACCGGCATTTCGGCGGTGACGTTCGTTTGCTTGTCAAACGTTTCTACACTTCCACCCTGCAGATGATCGAAGCAGGCGGATTCGATATCGTAGGGCATATCGACAAGATCCGTATGAACGGTAGCCGTTATAGGCCTTTCTCGATGCAGGACGAGTGGTACCACTCCCTCTTCTATGAGTGCCTGGAACTAATCGCCGCAAAAGGACTGATGGTGGAGATCAACACCAAGAACATGCAGCGGAAGCAGGAGATATTCCCGCACAACGAATACCTGTCCATCCTGCGGGAGTTCAATATCCCCGTCATGGTCAACTCCGACTGCCACTATCCCGACCTGGTGAACGACGGACGGGAGGCAGCCTTCGAATTGTTGCGGCAGACAGGTTACCGGACGACCCGTGAGCTGGTGAACGGTCACTGGGAAGATGTTCCTTTTTGAACCATTACACCGACAGAACAGTTACTTAAAACAGAGACGATATGAAACGATCCGTATTATCAATCTTGATGTGTATAGTTGCTTTTGGAATGAGTTACGCGCAATCAAATGAGAATGTATTCACCATTCAGGTGGGGGCATACAAAGTAAGTCAGCTGCCGGAAGGACAGGGACTGGGTGACTCGCGCATCCTGATCGGCGCTACGCCCGAAATGATGGCGACAGCCATCCCCGATGGCACCTTCCCCATTGGAACAAACACCTTCCTGATCCGTACGCCGGAGCAGACAATCCTGGTAGATGCCGGGTATGGCAAGTTGTTGTTTGATAACCTCGCCCTCCTCGGTGTGCAACCGGAAGAAATCAATACGGTATTGATCACCCATATGCACGGCGACCATATCGGCGGTATGCTGCGCGACGGCAAACCGGCCTTCCCGAATGCCACGGTCTATATCGCCACGCCCGAACATGCCCATTGGATAGCGATTGAAGGTGGAGCAAAGAACGTGATCGAAGCCTACCAGGGCAAGTTCCAACTATTTCAACCAGAAGAAGCAGGTAAGGCAACAAGCGCGTTACTGCCGGGTATCTATGGTATCGCCTCTTACGGTCATACCCCCGGTCATACCTCTTTTCTGGTGGAATCCGAAGGAAAACAGCTGCTGATCTGGGGCGACCTTACCCATGCCATGGCCATTCAGATGCCCTATCCGCAGGTGGCAGTCACCTACGACACGAATCCCGAGCAGGCTATCCAGTACCGGAAGCAGCTACTGGAATACGTGACAGCCAACAAGATGCCTATTGCCGGAATGCATATCGCCTACCCGGGTATCGGGAACGTGACGGCGGCTGGTACCGGTTACGTGTTTACACCAGCGAAATAAGATTCGCGCACATACACGTGTACATATACATTACTAATACGTTATTAATCATACATTATGAAGACAAAAGGAATCCTCGTCCTTCTGCTTGCCTGCCTGTTGCCGGAAGCCGGAGCCAAAGTAAAATTACCGGGTCTGATCAGCGACCATATGGTGTTGCAACAGCAAACGGCTGTCCGCCTGTGGGGCGAAGCAGCACCCCGTGCCACTATTGCCGTCAACGCCACCTGGCTCACCAAGACGCCCATTGAAGTGACAGCAGATGCCGACGGCCGTTGGGAAGTGAAGCTGAACACACCGGAAGCCACTTTTACACCGCAATCCATCTCCATCAGTGATGGCGAACCGGTGACGATCGAGGATATCCTGATCGGCGAAGTATGGTTTGCCTCCGGACAGTCCAATATGGAAATGCCGTTAAACGGTTTCGGGAACTGCCCGATCCGTGATGCCAACAATGTAATAGCCGACGCCGGTAATCACCCCGGCATCCGTATGGCGACGATCGAAAAGAAAGCAGCCGTCACGCCGCAACCATTTGCCAACGGCAGTTGGAAACTATCCAACCCGGAGAATGCACCTTGGTTTAGTGCTACCGCCTATTTTTATGCCCTGACCCTCGAACGTACGCTGCATGTGCCCATCGGCATCATCTCCTGTTCATGGGGTGGCTCACGCGTGGAAGGATGGCTTCCGAAAGAAATCCTGGCTACCTATCCCGACGAAGACCTAAGCCAAGCCGGCAACTCGGAAGGCACCCAATACAAGCAACCGATGATCATGTACAACGGATTGTTGAAACCGTCTTCCCATTACACCATTAAGGGTTTTATCTGGTACCAGGGATGTGGCAACGTTGGCAAAGCCTCGACCTACGCCGAACGTATGGCCACGATGGTAAAACACTGGCGTTCGCTCTGGCAGAACGATGAACTTCCGTTCTATTATGTTGAAATCGCCCCCTATAACTACGACGATCCCTTAAAAATCAACGGAGCCCTGCTGCGCGAAGCACAGTTCAAAGCACAGGCCTTGATCCCGTATAGCGGCATGATCACCACCAACGATCTGGTTGAGCCCTATGAAGCCCCCCAGATCCATCCCTGGAACAAACAGGATGTTGGCGAACGCCTCGGCTATCAGGCATTGAACAAAACGTATGGCTTCAAATCCATCGCAGCCGACTCCCCCTCCTACCGCGAAATGACGATCGAAGGGGACAAAGCTATCCTTTCCTTCGACAACGCCCCCGAAGGCTTTAGCCCCTGGGTTGGTATCGAAGGCTTTGAGATTGCCGGCGCCGACAAAATCTTCCATCCGGCAACCGTCGAAATTTACCGAAGCAAACGGACATTAATCGTCTCCTCGACCGCTGTCAAATCTCCCGTCGCCGTCCGTTACTGCTTCCGTAATTTTCAGATCGGGAACCTTCGCAATCATCGCAACTTGCCCGTCATCCCTTTCCGCACGGATAGCTGGTAAAGATAATCCGGGAGCATTAGTCAAGTCACTAACATACAGAGAGTAGCCGACAGGCATTGCAACTCTTTGACGTTTGCACAAAAAAATATACATCCATGTATAATACATAGATGTATATTTTTATAGAAACAGGATGAAACCATCCCATCGGTCGTATATTTTATTGGTGCTCGGTGCGCAACAGGTCGTTGACGGTTTTGACGGGATTGAAGGTTTCGATGGGGACTTCGACGAAGACGGTGTTCCAGTCGCTCATGGCACCGTTCCAGAGGCCGGGGAGCTCAAGGGCTTTCAGTTCGCGGCCGTCTTTGCTCTTGATGGAGATGAAGCCGGTGTTTTTGTCGACGAAGTCGGGCAGATTGTATTTTTGTCCTTTATGGTCTTTGACAGCACAGACGAGGTCGACGGGGTTGAAATGGGTGCCCTGTTCGAACATGGCTTTCTTGGCCGGGTCGGTCATATCGATCTGCGAGCTTTCGAGGATTTGGGGCGAACAGGTGTGGTCGGTATTGACGGCCAGGAAGGGGCCTCCACCCGGTTCACCGACATTCTTCACCATACCACAGACGCGCAGCGGACGGTGCAGTTTGCGGCGGAGATAGAGGATCAGTTCGGCATCTTCGAGGAGCTTGGTCTCGGGATTGCGTACACAGAGGTCGTCATGCAGGAAGTGGATGATCTCTTCGACCTGGGCGTGGGTATATTTACCGCCGTCGATCAATTCGAGGTACTTGAATATCTTGTTCTGTAAGGTGACGAGGACACCGGCCAGGAGTTTCTTATAGATCACGGTCTCACATTTGAAGCTGTCGGGCACTACGTTGTCGATATTCTTGATAAAGATCACGTCGGCGTCGATATCGTTCAGGTTCTCGATCAACGCCCCATGTCCACCGGGACGGAAGAGCAACGAACCGTCGGCTTCGCGGAACGGTTGGTTGTCCTTATCAGCGGCGATGGTATCGGTACTTGGTTTCTGTACGCTGAAGGTAACGTCGTATTTGACGGAGAATTTGTCTTCGTAGCAGACACTCTTCGCGGCAACCAAGGCTTCAAACAAGGCTTTATGTTCGGGTGAAACGGTGAAGTGCAGGTTGACTTCCCCTACATTATTCTTGGCATACATGGCACCTTCCGACAGGTGTTCTTCCATGGCTGTACGGACGCTCTTCGGATAGGCGTGGAAGAGCAACAGGCCTTTGGGCAATTGGCCGTAGTTCAATCCTTTCGGTTCGAGCAGGTTGGCGACGACGGGTTTATAGTGTCTGGCTTCCACAAGGGCTTGGATACCTTTTCCTTCGTTCTCCGTACATTTGGCATTCAAAGCATCGAAGAAGGCGAATTGGTTGATTTGATCGAAGAATGTTTTCTCAAATCCCGTTGTAGGAACATCGTATGCGGCCGACAGGAACTCGTAGAGGTTCTTGAACATACGGCTGGCAGCGCCGGAGGCAGGTACGAACTTGAGGATTTTCTTGTTTTGTGCCAAGTATGTATCCCAGGCATCCATATAGCCGGCCTGTTGTTCTTTCGGGAGTGCAAGAATTCCTTTTTCTACCGAAGCGGAGGCTACTATTTCGAGGAAGGGGAAGCCGTTGGCAAAACCGGCCAACTGATCTTCGATCTGCTTTTCTGTAATACCTTTGGAGGCCAATTGTGCCAAATCTTTTTCACTGAACATAATGTGTGAGTTTTTTTGTGACTAATGCAAATGTATGAAATAACCAATAGATTTTCCGCCTGAATGCAAGAAAAAAGATAAATTTACCGTATGTTTGCTGCACCGGCTCACCGCCGGTCTAAAGGCAAAACAGGTTGAATACGACAATGGAAGCAGAAGCATTCTTCACGAGAGACGAAAAACAGGCGTTTTTCGCCAAATACCGCCAATTGGTTGCCAGTTTATACTCCTTCCTGGAGAAGGAAGACCTGCGCAAGATGAAACAACTGATGAAGCGCGTGGTGGCTATGGATTGTTACGGCCGCGACAAAAATGGGATCAACGGGTTGTTACGTAATATTGACACGGCGCTTATCGCCACCACCGAGATCGGATTGAAGCGGACACCGGCTATCGCCATGCTGCTCTATCGTCCAGTTCTGAAAAAAATCATCTCACTGGATGAAGTAGAGGCGACGTTTGATGCGGATGTGCGTCAGATCATCGAACGACTGTTGAAAACATCCGATCTCTATGCGCGGAATACGGCAGTGAATTCCGAGAATTTCCATCACCTGCTTTTCTCCTTTGCAGAAGATGTACGGGTAATCCTGCTTATGATTGCCGACCGCCTCTGCCTGATGCGTCTCGGTAAGCAACTGAAAAATGAAGAAGACCGTACCCGCCTGACCACGGAGGCCTCCTACTTGTATGCTCCGCTGGCTCACCGCCTGGGGTTGTACAAGATCAAAAGTGAGTTGGAAGACCTGTCGCTGAAGTATACAGACCGGAAGCAATATGATTTCATCAAGAAGAAGCTGAACGAGACCAAACGTTCGCGTGATGTCTATATCGCCGAGTTCATTGCTCCGGTCAAGAAGAAGCTGGAAGAGGCCGGGCTGAAGTTCGAGATCAAAGGGCGTACGAAGTCGATCCATTCGATCAATAATAAACTGAAGAAGCAACAAATCGAGTTCGAAAGTATCTATGACCTGTTTGCGATCCGGATCGTACTCGACTCTGCGATAAAAAAGGAACGGGCGGATTGTTGGCATGCGTTCTCCATTATTACGGATATGTATCAGTCGAATCCGAACCGGATGAAAGACTGGATCACAATACCCAAGACTAACGGATACGAGAGTCTCCATATTACGGTGATGGGACCTCAGCAGAAATGGGTGGAGGTACAGATCCGTACACAACGTATGGACGAGATCGCCGAACGGGGCCTGGCTGCCCACTGGAAATACAAGGGGGTGAAGGAAGACAGTGGGTTGGATGATTTCCTGACCAATGTCCGTGCCGCGTTGGAGACAAAAGAAGTCAGCCCGTTTGATGTGATGCAGAACTTCCGGATGGACCTGTATCAGGATGAGATCTATGTATTCACGCCGACAGGCGAATTGATCAAGCTCCCTAAAGGGGCGACGATACTCGATTTCGCCTTTGCCATCCACACCAAGTTGGGTAGCAAATGCGTGTCGGCCAAGGTGAACGGAAAGAATGTGCCTATCAAGCATGTGCTGCAAAGTGGGGATACAGTATCCGTCGTCACTTCACCCACCCAGTCGCCTAAACGGGACTGGTTGAACATTGTCGTTACCTCGAAGGCACGTGTAAAGATCAAACAAACCCTGCGGGAAGAAGCCGCCAAAGTAGCCGAGTTTGCCAAAGAGACCCTGCAACGCCGCTTTAAGAACCGGAAGATCGACGTGGATGAAGCTATCCTGATGCGCTATATCAAGAAGAAAGGTTTCAAGACTGTCACCGACTTCTATGTGGAGATTGCCGACGAACGTCTCGACATCAATCAGGTGATCGACGATTACCTGGAATCGGTACGCAAAGAAACGGAGGCCAGCGAACATACGGAAGTACGCAGTGCCGGGGATTATGTAGCCACGACCCCGATCGAAGAGATATCGAGCAGTAAGGATGTATTGGTCATTGACCACAACCTGACCGGGATCGAATACAAACTGGCTAAATGCTGTAATCCCATCTATGGGGATGATGTATTCGGATTCGTATCCTCGCAGGGGATCAAGATCCACCGGTTGGATTGTCCGAATGCGCAGGAGATGCGGAGCCGGTTCGGCTACCGGATCATCCCGGCCAAATGGAGCGGGAAGGGAGATAACGGGTATGTAGTAACTCTGCGTATAACCGGTCGCGATGATATTGCGATCGTAACGAATATTACATCGGTTATCAGTAAAGAAGGTGGCGTGACGCTCCGGTCGATCAATATCGACTCGGTAGACGGTATCTTCCAGGGGACGTTTGCCGTGATGGTGCGCGATACCTCCTCCCTGACGGTGCTGACAAAAAAGATCAATGCCGTGAAAGGGGTAAAAGCTGTCGAACGGTTGAATTCATAATCGTATTTCATCGGGAATAACAAGCCTTTTGTCGGGAAATACAAGGAAACAAGCGGATGATGATTGGAGACAGTCTTCATCCGCTTTACTTTTGCATACGTTCTCCATTAAATTTATTTAACAGGAAAATGAGTGAATATATGGAAAAAAATCACGTGATTTGTGATATCAAAATGATATTATAATTAATGCTGATTATGGAAACAAAAGAATTGACTTTCAAAGGATTTAAGATGAGTGGATTTGCCATGTTGTTTGTCCACTTACTGCTGATGCCCGCCTTGTGTGTAGCTGCTCTGGCATTTGCGCTCAGTGCCTTTACATTCGTAATGGTTGTTTTAATTGCGATTGTATTTCTGGTCATGTTTGCCGGGTATTTTACCCAGGAGCCGAATGAAGCCCGTGTGATGGTGTTCTTCGGAAAGTATAAAGGTACATTTAAGGAAACCGGCTTTTTCTGGGTGAATCCTTTCCTCAACAAAAAGCAGCTTTCGCTCCGTGCACGCAACCTGGATGTGGAACCTATTAAGGTAAACGACAAAATCGGAAATCCGATCCTGATCGGTCTGGTACTGGTCTGGAAACTGAGAGATACCTATCGGGCCATGTTCGAGATCGACTCGCAGACAATGGCCGCCGGAGCAGGCACGCTGACGCCCGCCCAATCCGTAGCCAGACGCATGGATGCGTTTGAAAACTTCGTCAAGGTGCAAAGCGACGCCGCCCTTCGCCAGGTAGCCGGTCAATATGCTTACGATGATAATGAGATCCACAAGGATGAGTTGACGCTGCGTTCGGGAGGGGAAGAGATCAACGACCAGTTGGAGCAAAAGTTGAACGAACGGCTGGCCATGGCTGGTATGGAGATCGTGGAAGCACGTATTAATTATCTGGCTTACGCACCCGAAATTGCCGCCGTTATGCTACGCCGCCAACAGGCATCAGCTATTATCACCGCACGGGAAAAGATTGTAGAAGGCGCTGTGTCAATGGTTAAGATGGCATTGAATAAACTGGCGGAAGAAGAGATTGTCGAGTTGGACGAAGAAAAGAAAGCGGCTATGATCAGCAACCTGCTGGTGGTACTCTGCGCTGATGAATCAGCCCAGCCGATTGTCAATGCAGGCACGCTGCATCATTAATTCAGGTCGTATTTACAATGGCCAAAAAAGAAAATACGACGAAAAGCTTCATCCTGCGTGTCGACGCCGAAATGATGGAAGCGATTGAAGCATGGGCTGCGGACGAGTTCCGCAGCACCAACGGCCAGATACAGTACGTGCTTGACCAGGCTTTACGGAAAGCAGGGCGATTGAAGAAAAAGAAAACAACAAATGTAACAGAAGAAAAGGAGGTAAACAATGATTAATTTAGGACGTTTTAATGGTGGCACCATGCCACAGGTACGTTTGTATGCCACATGGGTAGACCATTTGATGGAGGTTATCGCTTTTCTTTTGCTGCTCGGCATCTGGGTATTTACGCTCTTGAATATCGACAAAGTGCCGTCGGAAGCCAGAAGCGGTGTCTATATGCAGAATGGCGCACTGACATTTGCCATCATACTGATGGGGGCTTGTGCATACGCACCGCTGGGAAGTTATAATTTCCCTTTCCGGTTGACAGAATATAATTATGTGACCCAATATCAGCTCGCTTCCCGGTTATGTCGTGGAATGACTATCGGGATCGCTTTGTTGATGGGGTGCTTACTGGCAGGTCAATTCAACACGATACTGCATCTTGATCCTCAAATTGTATCCTACCTGGTGCCGGTTGGGATAACCGTAAGTGTTATTCCATTTGCCGTTTACTATCTCCTTGCCTTCTTGTGGAGATAATGATGGAAGGGTCCTTATCTGTTAATTAAATATAATATTTAGATCCTTGCGATACAAGGTACTAATCAAAGTGTATATTTGCACTGAAAACAGCCCGAAAGCTGTAACATTCTGGCAAAAAGAGCGTCTTATATAAAGACTTTATTCGCATTATTAAAACCATATATATGATCATCGATTTAAATGGGATCAACAAAACGTACTTCAGCGAGTCACCCTTGCACGTTTTAAAAGGTATTGATCTGGGCATAGAAAGAGGAGAAATGGTTTCCATTATGGGAGCCTCAGGTTCGGGAAAATCGACTCTCCTGAATATTTTAGGTATCCTGGATACATACGACACAGGGACATACACCCTGGACGGCCATCTGATCCGCGACCTGAGTGAATCAATGGCGGC
Source organism: Tannerellaceae bacterium (assembly GCA_031555145.1). Lineage (GTDB taxonomy): Bacteria > Bacteroidota > Bacteroidia > Bacteroidales > Tannerellaceae > JAJDIA01. The sequence goes on along the minus strand of JAVBUR010000005.1, from coordinate 24,393 downwards.
TGAATTGCGCAATAAGCTGATCGGCTTTGTGTTTCAGTCTTTCAACCTGATCTCCTTCAAAAATGCCATGGAGAATGTAGCCCTGCCCTTGTATTACCAAGGCATAAAGCGGAAGAAGCGGAATGCCATGGCATTAGAGTACCTCGATATGGTAGGCCTGAAGGATTGGGCACACCATATGCCGAATGAACTGTCAGGCGGACAAAAGCAGCGTGTAGCCATCGCCCGTGCATTGATTGCCAAGCCCCAGGTGATCCTGGCCGACGAACCGACAGGCGCTCTGGATAGTGTGACTACCGTGGAAGTAATGGACCTGCTCCGGCGAGTAAACAAGGAAGGAATGACGATGATCATTGTAACCCATGAAAAATCGGTAGCCGACGTCTCCGACCGCATCATCCACCTAAAAGACGGTGTGATCGAATCAATCGAAAATCTGAACGGCCATGTTTGAATTTGATGCGCTCCGTGAAATATGGAGCACGATGAAGAAGAATAAACTCCGTACCTTCCTGACCGGGTTTTCCGTGTCGTGGGGTATCTTCATGCTGATCGTCCTGCTGGGGGCGGGTAATGGGTTGCGTAATGGGATTATGTACAACTTCCGCAACTTCTCCCAGAATATGGTGGAAGTATGGACACGCTATACCACCAAACCTTACAAAGGGATGCAATCCAACCGTAGGATTGAGTTCAAAGAAGCCGACTTCGAAGCGTTGACGCGCGAACATCCGGAGATTGAATACCGGTCGGCAACCGTTTCTCATAGCGACACGTTGGCTTTTGGCGAAGAATATGTGACCGGTAGTATGCAAGGTGTATATCCTGCCCATGCCGTTATCAGTTATGTGAATGTCAATGCCGGGAATGGCCGTTTCCTGAATGACCTCGACATCAAAGAAAAGCGGAAAGTAGTGGTTTTGAGCCCCCGTATGGCGGAAGTATTGTTCCGCGATAAATCGCCGCTGGGCGAATATATCCGGGCCGGTAACCGGATGTTTCAGGTAGTGGGTGTCTATAACGACGATGACAAAAGTAACAATGCGCCTGCCTATATTCCCTTCTCTACTGCGCAGGCACTGTTTAATAAAGGATATGGTTTCGGTTCCATGAGTTTTACGCTGAAAGGTGTAGTGACCGAAGAAGAGAATGCTGCATTTGAAGCACGTTTCCGCGAACGAATGGCACGCCGTCATCAGTTCGATCCAACCGACAAAAGTGCCATCGGGATGTTTAATTCGTCGAATGAGTTTCGTATGTTCAATGGTATGATGAACGGGATTGCCCTGTTTATCTGGATCATTGGGATCGGGACTTTAATGGCCGGGATTGTTGGGGTAAGTAATATTATGCTGATCACCGTACGGGAACGTACCCGTGAATTCGGTATCAGGAAAGCGCTCGGGGCCAAACCCCGATCGATCCTGGGGCTAATCATCTTTGAGTCGATTCTGGTAACAGCCATCTTCGGATATGTCGGCATGCTGATAGGGATTGGAGTTACGGAAGCTATAAGTTATGGTATGAGCATGGCTCAGTCGGCGGCTCCTCAGGGAGGAAACCCGGGAGAGAATATGTCGATCTTCCGTGATCCGACAGTTAGCCTTGGTATCTCCATGGCTGCGACCGGGGTATTAGTGCTGGCCGGCGTACTGGCGGGTTATTTCCCGGCACGGAAAGCGGTGAAAATTTCCGCCATCGACGCGATGCGCACAGAATAACAATGTATAAAAGAGAGGATTATGTTTGACTTTGACAGATGGATCGAAATATGGGTCACCATCACCCGCAATAAAGTGCGCAGCCTGCTAACATGCTTCGGTGTGTTTTGGGGTATCCTGATGCTGATTATCCTGCTGGGATCGGGGAACGGGATGAAGAACGGGATGTACAGCAACATCGAAGGGTTCTCTACCAACTCGGTCTTCTTCTATTCCGACCGTACAAGCGAGCCCTACAAGGGATTCAACAAGGGAAGGTACTGGAACATGCGCAACCGCGACCTGGAAAGTATCAAGTCCAATGTAGAAGGGATTGAAGACATCTCTCCTATTATCTGGGGAAACCGGAGCGACAAAAACGTGGTCTACGGGCAGATGACGGGTACCTATAATGTAAAAGGTGTGTATCCCGAATATTTCAATATCGAAACACAGGAACTTCACTTCGGCCGTTTGCTGAACGATGTCGACCTGTTAGAGCGCCGGAAAGTATGCCTGATCGGGTCCGATGTCAATTCCGTACTCTTCCATAATGCAGATCCCTGTGGCAAATACATCCGGGTAAACGGATTGTATTACCAGGTGGTAGGGGTGATCAAGGGGCGTTCCCGTGGTGTGAACCTGGGAGGACGTTCGGAAGAATGCGTGATGTTGCCTTTCAGCACGATGCAGCAAACCCTGAACCAGGGGGATATCCTGCATTTTCTCTGCCTGAGTGCCAAGCGTGGATTTCCGATTGATAAACTGATCGATGAAACCACGGCCATCTTTAAGGCACAGAACGAGATTGCGCCCTCCGACCCACAAGCGGTAGGGGTAATTAATATTGCCGCCCAGTTCAATACATTTGATATGCTCTTTACGGGGATTGATATCCTGGTATGGTTTGTCGGAATGGGCACATTGCTGGCTGGTATTATCGGTGTCAGTAACATTATGATGGTAACAGTCAAGGAACGCACGAAGGAGATCGGCGTACGCCGTGCACTCGGCGCGAAGCCTTTCAATATCATATCGCAGGTAATGAGCGAAAGTCTGGTACTTACCGCTTTGGCAGGTCTGCTGGGTTTGAGTTTGGGGGTGTTTATCCTTGATGGGGTCGATAAGATCCTGTCGGCCTCACAAAACGGGCAGTCAGGGGGTGGAGGCACCTTCTTCCTCCGTCCGGAAGTGAGTATAGATACGGCCATTGCCGCCACAGTCGTACTGCTTATCTGTGGCCTCCTGGCCGGCCTGATACCCGCCTGGCGCGCCATGCAGATCAAGGCGATCGATGCCATACGCGAAGAATAGAGAGAACATAACAACGACGAAAAATAGTAATAAATTATATTGTCATGAAGAATCGCTTAGTTAAGAAAATCCTGCGTACCATCTTATTGGTATTTGTAGGTGCTGCCGTTATCGGTACCTTCTTTTTCTTGTGGAAGAAAGCACAACCGGTTGTTACCGTTTATGAGGTTGTAACACCACAGATGGATTCCGTACAGACCAAGACGGTGGCTACCGGGAATGTGGAGCCCCGTTACGAGATCCTGATCAAACCGCAAATATCCGGGATTGTATCCGAGCTGCGCAAGGAAGCCGGACAGATGGTAAAGGAAGGCGAGATCATCGCACTGATCAAGGTTATCCCGGAAATGGTGCAGTTGAACAGCGCCGAATCACGCGTTAATGTGGCTGATATTACCTTGAAACAGGTGGAAGAGACCTATAAGCGCGACGAAGTCCTGTTTAATCAGGGAGTGATCGCCCGCGAAGATTTCAATGTATCCGAAGCCAATTTCCTGAAGGCGAAAGAAGAACGGGCTAATGCACAAAGCGCGTTGGAAATCATCCGCGACGGTATCGCCAAAAACTCGAAGGTGGCCAGTACGACCCAGATCCGAAGCACGATTACGGGGATGATCCTCGATGTGCCCATCAAGGTTGGTAACTCTGTGATCCAGTCGAACAACTTCAATGATGGAACAACGATCGCTTCCGTAGCCAATATGAGCGACATGATCTTCAAAGGCAATGTAGACGAAACAGAGATTGGCCGTATCCATGAAGGCATGCCGATCAAGCTGACCGTTGGCGCCATGGAAAGCCGTGTATTCGACGCTACCCTGGAATATGTATCTCCCAAAGGGGTCGAGAAGAACGGTGCGATCCAGTTCGAGATCAAAGCGGCCGTATCCATTCCGGAAGATGCCTTTATCCGTGCCGGCTACAGTGCCAATGCGGAGATCGTGCTAAAACGTGCCGACAATGTACTGACAGTTCCCGAAAGCACGGTTGAATTCCAGGGCGACTCTACGTTCGTACAACTCGTCAAACAGGAACAACCGGAACAGGTATTCGAAAAACATCCGGTGGTGATCGGTTTGTCTGACGGTATCAAGATCGAAATCAAGGAAGGTCTGACCACCGGCGATAAGGTGAAAGGCGCTCCGATTGATCCGAAAAAGAAATCATAATAACCTGAAGATATGAAGAAGATCCTATCTATCATCGTGGCGGCGACCTTCCTGTCTGTTCCTTCCTATGCCCAACTGTCGGCGAAGAAATGGACCCTGGAAGAGTGTATCCGGTATGCCATCGAAAACAACATCGACCTGAAACAGAAAGAACAGGCGAGAGAAAACCAGGAAGTGGCACTAAGCACAAGTAGAAACAGCTGGTTGCCCGACCTAAATGCCAACGTGGGACAGAACTTCGACTTTGGACGTTCGCCCTCACGTACCGGAGTGATTCAAGACCAGAACTCGGCCAGCACTTCGGCTTACCTCAGCCTGAGCATGCCATTGTTCGACGGGCTGAAGACTCCGAATGATATTGCTGCCCGCAAGCTCGACCTGCAGGCTGCTACCGAGTCGTTGAACAAGGCGAAGGAAGACTTGTCGGTAGGCGTTGCGTCTTACTTCCTGCAAGTGCTCTATACGAAGGAGATGCTGACTATCGCCGAATTAACCGTAACACTCAGTCAGGATCAGGTATCGAAAACGGATGCACTGGTGAAGGCCGGCAAGGTGCCCCTGTCGCAACTTTATGATATTAAAGCGCAACTGGCACGTGACGAGGTCACGCTGACCGAAGCGAAGAATAATGTCAACCTGGCATTGCTGGATCTCGCCCAGAGCCTGGAACTGGAACGGTTGGAACAGGGCTTTGATGTGGCCGTACCCGAAACAGGCGATGCTATCGAAGAATACATGAGCAGCATACTGCCACCGGATTATATCTACGACCAGGCTGTCACCTTCAAACCCCAGATCAAGGAACGCGAATACCTGCTGGAAAGTCAGAAGAAGAGTTTGAAAATAGCCCAGGCCGGTTATTATCCCAAACTGAACCTGAATGCCAGCTACAGCAACGGATACTACCATACCTACAACCTGACGGATGGCAGTAACCAGGCGCTCAGTGACCAGTTGCGTAACAACGAACGGAAGACGGTAGGTCTTAGCCTGTCGATCCCTATCTTCAACCGCTTCCAGGTACGCAACAGTGTACGCTCTGCCCGTATCGGCATCATCAATCAGGAGTTGATGTTGGAGAATACTAAGAAGGTCTTGTACAAGGAAATCCAACAGGCTTACTTCAATGCCACAGCGGCACAGGACAAATACACCTCATCCGGTAAATCGGTAGAAGCCAGCAAGACGGCCTTTGGATATGCCGAAGAACGATACAATGCAGGTAAAAGCACCGTGTTCGAATTCAACGAAGCGAAGACCAAGTATGCGCAGAGCCTCGCCGAACAGACACAGTCGAAATATAACTTTATCTTCCGTGCCAAGATACTTGATTTCTATCACGGGGTTCCGATAACACTGTAAAATATTATCAGGCACAGGCGGTTGATGGTTTGTGTGTTTTTCCGCTGTCCTGTCTGATGTAAAAAGCCTGTATGCTCATCACATACAGGCTTTACTTATTTAGAACAGCTATCTGTTATTTTGCTTATTTCAGTAAGGAGCAGGGACACAGGTTATCCTTTTCGATATCTTTGAAGTACTGGTAGGTACCTACTTTGATTTCTGCACAGGCGGCTTCGTCGGCAACGATGATACCCTTCGGGTGCAGTTGCAGGGCGGTGATCGTCCACATCTGGTTGATGGAGCCTTCTACTACCTGCTGCAAGGCACGGGCTTTATTATGGCCATTGACCATGATCAGCACTTCCTTGGCATCGAGTACGGTACCTACACCAACGGTAACGGCTGTCTTTGGCACCTTATTCACGTCGTTGTCAAAGAAACGGGAATTGGCGATGATCGTATCCGTTGTCAATGTTTTGATGCGGGTACGGGAAGACAGGGATGACCCCGGTTCGTTGAAGGCAATGTGTCCGTCGGGACCGATACCGCCGAGGAACAGGTCGATACCGCCTACGGCTTTGATCTTTGCTTCATAAGCAGCACATTCGGCTTCGAGGTCAGCGGCGTTACCATTGAGGATATTTACATTCTCCGGTTTGATGTCGACATGGCTGAAGAAGTTCTTCCACATGAAGGTGTGGTAGCTTTCGGAGTGATCCTGCGGCAGACCTACATACTCATCCATATTGAATGTGACGATATGCTGGAAAGAAATCACGCCTTGCTTGTTCAGTTCGATCAGGTTTTTATACATACCCAGGGGAGAAGAGCCGGTGGGTAATCCCAGTACAAACGGTTTTTCGGCTGTCGGGTTTGCCTTTTTGATCTTGGCAGCTACATAATTCGCTGCCCACTGGGAGAGTTCACCGTAATTCGGTTCAATAATGAGTCTCATACTATTTTATTTAAATGGTTATGCTTTCAGTTTTTCGGCCATGGCTTGACCCAGGACACGGCATTCATCGTACTTGGCGGGGCTGAGGCCTTGCTTTTGTTCCACCGGGGCGCCTACCACCTCCCACTTCACCCGCTCGGCAAAAGCGGCGAGGTTCTTCACGGCGGCACCTGCCCAGGTGAAGGATCCGAAGGTTCCCAGGTAGCGGTTCTTGATATCGCGTAGTTCGAGCTTGCTCAATACGGATTCCACTTCGGGAAACAATTGGTTGGAATACGTGGGACTTCCCACGATCACGCCTTTGTATTTGAATACATCTTTCAGGATGTAGGAAGACGGGCTTTTGCTGACATTATGCATCACGATATGGCGGATACCGTTGTCGGCCAGTGAAGCGGCTACCGCTTCAGCCATCTGTTCCGTATGGCCGTACATGCTTCCGTAGATGATGGTTACCCCTTCTTCGGCCTCATACCGGCTGAGGCGATCGTAGATATCAATGGCTTTGCCGATATGTTCGCGCCAGACAGGACCATGGGTCGAACAGATCGTCTGTATCTCCAATACTGATAGTTTCTGTAAGGCTTTCTGCACCGGATTGCCATATTTACCAACGATATTGGCATAATAGCGAATCATCTCTTCCCAGAAGTGGTCGGTATTCATTTCGGTATCGATCACACCACCGTCCAACGTTCCATAGGTACCGAATGCATCGGCGGAAAAAAGGATTTTATCAGTCGCGTCATACGTTACCATCACCTCCGGCCAGTGTACCATCGGCGCCATATAGAAGGTAAGGGTGCGGCGGCCGATCTGTAGCGTATCGCCTTCCTTTACTTCATGCAGCCCGTCGGTAATATGGTGGAAACCTTCCAGCATACCGAACGTTTTGCTATTACCCACAATCTGCACACCGGGATATTGCTGGCGCAGCAGACGGATACTGCCGGCATGGTCGGGTTCCATATGATTGACAATCAGGTAATCGAGCGTACGCCCATCGAGTGCATCGGCCACCTTCTTCAGGAAGATATCCGAATAGCAAACGTCTACCGTATCCACCAACACCGTCTTTTCATCTACAATCAGGTAGGAGTTATAGGATACGCCATAAGGTAATGGCCACATATTCTCGAATAAGGCTTTCTGGCGGTCGTTCACACCGACATAATATACCTTATCGGCAATTTCTTTCAGTTTATACATAGTTGCTTATTTTGTTACTGTTTTACGGGTGAGGGCACGCCACACAAACCAAATACCGGCCAACACAAACGGAATGCTCAGTATCTGTCCCATATTGATGATCATACCCGCCTCGAAGGCTTCCTGGTCATTCTTGACATATTCGATAAAGAAGCGAGAACCAAAGACACAGATCATAAAGACACCAAAGATAAGTCCTTCCTTCTTCCAGGCATCTTTTATAAAGTAAAGCCACATACAAATGGCAAACGTGACCAGGTAGCACAACGCTTCATACAATTGCGTGGGATGGCTCGGTGCGGTAAAGATCGGTTCTGCTCCCTGTTTCCAGGCGTGCAGGTTCTGGATGAAACGGAATCCCCAGGGCATATCCGTTGCATACCCGTATATCTCATGGTTCATCAGGTTGCCCAGACGGATCATGGCGGCCACCAATCCGGTAGGGACTACCAGTTTGTCGAAGGCCCACATCATGCTCTTATGGCTTACCTTCTTGGAGTAGAAATAGATGGCGATGATAATCCCCAGCGTACCGCCGTGACTGGCCAATCCGCCTTCCCATATTTTGAGTATCTCTATCGGATTCGCCAGGTAATACCCCGGAGCGTAGAACAGGCAATGACCTAACCTGGCTCCTATCACTGTCCCGAGAATCGTATAGATCAGCAGCGAGTCGATCCAGGGTTGTGGCAGCCGCTCTCGTTTCCACATGCGTTCCACAATCATGTATCCGATCAGGAAACCTATAGCAAAAGCCAGTCCATACCAGCGTATCTCACGCGAACCTATTGAGAAAATGGAGGGATCAGCCGTCCAGGTTATGAAATCCAACATAGTCTATCAAGAATTAATTATACGAGTCGTTTAATGAGGCTTTCCTTGTCGCCCGGCAACATATCGATCACCGGCAGTTCGATCATGGTATAAGCGCCCGGCTGTTGCCGCATGCTGGCACGGGCCACCGACACAAGTATCTGGGCGGTAAGCGCCGGATTGTTGATCTTCATATCGAATTCGACAAGCTGGTTCTGTGTCTTACCCGAAACGCCTTTACGGGTGAGGCTTACGCCGTGACCCATATCGAGCAGGCTGTCTACACATTCGACCTGCATCACATGCGTTTCGTCGTGGGCAAAGTAATCGTCGGCCTTGATGGCGGCGGCGACTTGCTTGAAATCATATCCGTCTTCTACTTCGATATAGACCATGCGGCGATGGATACCTGTACCGAGCGGGATCGTCATGCTGAGTGCCGCCTTCACGCCTTTGATGGCCTTCACGGCAACCGTATGTCCCATACTCATGCCGGGGCCGAAGTTAGTATAGGTAAGCCCCTTCGGAATCATCGCTTCCAACAGGGCGCGGACTACCGAGTCACTGCCCGGATCCCATCCGGCCGACACGATGGCTACCGCCTTATGTTCCTTCGCCACAGCGTCGAGCGAACGGCGCAATTCCACAATACCCCCATGTATATCGAAACTATCCACTGTATTAATACCCAATGCCAGCATTTCTTTGGCAAAAGATTCCACACTCCGTGTAGGAGTTGCCAGTACGGCCACCTGCACGTCGTTCAATTTCGTAATGCTATCGGTGACAGTATACGTTTTCAATTCGTCCGGGACGTTTGCCGGATCACGGCGGATAACACCCGCCACTTCAAAGTCGGGAGCTGCTTCCAGCGCTTCCAACACATACTTCCCAATGTTACCGTATCCTACGATAGCCGCTCTGATCTTTTTCATACGTAATACGTTGACCTGTCCTTTTTATGGTCAGCCACAAAGGTACGGAATCTTGCAGAAGATGCCAACTACCACAGCGTATTTCGAACACAAAAAGGGGGAATGTACCAAGACTGCAAGCCTTGACACATTCCCCCATATTTTCAGATTGGTCGGTATTTGGCAGATGGGAGGAGACCTACATTAGTAGGCAATTCCCATTTTTTTAACCACCTCCACTGAGCCGTCAGCTTTTATGTCCCGTTGGATATATAGTCCTGTAGACGGTTGGCGGATGATGCGGGATCCGTTGAGGTTGTAGTATTCTGTGCGGATGATTGCCTGTCCGCTATCTATCAGGTCGTTGCCGGTGAATGTCCTGGTATAGAAATCCTTCCAGGTGTCGATTGCCTTGTAGGCAGCTTCTGTTCCATCCGGGACATATAGGCTCACCTTCTTTACATCTACCCGGTCGAAGATATTCGCTCCATAAGTCAAGCTCGCCGGTTCTTCCCAAGGCGCGTATACTTTTTCCAGCCCGGTACAACCTTTGAAGGCTTTACTACCGATGGTATTCAGGCTTCCCGGGAAGACGATTTTCTTCAGGTTGGGGCAGTTGGCGAATGCTTCAACGCCGATGCTTTCCAACAATGAGAGATCGGTTCGGGATGCACGTAATTCCGCGATGCCACTCTTGAGTTCACCTGAAGTGAAAATCACTTCGGTCAGGTTCGGCAGGTTACTGAATACGCGGTCGCCAATGCGGACAACGTTTTGGTTCACCACAATGGATGTGATCTGGTCGCGGTAGCTATGCCAGGGCTGGCTTTCCGGACTACTGAAGTCTGGGATGATACCTTCGCCGGTGATGATCAATATATCGTTGGTCGCTACTTCGTTTTCTACCACCCAATAAGTATCCGAATCGCCTATCTGGTGGTCATCGCCTTCGTCACCGCCATTGTCGGGAGTGTCATCAGGATCATCTCCTCCATCATCCGGATCATTACCTCCGTCGTTCGCAGCCGTGATGTTGGCGGTTAATCCGGTCGGTTGAGTCAGCGTATAGTTGGCTGCCTTAGCACCGGTCAGGCTCAGGATAGAAACTGTTACGGTCTTGTTGTCTCCGACTGCAGCATCGGCAAAAGTAGCCGTTACACCCGCCTGGTTAATGCTTACGTCATCACCTTCTACTTTGTTGAGTGTGCCCCAGTTGGAGATGGTAGCGGTCGTATTTCCATCATGCACTTTGTTGGCGATGGTCATGCCTGTTATGGTCAGGGCTTTTGCCGAAACGGTCAGTACTTTGCTTACATCGGGAGCGGCATTGTAACTGTCATTACCCGCTTGATTGGCCTTGATGTTGGCTGTTCCTATGCCGACAATGGTCAGTACACCTTCGCTGATGCTCGCTACGGCCGAATTGTCGGAAGTATAGGTAACCGCCAAGCTGCTGCTGGCAGTTGCAGCCAATGATGGGGTGGTACCTCCGTAAGTAGCCGACAAGGATTCTACAGACCAAGTGATGGTTTGATCGGTTTTGTTGTCCGGGGTATCACCGCCGCCATTGTTACTTCCTCGTATGATAATCCGGTTAATAAACGTATCTCCCGTACTTGCTGATCCGTCTTTTGATTTGGGAACAATCTTTACAGTTACAGGAGAAGACACGTTACTTACGTCCAGAGTAGCCTTTCCCAGCACATACGAATTAACACTGGTAGCCGTTAAAGAAGCAGTACCTGCTGTCATTGTAATTGTTTTTCCGCCTGTACCCCAGAATTCAACTTCTACAGAAGTCACATTGCTAAAACCCGAAAGATCCAGATTCAGAGCCGCATCAGCGTTATCTACCTCATTATTTTTTATGATATAAAGTGCATAGGCACTGGTAGATCCATCTGCAACTCCTAACGCTGTACTGAATGGCGCTACCACCTTGTTCACATCTAAACCCGTTTTATTTTTGAAAATATCATTTGTGCCCTGTCCGGTAACATTAGTCGCTGTAATCCATGAAGGAGCAACAAAGGTAGCGTTTCCTCCGATAATGCCGGAGTCATACAAGTCAGTAGGTGTAGGATCGTCGCCGCCGGTCTTATCTGAACCTAATACCTCGATATTCCATACTTCGATAACATTGGCAGCTTCGAGCTTAATTACCAAAGAGGTTGCACCCGTGGTTATTTTTTCGGAGAGATTGAAGTTAACCGGGACTGTAGTTCCATTTGTTCCTCCGCTTTGTGTGTATGCGAAACTGTACATGTTTCCTCCATCAGTAGAAATATAGATGTTCAAATCGCGACTTCCTCCACCCGAACTGCAAAAATCAAGATTGAGTTCTTTTACATTGTATTTGCTTAGATCGATAGCGGGAGAGATGATTGTGCCTCCTTTGCTACTGGAGTAACTTAGTTTGATGGTTTTAATGCTACCTTTTGCAGTATTTGCTGTAACAGAGTTTACAGTACTCCATGCAGCATTGACTATTTCATCAGTGAGGGAATTGCCTGTTAGTTTTAATAATGTCTTCGTGCCGTCGGGGGTAGGATCGCTACCCGAGGCTCCTGCTTCAACGATAGTCTTAAAATATCCGGTCCAAATCTCAGCTTCATACATACTTTTCTTTCCTGCCGGAACAGTCAGGACCGCATCCGAATTGATATCTTCGAATGCATCGCCAGCAATTGTTTTACCGGTAAGATCAGCCCAGGCAACAGTTGCATTCGCCAAACTGCTGCAACCATAAAAAGCGATATCTTCGATGGTGGTTACGTTTGCCGGGATGTCGATTGATGTCAATCCACAATTCTGGAATGCACCCTCTCCTATGCTTGTCAAGCTCTCAGGCAGGGTGATGGATGCCAGTCCGGCGCAAGATTGGAAAGCATTTTCTCCGATGCTTTGCAAGGTGCTTGTTGCTTCAAATGTTACTGCATTTAAGTTTGCAAGATCCCCAAAGCTATAATTACCAATATGGGTAATTCCATTGCCAATAATAAGGGCTTTTATCTCAAATTGAGCATCAGGCCTATCAGCAAACCACGGTTTGTTAGATAAACCAGAACTGAAATCCTGAATATCTCCTGTGCCGCTAATGATCAGGGTTCCTGTAGTTTCATCGATTTTCCAGGAAGCATTGGGGGTTTCTTCGAACGGAGTGAAGGAGCCGGTCGTTGCTTTGTCTAATTGTACGGAAAAAAATTGGACATCCGGATTATTGCTATCTGTCGCTCCCGTTCTCAATAACTTAATTTCCACCTTGTTTCCGGCAGGAATGGTTATGATTTTCGTTTGAGTGCCTCTATTGTCAAAGCCGGAGTAAGAAGTGGTAACAGGTGCTCCTCCGTCTACGCTGACGATCACATCGAAAGCCCCTCCTGTTCCGACAGACCTGAATTTAAGCGTAAGTTTACTTGGGCTGCCTCCGGCATTTGGAACCAGAATACGTGCATACCCCTGTTCGGCTCCCGAATGTGTCAATGTAAGATAGCTGGGGTTACCCGATGCTTCGGCAACCTGACAGAGCTTCCATTCGTATCCTTCCCTGAATTTGGACGTTTCAGTCGTAATATTAGCAAATACCCAGGTATTCCAGGAGTTTGCGCTTTCATTAAAGAATGTTTTAAATTCTTGACCTGCAATGTTGAAATATTTCCAATTGTTGGTAGCTGCATAAGCCGAGGCTGTTCCGGCAGGTATAGTCAGGCTTATGTTTTTAGTCGCCAGATTGGCGAATACACCTGGCGAGATCGTTATCGGACTGTTCCAGTTAACGGTCAGGGCAGTCATTCCGGTACAAGAGGCAAAAGCCATATCGCCGATTGAAGTGACGGTAGTCGGAACATTCAGGTTATTAAGGGCAGAACAAGCATTGAATGCTCCTATACCGATGGTTGTCAGTTGTGAGCCATTCTTGAACGTGACTGAGTTTACGCCGCTTCCGTCGAATGCTTGCAGGCCAATAGTTGTTACGCCAGCGGGTATCTCGATGGTAGTCAAATTTGAGCAAAGAGCAAAGGTGTAGTTGCCGATGCCGGTGATTCCGTCTCCGATTACTACACTTGTTATTGAAGCTTTATCGGCATCCCAAGGTTGCCCGGTTGTGTTACTGAAGTCTGGTATCGCCCCGGTTCCGCTAATGGTCAGCACTCCGCCATCGAGTTTCCAAAACGCATTGGTATTGCCTGTGAAGGGGGTGCCGTCGGGGGCAGGATCGCCGCCCGAGCCGCCGGCTTCAGCGATAGTCTTAAATATTTGCCAGGGATCTACAGCTTCATACATGCTTTTCTTTCCTGCCGGAATAGTCAGAGTTCCAGTCGATATTTTATCAGCATCAAATATGTCTGCTTCAACTGAAAGACCCGTAAAATCAGTCCAATGAACTGTTGCGTCTTTTAAATCAGCATTATAAGCAAGGGCATTTGTTGCAATAGTTCTAACGCTTCCCGGAATGTCAATCGACGGTGATATGTTGCAACTATAGAAAGCACGCATACCAATGGTTTCCAGTTGGGAACCCGCTTCAAAAGTAACAATAGTTAAAGATTCACAGGCCTTGAAGGCTTCCTTTCCTATTTCGGTCACCTTTTTAGGAATGGTTATACTACTTAATGAAGTACAATTGTTAAAGGCAAATTCTCCGATCGATTCGAGTGAAGCCGGAAGGCTAACCGATCGGATATCTTCGCAATCAGAAAAAGCTTTTTTACCCACACGAGTCACTCCTTCTTCAATCACGACACTAATAATGGTTTCGTCCCACCAAGGTTCTACAGTATAATTAGCAAAATCTGGCATCTCCCCGGTTCCGCTAATGGTCAGGGTTGTGCCATTCAGTTTCCAGTAGGTGTTGCTGTCGTCGATCTTCGTACCGTCGGGTACAGGATCGCCGCCGCCCGCTTCTTCTATATTAAAGCCACTCCAAGTGGCAACAGCCTGATAAGCGGCTTTTGTTCCGGTAGGTACATGCAGTTTGACGCCAGAGACAGTCACTCCATTAAAAAGAAAATCACCATAGGAAATTGAACCCGGATTATTCCAGGAGACTGTAACATCTGTCAACGAATTAAATTGATAAAAACTATTCGTTCCAATTTTTGTCACTCCCTCTTCAATAACGATCTTTTTTACAAACAGCGCGTAACTATCCCACGGTCGCATTAATGCCACCATATAATCCGGCATTGCCCCTGTTCCGCTAATGGTCAGTGTTCTGTTATCATCACTCCAATCCCAGGTAATCGAAGTTCCCGAGATTGTTACCGGCGCTGCTTTCGCAATCGTCACTGTGCCTACCAATAGCAGCAGGCAAAAAAGTAATTGTTTGACTTTCATCATTTTCTTTTTGTTATAATTTACGTAATATGTATTTTCGACCAATACGCGCTGTGCGCCACCTTAAACTGCGGGTACATTATAGGCGCAGCGAAATTAGACAATAGAAAAACGCGAGTTGTCCCACAACAGGAATGTGGGACAACTAAATTAGTTGTCAAATCAACAAAAGCTACTACAGGACTAGCGAGGAGGAGAAATCAAGGGGGAGAAAACAGACAAAACAGCCTGTCCCAAAATGCGTTTTGAGACAACACGAGCCGTCAAACCGGCGTATTCAACCCTACAACCCATCCGGAATGCTCTGTCTGAATTCAGAAGGGGTGAGGCCGGTTTGTTTCTTAAAGGCACGGTGAAAGCTTTTTCGATTATTGAATCCCACCTGGGTCGCCAACATATCGATAGTGATTTTCGATTTCTTAGGATCCGATAGCACACGGATAGCAGCGTTGATCCGGTATTCATGGATAAACTGTGTGACATTCATTCCGGCACAGTGATTGATGGCATTCGATACCACCACCGGCCTCTCGTCCAGCATGTCGGACAGGGACGTAAGGTTCAGATCAATGCGGGTATAGAGTTTCTGCTCTTTCATGCTTCGGCAGATGCGTTCGTGCAATTCGGTTTCTCGCAAGCGGGTATCGGCATCCACCCCAGCTTCTTCCGATTCCTCTTCCGGGTTTTCTCCCGATTCATGTCCATGCGGCTGGACGGAAGTAGCCAGCTCGCAGTTTTTTAGAGCCAACATACGATAGGCTTTCCGGTTTCTTATCAGCAGGAAAGCCAAGAAAGAGGCCAGGAGAATGACTACAAGCATACCGATAACAATACCGATGATGGTCTGCTTGTAATGAGCCAGTCGAGACTGCTCGTACATCCGTTCGTCAACCCTGGCCTGTTGCTCAAATTTATGGTTGCGCTGTTCGGCTCGTATCAGTTTCAGCATATTGAATTCTTCACTGCTGCGTTTCTGGCTCACCATGGCCGAATCGAGGTATTGCTCTCCCAACTTAGTATTTCCAAGTTTGAGGTAGTATCTGCACAAGAGGGGATAAAGGGGAGTCTGTGAGCTGAACACTCCCACCTTTTGATTGTATCCTTCTATCCGGTCGATGGTTTGTTTGCAGGCTGCTATGTTGTCCAGGGCGAGATAGGATTCAGCCAAGGCTTCCGCCATCTTGCCGGCAAAGGTATAATCGGCGAGTTCAGCCATCCGTCTGTGGGAAAATTCCAATTCGACAATGGCTTCGTTGTATCGTTTGGCAAGAAAACAGTTATATCCGATGTTGCCACGGGCGATTCCTTCCCAGGCGGCCGTGTGCCCCTTGCTGGCCGTTGGATGTACAGCCAGACTGAGTATCAGGTGCAGATAGCGGTTGGACGCTTCCAGATCGTTGTCCCGGTAGCGGGCAATGAGGGCAAGCCCGTTATAGGCCGACTGCAGCAGGTGTAGTTCCGAGGCTTGTTGAGGTTCTTTGAGTAATCTGTCGTAGTACGCTCCTGCGTTGTCGTAATCCCTGAAAAGGTAGTACATATCCCCGATCAGCCGATAACAAAACAGTTTTTCAGGCAGTACTTCCAAAGGGATGACTTCCAATTCCCGGGTCAAAGCCGATGCCAATTCGAAAGCCTCCTCATACTCTTTGGTAAGGTACCAAAAGGCATATAACAGTTCGTGTTGTGCCCGAAGGAACATTATCGTATCTTTTGCCAGACAGGCTGCGTGGCTAATTTCCTTTAATCCATTAATCATAACCTGAGGGGAGCCGAGTTGCTCATTGCGAAAACAACAGGCCAGTTGCAACAGACGGCCTTCCAGTTCCCAATGCTCACTCTTGGCAATGGCGACGGCCTCCTGCATCTGGCGCAGGGTAGAATCGATTGTTTCCCGATCCCAGACATAATCGATATTATACCGAATCACCCTCATTTCCTGCATATACGATGCATAAGGCCGGTCGATCATCTTCAGAAAAGGATTATCGGCCGCCTGGAAAGACAGGGCAAACGTAATCAATAACATAGCCGTAAAAAGGATTCGTCTGAATATCAAGTGAGTCATAAGGCAACTTTGCAAATAGTACGTAAATACAGTAAATGTTCCTTCGGGGTTATATTATTACACGGTTTAACTCATCTCTTTCCCAAAGAAAGCATCAAACGCATGGGCCGACGGCTGGAAGTCAATCCGTTTGGTGAATGCACACGACTCACGGGCACCGTGTTCACGGTCCATTGCACTGTCTTCCCATTCGATCGAGAGCGGCCCCTGATAACCGATGGCGTTCAGGGCGCGGATAATCTCTTCGAAATTGATCTTGCCACGTCCAAGGCTGCGGAAGTTCCAATACCGGCGCGGATCGCCGAAAGGCACATGGCCGCCGAACACACCAACTTGCTTCGGGGTATCGCTCCAATAGACATCTTTCATATGGACATGGAAGATACGTTCGGGGAACTGATAGATAAAGTCTACATAGTCCACGCCCTGATAACCGAGGTGGCTGGGGTCGTAGTTGAATCCGAAGGCCGGATGCCAATTGATCGCATCCAGTGCCCGGCGGGCGGAGACGGTATCGAAAGCGATCTCCGTCGGATGCACTTCAAGGGCGAAACGTACACCCAACTCGGCGTAGGCATCGAGGATCGGGGTAAATCGACGGGCAAAATCGGCATACCCTTCTTCAATCTCAGCCGGTGAAACAGGCGGGAAAGAATAGAGATACGACCAGATGGAACTACCCGTAAAGCCTACGACTGTATTCACTCCCAGTGCCTTCGCTGCTTTGGCTGTACGGATCAACTCGTCGGCGGCACGTTGCTGTACCCCTGCCGGATCGCCATCTCCCCAGATATAGTCGGGAAGAATGCTTTTATGGCGGTGGTCTATCCGGTCGCATACGGCCTGTCCTACCAGGTGGGTAGAGATGGTGTGCAACTGCATGCCGTATTGCGCCAGCAGGTTCTTGATTCCTTGATAGTACGCCGGATCTTCACGGCGTACATCCAAGTGATCGGGCAGGCCGATCTCAAGACCGTCATACCCAAACTCTTTTGCTTTCTCACATACTTTCTCCAACGAAAGATCTCCCCATTGCAGGGAATACAATGTTACCGGACGTGCCATAGTTGTCATATTATTTTATGCAGACTGCTGTCTGCTGGTTAACAATATTCTGAGTAGGCAAAACTAAAAAAATTAACTGCCGCCCGCACTTTTTCCGCCTTAATATTTTCTAATTTCCCCAAGATCGTTTTTCTTTGCACCCATTAGTAATCACAAATCTTAATCCTATGAAGAAAAAGACCTTTTGGGCATTCGCCTGTTTTTCGGGCTTATTGAGTTGCCAACCGACAGAAACCGTCCCCACGCCGGTTGCTGAAGTTAAAATTCCTATCCATTTCGTCCTTCATTTAAACGAAGAGATTCTGCCCTTCCCCTCCACCAAGGGAATCCCGGTATTCGATGTACCCGAACCAACTACCATGAAATCGGATACAGCCTCTTCGAAAGAGGAGAAAGAGGTAGACGCTCTATGTCAGGTCGTCGAGTACATTGTATACAACGACAAGCAGCCAAAGGTTACACTCCAGCATCGCCGCTTTATGCATGGAGACGATGATTTTGGTATTGTGTATGATTCGCTGCCGGCCGGTAATTACACGGTCGCTTTCCTGGCCCACTCATCGGTTAGTCTGGGGTTAACAGACAGCGTCATACAACTCGACACTGTATCTGACACGTTTTGGAAAACAATCGACTTAGAAGTCCAACGGGGAGCAGAAATAAATGAGAGCATCTCATTAGCCAGAGTCGTCAGCCGTATTGAATTTGTGGCCAATGAGAAAGTGCCTGAAGACCTTAAAAGCTTCCGGATCACATCAGAACCCCGATACGATCGATTGAATGTAATAACCGGCAAAGGGTTACCTTCCGACACTCCTTACACCCAATCCTACTTATTCAGCCCGGAAGAAAGAGGGGAAACCGGTTTGAGTTTCGGTTTCTTCACCTTTATTCCTTCACAGAAAGACCCTTTATTACAGATTACCCTGACAGCCGAAGATACGGAAGGCAACAAGATGCATAGCCAAACGATTTCATCGGTAAAACCGCTTATCAATCGCCAGGTTCGTTATTCTGGTTTCTTGTATACACCTCCTGCATCCGGTGATACATTTCCTCTTACCATCGACGACGAATGGGACACTCCCGACGAGCATCCGTTGAAAGACTGACACGCTCATACACAGGCACTTCTGTATGTTGCTGTTTATTTGTTAGTCAAGTCGATCACTACATATTCGGATTGGGTTCCGATCCGGAACTTACCACCCCAGATGCCAAGGCCTGAACTGACATAGATGTGCGTCTTGCCCTTTTGCAGGTATCCATGAGGTTGTTCAAACAGCTTGTGGGTGAGTAAGGACACCGGCCATATTTGCCCTTCATGCGTATGGCCGGATAATTGCAGGTCGATGCCATTTTGCTCGGCTTCTTCCAACGCATACGGTTGATGGTCGAGCAGGATGATCGGCTTGGAGGTATCGAACCCCGCCGTCAGCTCTGCCAAAGACTTACGGCTGGTATTGGAACGGTCGTCGCGCCCTATGATATAAAAGCTGTTGTCGACGAGCGCCACCGAGTCACGCAACACCGTCATCCCGGCCTTTTGCAGGAAAGGGATGGCCTGGTTGATACCGGCGATGTATTCGTGGTTACCGGGGATGGTATAAATGCCATATTTCGTCCGTATCTGATGAAAGACCTCGTCCAACTGTTGTTCGTACAAAGGCCGTACATTATTATCTGTAATATCCCCGGCGATCAATACGATATCGGGATTCTCTCTGTTGATCATCTTTACCCACCGCTCCAATTCACTTCGTCCGATGCCATAGCCCAAATGAAGGTCACTGACAGCCACAATCTTCAACGGATTACCTGACCGGATCGGCTTATCGACCGGAACGGTCAATTCGACCTTTGCCTTATGCGTATAACGCACATAGCCTATGGTCAACAATACCGTCGCGGCAATGGTATGGATACCAAAACTCATCCAGTTGCCAAACAGGTACTTGTCCACCGGGACCAAGTGTGTAAGCCGGAGCAGATCCAGCAGCAGGAAATACAGTAATAAATAAAAGAACAGGATCAGCCATGATGTCCCGATTTTATACATAAGCCCCGTAAGGTCCGAAGGGAAACGGTCACCCAATCCCATAGCTAAGAAAGGAGCCACACTTACACCAATGCCAGCGACTACCAACAAGACTCGTCCTATAATGGTTGGAGGCATCAGGTTACTGATCCGGTAAATCACATAGCTGTTAATGCCCAGAAAAAGCGCAATGATCCCGATAATGGGAATGAGGGACATCTTCATCGTTCTACTTCTTTATAAAGTGCAAAACTACAAAAGAATATAGTTTGTTCATAAAAAATCGCTACGTTTGCAGCATAATCAACAGCCAACCGCCCATTTAAACCGTGCATAGGATTGATAGAGATATAATTACACGTATAAACGGAGGAGATCACAAAGCTTTCAAACAATTATATACGGCCTATTATCTATCTTTGTGCCGTAGCCACGAAATATGTCTATCAAAGAGATATTCCCGCTACAGCCACCACTTCTACGATTGTCTCCCAAATCGCTTCAACCACGGTCAGTTCTTCTACTCCCTGATGAACATTTTTAAAGAGATCACACTATTTTGATCCACTGAGAAAACAGTAACTTGTTGAGCCGAAAAAATTATACTGAAATCATAAAAGTATCCGTATAATCTTCTTCTCTGTTTTAGTCGCAGCTAGCTATTTAATTCAATTTCATGTTTAACAACATGTGACTTATTTATATTGACCATTTTTTTATATCTATTTTTGAAATTATTAATTTAAAACACTACAGTCATGAAAAAAGTTCCACACTACTTCTTATTGTTAGTTCTCATGCTTATTAGTTCCAAAAATCTTTCAGGGCAAAGTATGCCTGTAATTGTAGGGCCTGATGTAGCTACACAATTTATGCACTACACATATTCGCTTGGAAACGCAACTGGTTATACTAAAAAAAATTATATCTATGACATTCACCAGATAAGCAATCTTGGCAGATTTGATTCGGATGAAATAATACTCCTTTTTTTGGAATCAGGAACTATTCGAATGTCTATAATTGTTAATAGAATATCTGATGGAGCTGAATTTACCATATACAAAGATATACAAGTGCAGAGCAATCCATTAATTATTTCTATGCCTGAAAATGTGTGTCCATTCGGAACACAAATAGGTGTTTCTGAAATATCTCCACATATGCGCATAGATTTTTTGAATGTTTATCCACGAGGTATTGGAAACGTATCAAGCAATGGTTTTTTAACTTACCCTTCATCTCAATCTGGAGAAGCGTTTTTTTCCTACAACGTTTTGATACCCGGTTATTCAGGGCTTAGCCCTTCACAAACCCCCAAATTTCAACTTCGCCCTCATGAACTTATTGGAAGCTATTATTATTCAGGGGGAGCACTGCGTACACTTTCTCAATATTCATCAAACTATACACCAAGGACTGATCTAACTATTATAGAATTTGATATGCCAATGAGTTCTTTTTCATATGAATTACTCACCCCAGGAAATGTAATAGGTATGCGTCAAAATGCAAAAAAATTCGAATTTAGAATTACCGATGGGGATGCCATTTTCAGATTTACCTTTGATTGGGGATGTTGTACCACAACAGAAAATATCATTTTCACGACAAACAGCAGTTATAATATCTCCACGCAATCTGGATTACTTTCAATCAATAAAGAGCAATCTAATGGAACGGAATATGCAGTAAACAAAATATCGAAGGATAGATATGAGATTATAGATGCAAATACAGGAATAATAAAAAAGAATGGCCTGCTTACATCCAACTATAACCAAATAGATGCATCAGGATTAAGTAATGGGCTCTATGTTGTCCGAGTTATTTCCGGAGATCATGTACAAACAGAAAAGATCACAATTAAGAATTGACAAAATTATAATATACTGGTAGCCGGGTACATTTGTATCCGGCCATCTTTTACCCAAGAATTGGTGTTGCTGTAATGCTATCGTTTACGTCTAAATGTTGAAAAAATTAATTTCCTTCATTCCGCAGGATGCGATCAATTCGTATGCCGGTACGCTGACACAGAATCCGACATCCAATTGATTCAAACGCCTGTATATATATAATTTAGAGTAATAATCTGCCGGAAAGAGCAACTAACTCCGGCAGATTTTCTCTACCTTTGCGAAAGGCCTTTTCCTAACACAAATAAATGTATAGCATGAACAACACTCGAAGAACTTTCCTGAAAAACCTGTCTGTTGCCGGCGTAGGAGCAGCGGGTCTGGCTGTAGCGAATAGCGCAGCAGCAAAAACAGTAGAAGCCGCCGCCGATCCGCAAACCAAGAAGAAGGCAGCCGGCAAAGACGATGGCAAATTGCGTTTCGGTTTTATCGGAGCCGGCTCACGCTGCCAGACACACATCCGGAACATCATGATGCTGCCCGACAACAAGATCGTAGCGATCTGTGACATCCAGCAGGCATCCATCGACCGGACACTGAAACACATCTCCAACTACAACGTACCCGCACCCAAGGTATATACCGGAAGCGAACGGGCATTCGACGACATGCTGAAGAACGAAGAGTTCGACTGCGTCATTATCGCCAGCCCGTGGGAATGGCACGTACCGATGTCGGTAGCCGCCATGAAAGCCGGTGTGCCGTATGTTTGCGTGGAAGTTTCTGCCGCCAACTCACTGGAAGAATGCTGGGATCTGGTGAACGTATCCGAAACAACCGGTAGCCATCTCTGCATCCTGGAAAACGTTTGCTACCGCCGCGACTGTATGGCTGCCCTTAACATGGTACGCCAAGGCCTCTTCGGCGAACTCCTGCACGGCGGTTGCGGCTATGAACACGACCTGCGCGCTGTAAAATTCAACGACGGCACGAACTATTCCTATAAGGAAGGCGGCGAACTTCGCATGGGGCCGACAGCTTTCTCGGAAGCACAGTGGCGCACACAACATTCCGTAAAACGTAACGGTGACGTATATCCCACACACGGTATCGGTCCGGTGGCCAACTGCATGGATATTAACAACGGAAACCGTTTCATCGCCATGTCGGCCATGGCTACCCAAGCTCGCGGCCTGCATAAGTTCATCGTAGACAAGGGAGGCGCTAACCACCCGTTAGCCAACGTACAGTTCAACCTCGGTGATGTTGTCACTTCCATGATCAAATGCGCCAATGGCCAGACGATCATCGTCACACACGACACCAACTCTCCCCGCCCCTACTCTCTTGGTTTTCGTGTACAGGGAACGACCGGATTGTGGATGAACGACGGCGACCATGTCTATGTCGAAGGCCAATCCCGTCCGCACCGTTGGGATGCTTCCGACGAATGGTTCAAGAAGCACGACCACAAGCTGTGGGCCAAACTAGACGAACAAGCCAAAGAAGGAGGCCACGGTGGTATGGACTATATCATGATGTACGACATCATCGACGCCATCCGCAACAAGAAACCCGCCCCCATGGACTGCTACGACGCAGCCGCCTGGAGCGCGATCTCGGCTCTGTCCGAAATGTCTATCGCCCGTGGCGGTGCCTTAGTCGACTTCCCCGACTTCACCCGCGGCCAATGGATCCACCGCCAACCGAAGTTCGGCATATAAGAATAGCTAAACCTATAGATGAAAGAGCGCTCTTACTGGCGCTCTTTCTTTTTAGACATTCATTTCTTCATCATTCTTTCACATAGTTCATACGGTGCTGAACGATTTCCCAGACAGTAGCAGTAAAGAAAAACACAAATAATACAAACAGCAGATTTTTTCCGTACGACCATACGGCATGCGTCAGAGTCATACCGCTATACAAGGACAATAAAATTTCCGCCAGCATAACACACCATACAGACAGACAAAGTGTACACCACTTCCCTACTACCGCATACTGATAGTAAAGCGAGAAAAGCAGGTAAGGGATCGAAAGCCAGGACAAGCCAAACAAGATCATTGTATTTTCGCGGAGATAAAAACCGGCGAGTCCGCTAAGTAACACCAACAGGCCACCTACAAAATAAACAACCCCCACATCAGCCATATCCACCATTCCCAACGGGCGTGAACGGATGACACGCTGGCAATCCGTGGATGGCGTCAGCGAACACAGCTTATTCAGGAAAGCCGATGCGGTACCACGCTTTACCGCCCAGATACAGGCATAGAGTATGATACCAAGAACTTTTAGCCCCAGGAATATATATAAAACGATCATATCCTTATCCATGCTATTGTCCCCTTGACGATCTTTTTTACTATAAAACCATTCCTATAAGAGGAAGGTTTGATTTTCCGGATTATCGGCCCAATATCCGTACTCAGTGAAGCGAATCCTATATGATTCGGGGGTTCAAACTCAACCAGATTTGAAAGCGGCGGTGAATGCCCGGTCACGGGCATCGTGTTCGTAGCCGTGGGTGCAAGCCCACGGACAGGAGGATGGGTGATGTTTATGCGCCGCGTCAGCGCCGCCGTAATAGCCCGACCGGCGGCGCTGA
>JAVBUR010000048.1:0-60420 GCA_031555145.1 Tannerellaceae bacterium | reverse complement strand
TCCGAGACTTCATAACGCACGGTTTGAGTGCCCTCTTTGGCGAAAACAGGGCGTTTCTTCTTGATTACCTCATAGTCCTCTTCTAAACGCTTTAAATAGCCTGTAACGTTTATTCCGCCTAATGCTTCTTCCAGTTCGGGGATTGAGTTTTTTCCGTTGGCAATGGCAGTTAAGATTGAGAAATAATTTCCATACTTTCGCCCAAATTCTTGAACAAGTAAGGTACTCCCTTCACTGATGAATAGAGATTCCGGCTGCAACATCAAATCAACCATGCTTTCCATGTCGATAGCCCCGTGATTCATGAACAGCTCAATGTATTTCGGAACACCACCTGTGAAGGAGTATAGAGCTAACAAATCTTCGTTTTTGTAGTCTTTGCTGTAATCTTTGAGAACGTCTTTCAATACGTTTGTCGAGAATGGGGAGAGCTTCAATATACTGTCAGTACGTCCATAAAGAGGTTCTTTGTAATCTTTGAAAATACGATTCATCAAGGTATATACCGACCCGCTGACAATGAGATTGACATTGGAATTCTTGCGGTATCTATCCCAAATATCCTGCATCTGACTATAAACAACCGGATTGATGTAGAAGAACTCCTGAAATTCGTCTATCACCAAGTTGTATTTCTTCCGTTCTCCCAATTCCATCAGGAACGTAAACAAACGGGCAAAGCTTGTTTCTTTCGGGGCATACATACCAAACTCGCGCGAAATGACTTCTGCAAAGCCTTTGCATAGCATCGCTTCGTTTCCCCGGCTCACAAATAAGTAGATGGTGTCTGTTCCCTCACAGCTTTTGAAGATCAAACTGGTTTTGCCAATTCTCCTACGCCCTGTCAACACAGTCATTTGCGAATGCACGTTAAACGATAACTCCCGTGTTTTGCTTAATGCATCCAGCTCTGTTTCTCGATTGTAAAACTTCATAACATCTTTGCTTTAGAAATATAACGACGGTTATTATAACGGCGGTTATATTTTGCGAATATACTGTGTTGTTTCAAATAGAGCAAATTATTTCCATAGTAATTATTTTTTACTATGGAAATGGTGACCGAAGGGTTACGTAATCTCTTGTTAAAAAGTAAGCCCCTGTCGGGACGACCGACAGGGGCTTATAGTTTTTTACCGTACAAACAGGGTTAGGGTCTGTTCACATATGTTTTCACGGTCTCTCCATTCACGGTTACGAATACCACACCTGTGGGAGCAGGAATTGTTTCGTAGTCGGTAGCGACAATTTTCGTCGTAATGGTTTGGCCAAGTACATTCGTAATAGAGACAGTCTTACCTGCCGCACCCTTTATGATTACAGCGCCATTACTTGTGTAGGTAGTAAAGGCCGCTTCGACAGCCTCCTCGTTGGCCGTCGGGGCTTTGACGGATACCAATTGGAGGAAGACTGCTGAGTCTTCATTCTTCGTCAGATAAACGATATCATTCAGTATAGCCACAAAACGATCCGAGCCAAGTTCGCTTTCCAGTTTCACATATGTGCCGGTCGGTACATACTTGAACCGGAAGCGGAACTGTTCGATCGCTTGGCCATTCTTGCGTGATTTGCCATCTGCCGTCCTATAATTGATGCTGTCGGTTGCCACCGGTTTATCTTCCGCCTTAAGTAGGAGCGAATCGCCTTTCGCTTCGCGTTTAGCAGCGACAAACTGTAGGCGTGGCATGTTTTCACTACCTACCTTTACATAATATCCTTCTTTATCCTTCACATCTTCGCGTACACGCAGGAAGTTTCCTTCCAGCAAGCCATCCTTACCTACGGCGGCACCCTTCAGCAGGTAGAACAGCGGCTGTGTTTCATTCCCATACACGGAGGCTGTATCCAGATAGAGTTTCAGGTCGTCTTCCGTATAGGTTGCTTTCAGTTCACCTGCGCGGCGGAAAGTCGCAAACAGGTTAGAAAGCGGAGTTAGCCCTTCACCGCGTTGAGTTTTGAGCGTATAATGTCCTTGCGATTCAAGCACATAATTCGAGCCAAACTGGTCGGTGATGGCAAATACGTTGTTATCATGATGGATGGTTACCCGCTCCATAATACCCGACGTACTGTTCACATTATATTTATAGCTATACTCCAGTTCCTGCAGGGTCGAGCCCGAGGTTGCCGGCACCAGGATATACTGCCCAGCCAATTCTGTCTCGCGGAAGTAGAAGTAAACGATCGCATCCCCCACACTTGTTGCCAACTTGGTCACCAATTGTCCCTTGGTATTCTGGGCGATCACCAGTTTTCCGTCGCGCGAAGTGATTTTATAAGCCTGGCGGGACAATCCTGTTACCCCATCCTTCACTGTTTCGGCACCGAATGTTTTCTCCACTATTTTACTGCTGTTATCTTTCAACACCGACACCTTAAATGTCAACCCGGCAGATTTGGCAGCAATCAGGAAAGAGTCAGTCGTCGTATTCAGGCTTCTGCCATTCAGGATACCCGAGATATAGTTAAACGTGTACGTCCGGTTAGCCTGGTCGGTGGTAGAGAAATATTTATACCCTACCCGCATATCGTCTTTTTTCACATCCAGGGCGGTCACTTCAAATGTATCGGTAGTATTGGCGTATACTCCGTCGCCTATTTTGTTGATACGTCCGAGGTTGAATGATCCTTTTTCGCGGTTTACCAGGTTCTTGCCGTCATAGACGAATTGTGTGGCAGGAACCTGACGGTAAGCTGCTTCCAAGGCCGCTTCAGTATTCGACAAATCCACTCCGTAGTACTCACCTGCAGTCACACCGCCATAGATACTCTTAAAACCTTCGGCCTTATTGACATTCTTCACAGCATAGACTTTATCCAATGGTAGCAGGCCAGGGATCGGATCACCTTCGAAAGCAATCCGGGTAGGTTCAAACGGGAACTGCCCTTCCAATCCTGTAGTCAGCACATAGCGGTCAACACTCGTTCCGGCCAATTTGTCGATCTGAAGTGGTATCCAATCAGCAGCCAGCGTATTACCCAGGTCCACTACAGCAGAAGTCAAGGCTTTAAACGTATGCGGAGGCGTAGCGTCGGTTGCTGCCGGATTGATTTTTTGGTTGACAAACACACAGACCGAGTCTTTACCGGCACTCGGATCGATCAGGAAAGCGAATTTACACGAATCCGTATTGTTACCGCTAATCACAAACTTAGCACCGTCTGTCGGGATGGTATCCACACGGAACAGCATACGGGCTCCGTCAGTCGGCAGGTTAGAAGCAGCACTGTAGCTAAGCGTATCCAGATAGGCATACTGATCACGGGGCTGTCCATTACCATCTTTCTTCTGGTTTAGCTGCACTGCACGAAGAGTCACAGCTTTATCCGAACCATCACCCTTTTTCCCATCTGCCCAAAAGAGGATTCCCAGCAACGGGTTATTCTCCATCACTTCAAGGCCATTAAAATAGCCAAAAAGCTGGAAGCCTTTGCCGTTTTCCTTCTCATTCAACTCGGCCGCAGAAAGGTAACGAGGCAAAGGACGTACAAACGTAAACTTAAGCGCTCCATCAGGTAAGGGCATTTTATCCGCTGCCTTGGGAATTATCCGGCCTTTGTCGTCAAGCGCCAGGAACAAAATCGCATTCAGATCAGACCGGTAGGAATAAAGAATGCTTGATTGTGTATCGTCATCCGAATTCGGATTCATCTGTTGAAAAGCAAACCGCATTGAACCGGTCAGTTTGTTCTTGCCGGTTCCATTCTTCATATCGCTATCAGCAAACGACAGCACCTTTTTGCTGGCCTTATTGGTAAACAGATACGTATAGGAGCCTGTAGTATTCACTGTTTCATATTCCACCTTCCAAAGGGCGGAATCCGATTCAAAAAGGGGCGAAGTGCCTGCGATAAGAATCAGGCTGTCAGACCCGCCTTTCATGGACAAATACATACTGGTAGCAGGAGCATCTCCAACAGTAGTTTGCAGGTAATAATAATTTCCGTTTGTCAGCGGGAAAGTGCTAATTACAGCATTTGCCCGTAATGGCAGGAGTAGAAAAGAGGCAAAGAGTAGTGTAGTTAATAAACGTTTCATACTATTGAGATAAAGTTATTATTGGCTCATTCATGAGTGATTAGGGCGTAAAAATAAGGAATAGTTTGCGAATCTAATCTAACCTCCTCGCTATTTCTTTGCGTCATCAAATAAAAAACCATTCAAATCTATGGATGAGTAGCTTGAAGTAGGTATAACCAGAAAAACCCTGCCGGAGACCGGCAGGGTTTCTATTTTGGGTTCCCGAAGGAACGGTTACTTAGTGATTAGAGGGAAACTTTGAAAGATTCGCCATCAACAACTACGATCAATGTACCTGCAGGAGCAGCGAATGATTCATAGTTAGAAGCAGCAGTTCTCTTAGCTACCATCTGACCCAGGATGTTGTTGATAGCAACAACTTTACCTTCAGCACCAGCTACGATGATTGCGCCATCAGCTACGTATACCTTAACACCAGCTTCAACCTGAGCATCGTCGTTACCTGTCGGAGCAGATACAGGATCCATTGTTACCAACAGAGCACTGTTAGCATCTGTAGCCAAGTACAGAACGTTGTTCTGAATAGCCACATATGTTTTGTCATAATTTACAGCTGCAGGACCTGTTCCAATTGTGAACTTAGCATTGTTTTCAATCTTGAAGAAACCATCTACTTTGCTCTTCTGGATGGCGAAACGGAACTGGTTGATATCAGCCTTATTAGCCTTAGGAGAGCCTTTAGAGAAACCAATACTGTCAGTAGCTACGTTCTTTTCAGCAGACGGGTTCAGCAACAGAGAGTCAGCACCTGTAGCATAACGGTAAGCTTCAATGAATTTCAGTCTCGGCAGTGTTACGCCTTCAACAATCTGTACATAATCCTTATTAGCGATAGAGTCAGCCATGCTGCGCAGGAAGTTACCTTCCAATTCGTTGCTGTTCGGAGTATCTACGGCACCCTTCAAGATGTAATACAGAGTTCTTGTTTTGTCCTTTGTGCTTGCAGTGTCAACATACAATTTGAAGTCGTCTTCACCTGTTACTTCAGAAAGAAGTCTAAATGCAGCAAAGTCTTGAGCACCCTTTGTCATAGCTTCTGTACGGCCATTTGTAAATACATAGTGACCCATAGCATCTAATACATAAGGAGCATCATTTTCAGATTTGATCTGGAATGCATTGTTATCCAAAGAAATCGATACCTGTTCCAAGATAGCAGTTGTACTATTTACATTATATTTATAAGTATACTCCATGTCGGCAGTAGGACCACTGATTTGAGCCGGCAATGTAATATAATTATCTACTGCTTCAATTTCTCTAAAGAAGAATGCTTTTGCATTGCTCTTAAGTGTAGTAATATTAAGCTGATTCGTTTTATTATTCAGATTAACATAATACTTACCATCTTTTGACTTCAAGTAATAAGCTTCACGATTCAAACCTACTACTCCATAATCAGGACCTTGAGGACCAAAATCTTCGTCTCCAACGGCTTCAAGTCTGAACAACATACCATCTACATTTTCTGCAACTACTAAAGAGTCTGTAGCAGTCATGCTTACATTCAAACTTCTACCAGTCAAAATACCAGACAGATATTCGAAAGTATAAGCATTATTAACCAAATCAGCATCAGTGAAATATCTATAACCAAGACGTTCGTTTTCGATATCAACCTCAGTCATAGCTTTTACTTCGAAAGTATCAGTTACGTTTGTATAAATATCGCCTTCTACCTTATAAACCGGGCCAAAAGCAAACAATTCATTTTCACGGTTAACCAACTGTGTTCCGTTGTAAACAAACTGAGTAGCAGGGATATGATCGTAAGCAGCTTTACCATAAGCAGGAGTATTAGCCAAGTCTACAATAGCATATTCATCCTTGTGAGCCTTATTGGTGCCAGCGTTATTCTTATACTTCACAGAATAAACTTTATCAAGATCCAATACCGGAGTATATTTCCCAGTGAATGAAAGAATAGTAAGAGTATTTACGGGATGAATTCCATTATGAGATCCAGCGCCTGTAGTCAAAACGAACTGATCTTTAGCAAGGTTCAACGGGTCAACCTGAACAGCTGAAGTATCTTTCGGATTGGCATATACCCAAGTTTTCGGGTCATTTTTAGCAGTAAACTTAATCGCATTTGCCACAGTCACAAATACAGAATCCTTAACAACACTCGGGTCAATCGTAAATGTAAAACGAGTTGTATCACCACCGTTAGCTAACATTTTCGCAGGAATCGTATCTACATTAAGCAGCATACGGCTACCATCATCAGGCAAGTTACCTGCAGCACTATAGCTAACAGAGTCGATATAGGCGTAAGCGAAATTATTATTCTTATTAGGATTAACAGAAGCAGCTTTCAATGCAACCTGAGTTGAATTTTGGTCACCGCCCTTACCTTCAGCATAGAAACGAATACCAAGCAACGGGTTGTTTTCTGAAACTTCCTTACCATTGTAAGAAGCAAACAATTGGAAACCATTACCATTCAGGATCGAGTTCAACTGAGTAGCTGTCAAAGTTCTTACGCCCGGTTTTTCAAAAGTAACCTGCAATGAAGTTCTACCTTTAGCCGCAGTAGGTGCATTACCACCAATTTTAGCAAATGAAACGGGAACCTTAGAACTTGTAAAAGCATCTACATTATACAACTGCAAAGTAGAATCCTGAGAAGCCAAATAAGAATAAAACACCGTCTCTGTGCCTAAAGCGACTGTAGTACCTGTAAACTTCAAAGAACCAGCCATTTTAGCCTTCTTGCTCACTTTGGAACCAGCGACTGTAGCCTCTGTAGTGTAAGTATTACCTGTAAAAGACAATTGCTGCGTCTTTACTACCTTATTAACAATGGTGTAAATGTAATTACCTGTTACATCATTCTTTTCATAAGAAACAGCCCACAAAGCAGAGTCACCTGCAGCTGCCAAGTTTGCAGCAGCATCAGGATTAAAAGTACTTAAAGCGATAAGGCTATCAGCTTTCTGATGAATAGATAAATAGCCATTTCCCGAAGCGGCGGCTACCTTCAAATAATAATAATTACCCTTCACAAGATCCGCAGCATTCGCACCGAATGTAACGAACAACCCCAGAAGAGCGACTAAAGTAAATAACTTTTTGTTCATAATTTAATAAATTAATATTAGTACTAAGTATATAAAAATTTCTCTTTTTACGCTACCGTTAGATGCCATTATCCCCATGGATATAACATGCCCACGATATCTATGTGGCAAAAGTAAGTAATACTTTGATACGCACAATGGTTTTCGGGGATTTTTTCATCCCATTTCATGTTTTCTTATCCATTTTAGGGGTATTTAAGGACAAAAGGGGCGGTTTTGACAACCAAACGGCCTTTCCTTCCTATACCCGATACACGAAAAACAAGATATTACGCTGTAATTGAACACATTCAACACATAAACAAAAGAAACGGTTCATGCCACATCAACCATTTCGGGCACAAAGATAACAAAGAACAGGCAAATAGCCATAGAGATATACAAAGATTTGTTCGCGCGTACATTTATATAATAAAAACATAACAGGCGAATCGCTATTGGCATTTTGAAGATCCGGCTACGTATCATTTGTCAACAACCGGCTCTCCTTGCACAACTACAACAACTTTCCCTTTTTTGATGTCACATGTAACAGCCTGCATTAACGCATTATTATACTGGAAATTACGAGTGACATCAATTTCTTTTCATGTCACGTTGATGTCATACAGAATTATCGGGGTGTGACATGAGCGTGACATGAAAAAGGGCTGATGTCACACGCAATCCCTGTCTGCAAGCGGCTTTGACATGTGACATCAGAAAAGGGAAGAGGGTCTGTAAGGGGAAAGTGGAGGGTTGTTGCGGGTTTCAGCTATCTGTACGGCAGAATGGGCGTTTTTATACATGATGATTTCCCGAAAAAAGGTCATTACGTTTGTTCACACGGATCATAATGTTTGTCCACAAGCATTATGATGATCGTTTTGACAAATGATGATCCATTTTAAGCCCTTTATCATGACAAAAAACGGCATGCAGGCCTTGATGAAACCAAGCCTGCGTCTCAACCTACTGAGTCGTGCGCCTCAACCAGCCGGCTCGTGCATCTCAGCCTACTGAGTCGTGCGACTCGGCCAGCCGGCTCGTGCGTCTCGGCAAGCTGTATCGCGGCATCGGATAAGTAATCAGATTAGCATACCGGTTCGGGTAATATCGGCAAAAAGCGGGTTATTAGGGTCATCGGTCAACAAAACCGGCTCAATCAGGGTACTCACCTTACGTCTTAGCCTCCATAAGACCGGGGTATCCTCAAAAT
Source organism: Tannerellaceae bacterium (assembly GCA_031555145.1). Classification (GTDB taxonomy): domain Bacteria; phylum Bacteroidota; class Bacteroidia; order Bacteroidales; family Tannerellaceae; genus JAJDIA01. Next base: position 52,097 of record JAVBUR010000048.1, on the reverse strand, counting down.
AGTTATCACTTACCTTCTCAACCACAACTGCAATATCGATATCACTGTCTGCCCTATAGTCGCCCTTACTGTATGAACCATACAGATACATCGCCTTAAGCGGAAAACGCTCCGCAACCAGTTCTTTATACCGACGTGCTAAAATGATAGCTCCTTCTTTATCCATAATTGCAATGCTTTCGTCTCATTCAAGAGTACGGTACAATATTCTCCAGATCATAATCTGACGTTTCAACCCAGTACTTGACCTTATCGCTCATCTTTTACACTATATGCTTTATATTTACAAAGGTAGGAATATTAAGCGTAACTACTGAGGGTAACAGAAGAAAAAACACAGTCAACCTCGAGGTCCTGGCAAAAAGAACGGCTACTCCGCCCGGTGTAGCGTGAACTGCGGGAAGGGGAAGGAGATGCCTTCGGTAAAAAAAAGAAATGTTTTAAGTATACTTGTAACTTTTTGTATATTTGCAGAAAGTTACAAGTATAATTATAACATTTCAAGATGAACTTACCGCAAACGATATACAGCAGGGATGCGTATATGGCCAAGATAAAGCCATTTATGCGCAAGCAGCTTGTCAAGGTAATGACAGGACACAGACGTGTAGGTAAAAGTTACATCCTATACCAGTTGATGCAACTGATCCGCGAGGAAGAGAAAGGGGCAAATATCATCTACATAAACAAAGAAGATCTGGAATTCGATATGATCCGAACCTACCAGGATCTGTACGATTATGTGCGTGCGTTGTTAATTCCTGACGGAATGAACTATATTTTTATCGACGAAATACAATCGATCAGCGATTTTCGCCTGGCTGTGAGGTCGCTTGCACTGGATGAGCGCAACGACATCTACATTACAGGGAGCAATTCTGAGGTGTTTTCGAGCGACCTGGCTAATGAGCTGGGAGGCAGGTTTATCGAATTTTCCATTTATAGCCTGTCCTACGCCGAATTTTTGCAATTTCACCGGTTGCCCGATGATGATGTATCATTGGAAAAATACGTTCATTACGGCGGACTCCCCTACCTGATCCATCTACCAATGGAAGAGGCGGTTGTCATGGAATACCTGCATAGCATCTATTCAACGATTGTATTGCGTGATGTGGTACAACGTAAAAACATACGCAATACTGTATTTCTGGAGCAGTTGATCCGATTTTTGGCTGGTAATGTAGGCAACCTGTTCTCATCGAAAAGCATAAGTGATTTCCTCAAAAGCCAACGGGTGGAGATATCGCCGTATCAGGTAAACGAATATGCAGTAGCGCTCGCAGACGCTTTTGTGGTACATCGGATCAACCGGTATGATATAGTAGGCAAACGGCTGTTTGAGCATGGAGATAAATACTACTTCGAAAACCTGGGAATACGCAATGTGATAGCCGGTTACAAACTACAAGAGCGGGGACGACGGCTGGAAAATGTAGTATGCAACCATCTACTATACTGTGGCTACGAGGTGAAGGTGGGGGCTATATCAACGGAAGAGATTGATTTCGTCTGCACACGTAATGGCGAAACACTGTATGTACAGGTTGCCATCGAACTATCCGATCAAAAGACGATAGACCGGGAGTTTGGCAACCTGCTAAAAATCAAAGACAATTACCCTAAAATAGTTGTTTCAGGCGAACGCTTATTTGAAAACAGCTACGAAGGCATCCAACATATCTATATTCGCGACTTCCTCGCGTCCGACTTGCCACAACGCTTCCTATAGCCTTACTCCGCCTGGTGCAGCGTGAGCTGCGGGAAGGGGAAGGAAGCGTGAGCAACAGGCTAGAAAAGGACTACAGAAAGCCCAGGCTTATGACTTATTGTTATTCAAAAAAGCAGATAAGAATTCATCCGGTGTCATCACTTGCAATGAACTTGCTCGAAAATCCTTCACATTACGTGTTACGATCAATGCTACACCCGCCTCAAGTGCTGACTGAGATTGCACAGCATCTTCAAAATCCTTCATCCCACTATTCAAACTCGCCAAAATAGTCGAACTATCAACAGATGTAAAGGAAGAAACAGATGCAAATTTCTTAAGTTTATCCTTTACTACATGTCCAGGTTCATGTTTACAAAGGAGATAATAAACTGTGACAAACGAGAGAGACGAAACATACAATTCAATCCGTTTCTCCAGAGCAAGTGTTACTATTTCCGCAGCAGCCTCAAAGAAAGGAACGCGCTTAGCCAGCAAGTCAAGTACAACATTTGTATCTAAAAAGACTTTCATCGATGCTTCTCTCCCATTGCCTCTACGTATGCGTCCAACGCGTCAATATCCGCAGGTAGTTGTAAATCAGATGTCATTTCCATCACAAAGGGGGAAATGACAACATGCTTCCTTTCCACTGGACGCACCGTCCGCTTCAATGCATTGGCCACAAATTCGGACAAACTTTGCTTGCGGGCTTTGGCTAAAGCTTGCAATTCAGCCTTAAAAGCAGGATCAATTGTTATGGTTAATTGCGATTTCATATATCTATGCGCTTTATATTTACAAAGGTAGGAATATTAAGCGTAACTACTGAGGGTAACAGAAGAAAAAAACACAGTCAATCTTGAGGTCCGGGCAAAAAGGACGGTTACTCCGCCCTATGCAGCGTGAGCTACGGGAAGGGGAAGGAGATCAGCAAATCGAAATAATTGTTCTATTTGTAAACATATCTGTTGACAGTTTACTATCTTTGCATTATGAACAGTGTTGGACAATATATTGACTTCCTCATCAAAGAGGGTGGACACAAGCAATCAGACATTGCGAGAGCTATTGGTGTACAACGTCAGTTGCTCAGCTATATCATTGCGGGACGGCGTGAGTTGTCCATGTCATTGGCTCTGAAATTGGAATCGTTTTTCAACTTGCCCGAGGGAAAACTTCTCAAAATGCAAGCGGAAAACGGCATTCGCAACTATAAGGCTAAACTTAAAAATGAATTGGCAGAGCAGTTATTCAAAGCCAATGCTTTTTGGTCGTATGCGAATGTATCAACAGAGAAAATTCCCGCAGACGAGCTGATTGAAAAGACTTTTATATATCTCGACTTAAAGGATATAGCTAAACTGTTTGAACTTTACACAAGGGATTATATCCGAAAAATCTGGCGGGAGAAGATGGCTGTTCAGGGTGACTATCTTTTCACTCTCAATGTAATGATTGCTCTCTACTATTTCGACATCAGACAACCTGAAAAATACCTCAAACGAGTTGAACGTGAACATTTAAAACACATATCGGGATATGCGTAAAGGTTTGACAGAGAAGAAGATGGAAGTGATGCTTCGTAGAATGAAGATGAGGGACTACTACGATATTTATGCCATTCTGAAAGAGGGGTATGACATTCCAAAAGGGATTGATGCAGCATTGAAATACTCACAGCATAAGCTAAGTACCAAGAATATCGCGATGATGCTATTATCAGACAGGTTTATGTCGGACGAAAAATTCGAACAACTCGATCCGAAATACAATGTATCGAAAGAGGAGATCCGCGAGTATATTCTTCAAAAGCTGAAGAACGCAGCATTGGCCTGATTCTCTAAGGTCACAAATTGTTGCCTTAGAGAACTATACTCTTCTCTTGTCAATTCGAACATGAAATCATCACCTTCAAACCGCTTTCCATAGCCTACTCCGCCCGGTGCAGCGTGAGCTGCGGGAAGGGGAAGGAGATGCCTTCGGCGTTGAAGGTGTCGTAGATGGACACAAAAGCCAAAACACGGAACAAAACCAGTCCAAAACACGGAATGAAATTGAGCCAAAACACGAAATTCGAGTATGAGATCACCAAAATTTCATTATAAAAGCCTTAAACGCGCCGTCAAACGCAATATTGAGCGTTTTGAGGGACAAGACTTTATGTTTGAAGTAACTAGAGAAGAACTTTCAAGGTACCAAATTGGCACCGTGAACAAAGGACGAGGGGGCAATATAAAATACTTACCCCTTGCCTTCACTGAGTTAGGCGTCGCGATGGTCAGCAGCATACTTAACTCCAAAACTGCTATCGAAATAAACCGCGGTATCATGCGTGCATTTGTGGCACTGCGCCAGCTAACACCTAACACACTAAAAGCCAGTACCGGTGAATTTCAACATGAATTCAGCGAATTCAAACAATACATCGAAAAAGTATTTGCCGACTACAATGACATTAATGAAGATACGCGGATGCAGTTGGAGCTGATCAACGAAACACTGGCCGAATTACAAACCAAAAGGAATCCGATGGGCACTTCCCGCCCGCAAGTCGGCTACACATCCGATCGATACAAAAACGGAGACTGACCTATCCGAATAACACGTTACTCCGCCCGGTGCAGCGTGAGCTGCGGGAAGGGGAAGGAGATGCCTTCGGCGTTGAAGATGTCGTAAATGAGGCGGTTGGTTTCGAAGTAGACGCTCCAGTAGTCGGGGGCGTTGACCCAGACACGGATGACGATGTTGACGCTGCTGGCGGCCAGGGCGTGCAGTTGCAAGAAGGGAGCCGGGTCGGCCAGGATGCGGGCGTCTTTGGCGAGGATGGTGTCGATGAGGCGCTTGACATGGGCGATATCGGTGCCGTAGTCGACGCCGATGATCCATTCGACACGGCGGGTCGGGACGTTATAGTTGGTGACGGCGTTGTTGCTCATGGCGCCGTTGGGGACGAAGACCTGCTTGCCATCGGCTGTGGTCAGCACGGTATGGAAGATCTGGATCTCCTTTACGGTGCCGGAGACGCTGGGGGCTTCCACATAATCGCCTACCCGGTAGGGCTTGAAGAGCAGGACGATCAATCCGCCGGCAAAGTTGGACAACTGACCGCTTAACGCCATACCGACAGCCAGTCCGGCCGAGGCCAGCAGCGCGGCAAACGAGGTCGTTTCGACGCCGAGCGCTCCGACGATGGCGATAATCAACAGCACCGTCAGCGTGATATTCACCAGGCTGGCGGTAAAGGTGCGGATAGAAGGCTCTACATTCCGCTTAAACAGGATCTTCTTTACCAGCTTGTTCAACAGGCTGATCAGAAAGCGTCCGATGATAAAGATCAGGAGCGCTTTGAGGATACTGAAACCCAGGGAAGTGCCCATTTCAATCAGTCGTTCGAGCATTTCTTCCATCTTGGTGAGCTGGTCGGCTTGTAATTCTACCATAACGATATCGTGTCTTTAATTGAGGGATAAAAATATACAGGGATTAAATAAACTTGATCTTCCGGGCGGCAAAGAAGCTCATGCGGAAAAGCAGGATGCCGTGGCGGAAACGGCTGATCTGGGTACTGCCGTATTCGCGGTCTTTGTAGCGGATGATGACTTCGGTGATCTTCAGGTTCTGCTTGGCGGCGCCGAACAGGAGGTCGAAATCACCGAAGGGATCGAAGTCGCCGAAGTAGCTGCGGTTGGCCTTGATCGTCTCGTAGTCGGTACGGTAAAGGACTTTCGTTCCACAGAGCGTATCCTTTAGCCGCTGGCTGAGGAGATAGGAGAAGAAGGAACCGAAGAACTTGTTACCCAGCAGGTTCAGGAAACGCATGGCGTTCTTCTCCATCGGGTAGACCAGACGGCAACCGTTGATAAATTCGCCTTTGTTATAGCGCAGGGCGTCGTAGAACTTGGGCAGTTCTTCGGGCGGCATGGTCAGGTCGGCATCGAGGATCATCAGGATATCGCCGGTGGCGGCATCGAAGGCTTCACGTACGGCGTTGCCCTTGCCTTTACCGGTCTGCTTCATGAGCTTGATATCCTTATCGGGGTAGGCGGCTTTGACGCGTTCCATCTCCTCGTAGGTATTGTCGGAAGAGTTTCCTTCGATAAAGATAAACTCCTGTGCGGTACCAAAGTCGGGGGTACGCAGGATGGCATTCTCAATATTGCCCCGTTCGTTGCGGGCAGGGACTACAATGGTGACACTGGCCTGCGTATCTTCGCTGATGATCGGACGGGCAACGATGAGGTTAACCAGGTCGAGTAAGTTGAAGATAGGCAAGTTAGCCATGATACGGTTGAATAAAAAGTCGAGTACCGGGATATAAAGCGGCAGCCATACCTTCCGTTCGGTCTTGACGACCTGGAAGTTCTCTAACTGCAGCAGATTTTCTATATCCTTGTGGGAGAACCAGTTCTGATTGGGCTGCTTTTGTTTCAGGTGCAGACCTTCCAATAGTTTGATAAAGGCTTCCCACAGGAAGTTATAATGCGAAATGATGATGCGGGTATGCGGATGGCACAAGCGGCGCAGGGCATGAATGGCTTTCTGGGCATCCCACAGGCAACCAAGGGTATCACTGAGGATGATATAGTCGAAGGGCTCTTCAAAAGTAAGAGCTTCAATATCATCTTCATGGAAATGGAGTTCGGGATATTTAACCCGGGCAATTTCGAGCACCTCGGGGGCAAAGTCGATACCGACACCGTAAGAGGGTTTAACAGCGTGCAACAGGTTGCCTGTGCCACAACCCAGTTCGACTACGCGCTTACCGGCGGGTATCAGGAAAGTGAAATATTTCTCTAATAACTTGTGATAGTAACGGTTACGTTTATTCCACTTCTCGCGGCTTTGCGCTGTCCGGCAATAGAATTCCTGTACGTCTTGCTTTGTCATATACTATATGTGCGAAAATTATCCCTGCTTTTTGCCTTGCAAAAGAGGCTGATTAGTAAATATTTGCTTAAATTCGCCGCAAGTTACTGATTATTTGTACTGATTGCATACCAACCAAGGATATTTATGGCAAGAAACAAGAAAACAAAAGAAGTAGCGCTTCCGCTTTTTGAGCGCTTGGAACGGTTTATACAAGACCATGACTGGTTTATTTTCTGGGCTATTCTCGCACTTGCTACCGGATTAGGGTTGGCACTGTATGATCCGCGGGTCAGCCTGGCAGGAGATGATTCAACCTATATACTGGCGGCGCGTAGCTTTATCAAGGAGTTTACCTTCCCGGGCTTCCAGGGACCACTCTATCCGATTGTTCTGAGTGTGGTGGTGGCGATATTCGGCATTTCGCTGACACCGTTAAAATTGTTCTCACTGCTGGCGTTACTGGGGTTTATGTTTATGACATTTATTACTTTTCGCAAGCGTATCCCGTCATTGTTGTTGATGCCGGTACTGCTGCTGACGTCAATTACGGCGGAGGTGCTGTACTTTGGAAGCCAGACCTATAGCGAGGCGTTTTACATGTTTATGCAATCGTTAGTTATTTTCGTCTTCTTCCGTTATTTTATCGATCATAAGGGACAGGATACAGGGTTACCTTCGCAGGTGAAGCAACATGCCTGGTTGGCCTTGGCATTACTGGGGGCACTGCTGACCCGTTCGGTGGGCTTTGCGCTGATTATTGCCGTGTTGGGGTATTTCCTGTGCAACGGGCAATGGAAAAATCTGGGGTTATCGGCCGGATGCGTATTGGTTGTCTTTCTGATTTACAGCGGATTGAAAGCCGCATTGTGGCCGGAAAGCGGATTCCAGCTATCCGGACAAGGATCGGACCTGCTGCTGAAAAATTATTACAAGCCGGAATTAGGGAAAGAAGACCTGAGCGGTTTCATTAACCGATTGTTGCAGAACTCCAACCAATACCTGTCGAATGCTTTTCCCCGGATCATGGGATTTGGGGTAGAGAAACTGGATAATAGCGTGCCGCTGACTATCGGTGTCTATTTATTAGCGTTGGTTGGGTTGGGCTTCTCGTACAAAAAAAATAAATATATTTTCTTTTCCGGACTAATGACCGGATGCTTTCTGTTAGTAACATTTGTCATCCTGCAAGTGGCCTGGAATCAGGAACGGTTGATTATTCCACAATACCCATTTATGCTATTGTTGTTGCTGGCGGCTCTGTACTATCTGTTATCTACTAACAAACTGAAGATGTTCAGGCTGTTATACCTTATTCCGGTTATATGGATGGTTTATATAAGTGCGACAGATATGAGCCGTAGAGTAACCGAAACACAGAAGATCACCGATGTATATAGTGGACTGACACCAGATTGGGTACATTACGTAAAAATCAGTGAATGGGCCAGTAAAAACCTGGGAGAAAACGACAAGGTCGCCTGCCGTAAACCCAATATATCCTCTATCTATGGTAATGGGAAAGCATTTCATGGCATTTATTCCATCCCCACTGTCGACAAGAATGAGTTTATGGCTACCTGCGAAGCCAACCCGGATGGCCTGATCGCGATCCAGATGAATAATACCTATAAGCTAAATGTACATATGGAGCATGTTACACCGGCCTATATGGCACATGTGCGTCTAAACACAGATAACTATGTCATTGCAAAGGCATCCGACTCTCTCAAGGAGATACTTGCAGCCAGTGGTATGTCGTATATATCATATCCCCAATTTAAGGCACTGGTGGATGCGGCACCGGATATGATCAGTATCTATAATGCGGATGTGCTGCTAACATCCTTAAAAGAGGCTGGCGTAACACATATGATGAGTGCACAGCTTCGTATACATCCCAACGTAAAGGACGGCCAATATATAGATACAGCCGAACGGTACGGATTTTATATCGAAGAAAAGTATCCGGGCATGTTCGAAGTCATTCATCAGGAAGGTGCGGATGATGATGAACCGGCACGTATTCTGCGCATCAACTGGGAGATGTATCCTTAAGTATTAACAGGCTCGCCTCCACTCTACTTATTTATTTTTTTGTTATAAACCGTAGCAAAAACATAAAAAAGATAGAAGCCTGAGGCCGGACATGTTTTTTACGTAGCTTTGCGGGCAAAGAAAAGAAGTGCATGCGTATTAAACATAATAGACTCAAAATGGCGGCGATATTTGCCGCGCTCCTGGCTTGCAGCCTGAATATGACAGCTCAGACCTATGCAGAATGGGTGGATAAGAGCTATGACTTCCTGGAAAAGAATGACTTGGCTATGGCTGAATCCTGTCTTACAACTGCCATGAGACAGGAACCTGGGAACCCGGCGAACTATGCGCTGTTGTGTAACCTCGGTACCATCCAGCGCCGACAGGGAAAATACCAGGAGGCAGTCGATTCTTATACGATTGCACTCTCCCGTCAACCGTCCGATGCTACACTACTTGAAAACCGCGCCTCGCTCTATGCCCAACTCGGCGAAGTAGAGAAGGCCGTGACCGACTATACCATTATTCTCCTCAACCAGCCTGAGAATCAGGAGGCGCTCTATTGCCGCGGACTGCTCTACCTGCAACAGCGCGACTATATCAATGCCGAAGAAGATTTCGAAAACATCCTCAAGTTGAACAAAAATTCCTACCAGGGGCAAGTAGGACATGCCGTGCTTGAAAAGATGCGTGGCAATTACGACGACAGTGAACAGCTATACAACTACCTGATCGGTCGTATGCCCAAAGACTGGGCTCTCTATGAAGGACGCGCCGAACTCTACTTCCTGATGGATAAGAATGCACGTGCCATGGCCGACATCAACAAACTGTTTGTCGAAACCACTCCCGGTGCCAGCCTCTACGTGCTTCGCGGTAAAGTCAAACTAGCTCTGTACGAGAAAAAATCGGCGATTGCCGACTTCCAGAAAGCATTGGAGATGGGGTATGATACGACAATCATCAGCGAACTGATGAAAATGGCAAATAATTAAAGCGTCTGTCTCATCTCTATCGCTATCTTTGTACCGGTTTACCGTGCTTAAAAGTCAAAAAATCATATTTCGTAATCTATTGTCAATGTTATGAAGACTCAAGAAAAATACGCCAAGACGCAATTGATATCGGATATGCTGGAGATGGGATGGTGGGAGATGAATCTGAAGGATAAATCTTTCAACTGTTCTGCTTACGTGTCACAGCTGTTAGGGATACCACCTGAGTTATCCGATAGCAAGATCTTCACCAGTCTGATTCGGGAAGATTACCGCGCCCGTATAATCCATATGATACAATCGGCTCCCATAACAGTAAATACACAACAAACATTCCCGGTCTATGTAGGAAATGGAATTATCTGGGTCACCACCCGTTTCCGGAAAACAGCCAACGAAACTACTGTTGCAGGTATGATGTACACGACGGAACGAGCCGAAAATGACCTGCCGAAAGAGGAGAGAGCCAACGAAACACTTCAGAATTTCATTTATCAACTACATGGCGTTTCCCGGTCGCTTTATGCATTTCTCCAAAATGAAAATCTCGACGACACCGTCAATCAGATACTGGCATCACTTGTCACCTATTTCAGCGCTGAGCGTTCGTATATCTTCTCCTACGATTGGGAAGCGGAGGATCAGAGTTGTATCTATGAGTCCCTCAGCCGGGAAGAACTGGCTGAAATACAGAACTTGCAGCATCTTCCACTGACCGTGAACCCCTGGTGGACGGAACAGATGAGCGGGCGACATCCCATCATCCTCTCGACGCTCGACGATCTGCCAGCCGGTTGCCACGGCGAAAAAGAGGCGCTGGCGGCACAAAACATCCAGTCGCTGATGGTCGTACCTTTTGTAAGCAAAGACAATACAGTGTGGGGATATGCCGGAATCGACCTCGTTGACCACCAGCGCAACTGGACGCAGGAAGACTTTGAATGGTTCTCTTCACTGATGCACATTATTAATATATGTATAGAACTCGGCAAGTCGAAGGTGCAAATACAACACGACATCGAGGTACTGGAAGAAAGAGAGACACTGCTCACCACGATCTACGATAACCTTCCAGTCGGGATGGAACTGTACGACAAGAACGGTGACCTGCTATATGCCAATGATAAGGATATTGAGATACTGGGACTGGATAGCCAGGACGACTGGATCGGATGTAACGTATTCGACCACCCTTGTCTGCCGGACGAAGTGAAACAAAAAATACGGAAAGGCAAAAAGGCGGATTTCAACATCAGCTATGACTATAGCAAGGTGGGTGAATACTTCAAAAAAGAATTTCCGCCACAAGATCCCAAGAACCTGATTATCAAAGTGGCACCCATATTCGATAAACAGCAGAAAATCCAAAACTACCTGTTTATCGTGATCGATAACACCGAACTGCAGGATATGATCCTGGCCAAGAACAAAGCCGAAGCCCTCGACCGGCTGAAGTCGGCCTTCCTGGCCAATATGAGCCACGAGATACGGACGCCGCTCAATTCGATCATCGGCTTCTCCGACCTGTTGGCCGAAACCGACGATGAGGAAGAACGGAAGGAATTCATCGGTATCATCCAGCGGAACAACGAATTGCTGCTGAAGCTCGTAACGGACATCCTCGATCTTTCCAAGATCGAGTCGGGTACTTTCGATTTCGTAAAGAAAGAAATAGAAGTGAAACCGTTCTGCTCGGAAGTGATCCAATCGTTCCAAACCAAACAACTGCCGGAAGGGGTTCAGTTGGTATTCAACCAGGCACTGCCGGAAGAAGTAGTGTATGCAGATCCGGCACGGGTCAAACAGGTGTTGTTTAACTTTATCACCAATGCCCTGAAGTTTACAGAGGAAGGTTATATCCGGCTTGGATACCAATCACAGGCAGACGATATGATCCTGTTTTATGTGGAAGACACGGGGAAAGGTATTGCACCGGAAGATATCGTGCATCTATTCGACCGTTTCTTCAAAATCAACAGTTTTACACAAGGCACCGGCCTCGGCCTGCCTATCTGCAAAAGCCTGATTGAAGAAATGGGGGGCTGTATCGGCGTGGACTCGACACCGGGGCAGGGATCACGGTTCTGGTTTACGCTGCCGAAACAGGCTCCGCAAGTTGTCTCCTGAACCATTCCCCGATCACACAGTCGTGCGAAGACAGCCAGGGAACAGAGTTGTCGATCCGGTACTGACCGAATGCAAAATGCAACTTCCCCCCACCCTTTCATTAAAAAATGAAAGAAAAAAGCAGAAAAAACTGTAAATTCATTTGCGCGTATTAATTATTGTTCTACATTTGCAGCGTCTAAAGCATAAGAAGACAAGCAAAATGATAAACAACGTTCTACATATTATTCTCGTCGTGGTGGTTCTGGTCATTAGCCAGTAAAGGAGAGAGGTATGTAGGGAATGTATAATCAGGTAAGATATTCTTAAGCCTTTCTCCATAAAAGAGAAAGGCTTTTTTATTGTAAAAGAAAAGAAAGAAACAGAGATATGATGAAGAATCCGTTGCGAAGTTATGATAGCACCCAGGGACGCCGGATGGCCGGTGCCCGTGCCCTGTGGCGTGCTAATGGGATGAAAGACGAACAGATGGGCCGACCGATTATTGCGATCGTCAACTCATTCACCCAGTTTGTACCCGGCCACGTGCATCTGCATGAAATCGGGCAGCAAGTGAAAGCCGAGATCGAACGATTGGGCTGCTTTGCCGCTGAGTTCAATACCATTGCCATTGACGACGGGATCGCTATGGGGCATAGCGGGATGCTTTATTCCCTGCCGTCGCGCGACCTGATTGCCGACAGCGTTGAATATATGGTCAATGCCCATAAAGCAGACGCGATGATCTGTATCAGCAACTGCGATAAGATCACGCCGGGTATGTTGATGGCTGCCATGCGTCTGAATATCCCGGCAGTATTTGTATCGGGCGGACCGATGGAAGCCGGTGAATTGAATGGCCGTTACCTCGACCTGATCGATGCGATGATCGAAGCCGCCGACGACAGTATCAGTGACGATGCCGTCGAAGCCGTCGAACGCTCGGCCTGTCCTACCTGCGGAAGCTGTTCGGGTATGTTTACCGCCAACTCGATGAACTGCCTTAATGAGGCGATCGGACTAGCGTTACCCGGTAACGGAACTGTTGTTGCCACCCACGCCAACCGTACCAATTTATTCAAGAAAGCGGCAGCTCTCATTGTAGAGAATGCCTATACATACTATCGTGACGGGGATGCCTCCGTCCTACCCCGCAGCATTGCTACCCGGCAGGCGTTCCTCAATGCCATGTCGCTGGATATTGCTATGGGCGGATCGACTAATACGGTACTTCACCTCCTGGCTATTGCACACGAGGCGGAAGTCGACTTTACAATGAAAGATATAGACCGGCTTTCCCGCCGTACGCCCGTATTATGTAAGGTAGCACCCAGTTGCTCCTATCATGTACAAGACGTGAACCGTGCCGGAGGCATTATCGGCATCATGGCCGAATTGCTGAAAGGAGAGTTGGTAGATGGCTCTGTCAGACGTGTGGATGGCCTGACACTAACCGAAGCGGTAGAACGATATGGCGTCACTTCACCAGGATTGATGGGGGAAGCCTCCAAACTATATAAAAGCGCCCCGGCACGACGGTTCAACCTTGTGATGGGTTCGCAGGAAACGTACTACAAAGAACTCGACACCGACCGTGCGGCCGGTTGCATCCGGGATATGGAACATGCCTATGTAAAAGACGGCGGTCTGGCTGTCCTCTACGGAAACATTGCCGAACTGGGTTGCGTGGTGAAAACGGCCGGCGTGGATGAAAGTATCTTCCGCTTTACAGGCCCTGCCAAGGTGTTCGAATCGCAGGAAGCTGCCTGTGAGGGTATCCTGAGCAACCAGGTGGCAGCAGGCGATGTGGTAGTTATTACCTATGAAGGCCCCAAAGGAGGACCGGGTATGCAGGAAATGCTGTATCCTACCTCTTATATTAAGAGTAAACACCTCGGTAAGGAATGTGCCCTGATCACCGACGGCCGTTTCAGCGGAGGCACTTCCGGCCTTTCTATCGGTCATATCTCACCCGAAGCGGCAGCCGGTGGTACGATTGGTCTGGTGAAAGACGGCGACCGTATCGAGATCAATATTCCCGAACGAACGATCAAAGTCCTGCTCAGTGAAGCCGAACTGGCCAAACGCCGACAGGCAGAAGAAGCACGCGGCACACAGGCCTTCACTCCGCAGGATCGCGACCGCGTCATCTCCAAGGCGCTGAAAGCCTACGCCAAAATGGTGACTTCGGCCGATAAAGGGGGCGTACGTGTGGTAGAAGACTAACGGAGGTAACACGAAGACACTACGAAGGTAACACGAAGGAAGAACAAACAACAACAAAATAACGAAATACATGGAGCATCAACTCATAACCGGTTCGGAAGCCCTGCTGAAAGCGCTGATCGCTGAGGGCGTAGATACCATTTTTGGGTATCCCGGCGGACAGGCTATCCCTATCTACGATTGTTTATACGATTATGCCGATCAACTCAAGCATGTGCTTGTGCGTCACGAACAGGGCGCCACGCATGCCGCACAAGGTTACGCCCGTGTGTCGGGTAAGGTGGGAGTGACACTCGTCACTTCCGGACCCGGCGCCACAAATACCATTACCGGTATTGCCGATGCGATGATGGACAGTACGCCGATGGTAGTCATTGCAGGACAGGTCCCTTCGTCATTGCTGGGTACGGATGCCTTTCAGGAGATCGACGTGATCGGTATCACACAAGCTATCACCAAATGGGCCTACCAGATACGCAAACCGGAAGAAATCGCTTGGGCTGTTTCCCGTGCTTTCTATATTGCTTCCACCGGACGTCCCGGGCCAGTAGTGCTCGACTTTGCCAAAGATGCCCAAATAGGCATGGTGGAGTATCTTCATAAAAAAGTAACCAGCATACGAAGTTACCAACCTGTCCCTGTCCTCCAGCCGGAACAGATCAACGAAGCCGCCGCACTGATCAATGGAGCCAAGAAGCCTTTTGCCCTTGTCGGACAGGGTGTGATCCTGGGAAATGCCGAAAAAGAATTGATGGCTTTCCTCGAAAAGGCAGATATTCCCGCCGGAACAACGGCGCTCGGCCTCTCGGCTTTATCCAGTGACTATCCGCTGAATAAAGGAATGTTGGGGATGCACGGGAATGTGGGTCCCAACCGTAAAACCAACGAATGCGATGTGCTGATTGCTATCGGTATGCGTTTTGACGACCGGGTGACCGGTAATCTCCAGACCTATGCCAAACAAGCAAAGATCATCCACTTTGATATCGACGACAGCGAAATAGGTAAGAACGTAAAAGCCGACGTGCCGGTGCTGGGTGATGCCCGTGAAACACTGGCAGCAGTCACGGCACAACTTCAATCAGCCAAACATACCGACTGGATCGCTTCTTTTGCCCCCGACGAAAAGGAAGAAGACGAACGTGTGATCCAAAAAGAGATCCATCCCGCCGAAGGTGCTCTCCGGATGGGTGAAGTAATCCGCAAAGTATCCGAAGCGACAAACAACGAAGCCGTACTGGTGACCGACGTAGGACAGAACCAGATGATGGCCGTTCGTTACTTCAAATACAAGCATCCCCGCAGCCTGGTAACTTCCGGCGGCTTGGGGACGATGGGCTTTGGCCTGCCTGCCGCTATCGGCGCGAAGTTCGGCGCCCCCGAACGGACTGTCTGCTACTTTGCCGGCGACGGAGGTTTCCAGATGACGCTTCAGGAACTGGGAACGATCATGCAGGAAAGTCTGAATGTCAAACTGATTGTTCTCAATAATAACTACCTTGGCATGGTACGCCAGTGGCAGGAATTGTTCTTCAAGGAACGCTATTCGGCGACGACGATGGTCAATCCGGACTTTGAGATGATCGCTAAAGCATATGGCATTGCCGGTCGCACGGTAGAGAAACGGGAAGACCTCGACGGCGCTATTGCCGAAATGCTCAACCACGACGGCGCTTACCTGCTGGTAGCCAATGTACAGACGCACGGTATGGTCTACCCGATGGTACCCGCCGGAGCCAGTATTACCAACATAATCATGGGAGAATAAGGAGGAACAGCTATGACAGAAAAAAAACTATATACCGTCATCATCTTTTCAGAGAATACCGTAGGGTTGCTCAACCAGATCACGATCATCTTTACGCGCCGGCAGCTCAACATTGAGACGTTGTCCGTCTCTCCATCTGCCATCGAAGGCATCCACAAGTTCACAATCACCACCTTCGCGACCGAAGATATGATCGACAAAGTGGTGAAGCAAATCGATAAGCGGGTAGATATCCTCAAGGCATATTACAATACGGACGAAGACCTGGTACATCAGGAAATCGCCCTCTATAAACTCAGTACCGAACTGTTTATCCGCATGGAAGGGGTAGAAGACCTGATCCGCAAGTACAACGCCCGTATCATCGATATCAACGAGACGTGTATGGTACTCGAGAAAAGCGGCCATCATGCCGAAACACAGGAACTATTCACCGAATTGAGCCAACGTATCGGTGTCCTCCAGTTTATCCGCTCCGGCCGCATCGCCATCACTAAAAGCAAAGTGGAACGGCTCAGCGATATGCTTTCCGCCATGGAACAAAAGATCGAAGGCAAGGCGCATAACGGGAATGAATAGTGATAATAGAAAATAATATACAATGGAGAAAGTAGGCACATACAAGTTTGTGACGGAGGAGTATCTTCTCGACTTCCGGGGGCGGGTGACGATCCCGATGATCGGGAACTACCTGCTGCACGCGGCGACGCAACATGCTGCCTCGCGTGGATTCGGTTTTATGGATATGAGTGAGAAGCATACCGCCTGGGTACTCTCACGCCTGGCTATCGAAGTGAAGCAATATCCCGGCATGAACGAGCCACTCACGCTCTACACCTGGATCGACGAAGCTGGCCGCCTCTTTACCAGCCGTTGCTTCGAACTGGTGAATGAAAAAGGCGAAAGCATGGTCTATGCCCGTTCCATCTGGGCAGCGATCGATATGGAAACACGCCGCCCTACGCCATTGGATGTAGAAGGACTGAGTGTATATATAGCCGACCGTCCCTGCCCGATCGACAAACCGGGCAAGATCGCTCCCGTGGAAAACGACACGGAAGGTATACCCTACGCCGTCAAATACAGCGACCTCGACATCAACCGGCATTTCAACAGTATCAAGTACATGGAACACCTGTTGGATATGTTCGAACTGCCTCTGTTTGAAGAACATGAAGTATGCCGCTTCGAGATCGCCTACCAGTCGGAAGGCCGCTACGGCATGCCGCTCACCCTTCACAAAGGACAGCCCAACGGCACCAAATACGACATGGCCATCTGCCACGAAGGCAAAGCCCTCTGCCGTGCCGCCGTTACCTGGAGATAAAAGAAAAATATTATTTACACATTAATTTAGATAGAAAAATGGCAAACATGAATTTTGGCGGGGTGAACGAGAACGTGGTTACCCGCGACGAGTTCCCCTTGGAAAAGGCAAGAGAAGTAATGAAAGATGAGATTATCGCTGTCATCGGTTACGGTGTACAGGGTCCCGGTCAGAGCCTCAACCTGCGCGACAATGGTTTCAACGTAATCGTTGGCCAGCGTAAGGGTGGTAAGACATGGGAGAAGGCAGTGGCCGACGGTTGGGTTCCGGGCGAAACCCTCTTCGATATCGAAGAAGCCTGCCAGCGTGCGACCGTGATCCAGTATCTCCTTTCGGATGCTGCCCAGATCGAAGTATGGCCGCGTATCAAGCCGTACCTCACACCCGGTAAAGCGTTGTATTTCTCGCACGGCTTTGCTATCACGTATAAAGAACGTACCAATATCGTTCCCCCGGCAGATGTGGATGTGATCCTTGTGGCTCCGAAGGGATCGGGTACCAGCCTCCGTCGTATGTTCCTGCAGGGACGTGGTCTGAACTCCAGCTACGCGATCTTCCAGGATGCTACCGGCCGTGCGTTTGAACGCGTGGTGGCACTCGGTATCGGTGTAGGTTCGGGTTACCTGTTCGAAACGACTTTCAAGAAAGAAGTATATTCCGACCTTACCGGCGAACGTGGTACGCTGATGGGCGCTATCCAGGGCTTGCTCCTCGCACAATACGAAGTGCTGCGTGAAAACGGACACTCTCCTTCGGAAGCCTTCAACGAAACGGTCGAAGAACTGACTCAGTCGCTCATGCCTCTCTTCGCCGAGAATGGTATGGACTGGATGTATGCCAACTGCTCCACTACGGCCCAGCGCGGTGCGTTGGACTGGATGACGCCGTTCCACGATGCCACCAAGCCCGTCTTTGCCAAGTTGTATAGCGAAGTAGCCTGCGGTAACGAAGCACAACGCTCTATCGACACCAACAGCAAACCCGACTACCGCGAAAAGCTGGATGAGGAACTGAAAGCACTCCGTGAAAGCGAAATGTGGCGTACCGGTGCCGTTGTGCGTAAACTTCGTCCCGAAAACAACTAATTAGCAATAACTATTCGCAATATCTTACGAATCGAAAGAAAAAAATATAAAAAACTTTCGATTAGCTATTGTGGATATCAAAATTCCCTCTATCTTTGCCCCATCAAATTAGATAACGACATGCAATACACAGCGAACAGTCTCAACATTATTTCCATTATTATTCTACTCTGTGAACGGGATAGGAAGTGAGACTGTGTGCATGGATGCATAAAGATAGTAGAGCAAACAAGCCTCTCTCACTTCCAGGTGAGAGGGGCTTTTTGCTTTTAATCAGGGCAGAAACATATAATTAGTAAAAGAATAACAATTATGTCAAACAGATTATTTATTTTCGACACCACATTGCGTGATGGTGAGCAGGTACCGGGATGCCAGTTGAACACAGTAGAAAAAATACAGGTGGCAAAGGCACTCGAAGGACTGGGAGTGGATGTGATCGAAGCCGGTTTCCCCGTGTCGAGTCCGGGTGACTTCAACAGTGTGGTAGAAATATCGAAAGCCGTTACATGGCCTACGATCTGTGCATTGACCCGCGCCGTGGAGAAAGACATCGATGTGGCTGCCGAAGCACTGAAATTCGCGAAACAGGGACGGATCCACACAGGTATCGGAACGTCGGATTATCATATCCGCCACAAGTTCAACTCCAACCAGGAAGAGATACTGGAACGTGCCATTGCCGCCACTAAGTATGCGAAAAAGTATGTGGAAGATGTGGAGTTCTATTGCGAAGATGCCGGCCGTACCGATAACGTCTATCTGGCCCGCGTGGTGGAAGCCGTCATCAAAGCCGGCGCTACAGTCGTGAATATCCCCGATACCACCGGTTACTGCCTGCCCGATGAGTATGGAGCGAAAATAAAATACCTGATGGAACATGTGAACAACATAGACAAAGCGATTATCTCCACCCATTGCCACAACGACCTCGGTATGGCAACGGCCAACACCGTACAGGGTGTGATCAACGGCGCCCGCCAGGTGGAAGTGACGATCAATGGGATCGGTGAACGGGCCGGTAACACCTCGTTGGAAGAGATCGCCATGATTTTCAAAAGCCATAAGGAAAGGGATGTCGTCACCAATATCAATACGACGCATATATACGGCCTCAGCCGCATGGTGTCGAGCCTGATGAATATGCCCGTACAGCCCAACAAGGCCATCGTCGGACGCAACGCTTTCGCCCACTCCTCCGGTATCCATCAGGACGGTGTGCTGAAGAACCGCGAAAGCTACGAGATCATCGACCCTAAAGATGTCGGTATCGACGACAATGCCATCGTGCTGACCGCCCGCAGCGGACGTGCTGCCCTGAAACACCGCCTGGCTATTCTGGGGGTTGAACTGGAACAGGAGAAACTCGATAAGGCCTATCAGGAATTCCTGAAACTGGCCGACCGCAAGAAGGATATCAACGACGACGACGTGCTGATGCTGGTGGGTAAAGACCGTGCGGAGATGCAGCGCATCAAGTTGGAGTACCTGCAGGTGACCAGTGGCGTAGGCGTACAGTCTGTTGCCAGTGTCTGCCTCAACCTCTCCGGTGTGAAGCGTTTTGAAGCGGCTGCCGGTAACGGTCCGGTCGATGCCGGTATCAAAGCCGTCAAGAAAGCGATCAGCAACAGCGACATGACCATCCAGGAGTTCCTGATTCAGGCTATCAGTAAGGGTAGTGATGATACCGGTAAGGTACACATGCAGGTCGAGCACCAGGGCAATGTCTACTATGGCTTCTCCGCCAATACCGATATTATCGCCGCTTCGGTAGAAGCCTTTGTCGATGCCATCAATAAGTTTATACATTAATCATCATACAACAATGAGCAAAACACTCTTCGAAAAAATCTGGGACAAGCATATCGTTGATACCCTTGCCGACGGTACGATCCAACTGTACATCGACCGCCTGTACTGCCACGAAGTGACCAGTCCCCAAGCCTTCGCCGGCCTGCGTGAGAGAGGCCTCAAGCCTTTCCGTCCAGCGCTGATTACCTGTATCCCCGATCATAACATCCCGACTATCTGTCAGGATCGACCGATTGAAGACCCTGTCTCTAAGAATCAGGTAGATACATTGGAACGAAATGCGAACGAATTCGGCCTGCCTTACTATGGCCTGCTGCATCCGAAGAACGGTATTATCCACGTGGTAGGTCCCGAAACAGGACTGACCCAGCCGGGTATGACCATCGTTTGTGGCGATTCGCATACCTCTACCCACGGTGCGATGGGGGCTATCGCCTTTGGTATCGGTACCAGCGAAGTGGAGATGACGCTTGCTACCCAATGTATCATGCAGCGCAAGCCCCTAACGATGCGTATCACGGTGGATGGACAACTCCGTCCGGGTGTTACTGCCAAAGATATCGCCCTCTACATTATTAGTAAAATGACTACTGGTGGCGCTACCGGTTACTTTGTGGAATACGCTGGTGAGGCTATCCGCAACGCTTCGATGGAGGAACGTCTTACGATCTGCAACCTTTCGATCGAGATGGGTGCCCGTGGTGGTATGATCGCGCCGGATCAGGTGACGTTCGACTACCTGAAAGACCGTGAGTTTGCTCCCCGTGGCGCTGACTGGGATAAGAAAGTGGCCGAATGGCGCGAGTTGTACAGTGATCCTGATGCGACGTTCGATAAAGAGATCCGCTTCAATGCTGCCGACATCGAACCGATGGTGACGTACGGTACCAATCCCGGTATGGGCATGGGTATCCGCGAAGCTATTCCTACGTTGGAAAGTGTGGATGAGGCGGGGCGTATCTCTTGTAAGAAGTCATTGGATTATATGGGCTTCACCGCCGGTGAACCGGTGTTGGGTAAAGCGATCGACTATGTCTTCCTCGGTAGTTGTACGAACGGCCGTATCGAAGATTTCCGTGCGTTTGCCTCGCTGGTGAAAGGACGCAAGAAGGCCTCTCATGTAACCGTGTGGTTAGTCCCCGGCAGTTGGATGGTCGAGAAACAGATTCGCGTCGAAGGCATTGATAAGATATTGACCGATGCCGGCTTCGAACTCCGTCAGCCCGGTTGTTCCGCTTGTCTGGCCATGAACGACGACAAAGTGCCTGCCGGCAAATACGCCGTCTCCACCTCCAACCGCAACTTCGAAGGTCGTCAGGGACCCGGTGCACGCACCATCCTCGCCGGTCCGCTCGTTGCCGCTGCTGCTGCCGTTACAGGCTGTATCACTGATCCGAGAGAGTTAATCTAATTATAATGCAATAATGAAGAATAGCGACGGTGCTTCCCCTCTTGAGAGGGGGCAGGGGGTGTGTGACGAGCGAAGCGAGCGCGGATTAATTAGTAATCTGTGTTCTGTGTCTCGTCTGCATGTACAAATCATAATAAGAGATTTTAAACCCCGCTCGCTTCGCTCGTCACACACCCCCTGCCCCCTCTCAAGAGGGGAGGCACCGTCGCTATCTTCATACACAAAATGAAAAAAATATGAAACAGAAAATAAATATCATCACATCCACCTGCGTCCCTCTTCCTTTGGAAAATGTGGACACAGACCAGATCATCCCGGCTCGTTTCCTGAAAGCGACGACGCGGGAAGGCTTCGGCGATAACCTCTTCCGCGACTGGAAGTATGACAAGGAAGGCAAGCTGAACCCGGATTTCGTGCTCAACCAGGGCGTGTATAAAGGCGAGATACTTGTTGCCGGTAAGAACTTCGGTAGCGGTAGCAGCCGCGAACATGCCGCCTGGGCGATTGCCGGCTATGGCTTTAAGGTTGTCGTCAGTAGCTTTTTTGCCGATATCTTCAAGAACAACTCGATGAATAACGGCCTGCTGCCTGTGGTTGTCTCACCGGAGTTCCTGTCTGAGATATTCGCTTCCGTCCAGTCTGACCCGTCCAACACGTTGACCGTCAACCTCGCCGCCCAAACCGTTACCAACAACGCCACCGGCCACAGCGAACACTTCGACATCAACGCCTACAAAAAAGACTGTCTTCTCAACGGCCTCGACGATATCGACTATCTCCTGGCAAATAAAGATAAGATCGAACAATACGAAGCAAACCGATGAGCGTATGATAGAAATAATGGATACAACCCTGCGGGATGGGGAACAGACTACGGGAGTCTCCTTTGCGGCCCATGAGAAACTGGGGATCGCTCAGATGCTTCTCAGTGAAGTCGGTGTGAACCGGGTGGAGATCGCCTCGGCACGTGTGTCGGACGGTGAGTTTGAAGCCGTGAAGAAGGTAGCAGCCTGGGCGGAACGAACGGGTAACCTGGACCGGTTGGAAGTGCTTGGTTTTGTAGATGGTGACACGTCCCTCAACTGGATCGAGTCTACCGGATGCCGTGTAGTCAACCTGCTTTGTAAGGGATCTTATAAGCATGTGACGGAACAGTTGCGCCGGACACCCGAACAGCATTTCGAAGATATCCGCAATGTGGTGAAGATTGCCACCAACAAGCAAATGGATGTCAATATATACCTCGAAGACTGGTCGAACGGTATCCAGCATTCGCCCGACTATGTCTTTCAGATGATGGATGCGTTGTGCGATCTGCCGATCCGTCGTTTCATGATACCGGATACGTTGGGTATCCTCAATCCGTCGAATACGTACGAATATTGTAAACAGATGGTGGACCGTTACCCGGATCTCTGGTTTGACTTCCACCCGCATAACGACTACGACCTGGCGGTTGCCAATGTCTTTTCTGCTGTCAAAGCCGGTGTCAAAGGAGTACACACTACCGTCAACGGTCTGGGTGAACGTGCCGGGAATGCACCGCTCAGCAGTGTGATCGCTGTACTCAAAGACCAGTTGGGTGTCGCCACTTCCATACATGAGGATAAAATATACAAGGCAAGCCGCCTGGTGGAAACGTTCTCCGGCATCCATATTGCTCCGAACAAACCGGTTGTGGGCGAACATGTCTTCACCCAATGCGCCGGTGTACATGCCGATGGCGACAGCAAGAACAATTTGTATTACAACGACCTCCTGCCCGAACGTTTCGGCCGTGTCCGTGAATATGCACTTGGCAAAACATCCGGTAAGGCAAACATTCGCAAAAACCTCGAATCGCTCGGTATCGATATGGACGACGAATCCATGCGCAAAGTCACCGAACGTATCATCGAACTGGGGGATAAGAAGGAGATTGTTACGCCGGAGGACCTGCCCTACATCATCAGTGATGTCCTCAACCAGGAAACAAAAGGCGATGAAAATATCCGCATCCTCAATTATTCCCTATCTTTGGCACAAGGTTTGCGACCGGTGGCCACCCTCAAGATCGAGATTAACGGTGAGGCTTATGAACAATCGGCTTCCGGCGACGGCCAGTACGACGCTTTTGTCCGTGCCCTTCGCAAGATATACGCCGATCTTGGACGCCCCTTCCCGATGTTGACCAACTATTCGGTCTCCATCCCTCCGGGCGGTCGTACGGATGCTTTCGTGCAAACCATCATCAGTTGGAACTACGCCGGTGTCGACTTCAAAACCCGCGGCCTCGATGCCGACCAGACCGAAGCCGCCATTAAAGCTACCCTCAAAATGTTGAACAAAATAGAAGCGTAATGACTTATAATTATAGTATTAGGGCACACAGATGACACTGATCAGACAGATCACCGCAGATATTTATTTTATCTGAAAAAAAAGAAAAATAATCTGTGGTGATCTGTCTGATCAGTGTCATCTGTGTGCTAAATACAATATATAAAATGTTGATTTATGAGACAACTAACGATTGCGCTGGTAGCGCATGACAACCGCAAAGTGGATATGGTGGAATGGGCTGTGCACAATGCCGACTTCCTTTCTCAGCATCACATTGTCTGTACCGGAACTACCGGTGGATTGGTGCGTGATGCCCTCGAAGAAAAGGGCTATCCTGTCGAAATGACCCGTATGCATTCCGGCCCGATGGGTGGAGATGCCGAGATCGCCGCCATGGTCGTACGCAAACAAATCGACCTGGCTATCTTCCTCATTGACGACCTCAGTCCACAACCCCACGAAGCCGACATCCAGATGTTGCTCCGCCAGTGTCGTGTCCACAACGTCCCCATTGCCTGCAACCGCTACAGTGCTGACCTGATGATCACCAGTTCCCTCTGGGATGATGATACCTACGAACCGATGGAGCCGAAATACATTCATTTCCAACGATAATAATTAATACAAACAGATATGTCCAATCAGCAGGTGTGCTTGCGCTTCCCCTCTTGAGAGGGGGCAGGGGGTGTGTGACGAGCGGGGTTTGATTTAACGAGTATGATAAATAAGTTCAACCGCCCCACCGTCGCTTGCGATGGTCCCCCCGCCTTCAAAGGCGGGGAGCCGGGATAGTTCTATGTACTATTTCTTAAACCCCGCTCGCTATCGCTCGTCACACACCCCCTGCCCCCTCTCAAGAGGGGAAGCGCAAGCACACCTGCTGATTGGATATAGCATATAAACAAAATAAAATAACATGAAATTAAACATTGCAGTATTGGCCGGTGATGGTATCGGCCCCGAGATAGTTGAGCAGGGAATGAAAGCCGTGAAAGCCGTTTGCCGGAAGTTCGGGCATGAATTGCAGTATGAAGAAGCGCTTGTAGGCGCTGCTGCTATCGATGCCGTGGGTAATCCCTACCCGGATGCTACCCACGACCTGTGTATGCGGAGCGACGCCGTTCTTTTTGGCGCCATCGGCTCACCCAAATACGACAACGATCCCTCGGCCAAAGTCCGTCCCGAACAGGGTCTGCTTGCCATGCGTAAGAAACTCGGCCTCTACGCCAACCTTCGTCCGGTAACTACCTTCCCCTCGCTGATCGACAAGTCTCCCTTGCGTGCCGACCTGGTGGAAGGCGCCGACTTCATGTGCATCCGCGAACTCACCGGCGGAATGTATTTCGGCCGTCCGCAGGGTAGAAGTGAAGATGGTAATACCGCTTACGACACCTGTGTCTATACCCGCGAAGAAATCGACCGCATTGTCCGCCTGGCATACGGCTACGCACAAAAACGCCGGAAGAAACTGACCATTGTCGACAAAGCCAACGTCCTCGCTACTTCCCGCCTTTGGCGTCAGGTCGCACAGGAAATAGAGAAAGAATACCCTGATGTGGAAACCGAATACATGTTTGTCGACAATGCCGCCATGCGCATCATCCAATGGCCGAAAAGCTTCGATGTAATGGTGACGGAGAATATGTTCGGCGACATCCTCACCGACGAAGCTTCTGTCATCACCGGTTCCCTTGGTATGTTGCCCTCAGCCTCCATCGGTGTCCATACTTCCGTATTCGAACCGATCCACGGTTCATACCCACAGGCTGCCGGTAAGAATATAGCCAACCCGTTGGCCACCATCCTCAGTGCCGCCCTTATGTTTGAATACGCTTTCAACGCCATGTCCGAAGGCGCCCTCATTCGCGAAGCCGTTGCCGCTTCCATGTCCGCCGGTATCGTCACCGAAGATATCGCCCGTGGCGGCAAGGCCTGTTCCACCAGCGAAGTGGGGGATTGGATAGCCAATTATATAGTAAAAAAGCAGTAAACGTTTGCATGTAGGGCACACAGATAACACAGATTAGACGGATGACCACAGATCTTGATTTTATTTGAAGATAAAAAAGAAAAAATAATCTGTGGTCATCCGTCTAATCTGTGTCATCTGTGTGCAAAAATATGGTCTGATGATCACTTCGCCATCTTCATCAACTCCCCGATCACAATGGAGTCGTAGCCCATCTCGAGGGCTTTCTGGAAATCGGCTATGGCGGAAGTTTTCTCGTATTGGGCAAGTTTGACTTTGCCGCGCAGGACATAGAGGGCGGCAGTCGGTGTTGTTTCGACAAATAGTTTGTTGATGTCGGCCATTGCCCGTCCGTTACGACCCATCAGGAAGTAGAGGTCGGCACGCCCTTCGTAGAGCGACCATTGGTTGGGCATCCGGCCGATGAGGTAATTGTAGAGTTGTTCACTGTCATCGTAGTTGCCGCGCATCTTTTCGAGGATGGCATGTCCCACCTGTCCCTGCAATGATTCTTTGCTGATGTCCAGTATCTTTTCGAAGTCATCTTCCGCTTTCAGGAAGTCGCGTTGTTGCAGGTAAAGCAGCCCCCGGCAGTAAAGCGCATCCTGGTTTTCGGGCTGTGCCATCAGGAGAACGGTGTAATCGCCGATCGCCTTGTCCACTTCACTCAGTTGGGCATAGAGCGACGCCCGGTTTTCGAGCAACGTCACATCCGAGGGTTTCCGGCCGAGAGCAGTCGTATACGACATCAAAGCTTCCTCATATTTCCCTTGCCGCCGTTGGATTGTGCCCAGGTTGCCAAGCAGCGCATAGTTGACCGGATTCCCCGGCTCCTGTCTCATGGCACTTTCCAGACACATCTCTGCAGCCGCCAAGTCGTTCTTTTCCAGAAAGTCATAGCTCTTATCGATCCATTCGGAGTAGCTCTGTGCTGCCATATTCAGGCTCACAGCCAGCAGCCCTGCAAATATCGCCGCTATTTTGAGTCTATTATGTTTAATCCTCATCTGCCTTTTTCTTAACTTTTGCAAAACTACGTAAAAACCCTTCACGTTCCCTATTTCAAAAAAACTTTATACTTTTGTTACGGTTTATAACATTCTTATTCTTTAGCCGGCTTGCCGGCGCTTCCCCTCTTGAGAGGGGGCAGGGGGTGTGTGACGAGCGAAGCGAGCGGGGTTTGGTATTAAAATGTCTCGCCCCCCCCTACCGTTGCAAGCGACGGCCTCCGCCTTTGAGGGGGCCGGGGTAGTGGTGTACACTATTCTTAATTCACGCTCGCTGTGCTCGTCACACACCCCCTGCCCCCTCTCAAGAGGGGAAGCGCCGGCAAGCCGGCTGGAGAATGATTAAATAATGAATTATCATGGTAGAATTACAAACAGAACAGATCACCAAGGCACAGGCCTTGATTGAAAAGTTAGTGGAAATGGGTACTTCGATGGGCTTTGCCATCATCAAGGCGTTGATTATCCTCGTTGTCGGCCGCTTCCTTATCAGCCTCCTCAACAAGCTGGTGAAGAAGATATTAAACAAACGTCGTGTCGAGCCTTCCGTCCGAACTTTCACCACCAGCCTGGTCAATATCACGTTGACCGTCCTTCTTATCATTGCCGTTGTCGGCGCCTTGGGTGTGGAAACTACTTCTTTTGCAGCCTTGCTGGCCTCGGCCGGTTTGGCTGTCGGTATGGCGTTGAGCGGTAACTTGTCCAACTTCGCCGGCGGACTGATCGTTCTCCTCTTCAAACCCTATAAGGTAGGCGATTACATCGAAGCGCCCAATGTCGGTGGCACGGTCAAAGAGATACAGATCTTCCACACCGTCCTCACCACCCCTGATGGCAAGCTGGTCTACGCCCCCAACGGTTCGATGAGCAGTACGGCCGTCACTAACTTCAATGTCGAAACCCGCCGCATCGAGTGGATTATCGGCGTCGACTACGGCACCGACCTCGCTAAAGTACGCCGCATTGTCGACCATATCCTTGCTGCCGATGCCCGTATCCTGACCGACCCTGCGCCCTTCTTCCAGTTACACGCCCTGGCTGCCAGCAGCGTCAACGTCGTCATCCGCGTCTGGGTCAAAGCCCCCGACTACTGGGATGTCTACTTCGAAACCAACCGCCTCATCTACGACACCTTCAACACCGAAGGCATCTCCTTCCCCTTCCCGCAACTGACGTTGCACCGGGCAGAACAGGGGTAATCCTTTTCAAATTCTGTCGGATTTGAATGTGCAAATACTCTATCTCGGCCCCCCGCCTTCAAAGGCGGGGAGCCGAGATAGTTGTGTGCCCTTTTTGAATCCTCGCTCGCGTCGCTCGGCACACACCCCCTGCCCCCTCTCAAGAGGGGAAGCGTCGCTGCGCTCCTGAAGAATGCAAAAAATTTCAAGTTTGTCGAAACTTAAAACACTAATTGTTTTAAGCATCCTTGGAGTTCTTCGTGAAAGCACAGAAAGCTTCAAGTACGATTAAAATTTATGTGTTAAGAATATACAAATCGTTCGGAAGTATAGAATTATATTTTGTTATTTGGAATATGAATGCTATTATTGCGGTAATAATACCATTATGCGTATAGTCACTAAAAAAGCAATTACGATATTTTCCGCCAAACACGCTGAAGCAAAGACGGCTTTAGAGGAATGGTATATCAAAACGAAAAAAAAGGATTGGGATAATACATTCGAGGATGTAAAAGAAACGTTCAATAGCGTGGATAGTATAGGAAATGACAGGTATGTATTCAATATAAAAGGGAATAAGTACCGCCTTGTTGCTCTTATTATTTTTAAGATAAAGATTGTCTACATTCGGTTCATCGGTACGCATGCCGAATATGATAACACAGACTGTAAAAATTGTTGAGTATGGCACAGATCAGTAACGAAAATGAATATAATGTCGTGATGGAGCGTATAGAAGAACTCCTTCTCGTTGTTAGCAATGATACACCCAAAGAAAATAGGAACCTGATTGAGTTGGAACTTCTTTCTGTGCTGGTAGCAGAGTATGAAGAAGAGCATTATCCGGTAGGCATCCCTTCTTTGGTAGATGTGATCAAACTGCGTATGCATGAGATGAACCTTACACAAAAAAAACTTTCCGATATGTTAGGTATCAGCCCTTCGAGGGTGAGCGAGATATTGACAGGCAAGAGCGAACCGACCCTGCAGGTAGCCCGGAATATCAGCAAAAGCCTGCACATTGACGCTGGAATAGTTTTAGGGGTGTGATATGCCTCCGACATCACCCGCACCGGTGTATATTAATATAATATTAACGTACGCGCGAACAAATCCATGGGCATCTGTTCGACCTGTCCCGTCTGTGTGCCGGATATGTTTGAACTGTTTCTTTTGATGACTTGGTAAACCGCTTCAAATACAGCACTCTATCCATTTGGCAACTATCCGTTTGTTTGCAAAACAATCCCTTTTGTTGCGAAAACCGCCGATTTTGTCCTTAAATCCCCCAAAATGGATAAGAAAACGCCAAAAAACATGAAAAAATCCCTGAAAATAATTGCGCGTATCAAAGTATTACTTACTTTTGCCAACAAGATATCGTGGGCGTGGTAGCTCCATGCGGGAAAGTATGTCTGCGATTTTGATGAATTTAGAATTTTTTATACACTTAGTACTAATATTAATTTTTTGATTATGAACAAAAAGTTTTCTACTCTAATTGCGTGCGTGGCTATGCTGTTCGCCGCTTTTACTGTGAATGCGCAAATCAATCCTGCTCTTCACAAGGATAAGTTTGCATTCCTGAAGACCGCAGATGGTGATTATCTGCAAATTAGTAAAGCAAAACCAGACTCTGTCATTGTAGGTGAGAAAGGTACTACGAAAGCAGCTATGGACTATGCTTTGTGGAGCATGAAAGGTACAACAACTGCTGCCGGTACATCTTATACGATTACCAACAAGGCTACAGGTGCTGTTTTGTCTTTCGCTACTACAGTAGCTACTCCTCCGGTGATGAAACTTGCTGAAGGTGCTGACAACTGGGGTATTACGGGTACAGTAAATACTTCTCCAAATGCACTTGTTGGTTTGTTTAAACATGGTACCACTACAGACAATGCTTGGGGGTTGAAAGTTATTCCTAATGCAATCACAACTGAGCCTGAATTGACAATTGGTGCTACTCCTACTGCTTGGATTTCTGAAGCTCCGACAACGATGATTCTGAACGCTCAGGATTTGGGTAGCGGTTCTTCTATCTTCTCATTAACTTTCGGTGAAACGTATACGAAGAATATTTTTGCAGGTAAGGAACTTATTGCAAAGGATTCAATCGTTAACGGTGCTAAGACTGGTTGGGTATATGTACAGGAATACGGTGCAGAAAAAGCCGGAACAAGAGATATGTATTTCATGTTGGATACAACTCGTACCTCTATCGATGCTCAGCAAAATGTATATGGTGCTAACTTCGCAAAAGACTCTATCAGAACTAGTACTGGTTCAGAACATGCAACTGGCGCTGCTGCTGACAGTTTGGCTTTGTTCCAATTCAAATTGGACCCTGCTACTGATAATGTTACTATCTATGTTAAGAATGCTCCGGTATTTGCTAATGACGGTAAATTCAGCAAAGCATTGTGGGGTGACACTGTAATGGTAGTTCGTTCTTCTACAGACGGAACTCGCGTATTGACTGTTGCCGGTATTACTAATGATGTTCCGCTGCAAGGTGCAAAACCTTCTATTAAACTGACCAAGGGTACTCCTTCTAAGTTGGATACAGGTGATGGCGTTTACTTCATTAAGACAAAAAAGGCTGATGGAAAATGGTATTACCTTTATGCAGATCCCGACAATCAGGATCCGATCGATAATCCTTATGGGATGGATCTTGACAAAACGGTTCCTTCTGCTTATCAGCCTGCTGGTCAGTGGTATGTGAAAGGCAATGAAGATGGTTACTATGCTATTGCAGAACGTAATTACAACTGGTATCTCGGCTATCCGGATGATGCTCAGTATATTCCTTTGTATGCCGTAACAGGTTCTAATCCTCAGGCATATCGTATCGATGGTTCTGATCTGGAATTTGTATTCGAATATCAGGAAGATATTACAGCTGGTGGTGTACACTACTTGGCTACAAACTATTTTGATCCTGCTCAGTTTGCAAATTATGCATATACATTGAACCTGAAATCAGGTACGAGCGGTGTTCAGGATTTGTATACATTTATTGATAAAGATGCTCAGTTGATCATTAAGGGTCAGACAACAGCTACGGATGCAGCTAAGTTCAAGATTGCTCCGGCTTATAATGATACTGTATATACTATTCCTGGTGCAACAGACGGTCTGGGTGCTTTGCAGTTGGGTGACACATTGGCTGTAGCTGGTTACTATTTGTATCAGCAATATACAAACAAATATGTGACTTTTGGAGATAATGACCAGTTGGTTCTTGATAATATGACTCCTCCTGCTACATTCACATTTAATTCAACTTCTCAGGCTGATAAATATTTGATGTATGCTAATGATGACAATATCATTCTTAATGTTGAAACCGGTACGTTGATTGAAAATCAGAGCACTACTAATGTGAACTATTTCAATCTGGAAAAAGAAGCTGCTCCTGACTATGCAAGCTTTGAAAAGGGCCACTATAACATAGAATCTGCTGAAGATGATGGTAAGATGTTGTCAATGAATCCGGATACTTTCTTCGGTGAAATTAAATTCCCGGGTCAGGTGATTTCTAAGGCTGATACTTATATTGATAGTCTGTTTGGCTTGTATATCACTCCGGCTGATGCTAAAGATGAAGCAAGACCGACTTATTACGTAGCTACTCAGAATACTTTGTCTGCTGACGATAAAGCTGAAGGAATCATGTATTTCTTGGCTAATCCGTTCGGATTCTTGAGCTATGCAAATGATGTAGATGCAGAGAACTTTGATGATCTTATCGCAAAATACATGTTCTCTCCGTTAGCAACCAGAGCTACTTTCGTGAAGGGTGCTACTGATGCTGATACATTGCAAGTCTTTGCTATGGATTTGACCGTGGATAAAGATACACTGTTGAAAGATATTACTGTTAGCCCGGCTGCTATCGCATTTGCTACTACAGCCAATGGTTCACTGAATCTTGAAAATGAAGTTGAACTAGGTTTATATGCTTCTATTACAGAAAAATGCTATCTGAGAGTTGTTAACAACACTTTGGTTTGGATTGAAGGTGGTTACGACTTATATAACAATGGCTATGCTCATAACTTCTTAGTGAAGGGTACCGATGTATTCCCGACCGACAACGAAAATCCGGAAGCTGGCTTCCAGGTTTATGGTGTTCAGGGTGGAATTATCATCCAGGGTGCTGCTGATCAGGTAGTATCTATCACGAACGTATTAGGCCAGACAATCGCTAAGAAAACTATTGGTTCAAGCTACGAAACAATCTCTGCTCCTGCAGGTGTTGTATTTGTAACGATCAATGGTGAAACAGTGAAAGCTTTGGTTAAATAAGTTTGACTGATTAACCCGTTCCTTCGGGAACAAAACATAGAAACCCTGCCGGTCTCCGGCAGGGTTTTCTTGTTTCCCCTCTCGTGAAGGGAAGCGTCGCTGTGCTCCTTGAGAATGAGTTGTCCCCCAATCGACTTTCAAACTCTTATGACCCAATATGCTCCCCTACAGGTAGTTTTCCTTTTTTTGATGCCACATGCAACGGCCGCTCCCAGACTGCGTTTGAGCGTGGCATGAGGGGTTTTTCATGCCACCGTCATGCCATAGACAGAAACACTGTCTTTGTTTACAGAGATGACCGTGTTTTATCGGCAACGAACGGATCGTATTGAAAAGTTTGTTAGCAGACTGTTTCAGGTCTTTTAGAAGACGTTCCAAACTCTTCTAAAAGACGCCGGTACGTCTTCTAAGAGACATAAAAAGGTCTTCTAACAAACTTTCTTCCGGGATCCATCCGGCACAAAAAACATCCGGATGTCTGAAAAAAAACATCCGAATGATCGTTTTCAAACATTCGGATGTTTGAAAAAAACATTCGAATATTCGTAAACGAACATCCGGATGATTTTTGGTGACAACAAGTGGCATGAAAAACTCCTCATGCCACGCTCAAACGCAGTCTGGGAGCGGCCGTTGCATGTGGCATCAAAAAAAGGGAGAGTAGCTGTAGAGAAGAAACATCTCCCTATTGTGTTAATCCTTCACTCCACTCCTTTGCCGCGCAGGTAGTCCATGCGGCCGAGGGCTTTGTTTTTGGCGAGGGACATTTGGTGGACGTCACTGAGGACAGTGGCGAGGTGGTAGGTGGCGACGAGGGCTTTCTTGTCGGCGTCGGCCATGTAGAGGGTGTAGGCTTTGCCGCCGGTGTATACTATTTTGATACGCTCTTTGGCATTGTCATAGATGAATTTGATGGCATCGTTGCCGTTGGCGCCCTTGTAGGTAACGACTTCGGTGGTCATGCCAAGGTTCTCGAAGCGGTAGTTGAGGCCACCGTCGTAGGGAATAGAGGCGGTTTCGGTAAAGACATCGTTGCCGGTGCTCAGCTTAATACCTGTATGCTTGAGGGGCGAAGCGCCAAAGTAGACGCTGGCGAGGTACATTTCGCCTTCTTCATTGACGCCGCAGCGGATGTAGGAGCGTTCGATGTTGCGTTCGATGGTCTGGGGTTTCCAGATGTAGTGGCCGATCTCATCGTAGGCGGTGTCTTTCTCAAAGACGAAGCCTTTCACCAGTTCTTCGGCTTCCTGCTGGCGGATGGGGAGGAGGCTGTCGATAAAGGCGATGTTGCGTTCGGCCTCTTTCCATTCGATCTGGCGCATCAAGGTCAGTCCTTCTTTCAATACCTTTAATTCCTTTGGGAAGTGCGCCTTGAGACTGTCTATTTCGTTTTTGGCACCTGCCAGTTCGTTCTGTTCATACAGTGCCGTGGCTTTATCGAGCTGTGCTTGCGCTTCTTTGGTGTCGCCGTTGCAACCGGCGAGCATCAACAGCGCCGGGAGGATATATATAATTACCTTCTTCATATTGTTTTCTGTATTGTCTCTCCTGCAAAGATAGCTGTTTTTCGTATCTTTGCGCTGAAATCAGGCATTCCTTTAGCCGGTTTACCGGCGTTTCCCCTCTTGAGAGGGGGCAGGGGGTGTGTGACGAGCGTAGCGAGCGGGGTTTGGTTGTATTCGGGCTTCAGCCCAGCCTTCTTATTTTGTATCCATGAACCGTCAGCTAAAGCAGACGGCAATGAAAAATTGGGCTAAAGCCTTGGGGAAGGATTATTAATATAATAAAACCCCGCTCGCTACGCTCGTCACACACCCCCTGCCCCCTCTCAAGAGGGGAAGTGCCGGTAAACCGGCTGAGGATAGATAAAAGAAACTGGATGTATTATATAAGTCAAAAAGAGATAGAGGAGCACCTGTCCCGGCATCCGTTCCCATTGATCGGGGAAGCGGCGGATGCGTTGGGGGTAGAGGCGTATGTGATCGGGGGATATGTGCGGGATTTGTTCCTGGGGCGGCCATCGAAGGATATCGATGTGGTGGCCGTAGGGAGCGGTATCGAGCTGGCACAGGCGGTGGCCGGACGGTTGAAACGCGGCAAGATATCGGTTTTTAAGAACTTCGGCACAGCGCAACTGAAGACAGGCGACGTGGAAGTGGAGTTTGTTGGTGCCCGCCGGGAATCCTACAACCGGGGTAGCCGCAAACCGATCGTCGAGGACGGTACGCTCGAAGACGACCAGCGCCGTCGCGACTTTACGATCAACGCCCTGGCCCTTTGTCTCAATAAAGACCGCTACGGCGAGTTGGTCGATCCCTTCGATGGACTGGCGGATATGGAAGACCTGACGATCCGCACGCCGCTCGACCCGGATATTACGTTCAGCGACGATCCGCTCCGGATGATGCGGGCAATCCGTTTTGCCACCCAGCTGGGTTTCGATATCGAACCGGAGACATTCGAGGCGATCGACCGCAACAAGGAGCGGCTGACGGAAGTGAATGCCGACGGTTTGCGGGTGGTTTCCGAAGAACGGATCATCGACGAACTCAATAAGATCGTTCTCTCTCACAAACCTTCCATCGGTTTTTACCTGCTCGACCGGTCGGGACTGTTGCCGCTGGTCTTTCCCGAACTATGCGCCTTGAAAGGGGTGGAGACAAAGGAAGGTATCGGCCACAAGGATAACTTTGCCCACACACTGCTGGTGCTCGACAACCTGAGCCGGACGAGCGACAACCTTTGGTTGCGGTGGAGCGCCCTGCTGCACGATATCGCCAAACCGACCACCAAGAAGTGGGACAACCGCTTGGGGTGGACGTTCCACAACCATAACTTTATCGGCGAACGGATGATACCGGCTATCTTCCGGCGAATGAAACTGCCGATGAATGAGAAGATGAAGTATGTGCAGAAGATGGTGACGTTGCACATGCGACCGATTGCGCTGGCAGATGACGAGGTGACCGATTCGGCTATCCGCCGCCTTTTGTTCGATGCCGGGGATGATATCGACGACCTGATGAAGCTGTGCGAGGCCGATATCACAAGCAAGAACCCGGAGAAGGTACGCCGTTTCCTCCGCAACTTCCAACTGGTGCGTGAAAAGATGGTCGACATTGAAGAGAAAGACCGTGTACGCAACTTCCAGCCGCCGATCAGCGGCGAGGAGATCATGGCTACGTTCGGCCTGCCGCCTTCGGAGCCTGTCGGCGTCCTCAAGGAAGCCATCAAGAACGCCATCCTCGACGGCCTCATCCCCAATGAGTACGAAGCCGCCCGGCAGTTCATGTTTGAGCGGGCGCGGAAGATGGGGTTGATGGTGGTATAAATCCGAAGGTGTTGCGCTGTGAGTATGAGAAGGTGTGCTTGCGTTTCCCCTCTTGAGAGGGGGCAGGGGGTGTGTGACGAGCGAAGCGAGCGGGGTTTAAGAAGAGTCTCAAAATAGTATCTTCCCAGTCTTCTTCTCTATACAATCCATAATTACCGCCATCACATTGTCAATATCTCCTCTCACTTGTTTATCTTCAAAGCGTAATACCTCTATTCCCTTATCCTTGAGGAAGTCCTCTTTTTGTACATCTTTGTCCATTACATCTTCATGATGATGTGATAGCCCGTCCAATTCAATGGCGATCTGTAGTTCCTTGCAATAAAAGTCCACGATATAGACTCCGATAGGCTTCTGCCGGGTAAAGCGAAAACCCAGTTGATTGCCTTTCAGGTATTTCCATAAACGTATTTCGGATTGAGTACTTTCTGTTCGCAAACGGGAAGCGAGGTGGGTAAGGTGAGGGTTATAATAAATGCTCATAATTGGATTTTAGTTGGTTGCAACAAATGTAAGGTAAATTCGATGATTTGGGGCATCTTCTATACATATCTCCTTAAACCCCGCTCGCTTCGCTCGTCACACACCCCCTGCCCCCTCTCAAGAGGGGAAGCGCAAGCACACCTTCTGATTAGTGTGCCGAATGCGAACAGAGTGTTCGGAAATGAACACTCTGCGGATTGTTATTTTGCTTGAAACCAGTTGGTTGCGATTTTGGCATAAGTTTTGCCTTGAATGAGGAAAAGCTATATCAAGATGAAAAGAATCGCTATATGTTTGGTTTGGTTGGTGGGGTTTGCATCGACAGTGGGGGCACAGGGGGAGTCGGATACGATCCGGCTGACATTGAAGGAGGCTATTACGCTGGCACAGACGCAGTCGGTGGATGCGGCGGTAGCGCTGAATGAGTTGAAGACGGCTTACTGGGAATACCGGACGCACCGGGCGGACCAGTTACCGGAGATGACGTTCAACGGGTATCTGCCTACCTACGAACGACAGTATAGTAAGTACCAGAAATCAGATGGTTCGTACACGTACGTGCGTAATAATGCGCTCGGACTGAGCGGGGAGTTGGCGGTCACACAGAATATCGCCCTGACGGGAGGTAAGATATCGCTGATCTCTTCGCTGGATTACAGCCGGCAGTTGGGGACGGGCGCTTTCAATGAGTTTATGAGTATTCCGGTGGGGCTGACATTGACACAGCCTGTCTTCGGGGTGAACGATCAGAAATGGCACCGGCGTATTGAGCCGGTCCGCTATCAGGAAGCTAAGGCGGCCTATATGGAGAGTGTCGAGGTGGTGACATTGTCGACGATCACCCACTTCTTCAACCTGTTGTTGGCGCAGGCCAACCATGCGACGGCGGAACAGAACTACGAGAATGCAACGAAACTGTATGATATTGCTGTGGCGAAACGCGGTATCGGTTATATCTCCGAAAGCGAATTGATCCGCCTGCAACAGTCAGCCCTGCAAGCCAAGGCGAGCCTGACGGATGCACAGTCGAACCTGAATGCGCAGATGTTCCAATTGCGTGCGTTTCTGGGGCTGAGTGAACAAGAGGTGATTTCACCTGTGGTTCCTGAATCGGCACCCGACGTACGGATGGAGTACCAGGCAGTGTTGGAGAAGGCACGTGAGAACAATTCCTTTGCGAAGAATATCCGCCGCCGGCAGTTGGAAGCAGACTATGAGGTGGCTACGGCCAAGGGGAACCAGCGCAGCATCAACCTGTTTGCTTCGGTGGGGTATACGGGTACCGACCGGGTGTTGAGCAGTGCGTATAATAACCTGGGAGATAACCAGGTAGTGAGAGTTGGTGTCAGTATTCCGCTCGTGGACTGGGGAAAGCGGAAAGGGAAGGTGAAAGTGGCCGAATCGAACCGCGAAGTGGTGCTTTCGAAGACACGCCAGGAAGAGATGAGTTTCAATCAGGATATCTTCCTGCTGGTGGAGAAATTCAACAACCAGGCGAACCAGTTGGATATTGCTACCGAGGTGGATGGACTGGCCGAGAGGCGGTATCATACATCTATTGAAACGTTCATGATCGGGAAGATCGATATCCTTGATTTGAATGATGCACAGAATTCGAAAGACAATGCGCGGCAGAAGCACATTCTGGAACTATTCCATTATTGGAGTTATTACTATAATATTCGCAGTGTTACCCTTTATGACTTCCTCAATAACCGTACGCTTGATGCGGATTTCGAAGAAATTGTAAGAAGATGAGTAACTGTTGCCGTGGTAGAATGAATTTATTTCGTACGTTTGTACAACTTGTTGTAGCCTTGAGGAGCGTAGCGACGCTTCCCCTCTTGAGAGGGGGCAGGGGGTGTGTGACGAGCGCAGCGAGCGGGGTTTAAAGATTGAGTGTCTCAAGCCCGTAGGGCTGTAAGGTGACGCACCTACGGAGCTGACTCGTTCACTATCCCTTTTACCGTGGGTTTCACCCACGGCTACAGACATGACAGCCCGATGGGCTTGAGGCCTACAGCCTTGCAAAAATGGGAGGTTGCAAAAGTTAAGCGAAACAGATTAAAACCCCGCTCGCTGCGCTCGTCACACACCCCCTGCCCCCTCTCGAGAGGGGAAGCGTCGCTACGCTCCTTTGAGTTACACATATAAACAGAGTATAAAAAGTAGATACACTATCATGATATTAATCGTTGATGACGACGCCGGGGTGCGTTCTTCACTGACTTTCCTGCTGAAAAGGGCGGGGTATGAGCCGGAAGCCGTGCCGGGGCCGCAAGAGGCGCTGGTGGTGGTTCGTGCCGTTGCACCGCAACTGATCCTGTTGGATATGAACTTTACGCTGACGACGACGGGTGAGGAGGGAATTCAGTTGCTCCGGCAGATCAAGGTGTTCCATCCGGATGTGCCGGTGATCCTGATGACAGCCTGGGGTTCGATCTCGCTGGCGGTACAGGGCATGCAGGCCGGGGCATTTGATTTTGTGACCAAGCCGTGGAATAACCTGATGCTCCTTAACTCCATAAAAACGGCGCTCGAACTGAGCCAACAGAAGAAGGAGAAGGAGCGGCCGCTTAACCGTACCGAGGCCAATACGAAATTCCATTTTGACAAGATCGTGGGGCAGAGTGCAGCATTGATGGAGGTGCTGGGCACGGTGTCGCGGATTGCACCTACAAACGCATCCGTACTGATCACGGGTGAGAGCGGAACAGGCAAGGAACTGATTGCCGAAGCGATCCATGAGAACAGTCCCCGCCGTCAGGAGGCGTTTGTGAAAGTTAACCTTGGCGGGTTGTCGCAGAGCTTGTTCGAGAGCGAGATGTTCGGTCATAAAAAAGGGGCGTTTACGGATGCGTATATGGACCGGACGGGACGGTTTGAGATGGCGAATAAGGGGACGATCTTCCTTGACGAGATAGGCGACCTGGAGTTGTCGAGCCAGGTGAAGCTCCTGCGTGTATTGCAAGACCAGACGTTTGAAGTGCTGGGCGACAGTCGTCCCCGGAAGGTGGATGTGCGTGTGGTAAGTGCCACAAATTGTAACCTGCGTGAGATGGTAGCCGCCCGGACGTTCCGTGAAGATTTGTTTTACCGTATCAACCTGATCACCATACACCTGCCTGCATTGCGTGAACGGCGGGAGGATATCCCGTTATTGGCGCGTTACTTTGCCGACCAACAGACGATGCAGAACGGACTGCCGCGGGTGGAGTTTGCCTCAGATGCCGTTGCTTACCTGCAACAACTGTCTTTTCCCGGTAATATCCGCGAGTTGAAGAACCTGGTAGAACGCACGATGCTCGTATCAGCTAAGACAGTGCTGGATGCTGCCGACTTCAAACGGCAGAGTATGCACACGGATGAGACACCGGCTAAACAGGGTGTGCGGTTGGAAGGGCTTTCGCTGGACGAATTGGAAAAACAATCGATCGTACAGGCGCTCGATACCTACAAAGGAAACCTCTCGCATGTGGCCAATGCACTGGGCATCAGCCGGGCGGCATTGTACCGCCGGTTGGAAAAGTACGGTATTCCGGTAGATAAATAAGAAAGAGGGTATGCGGTTGCGGTGGTCATTCTGGATATTGACGGCGTTGTTGCTCACCATTCTGGGCATATTAACGTACTATGTCCTGTATGCGTTGCCGGTAGATGCGATCGAGGCGGCCAACAAAGCGGCGGCGGAAGCGAATAACGAGGTGCCACCCCAAACCTTTGATCCGAAGAGCCTCTTTTTCCTGGTGGAAGGATTGTTGTTGCTTACGGTGATCTACCTCATTATTTTTTATCGCCGGATCGTGATGCCACTCTATATCATTGGTAACGGGATGGAGCTGTTGCGTGAACAGGATTTCAGTTCGCGCCTCGGGTATGTGGGACAGGCCGAAGCCGATAAGGTGGTGGATGTGTTCAACAAGATGATGGAGCAGTTGAAGAACGAACGGCTGTTGCTGCGTGAACAGAACCACTTCCTCGATCTGCTAATCAATGCTTCGCCGATGGGGGTGTTGATCCTCGATCTGGATGGGAAGGTACAGTCGGCTAACGCGTCGATGCTGCGTATCCTTGGCCTGCGGACGGAAGAGCAACTATTGGGCAGGGATTTAGGTGAATTGGACACTCCGTTGGCTTCCGAACTGAACGGTATTGAATTGTATGAGTCGCCGACTATCCGGTTGAACGATGCCAATATCTACAAATGTACCCATTCGTCGTTTATCGACCGGGGTTTTCATCATTCGTTCTATCTGGTGGAATCCCTCACGCAAGAAGTGTTTAAGGCTGAAAAGAAAGCTTACGAGAAAGTGATCCGCATGATCGCTCATGAGGTGAATAATACCACGGCTGGCATTACTTCTACGTTGGATACGCTGGAAGCGTCGTTCCGCGATATGGAACATATGGAAGACGTATGTGATGTATTGCGTGTGCTGGTGGAACGTTGCTATGGTATGAGCCGCTTTATTACCAACTTTGCCGATGTGGTGCGTATCCCCGAGCCTCGATTGGAACGGCGTGACCTGAACGAAGTGGTAGCCCTCTCCAAGCGTTTTATGGAAACCATCTGTCGCGACCGGCAGATACGGTTGGTGACGGAACGCGATACGGAACCGCTTTTTGTTGCGATCGATAATGCTCTCTTCGAGCAGGTAATGGTCAATATTATCAAGAATGCAGCCGAATCTATTGGGAGCGACGGTACGATCTATATTCGTACTTCACACGATCCTGCAACGCTTGAGATAGCTGATACGGGCAGGGGCATTGAAAAAGAAACGGAAGCGAAGCTGTTCAGTCCCTTCTTTTCCACGAAGCCTAATGGGCAGGGGATTGGCCTTATATTCATTCGCGAGGTGCTTCAGAAACACAATTGCACGTTCTCGTTGCGGACGTATCCGGATGGGCTGACGCGGTTTAGGATTGTGTTTGAGTAGGGTATGCAACCTGGGACAGGTGAAAAGTGTTATATTTGTGCAATCGAATATGTCTTAATAACGCCTCACATGAACAAGAAAACACATTTTATTATTATCATCCTTTCGGTTTTTTATTGTGCCGGGTCTGCTTATGCCCAGCAATGTGCTGTTTCCCTGTCGGGAACTTATCAACTTGATCCTGCATCAGAGGAGGGCTTTTACGATACCTTTGTCTTTGATGGAGCGGGGAAGGTTGTGATTCATAGTGGTCTTGAATTTAAAGGTGATTTCTTCCAAGTGGGAGATACGGTGGTTGTTTATCCGGATAAGAGTATTTTTACTTTTCTGAAGAAAGACGAGCATACGCTGGTGGGGCTCAGTACGTGGGTGGAAGGCCAGGTGTTCAGGAAGATGGAGAATGATACGGTAGTTACTTCTTCTCAGAAGCGCGGGCCGGATTATGCCAATCAGTTTTATCGGTATTATGTGCTTACCGGGAGAGAGGGACCTTCGTTGGTTACGTACCTGAATCTGTCTATGGACCCTGCTATGCAAGCGGAGATGGAGAAACTCTGTGATGAGGGTTTTCCTAAAGCGTGTATGGTTATGGCTGGTACGATGATGATGGGAGGGCCTGAAGTAACGGCATTCTTATTGGGAGATTCCGGTGAAGGTAAGAAGATGGAGCCAAATAAGGATATTGTGGCCTATTATACGAAAGCTATTGAGTTAGGTGAATTGGACGCCATGGCCGAGCTAGGGGCTTATTACCTGATGCTTGGGGATGAAGAGGAGGCCCAGAAGATATTTGAGCAAGGATGCGACCTTGGGCATACCGGATGCTGTCTGTCGCTTGGCGGACTTGAATGGGATATGGAGGAGGAATAATCTATCCATATCGGTTGATCTTACTCTTCGATGACCAAAGCGTACACGTTGCCATCAGTGCTTCCTATATATACATGGTTATTCTCGATTATGGGGGAAGCGAGGAAAGAGCCGAGGTTGAGGATGGCATTTTCGGATTTCAGCAGTTCTTCTTCATTGGTGATGGTGAAGAGTGCTTCATTGAAACTGCCGTCTTCATTGTAGACAACGGAGTGATTTTTCAGGCTGCTCTCAGTGTGGAATGTCCAGGCTATTTCGCCGGTTTGCCTGTTTGCGGCGTAGAGAGTCCCGTTGAAGCAACCGAACAGTACATAGTCTTTATACAGTGCGGCTTTGCCGTATACGCGCATGTTCAGGTTGATTTTCCACTTGATAGTGCCGTCCCATGCATTTGTGCAGTAAAAGGCATGAGAGTCGGATGTGCCGACAAACAACAGGCTGTCTGCTGCCGATACGACCGGGGTGGCGCTCACCCAACTACCGGGTTCCATCCAGTTCCAAAGGCCGGTTCCGGTTTGGGAATCTATTGCATACAGATTGAAGTCTCTTGATCCGAACAGGATCATTCCTTCAAAGACGGAAGGACCATTTTGGATAGCCCCTTTGGTGAAATAGCGGTTGCCTACGGTTTTGAACGACCACAGAGGGGTTCCCGAAGTGATGTCGAGAGCGTATAGGTGGCCGTCGAAACTACCGATATAGACTTTGTTGTCGTATACCAACGGGTCGGCATGTACTACACCTTCTGTTTGGAAAGACCAGGCTTCTTTGCCGGTTTCTTTGTTGAGGGCATACACATGGCCGTTTCCGCTGCCGATGATCAGGAGGTTGTTGTGAACGACGGGGGAAGATTGGTAGTAATCCCACACATCGATCATTGTCTCCCCTTTCAGTGAGGTTTGCCAACGTATGTTGCCGGTACGGGTGTCCAGTGCGTACAGATCACCTGCGACAGTATGGAAGAACAAGGTTTCTCCATTAATAGCCGGAGTGGAACGGATGGCATTCTTGCTGTCGAACTTCCATTGCAATGTGCCTGATTGTTTATCGAGGGCGTACATGTAGCCGTCGGTACTTCCTACGAAGAGGGTGCCTCCGGACAGCGTGCATGAGCCGATGACCTGCCCGTCTGTCTTATATGTCCATTGTGTGCGGAGTGAGGCACTGAGGGAAACCGATACTGCGAGGCATAAGAATGCGATCCATTTTCTTTCCATTGGAGTGGTGTTTTTATGATAAGATCGCCGGGAGGGTAAATACCCTAAAGGATGGGGTGAAAAAACATAGTAGACGGTTACTAATGGTTGGCAGGTAAGCATTCTTTGAGGAGATGGGCAATAGCTTACCAATAGGCTGCCAATAGGTTGGTAACAGGTGCATAATAGGCATGTGGTAGGCATGGTATATAAGGGTAGTGTAGATCAGGGAGTTGGGAAGGTGTAAAATGGAGGGTCGTTTTTTGGAAGAAAAGAAGGTGATTTAGGGGCTGGGGGTGCGAATAATGGCGATTTTTCTTGGAAATGTGGTGGGAAAAATGCATATTTGTAGGATTAACGCCAACGTGTCAGACGTATGAATGCGAATGCTTTTCATGACGTTGAAGAAACGGGAGGGCGGTATCATGTGGATATTGGCTACTTCCAATGTAATCACGAGGGGGAGAAGATCTGCGGCGATGTAATGCTGTCGAAACGCCTTCCGGATGAGGATAGAATTTTATGTGTTTTATCGGATGGAATGGGGCACGGGGTGAAAGCGAATGTTTTTGCTACACTTACTTCCACAATCTTATTGAATCTTTCACAGGAACAGAAGGATGCCGGGCGGATGGCCGGTGTGCTGATGAAGGCGTTGCCGATCTATAGCGACGGTGGCATCAGCTATGCCACATATACAATTGTGGATATATCGTTGAGTGAAGGTGCTGTTTCGCTGTTGGAATATGACAATCCGGCAACGTTTGTCTTGCGTGGCACTCACATGTATGAACCGGACTGGCGGCATGTGCGTTACAAAGGTGAGGCGTCTATCAGGGGTAATCCTGATCTGAGGGCTTGTTCGTTTGTTCCGCAACTGGAAGACCGTATCGTATTCTGTA
Organism: Tannerellaceae bacterium; assembly: GCA_031555145.1. Classification (GTDB taxonomy): domain Bacteria; phylum Bacteroidota; class Bacteroidia; order Bacteroidales; family Tannerellaceae; genus JAJDIA01. The sequence goes on along the minus strand of JAVBUR010000048.1, from coordinate 8,232 downwards.
CAGACGGGATTACCCAATCTGGCATGGGGCGGGGATTGACGATGGGATGGGGGCGGAACGACTTGATCCGTTACGTACGTGAGGCTGTGGAGGCGGCACCGGATATAGCATCGGCTGAGCTCTCGAAGAAGATTGTCCGTCAGGCTTCGGCGCACGACCTGCATTCTCCCAAAGACGACCTGACCTGTGCTGTGGCTTATTTTCGCAAGCCACGACGGACGATCCTGTGTACCGGGCCTCCTTTCCATATAGAGCGGGACACGGAGTTTGCCCTGCTCCTGAATAGCTTTGACGGACGAAAAATAATCTGCGGAGCAACCACGACGATGATCATCGCCCGCGAACTGAGGCGGGAGGTGACGGATGAAAAGATCACTGATCCCACACTACCCCCAAGCTCGACAATGGAAGGGGTGGATCTGGTAACAGAAGGAATACTGACCCTTACCAAGGTAACAAATTTATTGAACAACATACATCGTAGCCCAACGGTACAGTTGGGCAAAGGTCCGGCCGACCGGATTGTGCGTCTCTTGCTGGATAGCGACGAGATACACTTTCTGGTGGGTACCAAAATTAATGAATGCCATCATGACCCTACGCTACCTGTGGAAATAGAGATGCGGAGGAACCTGGTCAGGCGGTTGGCACTGGTGCTGACCGACCGTTTCATGAAGGCGGTAACAGTCAACTACATGTAAAGATCATTCTTACTTAACTCGCCAGCAATGCTTATCAACAACGAAGAGTTTATCGGTCAATTGGCTGATAAGTACGGACGGAAGCGCAACAGCCTGTTGCCTGTCCTGCAAGAGGTGGTAGAGCAAAACTACTACCTGGATGAAGAGTGTATGGTGCTGATTGCAAAGGAACTGAGTATGTCGCCTGCAGATGTGTACGGTACAGCCTCGTTTTATTCCTTCCTGTCTACGGAGAAACAGGGAAAACATGTGATCCGTATCTGCCAGACCATCATCTGTGACATGAAGCGGAAGGAGGATATTGTGGAAGCCATCACTGAATTGATCGGTATCCGTCCCGGGGAAACAACCTCCGACGGGAAGTTTTCCCTCTGCTACACTAACTGTCTCGGTTCCTGCCATAAGGGACCGGCCATGTTAATCAACGACGAACTGTATGGAGAACTGACACCGGAGAAGGTGAAGGATATCCTTGTCAGTTACATGAAAAAGTAACCCGCAAATGACAATCGACGAATTATGGTAACACAATTAAAACGAACGGACTTGATCTTTCGCGAGAACATCGACTTTCCGACCATTATGCGGCATGTCATGAAGATGGGGCGGGAGGAGTTTCTGCAGGAGATGATCGACTCGGGACTGCGCGGACGCGGTGGCGCCGGCTTCCCGACGGGACTGAAATGGAGAGCGGTGATGGGAAATCCGGAGCCGGAAAAGTATATTATTTGTAATGCAGATGAGGGTGAACCGGGAACTTTCAAAGACCGGGAGATACTGGATAAGGCTTCTGAGAAGGTGATCTGGGGAATGACGCTGGCTTCGTATATTACGGGAGCCAGGGAGGGCTATATCTATATCCGCGGTGAGTACAAATACCTGTCTACCAAACTGAAAATTGCCATTGACCGGATGGAGAATCAGATACGGTCGCTGGGGATTCATTTCAAACTGGGACTGATCTTTGGTGCCGGGGCGTACGTGTGCGGGGAAGAGACGGCGTTGATCCAGTCGATGTCGGGCTTTCGCGGTGAGCCTACGAACAAGCCACCGTTCCCGGTGGTAGAAGGATACCTGGGAAAACCGACGGTGGTGAATAATGTGGAGACGTTTGTCAATGCGATGATCATTGCTGAGATCGGTGCGGAGGAATACCGGAAACTGGGTACAAAAGCCTCACAGGGCAGTAAACTCTTCTCCGTGTCCGGCGACTGCTGCAAGGAAGGTGTGTTTGAATTGGAGATGGGGATGACGGTAGAGCAGTTTGTCGAAGAATTTGGCGATGGCGATACGAAAGCCGTACAGGTTGGAGGCGCATCGGGTTTCTGTGTGCCGCGAAAGGAGTTCAAGGCGACAATTATCGGCTTTGAAGGGATTCCGACAGGAGGGTCGATCAAGGTATTCAATTCATCACGCTCGATGTATAATATCCTTGAAAATTACCTGGTGTTCTTCGAAGAAGAATCCTGCGGACAGTGTGTGCCCTGCCGGGTGGGGACACAACAGTTGCTGAACGGTATCCGCGCTGTGAAACGGAAAGAGAAGCCGAAGACGTATCTGGATGAATTGTTGAAGCTGGCTTACACAATGCGGTATGCCTCCAAATGTGGACTGGGACGATCGGTAGGTAATGCCTTCCGGTCAATTATCGAGAATTTCAGGGAAGAAATCATATACTAAGAAAGGAGGAACTGTTATGTCAAACCTGATCAATATAACGATCAACGATGTGCCCCTGCAGGTAGAAGAGGGGATGTCCATTCTCCATGCAGCAAAGATGTTGAATGTACATATACCCACGCTTTGCCATCATGAAGACCTGTGTGTGGCGGGGAATTGTCGCATCTGCGTGGTCGAAGTGGAAAAAGATCCGAACCTGATAGCCGCTTGTGCGACTCCTGTTCGTGAGAACATGGTCATACGTACCAATACGCGGAAGATACGTCAGGCAAGGAAACATATCCTTGAGTTAATACTAACCGAACACAACATAAATTGTATCAAATGCAGTAAGAACAACAGTTGTGAATTGCAAAGTCTGGCTACGGAATATCGTACGGACGAAGAACTCTTCCTCAGTCTTCGTCATCCCCCACATCCGGATGTATCGTCGCCGTCGATCCTGAAAGACGACAGCAAATGCATCCGTTGTACGCGCTGCGTACGTACCTGTGCACAGTTGCAGGGCGTGGATGCACTCACTATGGCGTACAAAGGGAACCGGACAAAGATGAGTACCTTCAATGAGAAGCCGGTGGCCGGTGTGGTGTGTACTAATTGCGGGCAGTGTATTAATCGTTGTCCGACCGGTGCACTGATGGAACGGCAGTATATTGATGATGTGTGGAATGCCATCTACGACCCTACTAAACATGTGGTAGTACAGACTGCCCCCGCCGTACGTGTTGCTCTGGGAGAACGCTTCGGGCTAAAAGCCGGTAACCGGGTGACAGGCAAGATGGTGGCGGCCCTTCGAGCCATGGGGTTCGATGCAGTGTTGGATACGGACTGGAGTGCCGACCTCACGATTATGGAAGAAGGGACGGAGTTGCTGCACCGGTTGAAAAAGGTATTGGTAGATGGTAGTACGTCGACTGCCTTACCGATGTTCACCTCCTGTTCGCCGGGATGGATTAAGTTTATCGAACATATTTTTCCTGAATTGTTGCCCAACCTGTCTACGTGCAAGTCGCCACAACAGATGTTCGGCGCATTGGCTAAGACGTATTATGCGCAGAAAAGGGGACTCGATCCGAAGGATATCGTTTGTGTCTCCATCATGCCATGTACGGCGAAGAAGTTTGAAGCCAACCGACCGGAAATGCGTGACAGTGGGTATACGGATGTGGACTATGTGCTGACCACGCGTGAACTGGCCTCAATGATCCAGCAGTCGGGTATCAATGTGCTGACACTGAAGAGTGAAAACTATGATAGTATCATGGGAGTGTCCACCGGCGCTGGTGTAATCTTCGGCGCTACAGGAGGTGTGATGGAAGCCGCCATCCGGACGGCGTACGAACTGGTGACGGGACATGAGGTTCCTTTCGACGGACTGCGTGTTACTCCTGTGCGGGGATTTGAAGGCATCAAGGAGGCTACGCTCCTGATTGCAGGAGTGAAGCCGGAATACGCTTTCCTCGAAGGAGTGGAGCTACGGGTCGCCATCGCCCACGGGCTGGCGAATGCCCGCAAATTAGCGAAGGCTGTCAGGGATGGAAAGGTGCAGTATCACTTCATTGAGATCATGGCCTGCCCGGGAGGATGCCTGGGAGGAGGCGGGCAACCGATCCCGACGAATCTCTCGATCCGTACCGCCCGTATGGATGCCATTTACAAGGAAGACGAAAAGATGACGCTGCGCAAGTCGCACGAGAATCCGGAGGTGCAGGCGATTTATGCCGAATTTCTGGGTGAACCCAACGGCTCACTATCGCATAAGTTATTACATACGTACTATACCGAACGAGAACGGTATTAGAGAAATAACCATGAATTATATATAGTTATGTTAGACCCCATCATCAAACTCGACCGCAGCCGGTGTAAAGCCTGTTATACCTGTATCCGTACCTGTCCGGTAAAGGCCATTCATATACGGAAGAACAGTGTCTTCCCGTATATCGAAGAAAGCAAATGTATCCTGTGCGGACGATGTATCAAGGATACCTGTGCCTACGGAGCTATTTCTTACCTGGATTCGAAGGGACAGGTGAAACAGTTGCTGAATACAGGCGAACCGGTGGCGGCTGTTTGTGCACCGTCGATTGCAGGCGAGTTTGATGATATAACGGACTACCGGAAGTTTGTCAAAATGATCCGGTTACTTGGTTTTACATACGTAACCGAGATGTCGTTTGGGGTGGATATTATCGCCCGCAAATGCCGTAAACTGATCCGTGAGGAGTTCAATGGCAAATATTATATCACCAGTTGCTGTCCGGCCATCGTGTCGCTGATCGAGATGCATTATCCCGAAGGAATCGGGAACCTGATGCCTTTCGCCTCGCCGGTGGCCGCCAGCGCGGTGGTGGTGCGGCAGCGGTATGGAGAGAACCTGAAGGTGGTACATATTACTCCCTGTGTGGCGGCGAAGAAAGACGTGGACCGGTATTACGGTATGGCAAAGGTGGATGCCGTGATCACGTTCAGGGAATTGCGTGAGCTTTTTGCCGAGTTCAAGATCAAGGAGACATTCAGTGAATATTCTGATTTTGACGAACCGTTGGGCTATAAAGGGCGGTTGTATCCGTTGCCTCAGGGATTTGTAGAGGCTGCCGGGTTGGAGATGAGCCTGCTGAAGGAACAGGTGATCACGGCTGAAGGACGTTCCTCCATTGCCGCCGTGCAACAATTCCTGGAACTGGACAATACGATCAAACACCATTTCAACCTCTTCTTTTGTGAGGGATGTATCATGGGGCCGGGTACGTCGGACGGGGGAAGGAAGTTTCTTCGCCATTCGCTGGTGAGGAATTATATCAATCGCCGACTGGAAAAAATCGATATCGCACAATGGGAGAAGGATATGGAAACCCATGGCGAGAACGAGGCTTATACCGCCCGCTTTGCAGACAAGAAGTATGCCCTGCCTGCTCCCAGCGAGTATGAACAGAAGATCGCCCTTAACCAGATCACCGAGCGCAACAACCAGAAAGAAGTAGATTGTGGTGCCTGTGGGTTTGAAACCTGCCGGGGACTGGCCCGTGCCGTGGCGCAGAATATCGCCATCCCGGAGATGTGTGTCACCTGGTCGCAGTACAATAACCGTGAAACCAAACATGCCAACAAGAAGACGATGGAAGAGCTATCCATGCTCCGCAATGAACTGAAGTCTACACGTTCCATGTTGGACGAAACGCGGGAGGTGTTATTCTCGAAGAACGAAGCCTTGTCGATCCTGATACACAGCCTCAGCGCAGGGATCGTTTTTGTGGACGAGAACCTGAAAGTGGTGGAATCCAACCTTTCGTTCATTGAAATTATGGGCGAGGAGGTAAAAGAGATCCACGAAGTGATCCCTTATGTGATCGGCGCCGACCTGAAAACGCTATTGCCACCCACGCTCGTATCCCAGTTCACCTACCTGCTTTCGCATGATGATACCACTGTGAACCGCGATGTGGAGATGGAAGATAAGCTGGTCAATGTGGCCATCTTCCAATTAATCCCCAATAAACTGGTAGGCGCCATCTTCCGCAACCTGCACCAGAGCGACGAACGTTCGGAAGAGATCATCCACCGCGTAACCGAAGTGATCGAAGAGAACCTGCGCCAGGTACAGCAGATCGGTTTTATCCTTGGGGAAGGGGCTGCCAAGACAGAAAAGATGTTACGGTCGATATTGTTGTCGTATAAGTAAAAATAGTACATTTGCGGCGAATAATGATCGCTAATTGATGTATTATGAGAAAACCATGTATTCTCTTTTTATTTTGTACAATCGCTTTTATCGGGCAGGCTCAAACCCTGGCTGAACGATTAGGTTATAAACCTACCGACCGTATCCTGATCATTAATAATGATGATGCCGGAATGTGTCATGCCGCTAACCGGGGAACGATCGAAGGAATGGAGAAAGGATTGCTGAGTTCTGCTACTATTATGGGAACCTGTTCCTGGTATAACGAGATAGCTGCTTATGCGGTGGCTCATCCCGAACGTGACTTTGGTGTGCACCTGACACTGACAGCCGAATGGAAGAACTATCGATGGGGAACAGTCGCTCCGCGTACGGAAGTGCCCGGTTTGTATGACGAGCAGGGTTATATGTGGAAAGGCGTACTGGAAGTCTATAAAGGCGCCACTCCGGAAGAAGCCTTGATCGAAGGACGTGCGCAAATACAGAAGGCATTGGATAGTGGTATTCCCGTCACCCATATCGACTCCCACATGGGAACGTATCAGTATACTGAACAGTATGCGAAAGTATATATGCAGTTAGCGATGGAATTCAATCTGCCGGTCCGTATGGCTTCGCAGGCTACCTGTGCCAGTATGGGCTTCCCGGGACTGCGCGACGAATTTGCGAAAAACGGGATCGTATTCAGCGACTATTTTATCCATGAAGAATTACAAAACGGTTATACGAAAGATAACCTGTGGCCTTTCTGGGAAAACTACATCAAAAACCTGAAACCCGGTGTGACGGAAATCTATATCCACGGTGCAACAGATGGGGAGGAGATCCGTTCGATCACCAATTCAGCAGAGACGCGTATTCGTGAGCTTAACCTGTTTTCCAGCGATCAAATGAAGAAGTTACTGCAGGACGAAGGCATCATTGTGATTGGCTACCGCCCCCTGTTGGAACTGCAACGGAAAGGGAAATAACTGTTTTGATGTAAATTATTCGGCGAAATCTTTGGTGGTTTTGTAAATCTTTCGTTCCTTTGCATCCGCTTTACGTAATCTCTGTCGGGATAAGAGTTACCCGTTACATTGCGTTTCGTCCAAAAACAATTAAAAAGCTATACGACAATGGATTTTATTAAAATTGCAGAAGAAGCATTTGCTACCAAGAATGAGTTTCCCGCTTTCAAGAGTGGCGACACGATCACAGTAGCATACCGTATCAGAGAAGGAAACAAGGAACGTATCCAGCAGTATCGTGGTGTGGTGATCCGCATCTCCGGTCATGGTGACAAAAAACGTTTCACCGTTCGTAAGATGTCTGAAAACGTAGGTGTGGAAAGAATTTTCCCGATGGATTCGCCGTTTATTGAAAGCATCGCACTGAACAAAGTCGGTAAAGTGCGCCGCGCCAAATTGTATTACCTGCGCGCCCTTACCGGTAAGAAAGCCAGAATCAAGGAAAAGAGAGTGTAAGCATACGCTTCTCACTTCATATAAAAAAGGAGCTGTCTCAAACCAGAGGCGGTTCTTTTTTTGTGTTATCATCTGCCCATACCATACACTGCATCCCCCCCTGCAAGCACTTTTTTCAAAAATGCTTCCACCCTTCCACTTTCTCCATCCACTCAGTCAGTTAGGATGGAAGCAACGTCATCTGCTTCCACATCTCCTTTCACTTGCGCCCTTGGTGTCGTTTCCCTGTTGAAAAAGCCTTGTTGTGTAGAATATCTATTGTCGTCAACAGCCCGATCTGTTGTCATCATCCGCATCATCTGTTGCCGTCATCCCAATCTCCTCTTCATTCCACAGCTGTGATCTTTCCTCTCCACAGCTGTGATCTTTCCTCTCCACAGTTGTGGAGAGAGCGTTCCACACCTGTGGAGAGAAGACTCCACATCTGTGGGGAGATAACTCCACACCTGTGGGGAGACTAAATATTGCTGATGTCAACACTAACAGATGTGCATCTCATCGGTATATCATCCCGTATACAGCAGCAATTATTCCAATAGGCAGTCGGAAATCTTCATGTTTGGTCGGATTTGAAGGTCGTTGGAAACTAATTATGTTGGATTAAGGAAGGTTTTTGCGACGATGAATGCCCGGTCACGGGCATCGTGTTCGTAGCCGGGGTGCGCAAGCCCCCGGATAGGGGATGTTATATGTTTTTTGCGCC
>JAVBUR010000044.1:0-33102 GCA_031555145.1 Tannerellaceae bacterium | reverse complement strand
GATACCGAATACATCCACGATCATACCACCCTTCGTGCGGCATTTGATGTAACCCTTTACGATTTCGTCTTTTTCGAGCGCTTCGTTTACGCGATCCCAAGAGCGGGTTGCGCGAGCTTTCTTGTGTGAAAGGATCAGCTGTCCTTTTTTGTCTTCCTGGCTTTCGATATAGACTTCTACTTCATCGCCAATTTTCAGATCCGGGTTGTACCGGAATTCAGACATCGGAACCACGCCGTCAGACTTGAATCCAATGTTTACCACCACTTCACGTTTGTTCATGGAGGTTACCTTCCCAATCACGACGTCTTTGTCGTTCACTTTGTTCAGGGTTTCGTCGTACGTTTTGATAAGATCGTCTTTGCTTACCGAACCGTAGGTTTCGCCTTTCTCATAGGCGTCCCAGTTGAAATCATCAACGGGCTGGATGTTCTTCAAATTTTCCATGCTAAATTGTTAATACTAAGTTTCTTAATTAGATGTTGGACATTATATTGTCTTCTCTCTTGAAAATTGTGGCAAAGGTAAGGTCTTTTTTCTGACCTACAAGGGTTTCGGGGCAAAAAAAGAAAGGGAAACTGTATCAAAAGTATCCCTTTCCTTGCGATCGTTAATCCTTATGCTTGCGCTTGTATGTTTTCCGTAGCTGGTAATCGGCAAATAGCAGCAATAAAGACAAGGCTCCCACATATAAAGCCAGTGGAGCGGAAGTGAGTGACGGTATCTTCGGCCAGTCGATCACCAGCTTCGGCAGACCCAGATAAATCACAGCCAGCACGCCTAATGCCAGCATAATAACAGAAGCCGCAATGACGGCCACCATCGCCAGCCGTTCGTTCCGTTTCTTTATACGGATGGCTTCAGCCATGATTTGTTGCATCATGTCCGAGCGGAATGTTTCTGACAGTCTCTCTTTCGGCAGTTGGGTGAACAACCGCTTCAACGGATCTTGTTGATTGGACGTTTTCATATGGCTTGTCTCTCCATTTCTTTTAATATAGTATATAACCTCTTCCGGATACGGAACAAACGGGTCTTCACGTTGGTTTGCGTCAGCCCGGAAATAAGGGCTATTTCTTCAATTGTTTTTTCTTCCATATAGAACAGCAGAATGAGGAAGCGGTCGTCGGCCGACAGTTGTTCGAGAGCTCGCTCCAGTTGTTCAACTTGTTCCGACGAATCGGTCAGTCCCCAGGCGTTGGCGACGTCCTCTTCCGAGGCATTGCTGATCAGCGTATCCTCTACGGCCAGCAATTCCTGTTTCTTCTTCCGGGTCTCCGAGATGGCGGTGTTATACGCGATCCGGTAGATCCAGGTAGCCAGGCTGCTGTCGCCTTTAAACGAAGACAGATGCTTGAATACTTTCATAAACACATCCTGTGCCAACTCTTCGGCATCTTCGCGATTCCGTACCACTTTAACGATCAGCGCATACACCCGTTCACTGTAACGGTCAATCAGGCAAGCGAAACATTCCGTATCTCCTGCCTGGATTCTTTCTATATAGTACGCATCGCTATAAAGTTCCATTCTGCTTAATGGACGCAGGCGCGACCCATAGGTTACAACCTGGCCGCACAAATATAAAATTATTTTTTTTCATGCCGAAGTGTAACCTACCGGAAACCGGTGCGTCAAAAGGGCAAACGAAACAACATTACACATTACACACACATTAAAACGTAAGCATTATGAGAATGGATTTTATTATGGTTCCCCTGATTATCGGGATTATCTGCGCAGGTATTTATGGTTTGTTCGAACTCTTTGTTCGCCGTAAAGAACGTCTGGCCATCATCGAAAAGATCGGCGAAAAGCTGGATGCCTCTGCTTTCGAAGGCAAATTGAGATTGCCGAGCTATGGTACCTCACGCTTCTCCTTCAGCGGATTAAAGGTGGGTTGTCTGATGGTAGGCATCGGCCTCGGATTGCTGGTAGCCTTCATTATCAACGCCGGGTTTGCCGGTTCCGGTCTCTATCGCGACGAGTGGTTCCGCCACGATATTCTGGCTTCTGTCTACGGTGCCTCTGTCCTCCTCTTTGGTGGTATCGGCCTGCTGGTCGCCTTCATCATCGAAGTGAAGCTCGCCAAAAAAGAAGATAAGTAACACCACACACATCCTATATGACAGAAGGGAGCCCTTGTCCGGGCTCCCTTTGTTGTTTTAATCGCTTTCAAATGCTGTACAACATGAATACTAACAACACCATATCCTGCCAACGTTAGTTCTATCTTAAAACAAAGGGAGACGCCCACCCGGACGCCTCCCTTCTTATTGATCATTAATTGATAGCAATTGGCTTATTCGCCCCAGTTCAGCTGCAGCATGCGCTTATAGCTGTTGTAGCGCCACTTCGCATTGTCTTCAGCAGCCTGGAAGAGTTCGGCAGCTTCGGAAGGATACTGCTTAGCTACGGAAGAGAAGCGTACTTCGCCCTTGAGGAAGTCCTGGAACTTTTCCCATTCCGGTTCCTTGCTGTCGAGGGTGAAGGGGTTCTTGCCTTCCTGTTCCATGGCGGGGTTGTAGCGCCAGAGGTGCCAGTAACCGCATTTTACGGCATCGGCTTCTTCCTGCTGGCTCTTGCCCATACCCAGCTTCAGACCGTGGTTGATACACGGAGCGTAGGCGATTACCAACGATGGTCCGTCATAAGCTTCGGCTTCGCGGATAGCCTTGAGGGTCTGGCCCTGGTCGGCACCCATCGCCACCTGGGCTACGTAAACGTATCCGTAAGTAGTGGCGATCATACCGAGGTCTTTCTTACGCACACGCTTACCGGCAGCGGCAAACTTGGCGATAGCACCTACAGGAGTAGCTTTAGACGACTGTCCACCGGTGTTAGAATATACTTCGGTGTCGAGTACAAGGATGTTCACGTTCTTGCCGGAAGCGATCACGTGGTCGAGACCACCGTAACCGATATCGTACGAAGCACCGTCACCACCGATGATCCACTGTGAACGTTTCACCAGGTAATGGCTCAGTTCGTCGATCTGTTTGCAGATCGGGCAGTTGGCGGCGTTAGCGCTAACGAGCGGTTTGATCTGGTCGGCCAACTCGCGTGTCTTGTCGGCGTCGTTCATATTTTCGATCCATGCCTGGAAGAGTTCTTTGGCAGCACCCGGGCAATCCAATGCCATGGCTTCGGTCATCAGACGAACGAGGCGTTCGCGCATCTTTTCGTTAGCCATCTGCATACCCAGACCGAATTCGCAGAAGTCTTCGAACAGGGAGTTAGCCCAAGCCGGGCCCTGACCCTTTTCGTTCTTTGTATACGGAGTAGAAGGAACTGAACCGGAATAGATGGACGTACATCCTGTAGCGTTGGCTACCATCTGACGGTCGCCGAAGAGCTGGGTAATCAGTTTCACATACGGTGTTTCGCCGCAACCCGAGCAAGCGCCGGAGAATTCAAACAGCGGTTGAGCGAACTGTGAGTTCTTCACATTCATCTTGGTGTCTACCAGATGTTGTTTGCTCTTTACATTCTTAACAACATATTCCCAGTTGGATGATTCATGCAGTTGCGACTCGAGGTCGGTCATCGCCAATGCCTTGGCGCCACGGAAGCCCGGGCAGATATCGGCACAGTTGCCGCAACCCATACAGTCGAGCACGTCGACCTGCATGCGGAACTTCATCCCTTTCATCGTAGCCGGAGCCTTCACGTCGAGTGTATCGAACGCTGCACCTGCCATTTCAGCCTCATCGAGTACGAACGGACGGATAGCAGCGTGAGGACATACGTAAGCACACTGGTTACACTGGATACAGTTGTCTTTGTTCCATACCGGAACGAAGGCAGCCACACCGCGTTTTTCGTACTGGGCCGTTCCCTGCATCCAGGTACCGTCTTCGATACCAGTGAAGGCAGAAACCTTCAGCAAGTCGCCATCCTGTGCATTGATCGGACGAACCACTTCGTTCACGAAAGCCGGGTCATTGTTCGGAGCGACTACATCGTCTGCCAGTGTAGCCCATGCCGGGTCTACTGTCAGCTGCTGGTATTCGCCACCACGATCTACGGCAGCATTGTTCATATTGATGATGCTTTCGCCCTTCTTACCGTACGATTTGATAATGAATTTCTTCATCTGTTCAATCGCCAGATCAACGGGGATTACTTCCGTGATACGGAAGAAAGCAGACTGGAGAATGGTATTGGTGCGGTTGCCCAATCCGATTTCCTGTGCAATCTGGGTAGCGTTGATATAATATACGGTGATGTTCTTCTGAGCGAAGTAACGTTTCACCTTATTGGGCAGATGCTTGGCCAGTTCTTCGCCGCTCCACACGGTGTTGAGCAGGAAGGTACCGTTCTGCTGCAGACCCTTCGTTACGTCGTACATACGGAGGTAAGCCTGTACGTGGCAAGCCACGAAGTTCGGCGTATTTACCAGGTAGGTAGAGCGGATCGGCGTATCACCGAAACGGAGGTGTGAGCAGGTGAAGCCGCCCGACTTCTTCGAGTCGTACGAGAAGTAAGCCTGGCTGTATTTGTCGGTATTGTCACCGATGATCTTGATCGAGTTCTTGTTGGCTCCTACCGTACCGTCTGCACCGAGGCCGTAGAATTTGGCTTCGTACATGCCTTCGCCACCCATCGCGATCTCTTCCTTCTGAGGCAGAGAGGTGAAAGTAACGTCGTCGACGATACCGATGGTGAATGCGTTCTTCGGCTCGTTCATCGCCAGGTTTTCGTAGACAGAGAGAATCTGTGCCGGGGTGGTATCTTTTGAAGACAGACCATAACGGCCACCTACTACTACCGGCGCATCAGTCTTACCATAGAAGCAGTCTTTTACGTCGAGATACAACGGTTCGCCCAGTGCGCCCGGTTCTTTCGTGCGGTCGAGCACAGCGATACGCTTGGCTGTCTTAGGAACAGCTGCAAGGAAATGCTTAGCCGAGAACGGACGATACAAGTGAACGGCAACCAAACCAACCTTTTCACCTTGAGCAGTCAGGTAGTCGATCGCTTCGCGGATAGCTTCCGTAACAGAACCCATGGCGATAATCACACGCTCGGCATCCGGTGCACCGTAATAATCGAACAGACCGTATTTACGGCCGGTGATGACCGACAGTTCGTTCATATATTCTTCCACTACTTCGGGAACAGCGGTGTAGAAGTTATTGCTGGCTTCTCTGTGTTGGAAGAAAGCGTCGGGGTTTTCAGCCATACCACGGGCAACGGGATTTTCCGGTGTCAGGGCGCGGGCACGGAATTCGGCGAGGGCCTTCTGGTCGATCAGGTGGGCCAAGTCTTCGTCTGCCAGCATTTCAATCTTCTGGATTTCGTGCGAAGTGCGGAAACCGTCGAAGAAGTTCAGGAACGGCACGCGTGATTTCAGCGTAGCCAGGTGAGCAACGGCAGCAAGGTCCATTACTTCCTGCACGGAACCTTCGGCCAACATGGCGAAACCGGTCTGGCGGCAAGCCATCACGTCCTGGTGGTCGCCAAAGATAGACAAGGCATGTGAAGCCAATGTACGAGCCGACACGTGGAATACGCAGGGGAGTAATTCACCGGCGATCTTGTACATGTTAGGGATCATCAGCAACAAACCCTGAGAAGCAGTGTAGGTTGTCGTCAGGGCACCAGCCTGCAAGGATCCGTGCAGGGCGCCGGCGGCACCACCTTCGGATTGCATTTCCTGTACCATAACTGTTTCGCCAAAGATGTTCTTACGTCCGGCGGCAGCCCACTCGTCTACATATTCTGCCATAGTAGACGACGGAGTGATAGGATAAATCGCAGCTACTTCGCTGAACATATACGAGATATGTGCAGCAGCCTGGTTACCATCACAAGTTAAAAATTTCTTCTGTTTCGTCATAAACCCAATAAACTATTAGTATATAATTAATTTGTTTGTTCTTCGCGTTCAATTGCTTTACTCCTTCGGCTCAATACAGGAACCCGAACAGCCAGAGGGGAATCATATTGTCCTCTCCGATCTCGGTCTTATCAACGGCATAACACAACTCGGGGTTATTCTTCACGCGGGCATTCTCTTCGATCCGGAAGTTGTAGCGGCCGTTGACCAGGAAATGGGCATTCTTGTCGGCCTCGTTCAACCGGTTATCTTTCATCAGTTGGTTGAAGAAGAAGGATTCGCGTACGGCCTGCACGTTAACGTCTTCCGGTCGGATGGGATACATCAGGTTGGAATTGTACATGTAGACCTTCGAGGGCTTCTTGGGGAACGTCTCGCCTTCGCGGTACAAGATAGACATTAATCTGGCATCCGTCAAGTATTTAATGTAATTCATGACGGTAGCGCGTGAAGTTTCTATATCTTTGCTCAGTTGGCTCACATTCGGCGTACACGGCGCGTTGATGGCCAGCAGGTAGAGCAGCTTACGCAGCTTGGGCAGGTAGCTCTGTTCGATCTGCTTGATGTAGAGCACATCGACTTCGAGCATCATGTTCATCGTCTTGAGCAGGTTTTCCGAAAAATTCCGCTTTTCGAGGAAGAACGGGTAGAAGCCGTGATGCAGGTAGTCTTCAAAATAAGCCATCGGCTTTACGACCGAGCAGATGCGAGAGGCGATCTCCTGGTGGTTGGCCAGCACTTCTTCGAATGTATAAGGCTGGAAGTCATTGCCCGATATCAGGTTGAGGAATTCACGGAACGAGAAGCCACGCAACTGGTACGAAGCCACCTTGCCCGACAAGTCGGGATTCTCTTCCTTCAACCGCATGACGGACGAACCGGAAAAAACGATCTTCAGGTCCGTAAAGTGATCGTAGCAATAGCGCAGTTCCTTCGACCAATCGGGATACTTGAATACCTGGTCGAGCAACAGCACCTTGCCGCCCTTGGCGCGGAATTCGGAGGCGAAGTCCACGATCGTGCGTTCAGTAAAGTAAAAGTGATTGAGGTTGATATAGAGGCACTCCTTGTTATCGGCTCCATATTGCTCACGGGCAATACTAAGGAGGAAGGTAGTCTTTCCCACACCCCGCGAACCCTTGATGCCGATCAGCCGGTCGTTCCAGTCGATCTCGTCCATCAATACCCGCCGAACAGGCGAGTAGAGGTGTTCTACCAAATACTTGTGTGTAAGAAAGAATGATTCCACTTGGTCTTCTCCATTATCTATATCAGCGCGGCAAAGATAGACATCATTCCTGGTTTTGCAATACGGAGATAGCAAAAAAATCGTAATATTATCATTTTGGAGTTAGCATAAGGAAGCCGGCAGCAAGTAGCCGCAACGTCATATCCGTGTGGTATTATCGCACGCAGGATAACGCAGATCAGCATCGTTTTGCTTTCAAATCACGCCCAATTACTTGTATATGTCAAAACAATTGCGTATAATTGCGACGATAACGAAGACGCCACATCCTCACGCCAACACGGAACGCCTGCAAAGTGCAAGTATATTTTTTCTTTTTGTTAAACGTTAAAACACAAGCTCTATGAAACGCTCAAAACTATTGTGCGCCGCCCTCGTTCTATTGATGGGCATGACGGCATTCTATGCCTGCGAAACAGAACTTCAGCAACCCCTTGAACAGTCTCTCAATGCGGAGATCCTGACCCGTGCCGCTGCACCTGATGCATACTGTGGTACACCACTCAGCACGGCCCTGCTCATCGAAGACGAAACAATGGTCGGCAAGATTGCCATTGGAAACGACGCCGAGAACCTGTACGTCACCTATTTGGTAACCGAAGAATACCCTTTGGACCGGATCTATCTCTATGTGGGTAATGATTATGAAGTACCCATAAATCCAAGTGGGCAGCCGACATATGGCCAGTTTCCTTATAACGTAAAATTCCAGGAACGTGTAACGGAATACACGCAAGTAATTCCCCTGGATGAAATTCCGCCATGCGTTGTGATCGCGACAATAGCCAAAGTCAAAGGCTCCTCGATGGACGAAGCATGGCCTTTAGTCGACGAACAGAGATCCATTATACTCGAATACTGCATACAGGTATGCGACGAGGAAGACAGTGAAGATGAAGTATGCTACGGCGACAACGAAACAGCCTGGGTCGACGGCCCCGGTTATAACGATGGCGGTAAAGAAAAGGGCAAAGGCAAAGGCAACTGGGCCACCTATACCCCGTATGGCGAAGACAGGTTTATTCCTATCTATGCCGGCAAGACTATCCTTGTCGGGAGAGCCCAGTTCTCCGAAATCACCGACGGGAAAGTGACCATCACGATCAAACTCGATGGTTGGGCGCTGCAAAACGTGAAAGAAAGCGTCAAGATACAAGGCTATGAAAATGCCCCTTCCGGCAACCCTGCCCCCGGCCAGTTTGACACCTATAAAGGGAAAGAACTGATCGTCACCGTACCAGCCTACGACTTCTACGGCATCCACCTCGATGTCCGCGAGATCATCCCCTGCGAGGAAGAAATAGAACTCCTGACCGAATAAAGAAAGAAACCGTCACCGGTTGTGCTATACAAACAGAGGCTGTCCGCAGGCGGACAGCCTCTGCTATTTCCGGGCGATAATCCGCTTCGGTTTACCGATCAGGGCAAGGGGAACACCTTTACCAACTGCGTACCGGATGCGCGGAAATCGACAGGGCCGGGATAAGCGCGCCGGTTGTCCTTCCGATTCCCCAAGTAGTCGGTATCGAGAGCGACAGGCATACCGCCGGCATACTCGAACGACTGCCCGGGGATCAGTGCTTCGCCAAAATCTGCCACGCTGAAGGCCGTCTTCTCGCTGTTGGCAAGCCATTGATCCGACACATTAATTTGCAAATACCAGCCATCCGCCTTCTCAACGACAGCGATTCCGGGGTCGAAACCGGGGTCGCGATACGGGGCAGCCTCCTGTGCGGAAGGGATGGCTCCCTGCAGGAAGACATTACCATCCATCTTCACGGGGAGGTTGCATACATCGTAAGGCGTCAGGTCGACACGGGTGAAGATATTGTTGTAGTAGGCCACGTCGCCACACGGGCAATTGTGCAACCCAGCTATTTGGGTATCATGCGGAGCCAGATACGGTGTTTCGCGGGGATCAGCCTTACCGGTCGGCCAGATCTTCCAGGCCATCAAGTTATTGAGGAAGACGATTCCTTGCGAGAGTTTCACTTGGGCCAGTTCTTTCGAAAGAAAGAGATTATGATCAACCAGGACGGGGCCGTGGTTAACTTCAAGCGAGAAGTCCTGTACGGTATTGTCGTGAAGCAGGTTGCCCGTCACACGGGTACCCTGCGACATCCAGTCGAGCCAGATACCTCCTTCGGTGCGATAGATATGGTTGCCTTTGATTAGGACGTCCACCGGGGCGTGAAACTTGATACCGGCCAGCTCGTATCCCCAGAAGAATTGCTGCTGCCCAATCTCGAAGATGGTATTCCCTTCGATACGGCTGAAGATGGCGCCAAGGCTTCCGACGATACCGGCTTGCCCGCAATACGAGATACGGTTGTTGCGGACGGTGTGGCTTCCGACGTGCTCGCCGTTCCAGTTGTTTTCGAGGGCGCGCTCGGTCGTCCGCACGAAGGCTTCGGCCGATTCGGATTTGTTATCCCATTCGTCGCCGTATTTACCGAGGGTGATTCCCACGCATTTCGAGTAGCTGATGGTATTGTCTTCAATCACCCAACCTTTGCTCCAGTGCGTACCTACCAACCCGATCTGCTCGGCAGTGGGTGGCGCCCAGGGAGTGGCGGCATGGCTCAGGGTGAATCCGCGGAGATGGATGTAATTCACATAGGGGCGGTCGGGGTAGAACACCGATTGCCGGACGTTGATCTCGACCGTCGACTGGTTGGGGTTACCGCCGAAGTTGGCCCAGATACGGGTGACGCCATCCGCTACCCGGGCATACCAGTAGGCGGTGTCGCTATGGTTCGAAAGCACATTCTCCAGCCGGGGCGTTTCAAACAGCGCCTTATCGTCGAGATACACCTCTCCGGTATGACACCACTTCCCTTTCTCCAGCCAGTCGCCGTAGATGGTATCGGCATAGGGATTAAAATCGCCGAAAAAAGTATTGGGGATTTGCACCGTCCAGGTCTTATCGTCCAGTTGTTCCCATCCCTTGATGACCTCAGAGCCTTTCACCTCTACCTTTTCGCCTTTTGCAGCCTGGTAGACGATCGGCCTCGATGCCGACTCGCCTCCCCGAGGCGGGTTTATCCGCTCGCGGTAGACGCCCTGGTGAACGGTGATCACATCGCCCGGATAAGCCAGGCTTGCGACCTTACTAATAGTTTTGAACGGCGCCGCCGCAGTGCCGCGATTGGTGTCTTTCCCTTTGACAGACACATGGTATTCTTTCCCCTGCAAGGTCACACAGGACAATAGAAGAATACCCATCAGGATACATGTGTTTTTCATACATTTGACGAGTTGAGGAGTTTAACTAACAGCTATATCAGCCGGCCAAAGATAAGCATCCTTCCTGGTTCCGCAACACGAAGACTGCATAATAATCACCATACCCGCATCCGCCCGGCATGAAAACGAATCCAGATGCACGCCTCACCTCGGCGAGATGCAGGCGGAGGCGAAAGCCTGATGGATGTACCGGCCATAAGCCCCGCATCTATAACAGCAAAAGGCCTTAAGGAGAGGGTTCCTTAAGGCCTTAGCTATACTACAGGGCGAGTATGCGAATGAACATGAGATTACTTACTAACAATGACTCGCTTCGTCAGTCCCTCGAGCTTGACGATATAGATGCCTGTAGCCAGCGGGAACGTAGTGAGGCCCGGTGCCAGGCGGCGGTTCACCACTACCTGTCCGGTCACATTGTATATAGCGCAGGTTGTGCCTGTGGGGGCATCGATAAAGAGCTGTCCGTCGCGGCTGTAGAGCTGCGGGGCAGCTACCGCTTCGTTGCCTGTCAGGTTGAGCGATACCAGCACGTCGGTATCTTCATACACTTCGCTGAGGATGCAACGCCATCTGTCGGTACCGATGGAGATGAGGCCTTTCAATCGGTCGTTGACCGTGACAGTCGGCGTCATGCCTTCGTAGCCTTCGGCCAACGTGATGACAAACGAGAAGGGATTGCCCGACTGAATCTGGAACGACGACTTGTCCTTGTCGATCACGATGCCCGTGCCTGTGGTCAGGGTGAGGGTGTGATAGGTGATGACGGGGTCAGTCGGATCGGGTTCGGTCTTGGTGAGGCCGGTCACGGTGACGGTCAGTCCGTCTTTGTCAGCTGTCAGCGTATAAACGCCGCCGGCTTCCGTTATACCGTCGCCTTCCACCGTACCGGTGCCTTCATAGCCTTCCAACACAGTGTACGAAAAGTCGAACGAGCCGCCCGGTGCGACAGCAATCGTTGTCGTTACTGTGATCGCCTGTCCACCCACGGTATAGGTATAGCCCTCACCGACGGTCATGGTGACGGTGTGCGTCGGCTGCCATTGCAGGTAGGGGTAGCCACCGTTGACAGTGGCGTAGGGAGCGATTGCCCAAATGCCGCCTTCACCGAACTTCCAATCGGCAGGAGCCGTAGTGAAGGTGTCCGGATCTTTCAGCTCGGCTGCGGATTTGCCGGATGAGTTGGTAACGGTTCCGTTTTCAGCGCCTACTACTTTCAGGGTGCTATTAGCGCCCTCATTGAGGAAGAAGGAAGCATCGATACGGCCTATAAAAAGACGACCTTCTCCCGCATCATGCTTATTGTTTCCTACCAACCCGCCCGTATGGTTGGGCTCATCGGGTTCGCTTTCAATTACATCAACAGTACCGGTTGCATAGCACTTCTCAATCGTGCCGAGGTTGTATCCGGCAAGCCCGCCGGAGTTCAGTTGTGTCCCTTCTCCGGTCACATTCCCGGTCGCATAGCTGTTGTCGATTGATGCATCATTATTTCCCACCAGTCCACCAAAGTCACCGCGAGTACCTCTGGCGGTAATAGCCCCGGTTGCATAGCAGGAAGAAATAATTACATCAGCACCATCAGCATTACTTCCCGCCAGTCCGCCAAGACAGGGCGCCCCATTCTCTGGCCCCTGCATATCAACTCTGGCATAGCTACTGATGATTGAACCTCCATTAAACCCTGCCAGTCCGCCTGCATGACTTCCACTTGTCTGGCATAAGGTAATGGCAATTCCGGAATTATTGGATAGTACAGCGCAGTTTAAAACCTCGCCTTTATTCCAACCTACCAATCCGGCAACATAATTATTTCCCGTAATTCCTTTTGTAGCATTTGTATTGTCATTGTCTATCACTACCGTCAGGTCGTTGATAAGGGCAGACGAGGATATGTAGCCGAAGAGGCCGATGCGACCTTCCGTCGGTCGGTTGATCCACAGCCCGGAGATGGTGTGGCTGTTACCGTCGAAGGTGCCTTTGAAATCTTTATCATATCTCCCAATCGGCATCCAGCCTGCGCCTGCGTTGTTGCCTGCGCCACCCACGGCGAGATAGTTGGCAAGGTTGATATCGGTAGTCAGTTTGAAATAAACGTCTTCAGTATCACCGCCATCATTAACAAAGGTTGCGAAGACAGCCAGTGTCTCGGCAGAGGAGATCAGGTAGGGAGAAGCCTCAGTACCTTCGCCACCGCCAAAGGGAGGAGGCGCTACCGCATACGTATTTTCCAACGCCTTCAGGTAGGGATAACCACGGTTGATGTAGAGGCCTTTAGTGCCTGTGGCGTCGATTGCCCAAATGCCACCTTCACCGAACTTCCAATTGGCAGGAGCCGTAGTGAAGGTGCCCGGATCTTTCAGCTCGGCTGCGGATTTTCCGGATGAGTTGGTTACGGTTCCGTTTTCAGCGCCTACTACTTTCAGGGTGCTATTAGCGCCCTCATTGAGGAAGAAGGAAGCATCGATACGGCCTGAATAAGTGAGATACTCATTGTTTCCTACCAACCCGCCCGTATGGTTGGGCGTAGTGGGGTCGCTTTCAATTACGTCAACAGTACCGGTTGCATAACACTTCTCAATCGTACCGGGGCTGCATCCGACAAGCCCGCCGGAGTTCAGTAGTGTCCCTTCTCCGGTCACATTCCCGGTCGCAAAGCTGTTGATGATTGATGCACCATTATACCCTACCAGTCCGCCAAAGTAAACGCCAGTAGTACCTCTGGCTGTAATAGCCCCGGTCGCATAGCTGTTGGTGATGGTAGCTGTATTATTTCCTACCAAGCCACCTATTAAGTTGTATCCTTCCACGTTCACGGCAGCGTAACACGCTTCGATGCCACCTTCATAGGTTTCTCCTACCAGCCCTCCGAAACTATAGCCGTAGTAATACTGGATAACCGCATTCTCTTCTCCTATTACAGCGCAGCTGGTAATAGTGCTATTTTTGGAATACCCAACCAGCCCACCGACCTTGTTGTTTCCCTTCACGCCTTTTGCGTCAAGACTTACCGCCAGACTCTTTATCGTAGCGTCATCGATGTATCCGAAGAGGCCAACAGAACCCAAACCCGGCCTGTTGATCCACAAGCCGGAGATCGTATGACCGCCACCGTCGAAAACACCAAGGAAAGATTTGCCAGACCCAATCGGATTCCAGCCTGCGCCTGCGTTGTAGCCTGCGCCACCCTCGGCGAGATAGGAAGTGAGGTTGATATCGGCTGTTACTTTAAAATACTTACCTGCGGTTTCATACCCGTCACTTATATAATTAGCCAGTCCTGCCAGGTATTCAGGGGTATTGATCGCGTAGGGAGAAGCTTCCGTACCATCACTTCCATCAAAGAAGATGGGGGTTGCGAGCAGGTAGGGAAAGCCGCCGTTCTTAGCGGGATCAATACCCCAGAAGATACCGTAACCAGAGTTGTTAAACAAACTGCAGAAATCGGCGGTCTTCATTTCGGCGAGGGTTTTGCCGGTAACACCGGCAGGATCGGTAGTCCCACCACCTACACCTCTACCTGATGAAAGAGCGCCGCTGTTGTAATAGCAGTTGGTGAAGGTGTTTGAATTATACCCTACCAACCCGCCTGCAACAGGGTCGGCAGTATCAGTAGCCGTTACTTGTCCGGTGGCGTAGCAGTTGGTGATAGCGAGGGAGGCAGTAAACCCTACCAACCCGCCGACGTTATATTCTCCCGATACATTTCCAGTGGCGTAGCAGTTGGTAATCTGGTTGGTTGTTCTATGTCCGCTAGAGTTGCTATAAGAGCCAATCAGTCCGCCAACGGTATACCATGTCCCCGTCACATTTCCCGACACGCCGCAATTCGTAATGACACCGTCATAGACGTATCCAACCAGACCACCGACGTAATTATTCCCTGTCACGCCTATCGTTCCATCAATCGCTACAGACAGGTTCTTGATAGTGGCATTCGTGGTACATTGAAATCCTCTTACGGAACCGAAGAGGCCGATGTCACCTTCCGTCGGCCGATTGATCCACAGCCCTGAGATGGTGTGGCCTCCACCGTCGAAGGTACCTTTGAATTCTTTGTCAGATCTCCCAATCGGCTCCCAGCCGGGTGCATCAGTACCCGTTGGTAACGTCAGGGCAATGTCTGTCGTCAGTTTGATAAACTTCTCGGCAAAGCTATTCGAGGGTGTGGCATTCACCGCATCCCTGAACGCTTCCAGATCGGCTTGCGAAGTGATTTGATACGGATCAGCCTTAGTACCTGCGCCTGTGGCGCCTGTCCAAGGTGCAACTTGTGCCCACCCCGTGACTGTCGCCACGAGCAGCAGGCATACGAAAGTAAATAGTCTCTTCATGTTCATTCTTGTTTAATTGTTAGTACTATAATCGTTGTTCATTATCTATCCCGTTTGAGAGGAATACCACTGTTCACCGGGCGGCGGCGGTAAAACCATCATGCGACGGCTGCCGGTGTGGTTATCGACCGTGCGTTTCGCGCCTCTCTTCCTCAAAAGTAAACAGGGACACTCTTGGGGTGGGCGACAATTTGTCAAAGAATATGCGACAATTTGTAGAAGTGGTCATACAGAGGGTGTTGCAAGGGCGTTTTTGAGTGAAAAAGTAGTTATGACCACCGACAGGCAAGGCGGAAAGGGGTGGAATGCCCGGAATCAGCGGGCAGAAAAGGGCACAAAAAAAGGCTTCAAATGCCATGAAGCATTTGAAGCCCTACTATACAGGCAGCCTTACAGGCCCTTGATAATGTCTATGGGGAGTTTGGTGAGTTCGCTGATCAGGACAACATCCATTCCTTTGGCTTTCATCTCGCTGGCGATGCGGAGTTGCGCTTTTGCTTCGCCTTTTGCTTCACCTCGGGCTTCACCCCGGGCCTCACCTATAGCTTCACCTTTTTGCTCGGCGGCTTTCATGGTGGAGAGGTAATCGTTGTAGACGCGGAGACTGTTCTCGTACTTATCCCGCTCTTCAGGGGAAAGGGCTCCCACATCGGCTATTTCTTCGAGCTTCTCGAAGACAGCCTTTCTGGCCTTAAACGGCATACGATCTAATGCTTTCATATTCTTAAGTACATACATCCATCGTTCGAAATCCGAACAACATTCATTCTCCTCTTTAGTGAACAGCGGCAGCGTGATAAAGATCGGTCGCAGCTTATCACTAAACAATTTGCCGCTTTCGCGGTCTGCCAAGATGACATCGATGCGCATCTTTCGGTGCTCCTCTTCCGGAAGTTGGAAGTTCATAAAGAACACGCCGTAAACGGCATTGATGTTGTAGTCTCCTTCGTCGCCCCGCAATCCTTGCCTCGCAATGGCGCGCGACATGTAATAGAGCGCGCGTTCGCGAAAATGGGTTTGTGGACTCCCTTGCATCTCGACGATAATCCGTTCACCGGTATCGGTGGTGCAGAATATGTCGTAGATGATGCCTTTTCCTTCCTGATAGTCGGGCGATTGCTCATTGTTGAGAAACTGCAGATCGCGTATTACGCGTTCGCCGACCAACAGGTCGTTAAGGAAATCGATTAATAACACTTTGGGCATCTCTTGTCCGAAGATCTGTTTAAAACCCCAGTCTGTAAAGGGGTTAATAAATCGGCTCATAGGTAATAGGTATTAGTAATGTATATAGTTAGCATGGCATGGCATCATGTAGCAAATATAGCGTTTTCCCGGATACGCGGATAGCGTTCTAAAGATTTTATCTTATTTTTACAGGCGGATAGGTAACACAGGAAATACGTGAACACATAACAGATGAATACACCACTCACTTCTTTAGTCCGCAGGCTGACCGCCCTCGTGATTGGCTGCCTGATGGCGGCGACACTGTATGCGCAAACCGACAATCAATATGAAGCACAAAAAGACTCCCTCCGGCAACGGATAGCAGCCACCGAAGGCCAGGAGAAGTTGGAAGCATGGCAGGAACTCATTGCACATATTTTCTATGAAGAGGAAGAGGATGCCGACACGGTCGTCCACTACCTCGCCGCCCACGAACAAGCCTGCCTCGACCAACAGATGCCTGCCGGTGCCGCCCGCTGCCGTGGAAACCTGATAACCTATTACTACAGCAATGAGCTGTTTGACGAACTGTTCGAACGAGCCAACGATGACCTGCGGTTCATCGCCGCGCAACAGGAATGGAACTCCTATTTCAAAGCCTACAAGAACGTGGTGATGTCATACTTCTACGCCGGACAAAAAGAGAAAGCAATCGAAGAGGCCAAACGTTGCTACGAACTATCGAAAGACATCGATGCCCCACAGGCAAAGACATGGCCGCTTTATACCCTCGGGAATGTGTTGTTGTGGAGCAGACGATATGAAGAAAGCGAAGACTATTTCCGACGATGTATTGACGCGTCAGGAAAAGAGGCGGCCTGCTACGACGTGAAGCTCTATGCCTACGACGGGCTGGCCAAGGCATACAACACCGGAGAGAAAAACGAAAAACTCGCTCTCCTGTTCCCAGTATGGGAAGCCGATCTGCGCCAGATAGAAACCACAGGGATGGTCACCACTTCAGCCTCCTGGTCAAACTTCTACATCTCTACCCTCAACTATTACAGTCTCATCAACGCCTACGACCGGTTGGAGGCGTATTGCCAAGAGATTGAACAACGCGCCGATATAATAGTACACCGAAACGTCCGAAACATCCTCCTCTTCGCCCGCCAACAGATTGCCATGTCGAAGGGGCTGTACCAACAGGCATTCGACTATGCCCAACAACTACTCGATATCCGCACCAGCCAGCAGGATGTGTACGGACAGTATACATCCTACCGCGATATGACACTGGCACTGGGTTACCTCAACCGGGGAGCCGACTGCGAAGAGGCCTTCCTCCATACGCTGGAGCTCAAAGACTCGATCGCCAACACCGACTTCCACGCCCAACTCGACGAGCTGCGCACCATCTATGAAGTAGATCGCCTCACTGCCGAGAAAGAACGCAACCGCAACTACTTCCTCTTCGCCCTCGGCGGATGCTGCCTCCTGGCACTGGCGCTGGGGATATGGATCCACCTCAACCGGCAGATCACCCGCAAAAACCGTGCGCTTGCCCGACAGATACGCGAACAGATCGAACAGCAGGATGCCCGCGAACGTGAACTGCTCGCCCGAGTCAGCTTCCTCTCCGGCAACAATGACAACAGTGGCGACTTCGATGACGAGTCCGACTGTCCCGAAGCCCGCAAAGACCGTCTCTGCATCGCTATCCGCGACCTGATGCTCCGCGAAAAGGTGTATCGCGACAAGCACGTGACCCGCGACCAGGTTGTCGAACGCCTCGGCACGAACAAGATGCTCTTCACCGACGCCTTCCAGTATTGCTTCAACATGTCGTTCTCCGAATACATCAACAGCCTCCGACTGAAAGAAGCCGTACAACTGCTCGAAGACCCGGCTATCCTGATCGATACCATCTCCGAACGGACAGGCTTCGGTACCGTCCGCACCTTCCAACGCCAGTTCCGCGCCCAATACAACATGTCGCCCAAAGAATACCGGAACATGATGCAGGCGGAGGCGAAAGCCTGACGCAAGTGTATGAATTAATGCATCATTCCTAACTGACTTTCCAATGCTTTTTTAATAAACGCATTGATCGTCATGCCTGCCTCCTGTGCCATGAGAGCTATCCGACTGTGAATATCAGGGGAAAGGCGGACGTTTAGGGAGCCACTATATGACTTTCGGGGTTCTACTCCCAGCTCCGCACAGCCCTCCAGATAACTCTCAATGCCAGCAATAAAGTCAGTCTTTAACTCTTCAAGCGTTTTACCCTCATAGGTAATCGAATCTTTACTCATACCAAGCACTTTACCGCACAGCCGATCATTTGCGGCGTCGTATTCAACGCTTCCGATATATCCTTTGTAAGTCAAATGATCCATAACCAATTACTTCCGAATTGTTTATGCAAATGTAACTGTTATTAGTTACAAACAAGAGGTAGCCGGTATAATAATTTCAGAGATAATGCTATTTAACATTCGCTGCATTATAATGTCGCCAGACTGTTACGCACTTAACAGAAACACAAGTAGCCAGGCGCTTCTGCACCTGGCTACCTTTATTATATACCGCTAATGCGGCAGTTTTATTCTTACTCAATCACCGTCACCCAGCCGTACGGATCGGCTTCGTCGCCTGTCTGGATGCCGAGCAGCTTGTTGTAGAGTTTGGTACATACCGGGCCGGCGTTGCCGTCTTTAGCATAGAGGTAAGATTTGCCTTCGTCGAGGTCGTCGATGCGGGAGAGCGGCGTGATGACGGCGGCGGTTCCGCATTCGGCAGTCTCCTCGAATGTAGCCAGTTCTTCCACCGGAACGGGACGGCGTTCGACCGTCATCCCCATATCCGTAGCCAGTTGCATCAGGCTCTTGTTGGTGATGGACGGGAGGATGGAACCCGACTGCGGGGTGATATAGCTGTTTCCACGGATGCCGAAGAAGTTGGCCGGACCACATTCGTCGAGGTATTTCTTTTCTTTCGGATCGAGGTAGAGCACGGCGGCATAGCCTTTTTCACGGGCGATTTCTCCGGCGGAGAGGCTGGCGGCATAGTTTCCACCGACTTTATAGGTACCGGTTCCGTGAGGAGCAGCGCGGTCGTAGTCGCGGAGGATACAGACCTGTGTCGGTTTGAAGCCGCCTTTGAAGTACGGGCCTACCGGGGTGACAAATATCATGAACAGGTATTCGTCAGCGGGCTTCACGCCTACCTGGGCGCCAAGGCCGATCAACAGCGGACGAATATAAAGCGAAGCGCCGCTTCCGTAGGGCGGGACAAAGCGCATATTGAGCTTCACCACCTTGCGAACGGCTTCTTCAAAGATTTCAACCGGCAACTCGGCCATCTTGATACCACGGCTGGAACTCTGCATACGCTTTGCGTTCTCGTCCATGCGGAAGACGCGCACTTTGCCGTCTTTGCCCGTGAATGCCTTTAATCCTTCGAATGCTTCCTGCCCGTAGTGGAGGCAGGTGGCTGCCATATGGATATTCAAAATCTCGGAAGACGATACTTCCAGTTCTCCCCATTTACCGTTGCGGTAGTAGCAGCGCACGTTGTAGTCTGTCTTCATGTAACCGAATGAGAGATCAGACCAGTTTATATTTTCCATAACTGTTGAATTTATATTGCAGGACAAATGTAAGGTATTTCGGGCAGGAAGTGTTACTTTTGTCATAAAAATTACATGACAATGAAAGTAAGAGTAAGCGATCTGATCAATCATACGACTTCAACAGCTTTTTCGTTCGAGATACTTCCCCCGCTGAAAGGGAACAACATCCAGCGGGTGTATGACGTGATCGACAAGCTGCGCGAGTTCGACCCGAAATACATCAACATTACCTCGCACCACAGCGAAAACCAGTTCAAGACGCTGGCCGACGGCACCATCCACAAGATCAACACACGCAAACGGCCGGGGTCGGTAGCTATTGCTTCGGCCATCCAGACGATCTACGGCATCCCCGCCGTCCCACATATTATATGTAAGGGATTCTCGAAAGATGAAACGGAATACGGGCTGATCGACCTCAACTTCCTGCGGGTGTATAACCTGCTACTGTTGCGGGGCGACAACAAGGTACTCGAACCGTCGGAACGTCCCGAGCAGTTTCACAACCACGCCACCGAACTCCAACAACAGGTGAACGACTTCAACCACGGTATCGCCGTGGACGGCAGCCGGTTTGAACCGAATGAAACGCCCTTCTCCTACGGCATGGCCTGCTATCCGGAGAAGCATGAGGAAGCGCCGAACCTGGAGTCGGACATCCACTACCTGAAAGAGAAGGTGAAGAACGGCGCCGAATACCTCGTCACCCAGATGTTCTTCGACAACCAGAAGTACTATGATTACGTGGACCGCCTGCGTGCCGAAGGCATTACCGTGCCCATCATACCGGGCATCAAGCCGGTGGTGCTGCGCGATCAGTTGACAGTATTGCCGAAGGTGTTCCGGTGTGACATCCCCGAACCCTTTGCTAACGAACTGCGGAAATGCAAGACAGACGACGAAGCCAAAGCCGTCGGTGTGGAATGGTGTACGGAGCAGTGCAAAGACCTGATCGCACATGGCGTACCGAGCCTGCACTTCTATACGTTCCTGGCTTCCGAAAGTGTGTATAAGGTGGCGAAAGCAGTGTATTAATCGAACCGGATGCTCTTTACCGGTTCCACTTTGGTGATCATATAGGTAGCGCCGAACATCATACCCATGGCGGCAGCCAATGCTCCGATATTAATGAGGACAAGATGGAGGATATTCAGGTCGATGGGCACCGCATCCACGTAGTAGTCGGCAGGATTGAGCTTGAATATCTTGAAATGCTGCTGCAACAGGCAGACGGCAACTGCGATCATATTCCCCCACAACATGCCTTTCCCGATCAGAAAAAAGGCGATATAAAGGAAAACCTTCCGGATGCTGGCATTGCGCTGCCCCAGGGCTTTCAGTACTCCGATCATATTGATCCGCTCCAGGATAATGATCAACAGGCCGGAGATCATCGTGAATCCGGAGACGGCCATCATCAGGACCAGAATCAGCACCACGTTGATATCCAACGCACCAAGCCAGTGGAAGATAACAGGATTCAGGTCTTTGATCGAACGGGTATAGAAGAGGTTATCGAAATGGTCGATCTTATCAGCCATGAAGAAGTAGACGTTTTCAGTGATATCGTCGAGGCGATCGTAGTCGTCCACCAGCAGTTCGAGACCACTTACCTGGTCGTTCTCCCAACCGTTCAAGCGGCGTATCTGGCGGATATCACCGAGGACAAACAGTTTGTCGAACTCCGGAGAACCTGAGTCGTAAATACCTTTGATCTGAAAACGTAGGGCGCGTACATCGTCCTGGATGAAGAACATCCGCACCGGGTCGCCCAACTTCAATCCCAGCAGGTCGCAAAGGTAACGAGAAAGGAGGATATCGGTGGAGCGTCCCTCAGCTTCGAACACGGGCAGTTCACCCTCCTTGAGGTGGTCGTGGAAGAAACTCCAGTCGTAATCCATACCGACGCCTTTCAGGACGACGCCCTGGAAGTCTTCGTCGGTCTTAATCATGCCCAGCTTGGTAGCAAAGGCTTCGACGTGGCGGATGCCTGGGAAGTCGCTCAATTCTTTCAGTAAAGTATCACTTGGAGCAATCGGCGCATATTCATACGAAGCGTTGTTATCGAAGTTCGTAATCTGGATATGCGAACCAAAGCCAATCACCTTGTTCCGCACCTCCTTTTTGAACCCCACAATAATAGCTACGGAAAGCACCATCACCGCCAACCCCAAAGCGATACCCGCCATGGCGATACGCACTGCCGGAGGAGTAGCCTTGCCTTTTCCCTCGGCGCCGGAATGAATCTTCTTTGCGATGAAATATTCGATCATGCTATATTATGTAACCGCACCAGCGGTATTGTATTCGTAACGCGTGAATGCCCCGTAGGGGTATCGTGTTCGTAGCCGTGGGTGCAAGCCCACGGTAGAGGGACATTATTATAAATTCCACGCCGCGTCAGCGGTGCCGCCATAACCTACGGCACCGCTGACGTGGCGCAAAGGAGCACCAACCAATCACCTATCCGTGGGCTTGCACCCACGGCTACGAACACGATACCCCTACGGGGCATTCACGCGTTACGAATATGACACTACGGGCGGGCAGACCCCGCCCCTACATTTTATAATGTTCGACCCGGATAAGCGTCGAGTGCTTTAGCAAGCACCTCGAGGGCTTTTCCCAGATCTTCTTTGTTCAGTACGTAGGCGATACGAACTTCGTTGCGGCCAAGGCCGGGATTGGTGTAGAAGCCGGAGGCCGGGGCCATCATGACAGTCTGTCCTTCGTATTCGAAGTGTTCGAGACACCAGGCGCAGAAAGCGTCCGAGTCGTCGACCGGCAACTTGGCTACCGTATAGAACGCGCCCATTGGTATCGGCGAATAGCAACCAGGGATACGGTTGATACCATCCACCAGGAAGTTGCGTCGTTCAAGGTACTCGTTATATACGTTCAGCATGTAATCATCCGGTGTATCGAGCGAGGCTTCGGCCACGATCTGTCCGAGCAACGGGGGGCTGAGTCGTGCCTGACACCACTTCATCACGTTCTCGCGCACCTGTACATTCTTTGTGATAATCGCTCCGATACGGATGCCACATTCGCTGTATCGTTTGGATACGGAATCGACCAGCACCACATTGTTCTCAATCCCTTCGAGGTGGAAGGCGGAGATATACGGCGCGCCGGTATAGCAGAATTCCCGATACACTTCGTCGGAAAAGAGGAAGAGGTCGTATTTCTTCACCAGGTCGCGTATCTGCTCCATCTCGCGGCGGGTATAGAGATAGCCCGTCGGGTTGTTGGGGTTACAGATCAGGATGGCTTTTGTACGGGGGGTGATCAGCGCTTCGAACTCTTCCAGCGGCGGAAGGGAAAAGCCTTTCTCGATCGACGAAGGCACGGTCTTGATCACCGCGCCGCCCGAAATGGCAAACGCCATATAGTTGGCATAGGCCGGTTCGGGAACCAGAATCTCGTCGCCCGGATCGAGGCAGGCCATAAACGAGAAGGATACGGCTTCCGACCCACCCGTCGTAATGATAATATCCTCCACATCCACCTGGATGTTGAACTTGGCGTAATACTTCACCAGCTTCTCGCGGAACGAGCGGATGCCTTCGCTGGGCGAATATTCCAGGATCTTCCGGTCAATATGGCGCGCCGCCTCCAGAGCAACCTCAGGCGTTTCGATATCGGGCTGGCCGATATTCAGGTGATACACCTTGGTTCCCTTTGCCTTAGCTTTATTAGCCAGGGGAACTAACTTACGGATAGGCGAAGCGGGCATACTAACACCGCGCTGTGAAATACTGGGCATATACTATATTTTTGTTGCAAAAATAGCGCATTTATAATCAGAAGCAAAAGAAAACACCGGATTATCTTCCCGGAGGGGCAGAATCGCGGCTGGCATGCATGGTGGAAACGAAGGCATTGGGGTCGATCTTCTTCACCTCGTCCTTCAGTTTCGGCATATCTTTCCGTTCGGCAATGGTGAAGATAATCTCCCGTTCCTTGCCTTCATACATGCCGCGTCCGTGGAGGTAGGTGCCCCGCATGCCCATCTCGTCAACGATCAATTCCTTGATATCCTGTGTCTTGTTGGATACGATAAAGACGGCACGGTTCGGATTTTCTACCTGAAGCATATCGACCACCTTACCATAGATAAAGATCGTCAACCACGAATATAAAGGCACTGCCCAATCCTTGAATGCCAGCAAACCAAGCAACACGACAGCCGAGTCGAGCAGGATAATCATATTGCTCACCTTCATATTCGAATTGTTAGCCAGCACACGTGCCAACACATCAGTGCCCGCACTCGTACTTTGCGCCCGGAATACACAGGTTACACCCAATCCCAGTAACGCACCACCATAGAAGGCTGCAATAAAGGTATCATTGGGCAGCAGCGGCTCCGTCAATATATAGGATAACGAGTCGGTAAATATGGAAATCAACAAAAACGTCACCACCGTCTTAGGACCTGATGCCAGTCCGATCTTCTTCATCGCCAGAATCATCAGTGGGATATTGAAGCAAAGCGCCGTAACCCCCATTGGCAAACCGTCGGGCAGAAACGCAAACATTCCCTGTGTGGAATAGTGCAGTACAATGGAAATACCATATACACCACCCGGCACAATCTTGAACGGAGCGAGGAAAAGCACATAGCTCAATGCCTGCATAAAGGCGCCTATCACAATGAGCGAATAGTCTTTGGCACCCGTTTTCCACGCGGGCTTCGACGGGATAATAGCTGTTTGTTTCATGTCTGTTTAGCTCGTGTTTATTGAAAAGCGGTGCAAAGATAAATATAAAAAAAGAGACTGTATGCAAATCGCATACAGTCTCTTATCGTTAATTGTATCTATTCAGGATTATTTTTCAGCCAAGTCAGCCAGATTAGCCAGATCTTTCAGATCATCCTGGTTGGCGAGGTCAGCCAGATAGTTATTGCTGGCTCCCGGTACGTTCAATACCTTCTTATTATTATTTGTAATATTCAATACGGTTACGTACTTGTGGTACTGTTCCGGTTCCAACACACCCTTCATCAATTTGAGGTTACCGTAAACGGCCTGATACATTTTCTTGTCCTGCACTTTTTCGCTGCTATGTATACTTTGAATCTGCATATCGACGAAGTAATCATTGATGGAGGCAACCTGGTCATACTGGAGTGACGATAATCTCAGGTATTTACTCAACTGTGGGACACTGGGTTCAAACGGTACATTTGCTTCCTGTACATTCTGGGAAAAACTTATGGTTGTGCTTGCTACTAATGCTACAACTGCTATCACTAATCGTTTCATAACTCATTCACTTTAAATTATACCTAAACTATTCTTTTTGTTTATCTCAGGGCGAGTCCGTTTTGTGTTCGTTTCTCGCTTCTGTATATACAACCATATGTTTTACAACATAGTTTCGAGATATAATTTATACGAATATAGACAGCGTTTATACACGGCTATCCCCGCTACAAAGCCTCCCGGCCAATGGCGTGACATCCTGCCACGGCTTCCGCACAACGTTCGCCGTCGATGGCAGCAGAGACGATACCACCGGCATAACCGGCGCCTTCACCACAGGGGTAAAGGCCTTTGAGGGTGATGTGACAAAGCGAGTCGCGGTCACGGAGGATGCGGACGGGGGAAGAGGTACGAGTTTCGACACCAATCATCAAGGCTTCGTTTGTCAGGAAACCTTTCGAAGAGGAACCAAAATGACGGAAGCCGTCGCACATGCGGGAGGTTACGAATTCAGGCATCCAGAAATGGAGAGGCGAGGCCAGTAAGCCGGGCGTATAGGAAGAGACGGGCAATTCGGCAGAATTTTTCTTATTGATAAAGTCGCCCATCCGCTGGGCGGGCGCCGTCTGTTTCATGCCACCGTTGAGCCAGCAGCGTTCTTCCAGCCATTCCTGAAATGCCATCAGGGCAAGCGGGGAATCAGCCGGAACGGGCAGCGGCTCGCCACCCAACAGGGTCGGATAATCTTCGGGATGTATCTCCACCACCATGCCCGAATTAGCCCAGGCTGAATTACGGTTAGATGGCGACATGCCATTGACCACCACCTGACGGGGACCACTGGCAGCAGGCACCACAAAGCCGCCCGGACACATACAGAAAGAATACACGCCCCGTCCGCCGGCCTGGGCAACGAAGCTATACTCGGCCGCCGGCAGATAGTCACCCCTACCCGCTGCGCGGTGGTATTGAATCTGGTCGATCAATGCCTGCGGATGTTCCAACCGGACACCCACAGCAATGCCTTTGGCTTCGATCTCAATCTGCTGTTCGTGCAAGTAGCGGTATACGTCACGCGCTGAATGACCGGTAGCCAGGATCACCGGTCCCCGGAAGGTTTCTCCGGTATGGGTCTCGATGCCGATCACTTCGCCCTGATGGATCAGCAGACGATCCATCCGTGTTTCAAAATGCACCTCTCCACCCGAACGAAGTATCTGTTCCCGCATATGCTCGATCACCCGTGGTAGCTTGTCGGTACCAATATGCGGATGGGCATCAGCCAGGATAGCCGTCGAAGCTCCATGTTGGCAAAAGATATGCAAAATACGATCCACCGATCCCCGTTTCTTGCTGCGGGTATAGAGCTTTCCGTCGGAATAGGCGCCGGCACCCCCCTCACCGAAAGAGTAGTTGGATTCACTATTCACCGTATGTTCACGGCTGATCAGGGCGATGTCTTTTCGACGTTCGTGTACATCCTTTCCCCGCTCTATAACAATAGGGCGCAGTCCAAGTTCGATCAACCGAAGGGCGGCGAATAGTCCACCGGGACCAGCGCCCACTACGACCACTGGCTTACCGCCCGACACATCCTTATACTCGATCACCGGATACTCTGCCTCCGTAGGCTCTTCCCCCACAAACGCCCGGACCCGGAGGTTGACGTAGATGGTACGTTGCCGCGCATCGATCGAGCGCTTCAACACACGGACGGCACGGATGTCGTCTAACCGGTCGCCCGTTTCACGGACGACAACCTGTTTCAATACTTGCTCGTTGGCTGTCTCTTCGGGCAGGAGGCGGAGTTGGAGTTCGCGGATCATGGTGGATTATCGGATTAAAGGAATACTGTAAATAAGACCGCCCATCAGGCGCAGGCCGCTCCAGTCAGGATAAATAGCTACGGTGGAGTACCTACCGCTTGTATCTTTGAATTTTCGTGTCAGGTCAAATTCATACGCAACACTCACATTCAGGTCGAAATGTGGGAGGAGATGAAAACGGCAACCGACAGCAGGCTCGATAAAGGAGTTGATGCCATTCAGTTTCATCTGATCATCAGACATTACCGTCTGATTAACCTCCAGTTTTTCTTCCAGTTCACCATTGTTCAGTATCACACCGCCACTCAATTGCAGATAAGGCCGGACAACCTTCGTTAGCCAACTCCGGGGTGTAATACGGTAAAACGCACCAAGCCGCACACCTTTCACCCGCATGGTGAAGTTATAGGCACCCGAATAGTCAGACACGGCCTGGTTGCCGACTGTATTCATGAAATCCACAGAGAAACCTCCCTGATGCATCTGTTTGAAATCAGCGCCCAGCTTTACCTGGTGGATCCAATAACCGGGGAAATTATCGGTAACTTTGAGGTTATTCAGCCGGCTTGCATTGGGTGTCATTGCATCCTTCAGTTTACCCATATCATAGGTACCATAACCGAAATTGTATTCCAGCGTCAACCACTCTTGTGCCTGCATGGAGGCACCGGCAGATGCCAGACATAGTATAAATAGTATTAAACGCTTTTTCATCTGTTCAATTCTTTTTCAAGGTTTAACGCAAAACCATTAACCGACAACAACATATTACCATAAAGCCCACACCAGTAAGTATCCACAGGCATGGAATAAAGAATACGACCGGTTTTCGGATCTATCACCGCAATTTTCTTATCACTATGAACCAGCAGATAGCCTGATTTGGGATCCACATTACCCACGCGCATCCCCGGCATATCCCAACTTGCCACCAGCGAAAGGTCGCTGGTTCTGTATTTACTTATCTTGCTATCGAAAGAAACATACAACTCGCCCGAGTTGACAGGATTCACACACCAGTTGTCGTATTGCATGGTCCACCTGCGCGTCTGGCTGATCGTGTATCCCTGCATGGATAGAACCGACAATCCGATATCGGTCTCGGTAATCAGGTAAGCGCCATCCGGAGTCATCGCTACTCCAATACCGTACGGATAATCAGGCAGCACCGGGAATTCTGTTTCAAACAATCCGCTCTGCACATCAAACACTTCACCCATTACCCCGGCCTGTGTAGAGGTGAAGGCAATCACTTTGCCATTGTTGGTTACCGTAGGCTGTCCAGTCAACATACCGGCATTATGCATCGGCATACGCACTACTTTGTTCGTTTCCCCGCCCATACACAGATCGATAAAATTACCATCATAAACCGCCATGGCTGTATGTTTATCCACCAATGCATACTGGTATACGTACCAACCCGGTCCCTCATAGGTATCCTTCCGGGCAACAAAAGGATATGCCCACCGGTCTATTTCTCCGTGCGAGCTGACATACAACATATCTTTCGCAGGGTTATATCCATACCGGCCAGCACCTCCATCAGAAGTAATTACCATGCCACAACTGCTACGATACGGACATTGAGCACTCAGTCCGGAGGCTATTCCCCTCGCAGAAGGATCGGAAGTCTCCACAGATAGCCCTATATACGGATATGCAGAGCCAAAAGGACTATATGGCAGGCAGACCTCCCGGGCCGATGCTTCATCCACCAATACCCTACCCGACACGTATTCGTATGCCGTGATCACGCTCCGGTACGGATTACTCCATTTCATCACAATGCTATCCGCCCGGCTATAGTCGAACGTAGCTTCTATGTCCAGTTTGTCGAGTGTAACCTGCCCCATTGGCCAGGGCGTGCGATGGTCTTTAAAGTGCGCGGTGACTGCAAACGTTACTCCCTGCCCTACATACTCTTTACAAACGTACGACAACTGATTAATGTTACTTATCGATGTCCAGGACCAACTACCGTTTGAAATTTCATAGCGATCAAACAAGGATGTATCGAAGGGGAACCTGCTCCACGACAATTCCAGATAACCATCCTTATTGATCGTATGCGACAATGGCCGCCATTCAGTAGGTTGGTATGCCACCTTCACCGGCCATTTGTAAACACCCTGGTAGCCTTCTTGTCCCAATTGGTCGGCTATGCTCCCACTGCCGCTACTCGCATACATTTCGCAGGTAAGTTCATACAAGCCATTACCGCCAAGATTGGATCGGTAGATATCAAAACTACCCGTAGCTCCTTGCATTACCCATTGCTGACTTCCCAGCTGAAAGATACAGCCAATGGCGTTTGATCCCGAAGTGGCGAAATTGTAACGGATAGTCACATAATCCGTCCAAATCAGCAGGGTGTCCCCGCTGCTCTCTGCTTCCAACTGAATGGTCATACCCACGCTATCAGCAGGTTTCTTTAATTCAATGTAATTCTCGTGTACCTCGTATTCACAGCCGAAGAGCAGCAACAATCCAAACAAACAATACAGTACTTTTTTCATATAAATAAAGTGATAACAATTCGTTCCGGTTACCCGAATAAGTGGCGGAAGGCTTCTTCCACCTTCTTCACCTGAATCACTTCGATGCGGCATTTGCTGCGGTCGAAGCCTTTCAGGTTGTTGTGAGGGATCAGGATACGGGAAAAGCCCAGTTTCTCGGCTTCGAGTATCCGTTGTTCGATACGGTTCACGGGGCGTATTTCGCCCGATAGTCCCACTTCGCCAGCCAGGCAGGTACCCGGTTCGATACTGATATCGAGGCTCGACGAGAGGATGGCGCTGATCACAGCCAGGTCGATGGCGGGATCGTTCACTTTCAGTCCACCGGCAATATTGAGGAACACGTCTTTCTGCACCAGTTTGAAACCGGCGCGTTTTTCGAGTACGGCCAGCAGCATATTCATTCTCCGCAGGTCGAAACCCGTAGCACTGCGTTGTGGCGTACCATAGACGGCCGAACTGACCAACGCCTGCGTCTCGATCAGGAACGGGCGCATGCCTTCAATGGCAGCGGCAATGGCCACTCCGCTCAACCCTTCGTGGTTTTGTGTGAGCAGCAGTTCCGAAGGGTTGGTCACCTCCCGCAGGCCTTCCTGCCGCATCTCATAGATGCCAAGTTCAGCGGTACTGCCGAAGCGGTTTTTGATACTCCGAAGGATACGGTAGAGGTAATGCTGGTCGCCTTCAAACTGAAGGACGGTATCGACGATATGCTCCAACACCTTCGGCCCGGCAATACTGCCTTCCTTATTGATATGACCAATCAGCAGGACGGGCACACCACTCTCTTTGGCATACTTGAGGATCGAAGCGCTGCACTCGCGTACCTGCGACACACTGCCGGGCGACGATTCGACCATCTCCGAAAAAATGGTCTGGATGGAGTCGATAATCAGCAGGTCGGGCTGTACATTCTGCGCCTGGACGAATATCTGTTCGAGATTGGTTTCACACAACACATAGCAATTAGGATGATTGTCCGACAAGCGGTTGGCACGCAGCTTGAGTTGTTGCCCACTTTCCTCGCCGGAGACATAGAGGGTCTTCAACGACGTAAGCCGCATCACGGTCTGTAACACGAGCGTAGACTTGCCGATCCCCGGCTCACCCCCAATCAGCACCAGCGAGCCTTTCACCAGCCCGCCACCGAGGACGCGGTTCAGTTCGCCGTCCCGGAGGTCGATCCGTTGTTCTTCGGTAGCCGTGATATCACGCAACAAGACTGGACGTACCTTCTCTCCACCCGAAAGACCGGGGATCGTCCGCCGGGCAGCCGGTTCTTTTGCAATCACTTCCTCCACATACGTGTTCCATTCGCCACAGTTCGGGCATTTGCCAATCCATTTGGGCGAATCAGCTCCGCACTGCGTGCACACATATACGCTCTTTGTCTTTGCCATATCCGATAAATTTGGCGTAAAGGTATAAAGAGTTGATGGATTTCTACCGACTCAACAAGTAATAGAAAAGTTAATACCGACGGTTAACAATTATTATACGAATAGCCAAACGCCATCTACTTAATTTGAGTAGATTTGCGAAACAACAGTAATTGTTTACCAAATAATTCCATACAGTTATGAAAGTACACTTATCCCTCTTGAGCCGTATGGGCATAAGCACCAGCCTGTCACTCATGCTCCTCTTCACAAATTGTCAGGGGAAAGTAAAGAACAATTCACAGCAAACCAATGACTCGTTCCCGAAGCAGATCGACTTGGTCAATAACCTAGACAACGGACCATCTGCCTTCTTACTCAGCGATGCCGTGGAAGAAGTCACGTTCGTCCCGTTGGAAGTGACAGACAGTTCCTTGATCCGAACGGTGGATGGCGTCATCATTACCGATGCGGAGATCATTATACTGGATCCCGATAATGTCTTTCGCTTTTCCCGGGAAGGTACCTTCCTGAACAAAATCGGACAGCAAGGAGAAGGGCCGGGTGAATACCGGTGGGCTTATACACTCTTCATGGATGAGCGCGAACAGGATCTGTATATGTATGACCCGGTAGGGGAAGGATACGTCAGAGTCTACAACCTGAAGGGCGGCTATGTCAGAACGGTTGCCGACTTTATGCAGGACTTCTTCCTCGGAACACATGGTTCTATTATCAGCTTCGACAACCACTTCTTCGTCTTCGACCCGCTCCCCGTCATGCGTGAGCACCGGAAAACATACTGGTCAGTCGCCCTCACCGACAGTGCGTTCGCCGTTCAGAAGACCTTTTATAACCCTTCTTTTATCGGGCGCGAAGAAGCCATCTGGGAAAACCGTGCCAACCCGAGCGGGTGGAAGAACTATTGGAGCGAAGGAGAACCCGTAGTGGACCGATACAAAGACGATCTGCACCTTCTGTATTACCAGGTCGACACCATCTACCACTACAACCGGCAAACAGAGAATTTCGACCCTGCCTATACCCTAAACCTGGGCGACAGGCCCACCTTTGAACTATCGCACCAATGGATCAAAGAGCCCGCTTTCTTCAACTACCTGACGGTATATGACCAACTCAACACTAAAGACTACCTCTACCTCGTCTCCGCCCAATCGGACAAAATATATAGCAGCCGGTATGATAAAAAGACCGGAGAGATCCTATCTGCCAGCGTCCCATCCGAACGAAGGGATGTGCCCTTCCCCGGTTCCCCCGGCTTTGTCCACAAACGGCTGACAAACGCCAAGTTGTTGATGAAGAACGATATTTCCGGCGGCGAGTTCGAGACCACCTACCGTAGCGGAGGCAAATACTGGGCGATGACCCTCACTCCCGAAGCCCTGCAAAACATGGATGTCGAAGCCATTAGCCGGGAAACGGTCAGTGACAAAAACGGGCAACAGCAACTCGTCAAGCTGATTCAAGAGATCGACGAAGATGCCAATCCGGTAGTCGTCATCGCCAAACTGAAGTAAAAGAAACCGCTGCCAACACCGTCCTTATTCAGTTTTAACTGTAACCGATAGGATATCTCAGATTTATTCCTTATGTTTGCTTTGGCAGCACAAGCAATCAGCAGGAGTAGAAAAACGATGCACAGTGATTTTTTTAAACACCTCCCGGAAGAGATCGGGCAATTGCTGGCCAACAAGTTATCCGCCCACAACCAGGGCAGGCCATGCGACGGAGGAAGCTACATTGTAGCGGCTCCCTCCGAAAGTGCTCTGTATTACAGTCTGTGGAGGCATGATCCGGCAGCTCAGTACCATCCGTACATCTACCTGACGAACCTTGAGCTAAACGCCCTCGGTTCCGTGGAATCGGCCATAAAGATCATCGCCAACTCATTCCTTCCCCTGATAGTAAAGCATACCTTGGAGTTACCACCCGACAGTGGTGACGACATCATCCTCTTCGGTAAATACCGCGGTTACCACCTGTGGGAGATCTACCACATCGACCCGCGTTACGTCCAATGGATCGCTGAAAAATTCGAAGCAAAAACACGCAACGAACTCCGATTCAAAGAACTGGCCATAGCTTACAACAAGGTCTGGCTCGACCTGCAGACCCACAGAAGCTACAAAGCCTCCGCCAGCCGGTTTGTAGGCACTGTCAGCGAGAAACTCACCAACCTGCAACTCCGGGTTCTCCACGTACGGTTTGAAGATGACAGTTACCGGACCCGTGTCGTGGACGGCATCGTCAATTACTATGTCGACCAGCTTATCTCCGCCGTCGATGCGACCGACAACCGCTTCTTCTTCGTCATCAAAGCCTCCGACCGCAGCCTCAACTCGCAGGTAGTAGCCGCCGGTAGCCACATCTACAGCATTGGCGACATCATCCACCTCCTGTCGGCCAAAATTCTGAAACACTACGTATCCCGCGGCATCCAATACACCAAACTGGGTTACCTGAAATTCCCCCAATCCCCCTCCCCCAACAGATAACCGCCGGGATCAAGGCTGGTTTCTAACCCAACCGAATATGAAAGCGAGGCGCTTTCAATATCAACCAGATTTGAAAGCGGCGGTGAATGCCCGGTCACGGGCATCGTGTTCGTAGCCGTGGGTGCAAGCCCACGGACAGGAGGATGGGTGATGTTTATGCGCCGCGTCAGCGCCGCCGTA
>JAVBUR010000067.1:0-107436 GCA_031555145.1 Tannerellaceae bacterium | reverse complement strand
TTGCATGAAAAATGCTTCCACCCTTTCACTTTCTTCAGTTGGTCAGCAAGTTAGCGTGGAAGGAGGGGCTGTTTTACCTGTTTCCTTCCACTTCTCCTTCCACTGTCATTATTGACGATATCGGGAAGATGTATTGCCGACCTACTGAACCTTTGTTGTCAACATACCAATCTCCTATCCTTCGCACCATAAGTGCAAACATGTTCCCACCCGGGTGGAAAGACATTTGCACCTAGATGCAAAGAAATTTCCACCCTGGTGAGAGGATAGATCATCAAGTCTCCGGAATTAAAACCTCCTGTTGGTGCTGCTAATAGTTGGTAATAATGGCAATAGAATATCAGTATCCCGTTTCCTATCCGGCTATAGCCAACGTCTTCGCACAGTTGTGCGAAGGATAAATAGTTATTGTGTTGATAATAAAATCTTTGGATGTAGGCGGTACCTCTTCCCGACATCGTCAATAATGACAGTGGAAGGAGAAGTGGAAGGAAACAGGTAAAACAGCCCCTCCTTCCACGCTAACTTGCTGACCAACTGAAGAAAGTGAAAGGGTGGAAGCATTTTTCATGCAATTGCCATTTATACGGTAAAAGGGTGTTCTACCACAAATGACAGGATGCCGGATATTCAATTCCGGACAGACCTGAAGGTATATACACAATCCTTACCGGATCGTTTCGCATAGCTTATTTACTGCCTGCTCTACCGTCGGTTCACTTTGGAGAAGTTGGATGAATTTGCTTCCGATGATGGCGCCAGGGGCGTGGGCGGTGGCGGCTTGATAGGTCGTATGGTTGCTGATGCCGAAGCCGATGAGGTGCGGGTTGTGTAACTGCATGGACTGGATGCGGCGGAAGTAGGCTTGCCGGGCGTCGTCGAAGGAAGATTGGGTGCCGGTGGTGGCTGCGCTGGAGACGACATAGATAAAACCATTCGTGTGACGGTCGATCTGCCGGATGCGTTCGTCGGATGTTTCGGGCGAGATAAGCATGATGATAGAGAGTCCGTATCGATCGGCCACCAGTTTGTAATCGGCCAGGTAGTCAGCAAAGGGGAGGTCGGGGATGATCATGCCGTCGATGCCCGTGGCGGCACAGTCCCGGCAGAAGTGTTCGAAACCATACTGCATGATGGGATTGAGGTAGCCCATAAAGATGAGGGGGATGGTTATTTCCTGTCGTACGTCTTTCAATTGTTCAAACAGGTGGCGGAGGCTCATGCCGTTGCGTAGCGCCTGGGTGGAAGAGGCCTGGATGACGGGGCCATCGGCCATGGGGTCGGAGAAGGGTATGCCTATCTCGACCATATCAATGCCGTTGGCTTGCAGGGCGCGGAGGACGGGA
Organism: Tannerellaceae bacterium; assembly: GCA_031555145.1. Classification (GTDB taxonomy): domain Bacteria; phylum Bacteroidota; class Bacteroidia; order Bacteroidales; family Tannerellaceae; genus JAJDIA01. Next base: position 106,090 of record JAVBUR010000067.1, on the reverse strand, counting down.
AGTGTGTCGTCCAGCCGGGGAAAGCCGGCGGTGAAGTAGACGGAGAAAATATCGTTTTTCTTTGTGTCGAATAATGCTTGGATACGGTTCATATCTGTTGATGTTTTAAATGCGTGAATAAATGCGTGGAGTTGGGAAATATCTTTATGTCCCGGTGCGGTTTCGAAGCCGCTGTTGAGGTCGATACCTGCGAAACGGGGATGAGAGAGCTGACGAAGACCGTCGAGACTGCCGGGATGGATGCCGCCGCTAAGCAGGAAAGGTGTCTGTCCGGTGTAGTGGGAGAGGAGCGACCAGTCAAACGAACGGCCTGATCCGCCGTAAGCGGCGCATCGGGTGTCAAACAGAAAGTAGTCGACGCGCCCTTCATACGGTGTAGTAGCCGCCAGGTCTTCGGCTGTGCTGATGGGGAAAGCCTTGATCACGGCAAGGCCTCTTTTTTGCAGGGCGTAGCAGTCGTCGGGCGTTTCGTCGCCGTGTAACTGCACATAATCCAACCGGTAGGCATTCACCTTTTCCAGTATTTCGTTATATGTGGCGTTGACAAAGACGCCGACTTTCCGGCAGGGGATGTCTTTGACGGCTGTGGGCGGCAGATTACCTGCATACCGGGGCGATAGGGGATAAAAGATCAGTCCCATCCAGTCTGCCGGAAGGGTGGACAGTTGCGCGATATTATCGGGCTCACGCATACCGCATACTTTGATAATCATACGATGTGGGCTTTAAAGTCAGACAAGGTGAGTCCGGGTTGGCCGGTCTTCATAAACGTTTCGCCGATCAGGAATCCCCGGAAACCGGCGGAGCGCAGATCGGATACGGTCACCGGATCAGAGATGCCACTCTCGGCAACGAACAGGGGATCGAAGCCGAGAGCCGCAGCTTGCAGTTGTTTGATCAGGCGGAAGGAGTGCTGTATATCGGTGTGGAACGTACCGAGGTGGCGGTTGTTGACGCCGAGCATATCGACAAAAGGGTTCAGGTGGCCGAGTTCGTCTTCGTGGTGAATCTCCAGTAACACTTCCAATTGTAGCTGATGCGCTATTTCTGCCAACTCGAGGCATTGAGTGGGCGTGAGGCAGGCGGCTATCAGCAGGACAGCGTCGGCACCCATCACCCGTGACTGGAATAGCTGGTAGGGGTCGATGATAAAGTCTTTCCGAAGTAGCGGAAGATGGACTGCATGACGAGCTCGTTGCAGGTCGCCCAGTGAGCCGCCGAAGAACGGACCATCGGTGAGGATGGAGCAGGCGGATGCACCGGCCTGTTCGTAGGCAGGAACTACGTCGGTAACAACTGCTTCCGGAAACAACCAACCTTTCGAAGGGCTTTTCCGTTTGAACTCGGCAATGATGCCGGTGGACGACGCGGACAGAGCGGCACGCATTGAGTGAGTGGGACGCTCCATCCGTTCGCTGCCCATGGCAAGTAACAGGTGGAGGCTGATGGCACGCTTGTGACGTTCTATTTCGAGACGCTTGGCGGCTATGATGTCTTCCAATATATCTTGCATAATGATTAATGATTAATGGTGAGGAAGCGGGTGAAGGTGGTGAGGGCACGACCACTCATCAATGATTCGCGGGCTTCGGCGAGGCAATCAGCGAGTGGCTTCTCCGGGCAAATCACCTGGATGGCAAAGGCGGCGTTGGCAATGACACAGTTTTGTTGGGCTGGTGTAGCTGTGTTTTGCAGCACGGAGTCGAAGATGCGCGAAGCGGTTTCGGGGGTAGTGCCACCGTCGAGATCGCTTTCCGTGCAACGGGCGAAGCCGAGCATTTCGGGGGTGTATAGTTTCTCCTTTTCAGGCATGGATACTTTGAAGTCGGCAGTGAGCGATATCTCATCATACCCATCGAGGCTGTGGACTACAGCGAAACGGGTACCGCTTTCCTGATACGTGTAGCTGTAAAGGCGTAGGAGCGGGAGGCTGTACACACCCAACAACTGATACGTAGGCATCGCCGGATTTACCAGCGGACCAAGCATGTTGAAGAAACTGCGTACACCGAGGCTCTTACGTACGGGAGCAACTACTTTCAGCGCCGGATTGAAGAGCGGGGCATGCAGATAGGCAATGCGACAGGCATCCATGGAACGGCGGAGCTGGCCGATATCCTGTGTGAAGCGTACCCCGTGCTGCTCCATTACGTTGCTGGCTCCGCTGACGGAGGTGGCGCCGTAGTTACCGTGTTTGACCACGTTGTATCCGGCACCGGCCACCACAAAGCAGGCGGCTGTACTGATGTTGAAGGTGTTCTTTCCGTCACCGCCTGTGCCGACGATGTCGATAGGCTGATAGTCTGAGAGGTCGACCGGCACCCGCATCTCAAGCAGGGCTTCGCGGAAGCCTGTTAGTTCTTCTACCGAGATACTCCGCATCAGGAAGACGGTGATCAGGCTGGCGATCTGGGCGTCGTTGAATTGTCCTTCGGCCATCAACCGGAGGATGTTACGGGCTTCATCACGACCCAGGTATTGATGGTCGAATAGTTTGTATAGGATGTGTTTCATATGCTGTGATAATAATGATTAATGATTAGTGATTAATGGATGTTCAACCAGTTGGCGATAATTGCTTTGCCTTTGGGTGTAAGGATGGACTCAGGGTGGAATTGGATACCACGCACGTCGTAGGTGCGGTGGCGGAGTGCCATGATCTGGTGTTCGTCAGTATCTTCGGCGGTGATGGCGAGGCAGTCGGGGAACTGTTGTCGGGAGACGATCCACGAGTGGTAACGGCCGGCACGGAAACCAGGGTAGAGGCCGTCGAACAAGAGCTCTTCCCGGTCGGTGATACGGATGTCGGAACATACGCCATGGTGTACGTTGGTGAGGTTTTCGAGCGTGGCGCCGAAGGCTTCACCGATGGCTTGTTCGCCCAGGCAGACACCGAGGATGCTTTTCGTCGGTGCATACTCCCGGATCAGTGGAAGCAGGATACCGGCTTCCGAGGGAATACCCGGGCCGGGGGAAAGGAGGATCTTATTGAAACGGGCCACTTCGGACAGGGCGATCCGGTCGTTACGGTGTACTTCTACCTGTGCACCCAACTCCTTAAGGATGTGGAGGAGGTTGTAGGTGAAGGAATCGTAGTTGTCTAATAAAAGGATATTCATTGTGTAATAAGTTTTAAAATGTTATCAAGATAAGTATATAAGAGTAACTCGGTAAGTGTAACGATGTAGGGAAACTCGGCTCCCTGCCTTTCACGCTACTCTTTATACACATTTTTTCGAGTCCCTTTGTGCGCTGAATGCCCCGTCAGGGGTATCGTGTTCGTAGCCAGGGGTGTAAGCCCCTGGACAGGCGATTAGTTGGTGTTTTTGTGCCGCGTCAGCGGTACCGGTCTATTATATACGGCACCACTGACGTGGCGCGGTTTATATATGACATCCGCATATCCCAGGGGCTTACACCCCTGGCTACGAACACGATACCCCTGACGGGGCATTTTCACTATCGCGACTTCAAGTTGTCCCCATACACTCATCAAAAGATGTGTATAGAGAGTAGCTTTCAAGGCGGGGAGCCGAGTTACACTTATATAGCTAGCCTTACTTACCATATTAGTTTACTAATCTCTCTGCCAGGTCGATCGCCTTTTTCAGGGCGCCCAGCTTGTTATTGACTTCCTGTAGTTCGCGTTCGTCGTTGCTTTGGGAGACGATACCGGCGCCGGCCTGATAGTAAAGCACATTACCACGGCTCACAAAGGAGCGGATGGTAATGGCCTGGTTGAGGTCGCCGTCCAGGCCGATAAAGCCGATGCATCCGCCGTAGGCGCCCCGGTTGTGTGACTCTATCTCGGTGATGAGTTGCATGGCGCGTACTTTCGGCGCTCCGCTGAGAGTACCGGCAGGGAAGGTATCGATGTAGGTCTGTATCGGGTTGCTGTCCGCATTGATTTCACCACTGACACGGGAAACGAGGTGGATCACATGGCTGTAGTACTGCACTTCTTTATAAAAATCTACCTGTACGTGGTGGGCATTGCGGCTGAGGTCGTTGCGTGCCAGATCGACCAGCATGACATGTTCGGCATTCTCTTTCGGGTCGGCCAGCAGGGTTTCGGTGCGTTGCTTGTCGAGTGTGGTGTTACCGGTGCGGAAGGCTGTCCCGGCAATCGGGTCGATGCTGGCGTGCCGGCCGGTCACCTTGCAGTGTGTCTCCGGCGAAGACCCGAAGATGCGAAAGCCTCCGAAGTCGAAATAGAACAGGTAGGGCGAGGGGTTGATGCTTCGCAAAGCACGATAGACTTTGAAATCGTCGCCTTTGAACGCTTGTTCGAAGCGGCGGCTGAGGACAATCTGAAAGACGTCGCCCCGCAGGCAGTGACGGATGCCCTGGCGTACCATGGCCTTGTATTCGTCGCCTGTGATGGGAGAGGTTTCCGGACCGACTGCCTGGAAGTTATAGGAGGCGAAGTTCTTGTTATTGAGTAGGGTTTCGATCTCTTGCAAATGGCCTTCTTCACCGGGGCTAAGTAGTTCAACGAGCGTCAGTTCATTGCTGAAGTGATTAAACAAGAGAATGTATTTGTAGAGGACATAATACATATCGGGGGCATCATTCTCTTCATGATGTGCTTCTATCACGGGGATGGGTTCGAAGTAACGGACGGCATCGAAGGCTGTGTAGCCGAAGAGGCCGCACATCTTCCGGTCGGTTCCCGTAATGGTGAAGTGTTGCAGGAAACGGTTCAGAGCTTCGGATACCCCGAAGCTATCGGTTAGTGGCGTCACTTCGGGGGTCCCATCCGGGAAGACAGCGGTGCAAGCGCCGTTGTTGATACCGATATGTGCCAGCGGGCAGAGAGCGATATAGGAGAGGCTGTTCTCGTTCCCGTGGAAGTCTGAACTTTCGAGCAGCGCCGATTCGGGATACAGGTCGCGTACCTTCAGGTAGATGCTGACCGGGGTGTGCAGGTCGCCCATCACCTGTTTACTGAGGGTGGTATAGGTATACTGTTTCATTTGATTACTTATTTTGATCACTTCTTATTGGTTAGCTGTAGATTGATTCGCTTGCATAGCGTTAATATAGGTATCGAGGTCTTTGTCGCCACGGCCTGATACGGTCAAGACAACCACCTCGTTGGGTTGAAAGCGGAGCTTCTTCAGTGCGCCCAGTGCGTGTGCACTTTCGAGGGCGGGGATGATGCCTTCGAGGCGGGTAAGTTCGAAGGCGGCGTCAAGTGCTTCGTCATCGTTAACAGCCAGGATGGTAGCGCGTTCGGTTTGCGACAGATTGGCGTGAATCGGACCGATACCGGGGTAGTCGAGGCCGGCGGAGATGGAGTAGGGTTCTTCGATCTGTCCGTCTTCGTCTTGCATCACAAGGGTACGGGCGCCATGGATGATTCCCTTTTTGCCTAACTGAATGGTGGCGGCGCTCATGCCGGTGTCGATTCCCTGTCCACCAGCTTCAGCCAGGACGATCTTTACCTTCTCTTCATCCAAGTAGTGATAGATGGTACCGGCGGCGTTGCTTCCACCACCTACACAGGCGATCAGGTAGTCGGGACATTCGCGGTTTTCTTTTTCCATCAACTGCTCCCGTATCTCTTCGCTGATAATGGATTGCAGGCGGCCTACCAGGTCGGGATACGGATGCGGGCCTACCGTGGAACCGATGATATAGTACGTATCCGACGGATGACAACACCAGTCGCGAATGGCCTCGTTGGTGGCATCTTTCAACGTCATATTACCGGAGGTGACGGGAACAACGGTGGCGCCTAGCATTTGCATCTTCTGCACGTTCACATGCTGACGTTCCACATCGGTCTTACCCATATAGACGATGCATTCCATGTCCATCAGTGCGCAGACGGTTGCCGTGGCTACGCCGTGTTGGCCGGCGCCTGTTTCTGCGATGATGCGTTGTTTACCCATCTGTCGGGCGAGCAGGATCTGACCGATGGTATTGTTGATTTTGTGAGAGCCGGTATGGTTCAGGTCTTCCCGTTTCAGGTAGATACGGCAATCGTATTTTTTACTCAGCCGGCGGGCATAATAAAGCGGGGAAGGACGGCCAACATAATCGCGGAGTAAACTGCGATACTCGGATTGGAAGGCTTCGCTCTCCAATACCCTTTTATAATTTTGTTGCAGATCCTCCACACACTGGTGCAGGATCTCCGGGATATAGGCGCCACCAAACTCGCCGTAATACCCTTGTTCGTTTACCTGATACTTGTTCATTGTTTGCATATTATTCGGTTGTTTATTGATTTCGAATGAGGACAAAAGAAAAGAGGCCTGCCGCAAGTGCGACAAGCCTCTTATATCTTCTATTATCGTGTTATGATATATACATATAGCTTTCGTTCCTTACGACCTTGTGAGTTGTAGGGAACGCCACCAATATGCATTTACCAACATTGTTCTCATAACTTCTTGTGTTATTCTGTTGGCAAATATAGGTATTGTCTGATAAAAAGCAAGCGAATATGCGATTTATTTAATAATATTTTTTGTAGATGCGGTCAAACAAACCATTCTCCCGTATCTGCCGGAACCAGCCATTGAGGCTGTCGAGCAGGATGGGGGCGTCTTTTCGTACAGCCCACGACTCCAATTGGGTAAAGCTGATATCGGTTGCGATATCGATCTCCGGGTATTGCTTTTGCAAGCCGACGGCGACTAATTGGTCGCACACGGCATAGTCGATGTCGCCTTTGGCTACCATGATGATGAGTTGCTCGGCGGCATACAGGGAATCTTCTTTTACATGAATGGTGTCGCCGATCTCTTTCGCCAGGTTTTGCAAGCGGAGCAGGGCAGGAGAATCTTTAGGGATATAAAGCGTTCTGTCCGCCAGGTCGAGTTGGTTGCGGATGGGTTGAACACCTTCATTGGACTTGGCAGTGCGTTGCACCAATACCTGTTTGTTCAGTATGATAGGTTCTGTAAACAGATAGCTTTCCTTGGCCTGGCTGGTGACGGGAATATTGCGGGCAATCACATCGCAGGCCCGACCGGTCAGCGATTCGAAGCTTTTTTGTAAACTCATCTCCAAACCAATCTGCACGTCCAGACCGGATAGTTCGGCAATGGCCTGTGCCAGTTCGTACTGAAAACCGGCGATGGTATCACCGGTGATATAGTAACCGGACGGATTATAATCGGTGACCAGTCGCAATACTCCTTCGCCGGCAATCTGGGGATAATCCCTTACGGCCGATTTCCGCATACTCCATAACATTCCCATGGTAGTCAGCGCTACGACCAACAGGAAGCAATAAAGCACGAGAAGCTTTTTGGATCTCATGGATGGGAGGCATTAGAAACGGTTAATTGTTGAACGTCACAGCAATACCGGCTTTGATCACCATTGGGTCAAGCGGGTAGTGAAGCAGGGAGAAGTAGTTCGGCGAAACGAACTTGGATCCAAGGTTATAAGCCGTCACAAAGAAACGGGCTTGTTTCAGGTGAAGGTTCGCATAGGCGTTGATCAGTGGGAAATTACCCACCTTTACGCCCTTGCTCTGATCCTGTACCTGGAATTGCAAGGTGCCCGGCTCGTAGTAAGGCGCATAATATTCCGTGAAATAATGCACATCGGCACCGAGTTGGAGACTGAGTACCTTTGCCAGTTTAAAGTCGAAATAGACATTACTATAGGCTGTGATCTCGGGCAGGGGAAGTACACTCTTCTTGCCGCTCAACTGATACGCTACCTCATTTTCCCATCCGAACGCCCGGATACGGAAATCCTGTTTGAGACGGACGGTGATCACCTGGATATTGTCGCCATCCTGTTGCGGCACACCAGACGGATTGAAATAGACATAATTCTGGATATTATTGACGCCGGCTGTGATACGTGTACGTGTGGATGCCAGGTCGATGGTACCACCGGCATAGACGCGGCGTTCTTTCTTAAACTTATCGTTGTCCCATTGATAATAGCGGGAACTGTTGTGCCGCATGTAGAACGAAGGGGTTACATTGTATATGTAGCCTTCTGCTTGGATGGTGGCATCTTTCTTAAACAACTTAAACCGTGTCTGTAAGTCGCCGGAAAGGCGGAACTCGCCGATATCATCACCTACTACAGCCAACTCTCCCTGTGCGTTATACGTCAGTATGCTGCCCTGCCGCTTGGAAATACTACCCCCTAAATAAGTGGTGAACTCATCCTGTCGTTGCATTTTCTGATAGTCGGGCTGGTAGGGCATGGGGTTGTCTTCCGTCGGTTTGGGTACTTGCCGGTTGTCGACATATATGGAATCATAATAAACGGGGAACGAGAATTGACGTTTCTCGAAACGAACGAAAGCCGCCAGTCCGAATTTCGCCCAATCCTGGAATCCTTCGCGCATGGACAGTGCGATGGTATTGGATAGTTTCCAGTATTCCGACCGGTCGTCCAATGGAATGCTATCCGGACGATAGCGGTAGGTATAACAAGTATCAATGTTGACTGTATTCGCCTGGGATGCAAAGGCATGCCGGCGGTTGTCTTCATAATCCAGTGTATGGATGATGCTGGATACGGGTACAAATACTTTCTTTTCATTCCCTTCCTCGTCTTCTTCTTCCAGGGTACGGTGGAAGCCCAGGTTGTAACGTTGGGTGAGGAAATAGGTTTTACCGCGTACGCGGTTGAAGTAGTCGGTATAACGTACCGGATATGAACGGGTATCGGCCGGTCGTTTACCGGAGGTAAAAGTGATGTCGTCCGGATGCGTGATATAGCGGTCGTTGGTCAGTCCGCCATTCTCGTGATAGAGGAAGTTGTAGTTACTGACATATGCCCGCAACTCATACCGGTCGGAAATATAATTGCCGAAGATGCGATAGGTATATAGCTTGTTCCCGTTTGAGTTATAAAAGCCGCGTGAGTAGATATAATCCATTTCGGCGCCAATGTTTACCTTCTTCCCGAAGTTGGTGGTCAGTACGCCTTTCAGGCGATCGGTTTTATTCTGGCTGGCAAAGTCCGTGGTATACAAAACATTCGTATACGGAATCTTGACATCATAAAAGTTGGCATTGGTCGGTGTCGTGATCCAATAATCAAACGCATCGACAAACATGAAGTCGCGGGCTTCTTTCCGTTCACTGAACATACGCGTCTGTGTGGCTGAACCCTGATTGGCAAGGTAACCCACGCTGAGCGAACGCCCTTCTACCAACGTGCTGTTGGCAAAGTTCAACCGGCTGGAATCAATCGGAGCAGCATACGGATCACCCAGATGGGGCGTTAAGTGAGATATCTTAAGATGGCGGGCAGCCATACCTGCCGTATCTGCACGCAGGATACTGTCTTTTTGGACAGCTGTAAGATTGGATAAGGAAAAAGAACCTTGACCCCCTGATCGTCCGCCGGGTCTATCCTGAGCCATCGTTACAGTCACTGATCCGATAAGCAGCACAAATATGTATAAGCAATGCTTCATGGGATGCAAAGATATAAGAAAAGGGCGTTTCTGCGAAAGAAACGCCCTTTTCTTTATCGTTTTTAGCACTTTATAGCGGCTGTATGATCTCCATTCCCTTGCGGATAGCCTCTTCGTTCATGGGGATTAGTTTGTGGTGCCGTTCGGGCAACGACTTCTTTAATCCCAATAATACATTTTCGAGTTTCACCATGGGAGCTACTTGCAGCAAGCCTCCGAGGATAAGCATATTAAAGGCTTTCTCGTTTTTCATTTCCGTAGCGGCATCCATGGCATCTACGCGATAGACGCGGATATCGGTACGTTCTACCGGCTTATGGATACCATAACCGTCGTAGATCAGGATCCCGCCTTTCTTTACCTTTTCCTGGAACTTGTCCATGGAAGGCTGGTTCAGCACGATCGCAATATCGTATTCATTCAGGATGGGCGAACTGATCGGGTTGTCGCTCAGGATCACGGTTACGTTGGCGGTACCGCCGCGTTGTTCCGGACCGTACGACGGCATCCAACTTACTTCTTTCCCTTCCATCAATCCCGAATATGCCAGGATCTTACCCATCGACAACACTCCCTGGCCGCCGAAGCCGGCTATAATGATCTCCTGTTTCATACTGTTTCTGTTTCTTTATTTTTCAAATCACCCAGCGGGTAGAAGGGGAACATATTTTCTTCCATCCATTTGTTGGCTTTATCCGGTGTGGTTTTCCAGCCGGATGAACAGGTGGAGACGAATTCAACCACCGATGTACCTTTGCCGGCCATGGAGTTTTCGAATGCTTTGCGGAGGGTTTTCTTCGCTTTGCGAACGGCTGCAGCTGTGTGTACACTCTGGCGGGTCACCAGGCAGGTGCCTTCGAGTTTGGCCAACAGTTCGCCGATCTTCAGCGGGTGCCCGTTCAACGCAACGCTGCGTCCGTAGGGAGTGGTGGAGGTGGGCATGCCTTCCAGTGTGGTAGGCGCCATTTGCCCACCGGTCATACCATAGATGGCATTGTTCACGAATACGATCACAATGTTCTCTCCGCGGTTGGCTGCATGGATGGTTTCTGCCGTACCGATAGCTGCCAGGTCACCGTCACCCTGATAGGTGAAGACCATCCGGTCGGGGTTCAATCGCTTGGCAGCCGTAGCGACAGCGGGTGCACGGCCATGGGCCGCTTCGATCCAGTCGATATCAATATAGTTGTAGGCGAAAACGGCACAGCCCACGGGGGATACACCGATTGTTTTCCCTTCCATGCCCATTTCTTCCACCACTTCGGCGATCAGTTTGTGGATTACACCGTGGCTGCACCCCGGGCAGTAGTGCATTGGAGTATCGTTCATCAACCGTGGCTTGTCGTATACCAGGTTTTCCGGTTTTACTATGTCGATCAGTTCCATATTTTTAAATTTGATCTGTTAAAAGCGTCCTTCGTCCCTTCTCAAAAGAAACGAAGCACGTATTGTACTACACGAAGCAGAACGGCAGCGCCACCCAGGCTATAGAAGACGATCCGGTCGCTTACTGCAAAGTAACATACTACGGCGCCTATCGCCAATAACATAAACAACAAGGTGAGTATTTCGTCTAATTTACTTCCACGCTTCATAGTGTAGTCTATTAATGATTACTGATTAATGATTAATCGTTTGAGGGCTTCGAGGATTTCATCCGGTGTGAACACGATACCACCGAGGCGGCCGAAGTGTTCAACTTTCACTTTTCCGTTAACGGCCAGGCGGACATCTTCCACCATCTGACCGGCATTCAGTTCTACCGACAGCATGCCTTTTACTTTGTCGGCATATTGGTTCAATATCTTAGACGGGAACGGCCACAGCGTGATCGGACGCAGCAGACCGAGCTTGATACCTTCTTCGCGCGCCAGTTCTACCACTTTCTGGCAGATACGTGCCGACGAACCGAAGGCTACCAGCAGGTATTCGGCGTCTTCGCAGTGGAATTCTTCGTAGCGTACTTCCTTCTCTTCGATCTCGCGGTATTTTTTCTGGAAACGGATATTATTTTCTTCCATAAGGGCCGGGTCGAGTTCGAGTGAGGTGATGACGTTACGTCCTCTGTCGGCATTCTTACCACGGGCAGCCCATGGGCATTCCTGTTGTACTTCTTCTTCCGTTCTCCGGGGTTGATAGGGGGGGAGTACCACCTTTTCCATCATCTGTCCGATGATACCATCCGCCAGAATCATGGAAGGATTGGAATACGTAAAGGCCAGATCGAAGCCCAGTCCTACGAAGTCCGACATCTCCTGTACCGACGAAGGAGCGAGCGTGATCAGGCGGTAGTCGCCATGTCCGCCGCCTTTGACCGTCTGGAAATAGTCAGCCTGGCTTGGTTGAATCGTTCCCAGACCGGGACCGCCACGCATAATGTTTACAATCAGACAGGGCAGGTCAGCACCTGCGATATACGAGATACCTTCCAACTTCAGGCTGATACCCGGGCTGGATGATGATGTCATTACTTTCTTTCCCGTACCTGCGCCGCCATATACCATATTGATAGCAGCCACTTCACTTTCCGCCTGCAAAACGACCATACCGGTTGTTTCCCATGGCATCTCAGCCATCAGTGTTTCCAGTATTTCGGATTGCGGTGTAATGGGGTAACCGAAGTAACCATCCGCACCGTAACGGATCGCCGCATGGGCAATGGCTTCGTTCCCTTTTAATAATTTAACTTCTTCACTCATATACCGCTTAGATTTTAACTTTGTAGATCGTCAGACAGCCGTCGGGGCATACCAGTCCGCAACTGGCACAACCGATACAAGCATCCGGATTCTTCATGTACACGTAATGATACCCTCTGTTGTTGACTTCACGCGGATGCAGTTCCAATACATCCGAAGGACAGGATACAACGCACAGGTTACATCCTTTGCAACGCTCCGTGTTAACCACAACAGCTCCTTTTATTTTAGCCATAATTGTTTGTGTTATAAGATATTCAATGTAAACAATATACTTTTGCCACGCACAAAGATAAGAATATCTTCTGCACGCTGTCCTCTTTTCACGATATTTAGTTTAATTATACGTAATGAGAGGCTAAAAACTGACAATATGTCAATTAGTTGTGGTTTTTTCTTCCATGTAGGCAAGGATTCCTTACCTTTGCTGCGTTGAACCTGAATACACACAGTTATGAAACGATTCGCATCCCTTTTCGTCTTGTTATTGTTTTCCGTTTTCCTTTCCGCCCAATTAGTGGTAAAGGAGGAGTCTGTTATGCTGAAAACGCCGACGGGTGATATTTCGGGTACATTAAAGGTGCCGGCTGCCGCCAAACCGATGCCGGTGGTCTTGATCATTGCCGGTTCGGGACCGACAGATCGTAACGGAAACCAACCCGGGATGCAAAGTAATACCTTGTTACAGATAGCTGACGGTCTGTATAAAAACCAGATTGCTTCGCTCTGTTTCGACAAGCGCGGCATCGGCGCCAGCAAAGCGGCCATGAAGAATGAGATGGATATCCGTTTCGAACATTATATCGACGATGTGAAAAGCTGGATCAACCAACTGGCCGCCGACAAGCGTTTCTCTTCCGTCATTGTAGCCGGGCATAGCGAGGGAGCCCTGATCGGATTGGTCGCCTCGGTCGGTAATCCGAAAGTGGCCAAGTATATCTCCCTTGCCGGATCCGGACGACCGGCAGGCGATATCCTGAAAGAGCAGTTAGACCAGCAACTGGCTGCCCAAATGCCGTCCCTGAAAGAACAGGCCTTTTCCTGTATCGACCAGTTGGAGAAGGGGGAGACCTTCTCGAATGTTCCGCCCTTATTGCAATCCCTGTTCCGCCCCAGCGTGCAGCCCTATATGATCTCCTGGTTCAAATACAATCCGCAGAAGGAAATAGCCAAACTAACCATCCCCACCCTGATCCTTCAAGGGAGTACGGATATGCAGGTGACCGAAGCCGATGCCAACCTGTTGGCAAAAGCCAATCCGAAAGCCAGGAAAGTAATCCTACCCCATGTTAACCATGTCTTAAAAGACTGTACCTCCACCGACCAACAGGTGCAAATCACCACCTATACCAACCCATCCCTGCCGGTTAATGCCGGGGTAATAAGTACAGTCTGCGACTTTGTCCTGAAGTAAAAAGGAACGAAACGGTCTTCGGATTTTGTCAAATATGAAGATTCATGAACTGAAGATGTAATCCGTATATATCCGTGCTGTAAGGTTATCCTGGAAAGATAACAGCTGGATATGTGTATGAAAACACATTTAATGTAATATATTTGCTGCTTGAAGCCACTGACCGATGAAGAGGTACGTGATCTCGGGCATTAGAAATGTTTCAACCTCATCAGTTAATTACAAACATAGTACTTATACTTATGAAACCATTGGTGAATAATTTGTTTAAATTACATTCCATTCTTCTCGGAGGATTCCTTGTGTTTGCCTCTGCTTTAGCTTTGCCTGTTTGGGGACAGGCGGATATTAAAACCGACATCCGGTTGGTGGATCCGGGTTGGAAAGCGGTTTATTCTACGGATGAGGCGGAAGGATATACATCCCAAAACTCCCGTAATGGGAAAAAACAAACGATCTTGTCAAACATCCACGGTGTCCGGTTTGAACAAAATATAACCGACCGGGGAATGGGAAGCAATCAGGTATTGATTGTGCTCCAGGCCGATACGACGAGATGGATTGAATGTGTCTATTTTTGTATCGAACTGCCGGAGTCTGTCTATGGCAAAGGATCAGTGGTGTTTGGAGAGGATATCCAGGTCGATATGAGTACGGCAACGTCTACGAATCCGAAAAAATGTCCGATGTATCAAAGTGACCGTATCCGTATGAATGGTATGGGAAGCAGTATAGATATCCGTTTCAGGGCGGAGAAGAAAGCGTTTGTATGCAGAGATCCTGCTGGAAATGCGGTGCTGTATATTGCACTAACCGAAGGACAATTACTACAAAAAGGCAATTCGCTACAAACCCTCTTTACCATGCTTTCGACAGGGGAAGGAACGGTTGCGTTAACCGGGAACACACCGAAAGAAACCATTTCTCCTGTTGTTGAAGCCCCTGAACCGGCAGCCAGCACGATCGTGCACGAAGAGCCCTCCACGACCCAACCCGGGAAAGTTGTTCAGCCGACATCTCCTAAAAGAGCAGCAGGCTATGCCATTGCAACAGCCTCCAACAGTAATGCCCAAACCGAAGTGATGGCCTGGGGAAATATGACAGGTATCCGTATGGACGGCGAACTGATGGCCTTCGAGACTAGCTTTCGCCTCGTTGAACCGGGATGGAAACGCATCCATTCGACAGGCAAGGAGCAACAGTCTTACCCGATGTATACCCGTAACGGATCACAGCAGACGGTGGTGACGAATATCAACAAGATACGGTATGAACAAGTGGTGAATGATACGAGCACAGGGCGCAATAACATCACGGTTACCGTTCGTGCCGATACGACGCTACAGGCGGAAGGTACTTATTTCTGTATGGAACTACCAGCCGACAGGTATGCAAGTGGTTCTTTATCTGTCGATGATACCAAGCTGTCACTGAGCGATCTGAACCATACCGATCCGGAAAAAGCATCCCGTTACCGGGGTGCCCGTATTCAGGTAAATGGCGACGGGCGTGCGTTGAAACTGGAATTCAGAAACACAGTAAGCGTCTTTGCCGTGAAAGAGCCGTCTGGCAATACGGTGCTATATATCGGACTTATGCCGGGCAAGACGCTTTCAAAAGGAAGCACGCAGCAACGTCAGTTCAGCATGGAAGCTTCCGGAGAGATTGATAACGAACGGGTAGAGGTCGCCATCGACCGAACTAATCCGGGCCGCCTGTTCGACGGGCTGGGAGGTAACTTCCGTTTGCAGAATCCCCGGCAGGATCCGAAAGTGATCAACTATTGCCTTGATAATATGCGTGTGGCCTGGGGACGGGTCGAAATGCCCTGGCGCTACTGGCAGGTGGAAGAGAACAGTGACCCGATCGCCGAAGCGCGTTCCGGCCGGTTGAACGGACAGGTGAAGTCGGCTATGGAAATGGCCGGGCGACTGAAAGCGATGGGTATGCCGGTGATCGTCAGTGCCTGGTTTCCACCTGTATGGGCCATCGACGGCGATCCGGCCGGCTATGTGAACCGGGGTGGTGTGACAGCCTATCGACTCGATCCCCGTAAGAAGGAGAAAGTCTACCAATCGATTACCGATTACCTGGTATACCTGAAACAGGAATATGGGGTGGAAGCCGCTATGTATTCGTTCAATGAATCGGATCTGGGTATCGATGTGTTCTTTACGCCAAAGGAGCATGCGACCTTTATCAAAGAACTGGGTGCTTATATGGCTTCCCGTGGATTGGCAACCAAAGTATTATTGGGCGATAATTCGGATGCGACGACGTTCGATTTTATTCTGCCTGCGATGAAAGATCCAGAGACCTATCCGTATATCGGCGCTGTGTCGTTCCATTCCTGGCGGGGATGCGATGATGCTACGCTACACAAATGGGCCGAGGCTTCGCGGACACTGAATGTACCGCTGATCGTAGGCGAGGGGAGTACCGATGCTGCCGCCTGGCGGTATCCGCAGATATTCGGTGAATCGACGTTTGCGTTGTACGAGATCAACCTGTATATGCGTATATGTGCGATCTGCCAGCCACAGTCTATCCTGCAATGGCAGTTGACGTCGGATTATTCTATCTTGTTGGGTGATGGTATCTTCGGTACCGAAGGACCGCTTCGCCGTACGCAGCGTTACTGGAACCTAAAACAGTTGGCGGCTACGCCCGAACAATCGTTCGCCCTGCCGTTTACCTGTACGAAAGATCAGGTGAATTGTGCTGCATTCGGCAATATCGCTCGCGGGGAATATGCTGTGCATATGGTGAACAACGGCGCTGCGCGTCCAGCCACCATCAAAGGCCTGCCCCAGAAAACGGGTGATGTCAAAGTGTATGTAACTACGGCCAGTAAAGGGATGGAAGAGGTGAAAAACGTAGTGCTGAACCGTGGTACGGTCACCTTCGAATTACCCGCCGCTTCCTTTGCAACGGTGATCACCATGCCGTGATCGCATTGGTGGGTTCAAAACAGGAATAAAAAAAGGGGCTCTGGAAAGCCCCTTTTTTGTTACATCTTCTTGTACTCTTCGATCAAGCGTTTGAGCGTTACGGCATCCGATACGGTTTGCTTGTAGGTTTCCGGGTTGTAGTAGTTCTTGAGGAAACCGTCGGCTCCCGACCATACTGTGGCAATGATACCCTGGAAATGGTTGGCCATTGGCCTGGGGGCCTGGTTACGGAAGTTGATCATGTCGTTCATTTGTTTGACGGCCAGTTCCGGTTTCCGCCACGGGCAGGTAGCCACATCAAAACCTTTCATGGCGAAGTAAACGGCGGTCAGGTCGGCACGTTCGTAGTGCCAGTCGCAGATAAATACTTCCTTCGGAATCATGTCGATCGCACGATAGGTATTGTTCATGCTGGCTTCCCAAGTGCCGAGGCCGGTTGTCTTACCATCGATCAGACGGTCGCCCCAGATCATCAAACGTTTGCCTGTCAACGCCAGGTGGTTCTGGATCTTGGTGACTTCACCGGCAAAGAGTTCGGCTTTATCGCGTCCACTGCAACGGGGGCATTTGTCGTCGCCGATATAGAACACTTCGTCCATACCTGCGTGGAAGAGGTCGGTTTCAAAGGCTTCCGTTAACTCGTCGACCAACGCGAATACCACCTTGTGTACGCCCGGGTGCAACGGACAATAGCTTTTGCAATATAAACCGTCGGGGTTCGGCCAGCCGGTATAGTTCTTGGTGTCGACATGCGGTGTTTCATCAAACTCGGGATATACCTTCAGCAGGGCATAGGTAGTCTCCGCCCAGGATTGGTGTCCGAGCAGGTTGATCTGCGGAGCGACACGGATGTTATGCTTGCGGCAGAGGTTCACGATCTTCTTCACGTCGGCTTTTGTCAGCGGGTTCGGATCGCGCAGTTCGGGGTGACATTGATAGTCGTAGTTCCAGTCTACCCGCAGGATCAGCAGGTTGAAATGGGCAGGAGCCAGGTCCTGTTCGATAAATTTGAGGAAAAGATCCATCCCTTGTACGGAAGGAGCAGCAATAGCCAACCCGCGTACCGGCATGACAGAATCCAGTTTGTTTACTTGTGCAACACCCGCGAATTGGATGGCACATACACAGATGAGAATAAATAAGAAACGTTTCATAAGTGGATAGATTTAATAAGTTTTTTTCATAAAATGCATTACGCCCACAATAGTACGGAATTATTCCGGTAATCCCGACCATGTGGGCGTATTTCTTTATGAAACGTATCTCTTAGTCAGATATCGCCCATTCGATCCATGGGGCGGATATACGACCAATGAACGTGCGCTATCTTCCAATCGTCATCAGCCTCCTGCCGATAAACTTCAGTACAGTTCCAGGGATAGGTCTTGTCGCCATCCTTCGAGATCAGGTTGAAGGTCAGGATGGCGGTGTTACCGGCAACCTGTACGTTCGGATTCATAAACTCATAGGAGGTGACGGATACTTGTCCACGTATGTTATCATACAGACTTTTGATGGCGTCGAATCCGTCGATTCGTTTCTCCAGATATGGGTCGAAGTAGGTAACATCGGATGCATAGATATCCAGGTATCCATCCGGATTCCCTCTGTTCCATTCTTCCAATGCAGCCTTTTCCATGGCGATAAGCTGTGCAGCGATCTGTTCGTTGTTCATATGGTTTCTGATTTATGTGATTTGCTGCAAAAATAATTGAAAAATATTCTTGTGAATCGTTTGGTAGTATAAAAACAATCTATACATTTGCGGTGTACTATATAACTAATACACTAATAAGATACATTATGATACAACTAAAAGAGGTAAGGCTAGCTTACAAGCGTAACAAACCGGTCTTGAATGACCTGAACCTGAACCTGCCTTCCGGCCATATCTACGGGCTGCTGGGTAAGAACGGGGAGGGGAAGACGACGCTCCTGAATATCCTGTGCGGGCAGTTGTTCCCGAACGAAGGAACTTGTACCGTACTGGGCAATATTCCTTCCAAACGTCATGCGTCTTTCCTGCAGCAGGTATTCCTCCTGCCGGAAGAACTGAACATGCCCGACGTAACAGCCAGGGACTATATAAAGATGTATGCTCCGTTCTATCCGACTTTCAGCCGGGAGATATTGGAGATATGTATCGAAATGTTGGAGATCGATATGTCTTCGCGTTTGAAAAAGATGTCACAGGGGCAACGAAAGAAGGTTGCCATCACCCTTGCACTGGCCGCCCATACCCCGTTGTTGTTGATGGACGAACCGACCAATGGACTTGATATACCCTCGAAGTCGGTATTCCGTAAACTGGTGGCTACCTATATCGGCGAAGACCAGACGGTGATCATCTCCACCCACCAGGTACGCGATCTGGAAACGCTGATCGATTCCGTCTGTATCCTCGATAAGCGGAATATACTGCTGAACCGTTCGTTGGACGAGATTGCAGCTAAGTTGGCGTTCCGCCTGGTACAGCCTGACGATCAGGTGCTTTACTCCGAATCGACTCCGATGGGATTGTTCGGCGTGTGCCTGAATACGGATAACGAGAATACGGCCGTACCCCTGGAAATACTCTTCAACGCCATCGTCAGCAATCCCAAAGAATTCACTCCATTGTTCAACCGATAATATATATATAGTATGAAAGATACTTTCAGTTTCAAACGAATCCTACAGATCCTGCGTGCCGATTTAATCGAGTACGATACATACATCATTTTCTATTTCTTAGCGATGTTGGTTGGTCAAATAGTATTAATGACGTATGAGTATGATTATAGATCTACCTTCAATTTCCTGTTGATAATGGTTGCTATTGGCAGTTTGCGGTCGGCAGGATTCAAAGTACATTACTCCAAAGGAATGTTCCTTACTTTACCGGCGAGTTCGGCAGAGAAGTTTTTTGCTATAGTAGCCGAAATATTGTTGATTTTCGTTGCTTACCATATCTCGTTTTGGTTGGCTTACTTTATAGCAGATTTATTAACCGTACATCCGATGTTCGATTGCTCCGGTTATTACTCGGTTCCTCTTATATGGGTTAGCATCGGATCATTTCTTTTCACATTGGCACTCTTCTGCAATATGCTGGCACGTAAACGGGCCTTTATCCTTTTTCTTTTTATTCTATTTTTTCTGCTTTTTATCTCCGCTAAATCCACCATGTGGCTTACTGAAAATGCAGCAAATGCAATCAGGCACTTCCTGAGTGAGTGGAATACTATGCATCTATGGGTCAACGGAATACTGTTTGCACTGTCAGGCTTGTTTTTATACCTGTCTTATGTCCAACTCAAAAGAAAACAATTGCGATGAACTATAACAACAACCAATCCATCTTTATCCAGATAGCCGATCGGATATGTGACCGGATACTCAGCGGTGAATACAAAGCCGACGACCGTGTCCCGTCTGTACGCGAACTTGGCGTGGAGATGGAAGTCAACCCCAACACCGTCGTGCGTTCCTTCGAACGGCTACAGGCCAACGAGATTATCTACAATAAACGAGGACTCGGCTACTTTGTCGCCCCGCAGGCCGAACAGCAGATCCGCCAAATGCGTCACAACCAGTTTATGGAAGAGACGCTCCCGGCCATCTTTCACGAAATGCGATTGCTCGGTATTCGTATGAGTGATGTGGCAAAGGCCTATGAGGTTTATCTCCGTTCATAATACACGTTATAATATAAAAAACAGCCGTGCTCTTTCGAGGCGGCTGCTTTTGTTCAATGTTAGTCCTATGGCTAAATCGAATGTTCAGATAAAATCACATGATAAGCATATAAATTTGCAAGGAATCTATTACAATAACATCCGTTTTAGCCGAATTGTTTTTAATGGATTTATTCTTTTCTTTTGCAAAACCTATAAGTCCCGTATCTTCCAAAATTTATAAGAAATGTTTTCGTCATAGACATCCATGCCGTCGATGCGTTTGATGTAGCGCACTACGCGGATGGTGACGGGAAGGATAAGGACTTCGTACAGCGACTTGAGTACCGCCTGTATGCCAATCAGCGCCAGCAGTTGTGGAAAAGGAATCAATCCCAGGAAGGCGATGGGGAAGAAGATCAGCGAGTCGGCCGATTCACCTACCAATGTGGAGATGATGGCACGCAGGGAGAAGTTCTTTCCACCCGAAGCGATCTTCATCCGGCTCATCACCCAGGCGTTCAGGAATGAACCGACCAGGAAGGCGATCAGGCTGGCAACGGCAATACGGGGGGCCAATCCGAAGACGAAATTAAATCCTTCTTCGCCCTCCCAATACGGAGCGGCGGGCAACTGTACGGCAATCTGTGCGAAGAGGATCACCAGGAAGTTCGACGCAAAGCCGCTCCAGATAATCAGGCGTGTCTTCTTGTAGCCATACACTTCGGCAATACAATCGTTGATGATGTAGGAGATAGGGAAAACGATCAGTCCCGCTGTTGCAGTGATCGGCCCAACCTGTACCACTTTGGTCTCCAACAGGTTAGCTGCCACCAGGCAGATGTTGAAAAGGATACCCAGTAGCATGTAGGGTATCGTTACAGTCTTTTGCATGTCTCTTGTTTTTAACGAGGTTATTCAAGCACTCGGGCGACAAAGATACGGTCTATTGGCCGATTACACAATGAATCGGGCGGATTCTGTGCAAAAAACTCTCTCGGAAAAGGCAATAAAAGCGGCTGGCAGGCGTTTGAAGTACATATCGAACAGATTATTATGAAACGCGCATTATCTCTTCTCTTACTCGTGATCGCCCTGGTGTATGCCAAGCAGGGGTACGACATATACCAGTTGAACCAACAGGCAACCGCTTCACTCAAAGGAACGCTGTCGGACATTGCCGAAGAAGTAGTCGCTATTCCTCTGAAGACAACGGGTGGCGCTTCCATCCAATGTGCCCGTTACATCCGGCAGGAAGGTAATAACTTGTTCCTGATCAGTAACGATGTGCTGTATCGCTTTACGAGTGAAGGCGAGTTTGTATGCCGCATCACTGATCCGGAAGAGATCCGTGTAGCCGGTTATGTGTTGCATCAGGCAAACCATGAACTGATCGTACTCGGTAATAAAGACGATATCTATTATTACACCTATGATGGAAAATTGAAAGACCAGAAGAAACTGAAAAGTAATTTCGCTTCTCACCGGATGCAGTCGCTGGCGTTGATCAATAACCGGATACTGACAGTGGAGGAAGACGCCCGCACAGACGAAGATACCATGCAGACGATCATCCGTCGCCGGGTGGTGACCTACGACACCTCTTTCCATAAACTAAGCGAACAAACCCTCCAGCCGGTGCAAGTCGGACGTAACCGCCTGACGGTGGGAGCAGGTGTGACCCAGCTCTGCGTTCATAGTGATACCGGACAGGTCTATGCCTATATGCCTGACATGTCTTCCGATCATATCCTGCGCGATACCTTATTTCTGATGGGAACCTATCGCTGGCAGTTTGGCAGTGGGGAAGGGGAGTCTATAGCGTTGGCCCCCGTCCTTTCCGGTGGCCGTTTCTGGATTGCCTCACAGGCTAACCGGAGTGAAACAGCGGAAAACTATACGTTCTGTTATGATACCCAAAAGCGTTCCTACTGTGAAGTGAAGGGTGGTCTGTGTGATGATTTCTATCATACCGGACGGGTAGCTGACCTGGAAGCAATGGACGCTTCTAACCAGACCTATGCCTTCTGTCGTTCGGGCGAGGCCATAAAAAAGGCCTTTCCGAAAAGAAAGGCCGACGATAATACGGTTGTATTTATCCTCAAACTGAAAGCCTGATCACATATTTCCCTGTCTTCTATTAAATGGGCGCTTGTTGCCGCCTCCGGGCTTTCCACCTCCGCCACGGGAAGATGGGCGTCCTGACGGTCTACCACCACGGCCACGTGCCATGCGGCGATTTTTTTCAGGTTCGTACAACGGCGCCTCGCCCAATGAGGGGTCGACCGGTATCTTATAGATCTCTTTCTCAAGGAACGTTTCGATACGCTTAAAGGATGATTGTTCTTCGATTGCCACGAAGGTGATAGCCAGACCCTCTCCACCCGTTCCACGGGCGGTACGTCCGATACGGTGGACATAATCCTCCGGGTCGTGCGGGATATCATAGTTGATGACCAACTTGATGTCGTTGATGTCGATACCGCGGGCAACCACGTCGGTTGCCACCAGGATATCGATCCGGCCGTTCTTGAAATCTTTCATTACTTCTTCGCGCTGCGACTGTTCGAGGTCGGAGTGCATGGCAGCAACATTGAACTTCATCCGTTTGAGGGTAGCGGCCAGTTCCTTCACCTTCATCTTGGAGGATGAGAAGATGATGACACGTTGCGGACGGCTTTGGGCGAAGAGGTTCTCGACAATCTTCAGCTTTTGCGCGTCGTGGCAGATATAGGCCGTCTGCATGATGGATTCGGGCGGGCGGGATATCTCTGTCTTGATTTCTGCCGGATCTTTCAGGATAGTCTTGGCCAACGTGCGGATCTTGGGAGGCATGGTGGCCGAGAACATAATCACCTGGCAATAGTCGGGCAGTTGCTTATATACCTGCATGATATCGTCGTAGAAGCCCATGTCGAGCATACGGTCGGCTTCGTCGAGTACAAAGAAAGAGGTCTGCGACAGGTCGACCGTTCCCAGTTTGATGTGCGAGAGCAGGCGGCCGGGTGTGGCGATCACAATATCAGCGCCCATCTCCAATCCACGTCGTTGCTGTTCCCAGGCAATACCATCGGTACCACCGTATACGGCAACGGCCGAGACGGGGATAAAGTAGGAGAAGCCTTGTATCTGTTGGTCGATCTGCTGCGCCAACTCGCGGGTAGGCGCCATGATAACAGCGTTCACAGCATGATCAGGGAATCCTCCCCGGCTTAGTTCATTAATGATGGGTAGTACATAGGCGGCTGTCTTTCCTGTTCCGGTTTGCGCGCAGCCAATGATGTCTTTTCCTTCTAATATGACCGGGATGGTAAGTTCCTGTATAGGTGTCGTTTCTAAAAAGTTCATCGCGTCGAGGCCGTCCAACACGGCGTCCTCCAGCGGTAGTTCGTCAAATCTCATATACGGTTTCTAAAAATCCGTGTAAAGATAGACATAAACGGTGAGTAAATGGGTTAGTTTCCATAAAAAAGAAAAGTGCCCCGGTGAAAGGGCACTTTTAGTATCTGTTTAGGGATGGTTTTATTCGTTTGCCGTCGTTGGCTGATAGCTGTTGTCTTCTTCCTCGTCTTCGTCGTCATCCTCCTTGGGGGCGGGTTTGACAAAGAAGGCACTCAACTCGAACAGTCCGTATAGTGGTATAAAGACAAGCGACAGTGTGAACGGATCACCACTGGGGGTAATAAATGCTGCCAATACAAGCAACACTACAATTGCATGCCGTCTATACTGATGGAAGTAGGAGCGGTTGATCAACCCTACCTGAGACAGCAACCAGGATACCAACGGCATCTCGAATACAATCCCCATGATAAAGGTCAGCATCAGGAAGTTGTCCATATATGACTCCAACGATACCTGCTCTATAATCGCCTCACTGATCTGATACGTGGCCAAAAACCGGAGTGTAATTGGGAATACCATAAAGTAACCTACTGCACATCCGATAAAGAACATGATCGTTCCGAACAGTAAGACCCAGCGTACGCTCTTTTTCTCGTTTTCATACAGCGCAGGGCTGATGAACTTCCATATCTCGAACATCAGGTAAGGAAAGGCAAATACCAACGCCAGCCAGAAAGAGGTGGTCATGTGGGTGAAGAACTGCGATGCCAATTTAATATTCATAATTTGAATCTCAAAAGCGGTATTGCAGAAATCACTTTCCACATTAAAATACTGACCAGCCTTGCAGAATAACTGGTAGGTGATAAAGTCACCGTGTACGGGTGCCATAATGATTCCACCGAATATCCCGTTGTCGCCTTTCATAAAGGCGAAGAACAATATGGCAAGAATGAAAAGAGCTAAAATAGAACGAAACAGCGTCCAACGAAGTTCTTCCAGGTGGTCCCAGAATGACATTTCATCTTGTTGCATCTCGTCTTATTTCTTTTCTGAGTCGTCCAATTTGATGTCGTCTTCCAATCCTTTTACGCCGTCTTTGAAATTCTTCACACCTTTACCGATACCTTTCATCAGTTCGGGAATTTTCTTTCCGCCGAAGAGTAACAAAACAACGATGGCGATGATAACGATTTCACCTGTACCCAGGTTTCCAAGGAAAAGTAAATGATTCATGATATCTATAATTTAGTTGTTAATAATTGCTTCTTTACACGGGCAAAGATACAATATGAAAGTATATGTAGGCTGTTTATTTCAAAATTATTACCTTTGCGCGGTCTTAAAAATCTGAAATTAGAAAATTATTAGAAAAATGAAAGCGTATGTATTTCCCGGTCAGGGAGCGCAGTTCGTAGGTATGGGGAAGGACCTGTATGAGAACAATCCACTGGCAAAAGAACTCTTTGAGAAAGCAAATGAAATTCTGGGTTTCCGTATCACGGACCTGATGTTTGAAGGAACGGACGAGGATTTGAGACAAACGAAAGTAACACAACCTGCTATTTTCCTTCATTCCGTTATTCTGGCAAAGACATTGGGAGATGATTTCCAGCCGTCGATGACTGCCGGTCACTCACTCGGTGAATTCTCTGCTCTGGTGGCTGCCGGTGCCCTCTCTTTTGAAGATGGGTTGACGTTGGTATCTCAGCGTGCCACAGCTATGCAAAAGGCTTGCGAACTGACTCCGTCTACCATGGCTGCCGTATTGGCCTTGCCGGATGAAACAGTAGAAGCGATCTGTGCCGAAATCACCGACGAAGTAGTGGTATGCGCCAACTACAACTGTCCGGGACAGTTGGCTATTTCCGGTACGAACGCCGGTGTAGATGCCGCATGCGAAAAACTGCTGGCTGCCGGTGCTAAACGCGCCTTGAAATTGAAGGTGGGCGGTGCTTTCCACTCTCCGCTGATGGAACCGGCTCGTACTGAACTGGCTGCCGCTATCGAATCAACACATTTCAATACCCCCGTTTGCCCCGTTTACCAGAACGTAAACGCACAACCTCAGACCGAACCGGCCGTGATCAAGGCTAACCTGATTGCGCAGTTGACCGCTCCGGTACGTTGGACACAATCTGTGCAAAATATGATTGCCGACGGATGCACACACTTCGTTGAACTCGGACCGGGTGCCGTACTTCAGGGCCTGATCAAGAAGATCAATAAAGAGGCTGTTACAGAAGGAATGCAGTAATCCATTGCAATACTTACCAAAAGAGAAAGCCTGAAGTCAAATGACCTCAGGCTTTTTTGTCGAGAGCGGAAGACGGGGCTCAAACCCGCGACCCTCAGCTTGGAAGGCTAATGCT
Source organism: Tannerellaceae bacterium (assembly GCA_031555145.1). Taxonomy (GTDB): domain Bacteria; phylum Bacteroidota; class Bacteroidia; order Bacteroidales; family Tannerellaceae; genus JAJDIA01. The sequence continues at coordinate 80,244 of JAVBUR010000067.1, read as the reverse complement.
CTATCGACTGAGCTACTTCCGCAGTGTTTTGTTTGTCAAAGAAAGTGGGCAGTGATGGATTCGAACCACCGAAGTCGAAAGACAGCTGAGTTACAGTCAGCCCCATTTGGCCACTCTGGTAACTGCCCCTTTGTTTAACGAGTGCAAAGGTACGATTAATTTTGTAACTTGCAAGAAAAATCAACCATTTTTATCGCAGTAATTGCAGCTTCATCGCCTTTATTTCCATGCTTCCCACCGGCACGGTCTTCCGACTGTTGCATGGTGTCGGTAGTTAACAAACCGAATATGAACGGGATATCATACATCATATTCAGTTCGGTGATGCCTTGTGTAACCCCTGAACAAACATAATCAAAATGAGGTGTGTCGCCCCGAACTACGCAGCCGAGGATGATGACGGCATCCAATTCCCGGCTTTCTGCCATCTGTTTGGCACCGAAAGTAAGTTCGAAGCTGCCAGGAACGCGCCCTACTACGATATTACCAGGTTTCACGCCGTGTCTTTCCAATGTGTTGCAGGCTCCTTCGAGCAGTTTCTCTGTGATATGCTTGTTCCATTCAGCCACGACAATACCAATGCTCATGTTCGAGGCATCGGGTACGCTGTTGAAATCGTATTCGGATAAGTTCTGATAAGCTGTTGCCATAATTTCTCGGTATAATAATATGAATAAGCTAAAAAAAGGATGCCTGGAGAGACATCCTTTTATATATAATGCAAAAAATGATTTACTTGCCTAGTTCGGTAGCACGGACGATATACTTGTCGATATCGGCAGCCTCCGCAGAATTAAAATATTTTTCTTTGATCGTCGTGTAAGCGGCAACAGCATCTTTATACTGTTTCAGGCTTTCGTAGGCGATACCGGCTTTCTTCAGATAGACGGGGCTTACCACTTCATTACTGGCGGCTTTCGCTGCTTTTTCGAAATAGCTGATGCCTTCTTTTACCTTGCCTGAGTTTACATAGCAGTCACCGATCAGACCGGTAATGGCGGGTGAGATCATCTGGTCGTCGCCACTGAATGATTTCAGTTGGGCAATCGCCTTGTCGTCTTCTCCCAGTTTGAAGTAGCAGATACCGGCGTATGCTTTAGCCAGGTTACCGGCGGCTGTACTTCCGTATTGATTGATAATGGCTTCAAAACCTTCGTAGTCGGCTCCGTTACCATTCAGCGCCAACTCGTAAGAGTCTTTGGCGAAATATTGTTCACCCTTGAAAAGAGCAGCAGTCGCTTTCTTTTCGCGCGGAGCCAAGTAACCGTGTTTGATGCCTAAAAAGCCACCTACGACGATTGCGATGGCCAGAACACCATACATCAGTTTCTTTGAGTGGTTTTCGATAAACTGCTCTGATCTGGAAACAATTTGTTCTACTTCAATCTCTTTTTGAGTACCATTTTTCTTCGTAGTAGCCATAATTGATTTTATCGTTGTTTATTAGTTATATACGTTATCTATAATACATTTCTCAATTCAAAGCGCAAAAGTAGTTTTTTTTATGGAATAATACGCAAGTAGGCAACTATTTTTTTACTTTTGTACGGTTAATGCACGCAGATGATACTCAGAAAGCTTTCCATTGTCAACTATAAGAACCTCCGGCAGTCGGAGGTTTCCTTCTCACACAAGATGAATTGCTTTTTCGGCAACAACGGGATGGGTAAGACCAACCTGCTGGATGCGATCCATTACCTGTCCTTCTGCCGGAGTCATCTGAACACGCCCGATAACCAGTTGATTCATCACGAAGGCGACCTCTGTGTGTTGCAGGGTGACTATGAACTCAACGGTCGGGAAGAAGAGATATTCTGCGCCATCCGCCGCCGCCAACGCAAGCAATTCAAGCGGAACAAGAAAGAATATGATAAGCTATCCGAGCATATCGGCCTCCTGCCGTTGGTGATGGTCTCGCCTGCCGATGCCGTTTTGATACAGGGTGGGAGTGAAGAACGCCGCCGTTTTATGGATGTGATCATCTCGCAACAGGACGCCGTCTATCTGCATGCGCTGATCCAGTATAACAAAGCTGTGTTCCAACGGAACTCGCTGTTGAAGGCACAATCGACAGATGATTCCCTCTACGATGTGCTGGAGATGCAGATGGATCGTTTCGGTAGTATTATCCGGGAGAAGCGGATGGAGATGGTGGCCGGCTTTACCCCGATCTTCAATACGTATTACCAGTTGATCGCACAGTCGGCCGAACAAATCGGCCTACAGTATATCTCCCGTACGGAGCAGGGCGAGTGTGCTGAGCTGTGGCGGGCAAACCGCGAACGCGACCGTATACTGGGCTATACCTCCATCGGCGTCCATAAAGACGAGTTGGAAATGACACTCGACCAGTCGCTCATCCGCCGTATCGGTTCGCAGGGACAAAACAAGACGTACCTGATCGCCCTTAAACTGGCGCAGTTTGCTTTCCTGACGGAAAAAGGACATACGACGCCCGTGCTATTGCTCGACGACATCTTCGACAAACTCGACGCCTCACGTGTAGAGCAGATCATCAAGTTGGTAGGTGATCCGGCTTTCGGCCAGATATTCATCACAGATACAAACCGTAACTACCTTGACGATATCCTGGCGAAAATGGATCACGATTACGCCCTGTTCAAAGTCGAACAAGGCGAAGTATTCCCCTTAACCGAAACCGTATGAAACGACAGAACACCCAACGACTGGGCGACGCCATTCAGGACTTCTTCAACCAGCACCCTGAATTACGCAAACGGATCCTCGAAACCCGCGTCAAACGTGCATGGGAAGAGGTTTTAGGCAGTCATATCCTCCAATACACTCAAAGTATATATGTACGTGAAGGCGTCATGTATGTATCCCTCACCTCCGCAGCCTTGCGTAGTGAACTGAACTTCTGCCGCGACCGCCTTGTCAAAAGCCTGAACGAATACGCCGGCGAACCTGTCCTCCGGGATCTCATTATCCGATAACTAATAGAAAGATAGCATACATGAAAGTAGTAAACACATTATTGGCTTGTGCCTGTTTGTTAGGCGCGGTTGCTTGTGGCACACCGAATGAGGTAAAGCCTTCCCTTGAGAATCTGACGCAGTATGTCGATCCCTATATCGGCTCCGGCGGACATGGACATGTATTCCTTGGAGCAAATATTCCTTTTGGCTTTGTGCAACTCGGCCCCACACAGCTTACACGCGGTTGGGACTGGACGTCGGGATATCATTACAGCGATTCGATCCTCCTTGGATTCAGCCACCTGCACCTGAGTGGGACAGGCATCGGTGATTTAGGCGATATCACGTTCATCCCCACCATCGACAATAAACGGGCGTATCGCTTCAGCCACGAACAGGAGAAAGTAAAACCGGGCTATTACTCGGTTGTATTGCCCGAATCGAATATAACAGTAGAGTTAACGGCTACCGCGCGTACCGGATTCCATCGGTATCAGTTCCCCGGATCCGAACAGGCCAACATCATCATCGACCTGCAACGGGGCATCGGATGGGACACGCCTACCGAAACGTTCATACAACAGGAAAACGACACGGTCGTGTCAGGTTACCGTATGTCTACCGGTTGGGCAAAGCATCAACAGGTGTATTTTACAGCCGTTTTTTCTAAACCCATCCAGACGTTCAATGTTTCTGGCGAAGAGAAAGCTGTTCAATTCGGAGAACTGGCGTTCGACTTTGCACAGCCCGGCGATCTGTATGTGAAAGTAGGTTTGTCGGCTGTCAGCATCGAGAATGCCACGCTGAACTTGCAAACCGAACTTCCCGGATGGGACTTTGAACAGACGATTGCGCAGGCAGACCAATCCTGGAACGAGGAACTGAATAAGATGCGGGTACAAACAGACAACGAAAAAGACAAACGGATTTTCTACACGGCCTTCTATCATAGCCTGTTTGCCCCCTCTTTATTCTGCGACGTGAATGGCGACTATCGGGGAAGCGATGGCGAAATACACCGCAAGGCCGGTTTCCGCAATTTCACTACCTTCTCGCTTTGGGATACCTACCGCGCCGCCCATCCGTTGGCCACCCTTATCCATCCGCAGGAGAGCGAAGACTACGGCAATACCATGCTGGCCATCTTCAACGAGCAAGGTAAACTCCCTGTCTGGCATCTGATGGGCAATGAAACAGATTGTATGGTAGGCAACTCGGGTATTCCCGTACTGGCCGATCTCGTGTTGAAAGGATACGACATTGATAAGGAAGCTGCGTTTAACGCCATGAAGACTTCCGCTTTGCTCGAAGAACGCTCATTAGGCCTGCTAAAGGAATACGGTTACATCCCGTACGACAAAGAACCCACCAATGAAACCGTAGCCAAAGGATTGGAATATGCCCTGGCTGACTGGTGCGTGGCACAGGTGGCTAAGGAACTGGGGAAAACAGATGATTATGCCTATTTCTCTAAACGCAGTCAATCCTATGCCAACTACTTCGACAAAGAGAGTCAATTCATGCGAGGCGTTTCTTCGGAAGGCAAATTCCGTGAACCGTTTAATCCCTTCCATGCCGCCCATCGGGTGAACGATTACACGGAAGGCAATGCCTGGCAATATACCTGGTTGGTACCGCACGACGTACATGGACTTGTCAACCTCTTTGGTAGTGAAGAAGCCTTTATTACTAAACTTGACTCACTGTTCACCATCGAAGGCGATCTGGGAGACAATGCTTCACCCGATATTTCCGGCCTGATCGGACAGTATGCCCATGGTAATGAACCGAGCCATCAGGTGATCTATCTGTACCCCTACGTCGGCCAGCCATGGAAAACGGCAGAGAAAGCCCGTTATATCTTGGACTCTCTGTATTGGGATGCTCCTGACGGCCTCTGCGGGAACGAAGACGTAGGACAGATGTCTGCCTGGTACCTGCTCTCCTCTCTTGGCTTTTATCAGGTAGCACCGGCAGGTGGGGTGTATGTGTTCGGAAGTCCACTGTTTAATGAAGTAACCTTACAGGTTGGCAAAGACAAAATCTTCCAAATTATTGCCTATGACAACAGCAAAGAAAACATCTACATCCAACACGTCAAACTGAATGGTGCGCCCTATGCAAGGTCCTACATTACCTATCCGGATATTGTATCCGGTGGAACACTGGAATTATTCATGGGCAATAAACCCTCGGAGACTTTCGGCACAAATACAGCCGATCGCCCCTGATATTAATACAGTTATAATTCCCTAATAAAATGTAATATATGGCACAACACAATTGTGAGAACTGCGCGATACGGGCGCAATACGACAAAAATACCAAGTCGCTCATCGGCCGCTTCTGGCGTTGGCATATTAACTTCTGCCCCGGATGGAAAGGCTATCTCCGTTCATTGGATGACAGCGAAAAACAACTCCTGAAAGAAAAATATCAGTTAAAAAAGGTATAACACTTTCGGGTAATATTTCTACCTAACGTTGACAATACTACCTCCGGTTGTTGTTGATAGAGAAACCGTATAATTAAGCAAAAGACATGGTTTTGTAATCAGATAATTAATTAAGTTTGCATTCAACAAGTATGGTCAAATCGTTATGTACAATACAATAGCATCCATAAAAGGTAAATATCCGGTATCCGATGAAGCTATACAGCTTTTGACATGCCATTTTGAGGAGCAGATATTTCCTGCCAAAACTCATATTGTGAAAGCAGATGTACTTGATAGAAAGGTGTTTTTCATCGAGTCGGGATTGACAAGGTCTTATGTTTTGGCTAAGGGGAACGAATCTACAACGTGGTTTTCCAAAGAAGGCGAATTGGCTTACGGTTCATTGGATTTTTTTAAAGGTAAGGCAGGCTTTGAATATGTACAGACCCTTGAAAAAACAAAAACATACTCCATTCCGATAGATACCCTGAACGAGTTGTACCGAACAAATATTGAAATAGCCAATTGGGCTCGGGTGCTGCACCAAGACCTCTTTTTAGAACTGCAAGACCTACGCATCGAAAGACTTACCCTTTCGGCTAAGGAACGCTATGAAAAACTGTTGCAAGACTACCCTAATCTGTGCAATAGAGTCAATTTAGGCTATATCGCTTCTTTTCTTGGCATCACTCTTCCTACTTTAAGCAAATTGCGCGCTATATAGCAAGGATTTTTTTTGCACAGCTTACGTTTTTAACCTATCACAAATTTTTCCCCAATTGTGCTCCCTACCTTTGCCTCTACATTAATAGCAGGCATATGATTCATACAGTAATATTTGATATAGACGGCACATTGCTTGATACGGAACATGCCGTCTTGCATTCCTTAAGAGATACCATCTTTGAGATAACAAACCAAAACATAGCATTCTCCAAATTGACTTTTGCGTTAGGTATCCCCGGAGAGGTTGCCTTAAAACAATTAGGGATAAATGATATTGAATACGGGATGCAGCTATGGGAAGACAACCTGGCGATCTATTTCCATACCGTCAAACTATTTGAAGATGTTGAAAATACGGTTAAAGGTTTAAATTCGCAAGGGTATAAATTAGGTATTATCACCTCAAAAAGCAGGAAAGAATACATAAACGATTTTCTTCCCTTTGGATTGGGAGATTATTTTGATACCGTCATCTGTGTGGAGGACAGCGAGAGGCCTAAACCTTCTTCCGATCCGATACTTACCTATCTACGACTATCCGGCACGACCAAAGAGGAAGCCATTTATATCGGTGATACCATGTACGATATGCAATGCGCTACAGGAGCAGGCGTTGCTTTCGGATTGGCCTTGTGGGGTTGTTATTGCCCGGAAAACATTCACCCTGCCTATTATTTCAATCATCCTAAAGATATACTTTATGCCCTATCTGTTGATAAACAAATACCTTCCGATCGGAGTCCTCGTGGTCATGCTGTTTGCGTCATGCCATCAGGTACGGGAAAAGGTTGCCTCAAGTAATTTGCAGGCAGCCGAAGTTGTTCGGCCGAAACAAGCGCCTTTGCATGTGATCGTTGCCGCAAATGGAAAAATTGTCGATCGTGGAGAAATGTTGCCATCGTACAACACCGTTGGTATGGTTAGCCCTCAATGGACATTCAAAGCCAGTTTCCGCGAGCGCGACAGGGTGAGGCTGCAAGAAAACCAACCGATCATCGTCAAACTGGATGCTATTCCCCATAAGGACTTTGAAGGAACAGTGTCCGAATTATCGTTTATTCCTGATGCGGAAACAGGGATGTATGATTGTTATGTCTCTTTTCATTCGCACGATACGAATGTCGTATATGGATTATCGGGACAACTACACATTTCCTATCAAGTAGAACGACCAAACCATGCCGTTCCCCGGCCAAAAAGTACAGGTATTTCGTGATTAGAAGATACTAACACGCAAAATGAGTTGCTGTTGTCTATGTAAGTAAGTACATTTGTAAGATGTGCTTTTGATGAGGCACTTTTGAAGGAACCATAACTACTAATACATAAACAGATGGCACACGATTTTGTACAAAACGATTCAGACAGGAAGTATTTCCTGTTGAGAAAATGTATGACTGCGGTTATGACGGTTCTGTTGGTAACTGTACTGATCCCCGGTTGTGCGAAGGAAGAAGGTCCTTACTCCAAACGGTTGACAGAATGGAAGATTGCTCCGGCTACATCCGCCACCACACCTAACTTGAACGACATCGCTGTTACAATCTCAGATGATGTGGTTACAGCCGCGAATTATTCGACTGCCAAGTGGTTGAAAGCGAAAGTCCCCGGAACCGTTTTAGGAAACCTGGTAGACGATGGAATCTATGACGGCCTGTTTGAGCCGGATAATGACGGGAAGATAAATGCCTATTTTAGCGATAACCTATCCAGGATACCTACGGGTGATTTTGAGCATCAATGGTGGTACAGTACCGACTTTAGTCTTCCAGCCAACGAGAAAGGCAAACGGATCACGCTTACCTTTAAAGGTATAAGCTATACCGGTGAGATTTATGTGAACGGGACAAAAGTCAGTAATAAGTACCTCAACGTTAAAGGCGAAGATTACCTGAAGAACGGACCGACCCTGATAGAACCCACCGCAGAGGTGACGGATTATACCACCGAAGGTACAGGCAGCCTAAAAGGTGTTTCGGACTACAATGTGTATAAGTCGCAATTCATCGGCACCATGCGTACGTATGATATTGATATTACCGATCTGGTACATGTAGGCCGTTCCCCAAACAATATCAAGGTAAAAGTTACGAAGCCGGTATATCGTAATGACCTGGCTTATTATTGGGTGGACTGGAATCCGCAACCGGCCGATGCCATGATGGGGCTCTCGGGCGAAGTCTTTGTACACGTCTCGGGAAGCGCCCGGTTAGCCAATCCGGCGGTAGTCTCCCGGGTGAGCTCTGATCACAAGAAGGCGCAGTTGGACTTCTTTGTGGATGCCAGTAACTTTACAACAGCCAATGTAGATGGAACACTGACGGCTGTAGTGAAGGATCCTGCCGGACATATTATTGCAACGGTAGTCAAAGAATATGTAAACGTCTCTTCCGAAGCTTATAACCAGGAGGTAGCGTTAAGGGCAGCCGATTACCCCCAGTTGAATCTTACTGATCCCCAGCTTTGGTGGCCGTATCTTTCCGGAGATCAGCTGCTCTATACGGTTGACTACGAATTCAGTGTGGACGGAGTTGTGAGCGACAGGTTGCATCACCGTTTCGGTATCCGGGAAATATCGGTAGAGGTAAATGTCTCTCCTTTTGCCAATAATGACGAGGTTTCCATCTCTGAAACCCATCTGTCGAACATGATGCAGATCTATGTGAACCATCAGCCGGTAATGCTCAAGGGAGGTGGTTACTGTGCTTCGGATCTATTCTTGCGCCATGATAAGGAAACAAACGAGGCGGTGGTAGAGTACGTAAAATATATGGGGATGAACATGATCCGCGACGAAGGGAAGTTCTTTGACAATGATTTACTGGATTTGTTGGACGAAAACGGTATCATGCTTATGACTGGTTGGTGCTGCTGCGACCGTTGGCAAAGTCCGGGTGATTTCTCAAAGGCCGAACGCCTGGTGGCTTTCGAATCCCTGTACGCACAGCTACGCAATGCCAGAAGTCATCCAAGCATGGTGGTTTGGTTTAACGGTAGTGACGACCCCGCCAGTATCGCTCGCCAGGGGGTGAATGGCCAGAATGTGGAACAGAAATATTTTGAAATTGAAGCGGATCTCCGGTGGCTGGAGATAGGCGCTAACTGTAGCAATGGCTCTGCTAAACTGGCCACGCTGACCGGTATAGTGGGAGGGATGCACATGGATGCCACGTACGACAGCCAATCTCCGACCTGGTATTATTCCGACCGGAAGGGTAACTTCGGTTTTATATCCGAAGGTGGCGGTGGCGGTAGCATCCCTGTGCAGGAAACGATGAAACGAATCCTGCCGGAAGCAAACCTGTGGCCCTATAATTCAGCTCCAAATTACAATGTATGGAACTATCACAATTGCAGAGGCAGTTTCAGTACCCTGGGCCAGCATGTCTTGTTTATCGATGGTTCTTATGGGGCATCGGCTACTTTTGATGAATTTATCACACGAGCACAACTGTTCCAATACGAATTGCAGCGGGCACAGTATGAAGCATTAGGTGTTAACCGTTACAAAAATACCAGCGGTTTGGTTAACTGGATGTTGAACAATGCCTGGCCGGTGCTGTTCTGGAACCAGTTCGATTTTTATCTGAATCCTAACGGCACCACCTATGGCGCCCGGAAAGGGAATGAACCTGTCCATATAATGTATGATATGTATCATAAGCGTATCAGCGTGGTTAATAATACCTTTGAATCATATCCCGGCGCTGTGGCTACGATGTCGATCTATGATATAAACGGTAACATCATCAGCCAGACGTTGGAAAAGACGTTGGATATCCAGGCTGACGGTGTCTCTGCGGCAGTAGAATATGCGACGGAAGGGATCAACCGTTTCGGCCCACAGACCATCGGCTTAATCAGGAACATGTCAGGCGCTTATGAACCGTATCAAGTGAACTATTATGGAAAGATCACCGACGCTTACGGCGTAAGCGATCTTTGGTGCTATGACGATATCCAGGCCTCGTTGATCCGGCCTACAACGGATGTTTATTTTATCCGCTTGGAACTCAAAGATTCGGACGGGAAGATACTTAGCCAGAACGCATACGCCGAACCGATGCGAAATGATGTGGCTGGCGCTAACCATAATTGGAACAGATCCGGTACCTACCAGGTAGGCGATTTAACCCAACTGAACCAGTTGCCGGCAGTAGAACTCACCATGACCCTGTCGGGAAGTAAAAGGCAGAACAATCGAAATGTCCTGACATACAACGTCAGCAATCCAACAGATAAGATAGCTTATGCAGTTGAACTAAAGGCGTATACCGGTAGTGATAAGAAGACGCTGGTGGCCCCTGTTATCTATGAAGATAACCTGTTCACGCTCTTCCCGGGCGAAAACCGCGAGATCGAGATATCCTATAACCGGTCAGACTTGCCGGGCAACGCTTTTGTCACCGTGAATTGCTACAACAATGTGATCAAGGAGAAAGATGCACGTGCGGCTACGAATATCTACAAGGCCATCCCTGCGGGCGGATCCAACAATATCGCCCGGGCGAAGAAAGTGACCGGTGGAACGAACTCTGAAAACGCTACAACGATAGTTGCCGGTGGACAAGCCAACGCCGACCTGGGGCATACATTCATTGATTCGGATATGAATACCTTCGCAACCCTGACTCCGGATCAGGAAGCGTTTGTGGTGGATCTGGGCAGCGTCCAACCTTTCGACCGGTTGATGCTCCGCTGGAACCGTACCAATCTGCTGCGTGGCCGGCCGGATCATATCAAGATCGAAGTCAGCGACGACAACACGGCTTACACCACCGTGGTGACCAACTATGACAATAGCCATATGGGGTCAATTATGACCAACATTATCTTGCCCGCCCAGGTAAAAGGCCGCTATGTTAGGATAACGCCTACAGGATTGGTAGGAACATCTCCGGCTGTAGGCCTGGTAGCCGAACAAGTGGCCGGTGGCGTTACCGGACAGACTGCCAGCGGTATCTCCGAAGCAAAGACCTCGGAGGCCTTCAACCTGTCGGCCATTGAGATCTATGCCTTTACTCCTTCGGTGTTCTTTACTGTGAAAGGTGCCGGCAAGGTGGAAACCGGCGAACTGAAGTTGACTCCCTACAGCTACGCGAACAAACGGGTGGTCAGGGTAGGAGCGGACCACACCCTCTCGTTCAAGTGTGTACCCAACTTGAATGAGCTGACGCGTATCATCATACTTCGCGACAATGTCGAAATTTCTTCCGGGATTGCAACCGACGGTACGGTCACGTTAACGGATGTGGACGCGGATACAGATATATCTGTGACATTCAAATAATTCTTCATTATAAAAAAGGTCTTTGGAAGAGGATAATACCTGCCCAAAGACCTTTACTCTCAATAAGATACGAGGTGTATTCCGTTAATCATTTATGCCAACACCAAATTGTGTTTGTTGCCTTTCCACCTCTTTAACCTTCAACTGGTTTAATTCTTTACGTAAGCGATTGTATTCCCTCTCAAGATTATTTTTGTCTAACTCATCTGTTTCATCAAATTTGGATTTGCCAAGATCGGATAATTCTTTTTGTGAATAAATCTCCTTTTGATCATCTGCAACGGTTTCAAACTCCAATACTCCTTCCAACGGACGAGATTGTCCCGGACTTTGCATAGATGCTATTATTTTAATTTTACCCGGCACCGTTGTCGATTGAACCAGTATCGGAGCCGATCCCCATGCTACCAAAGACGGGTTAGTACCCGTAGCTGCATCTCCCAACAGAGATCCTTCACCTTTTATTTCGAAGCGGATCATAGCGTTGTTCAACCGCTTTACAGTTCCCCGTTTATCAACCACCTCAGCAATCACTGTAACGACATCGGATCCATCAGCTTTCAGAGGCACATGTTCATTGTCCAGGCGAAGGGAAATATGGTCGGCCTGTCCGGACGGATAACGTTTGTGGCTGGTAACAACCTTTCCATTCATTAATCCTTCTGCCAACAAATAGGCAGCGTCTTGTTTCTTCCCACGAGCCATCGCTTTCCACTCCATAAAAGAAAAAGCATCCTTAAATGTGATTATAGGAGATGGCATGCCTTTATGATTCGCCTCTTTTTTATAGACATATTGCCTTCCTCCTTCAAAGACAGTCAAACGTACCTCATCGCAGTTAGAATATACAGTTATATCTTTCGGAGAAAAGGGTGTCAGTTCATGTGAAATATAGATCATCGGCCCATTATCGGCAATCAGGTCGCTCTTTTCCGGAGAACGTTGGGCCATAAACATATAATAGGAACTCTTCGGCTGACGGAAAGCGTCCATAATACCGCCGTAGAAAGGATCGGCGTGGTAACCACGCTGATGATCAAACGAATGCCAGAAACAGGCTCCTACTATCTGGTCGGGTTTGTGATAGATCGTCTCATAACACAAGATCGGATAATCCTTTATATAGGGCGGATTTGCATAATGTTCCGCCTGAATCAGCATAGGAACTTCTCCCCAGCCACGAGCTACACGGCTATCCGAGTTCTGGGCATTCCAATCGTCTACATTATCTCCCCATTCGCGGATGAAATAAGTTTTATCCGTTCGTAAATTTGATTCAACAGGACGTAATAATAAGGAATAATACTGATCTCCTGACGCTCCGTCATCACAAGCAACAGCGCTGTAAGGATAAGGGTATTCTTCCTTGCAAATATCCAATGCATTTTTGGCAAACTCCTCCGGATAATGTGTCTCATTCAAAATTGGTTCCCAGAAAAACAAGGATGCATGATTGCGATGAATACGGATCATATTACGTATGTCCGAATAAACCCGTTCTCCGAAAATTGGCTCTTTGTTCCAGAACTGCCAACCCGGAACTTCAACCAATGCAAACAAGCCTAACTCATCGCAAGCATCCATGAAAGCGGGATCTATTACGTAATGTGTACGAATCACTTTCAATCCGGCATCACGTAGTTTCTTAGCGTCCCTCCATTGCATGGAATTTGGTAACGCATTACCCAAAACGGCAAAATCCTGATGACGGTTTGTTCCCATTAGTTTACCGTCATAACGTTTACCATTAATCCATAACCCTTCGGTCTGTTTAAATTCAATGCTCCGGATGCCGATCCTCTGACGATATCCGTCTATTACCTGTCCACGCTCATCTTTGACTATCACGTCTAAATTATGCAAATAAGGATTTTCCGGACTCCATAAGGACGGGTTATCTACTCGCACCCCATTTGCAACAGCATAAGCTGCTTCTCCTTTCTTTACTGTCATTTTTTTTGATACCTGATAGACAAGCTCACCCGATGCCTTTTTCAATTCAAAATCAACCGTAATAGACTGGTTCCTTTTTGAATGGTTACGGACATGTGCTTTCATATTGACAAACGCCTTTTCTTCAGACACCTTTGCGTAGGAGATAAACAGCCCTCCTCCTGCCACCTCATCTTCATAATTTGCATTGGTTATGAACACGTCATTGTGAGCGACCAGCCAGCAGTCACGATAGATACCTCCGAAATAGGTAAAGTCCAATAAGTTTTGTGGTTTACCTACCGGATAAATAGGGTCGTCACTATTATCGGCTTTTACCGCAATGACATTTTCCTGCTCCCATTTCAATGAATTTGTAACATCTAAGATGATAGGCAGGTAACCACCATAATGCTTTTTTACCAACTCACCATTTACATATACTTCACTTTTACCCATTATCGCTTCGAAGTGCACAAATAATTGTTTTCCCTTTAGTTTTATATCCGGGGTAAACCGTTTACGATACCAGGCTACACCTTGATAATTCACACATCCACTAGCCTCTAAAGGCAAATATTCCAAACCATGAGGCAATGATACAACCGGCCATTCGGAATCGTCGAAATTCAGTGCATAAGGAGTACCTTCTATATTTCCTTTGGTAAAGCGCCATCCAAGATTCATCGAATAAACCTCACGTCCGGTATTAGGTAATTCATAAAAACCGGCGGTTGAGAATTTTGGCAAATCCTGAGCGAACAAGCCTACATTTAGGATCAGAAATAGTATTTGGATAATATATTTTTTCATTTAAGCATTCTATTTATTATTTAGAAACTGATGTTGTTTGGAATGAGATCTTTAAGTCTCACTCCAAACAACTTGTTATATCAAATGTATCTGATACATCACCAACCAGTGTTTTGTACTAAATTCGGGTTATTATCTATTGCTTCCTGCGGGACCGGGAATAAATACATTTTATCATTCCAAAAACGATCCTCTATAAACTTATTATCCATCGTTTCACTGATTGCTTTCAACCGTGCTCCATACACTTTACCGGACTTTACTTTATCTCCTATATGCCAACGAATAATATCATAATAGCGCAAACCTTCAAAAGCAGTTTCTATACGCCTTTCATGACGCAGTTTTTCACGCAATGCCGACTGTGAAGCCAGTGATATGTCAGGCATTCCAGCCCTTTTACGGATCTGGTTGATAAGAGCAACAGCTTCACTCAAATCCTGTCCTAATTCGATCAATGCTTCTGCACGCATCAGCAGGACATCACCATAACGCAGGATCGTTAGATTCTTTTCTCCACGCGTACGGTCTGCATATTCTCCCTGTAAATCCACCCATTTGGTTACTAAAAAGCCACTCATATGTGTTTCTTTTTTCACATAATCCGCACTATTCGGATCGTCAACCCCATAACGGGAAAGAACGTTCCCATTTACTTTCCATTCCCAATACGGCCACATGATCGTAGCGGCTAGCCGGGGATCACGAAAGTCGTATTCGCCACGATGTATTTCTGTCTCTGCATTTTTCCGTAATTGGAAATATTCACAACCTAAAGATTCACATGCAGAAACAGAATGGCCGTTTACACATTCATAATCGTCCACCAATTCCTGTAAAGCCAGTACATGAGACCAACCGGCATAGATAGAGGATGCCGGAGACAGGTTTCTATTCAGTACATGTACATATAAAGGGGAACTATATTGATGCTCAAGGATCACTTCCTTATTACTTGCATCAGCCTGTGGGCGAAATAACCCTTCATAGCTGGCATGCAGTTCATACTTTCCAGAGCGGACAACTTCATTCGTATAATGCAACACCTTTTCATAATTCTTTTCATGCAAATAAATACGGGATAAGAATGCATTTACTGTCTGCCTGTTTACACGACCACTTTCCGTCACAGAAACTTTATCAATATTCGGAAGCACACCTTCTTCCAGTTCCTTCATAATGAAGTTCAGCACTTCCTGTCGGGGTTGACGAGATGTTTCACGAGATTCGGACACACTCAATGTTTTAGTGATCAAAGGGACATCTCCGAAGTAGAAGACCATATCATAATAAACGAAAGCACGGATAAAGCGCACTTCAGCATTAAAACGTAGGTACATATCTTCCGATATCTGACCTCTTGCTTTCTCAAGACCTTCTAATATATAATTCAATTTAGCAAGAGAAGCATACTTCCATTCATCTTTGACAGCCGCGCTCTGAGTGGTATAAGTACCATTACCTACTTCCTTATATTTAATTTCACGGTGTGTAGCATTATCACTAAAGCAATCTCGAAGGACCACTTCATTCACACCATATAGATACTCGTAAGCCCCTTTTACCATCATTTCTGCCTGGTTCTTATCACTCCACCACTGATCTTCAGATATCTGATCCAACGGAGGAGTTGTAAGGAAACTATCACATGATGAGAAAAACAGCGTCATCATGGCTATGCAGATATATATTTTTATAGATTTCATTTCTTTTCAGTTTATTAAAGTTGTACATTCAAACCAAATGAATACATCCGGGCAAACGGATAGGCTATGGCACTGGCAGATTCCGGATCCATACCCGGAACAAAATCAGAGATTGTAAACAAATTATTTACTGAGAGATACAAACGGACTCGGTCAAAACCAACTTTTCTGATGATCTCACGTGGAATAGTATACCCTATCTGCAAATTTTTCATCCGCAAATACCCCGCATTAATCATCCAGAAATCCGATTGCTGATAATTGTGCGATCCGTCATCTTTATTTAATATACGCGGATATTTGGCGGCTGTATTTTCCGGGCTCCAGTAATCCAACTGATGTTCAAAAATAGCCGAATCAAAAAATGGCCTTACAAACTGATCCAAAATGACACGGTCTTTTTTGCCAATTCCCTGGAAGAACATTTTAAGATCAAAGTTCTTGTAATCAAAACCCAGATTTAAGCCATACAGGAAGTGTGGATAAGGGTCACCTAACACGACACGGTCATTTGCGTCAATCTTATCATCACCATTCTGGTTTTTATAGCGGACATCGCCGGCTTTAGTATTAGAATGTTGGAAAGGAGCATTGGCCACTTCTTCGTCAGACTGAAATAAGCCCATAGATTCGTATCCGTAAATCGAATTGAATGGTAATCCTTCTTCCGTATAGGTATTGGAACCTTTCCACGGCCCCGTATCCCCCAAGTCGATCACTTCATTCCGGTTATCCGATAAATTTCCGGAGATGCTATAGCCGAAATCATTCATCCGGTCGTTCCAGTTTAAAGACAGTTCCCATCCTTTATTGCGTACCTCTCCAATATTTACTTTCGGCTTACCAAAACCATACTCCAAGGGAACTGGGATCTCCAACAAAATATCCTTTGTATTCTTTATATAATACTCCCCTGTAAAATTCAAACGGCTGTTTAGCATTTTTACATCCAAAGCAAAGTTCAGCATATCGGTATGCTCCCATGTCAAATCCTGATTCCCGATTGTTTTCAGCGATGCGATCTGTTGATACGTATTATTCAGTATCATACCTCCTGTCGCAATCAATGTATAACTCGGATAAAGCCCCAGTCCGGTTGCACTACCGGTCTGGCCCCATGACATTCTGATCTTCAAATCATCTAACCAGTCACGTGTCGGCTTCATAAAGGCTTCCTGAGAAATTCTCCAGGCAACGGCCACAGAGGGGAAGGTAGACCAGCGACTTTCTCTTGCAAAACTGGAAGAAGCATCCGAACGCATACTCAATGATAGAATATACTTATTGTCATAATCATAATTGATACGGCCGATGAAAGAAGCTAATGCCCAATGTTGGCCATTCCCGTCGTTGCTCCAATTATCTTTTGGTCCCGGATTCAGTTCCCAGACAAGATCGGTCGGATAACCGGAGCGGGCACCACTCAGCCAGTCTGAATTTTCACTTTCCTGTTGATATCCAGCCAAAAGATCCAAATTGTGAAGACCAAAGCTCTTCTTATAACTCAACAAAGCCTGTAAATTATAATAGGCATTATAATCACGACGATCTGAGAAGGAATTTTGTCCACTCTCAAAAACAGCTTGTGTAAAATAGTTTTTATAAAACATTTTACGACTCCTTGCCTCCTCATTCTTGAATGTATACTTCACATTTGCTATACCGGAAAACTTCAGCCCTTCAATCAATTCATAATCGAGCTTAAAAATTCCTGATGCTTCATGCCTGTTTGTAAACTTTTGACCACCTTCATACAGAGGGACTAATGGATTTCTAAAAAAACCGGCATTATCCCCATATGAACCGTCGGTGTAATACGCCACCATCGTGGGATCCGAATATAAGATCTGCTTGTAAATATCTTCCTGGTTGTTCAATGCTTCCATGTCTCTCAATTGATAACGTATATCGAAAGAGACTCCAAATTTCCGGGTAATAGAAATATCTGTGCTGGAACGCACATTAAAGACATTTTGCTGTGTTTGCGGAAAAACCCCTGTTTGATGATCAAATCCTGCACTTACCAAATATTTTACTTTCTCTGTTCCACCAGAAGTTTCCAACGTTTGGCGCGTAGTCAGACTATTCTGTATTGTCAAATCCAACCAGTCTGTATTGGGATAACGGTTCAGATCTGTACCGGCGGCAAACATCGCAATATCCTCATCCGAATAAATCAAAGCACGTCCCATATTCTTTTCTGCTTCATTCTTTATTCTTGCATATGCAACAGAACTGATTGATTGCGACATATACATCGGTGTATTAACTCCGATAGATCCGTTATAGCGGAAAGTAGGTTTTCCCATTTTGCCACGTTTTGTCGTGATCAAAAGTACACCATTGGCAGCACGTGAACCATAAATAGCTGAAGACGCAGCATCTTTCAGCACATTAATACTTTCTATATCTTCCGGATTCAAAAAGTTAAAGTCGGCAGGAACGCCATCCACCAACACTAGGGGAGAAGAAGAATTACTTGCATTCAAAACCGAAGACCCACGTAATTGAAGGGAGGGAGATTCTCCCGGAGCCGCTTTGGATGTCACACTCAGTCCCGGAACTTGTCCCTGTAATGCCTCACCGATAGTCTGAACCGAACGATCCTGAAGGATATCTGATTTAACGGTTGTTACAGAAGTTGCAATGTTCCCTTTACGCTGCGTTCCATAGCCTACAACCACCACTTCGTCCAGATTCAAGGCCTCTTCTTTCAAGACTATCGACCATGTTTTTTGATTCTTAATCACAATTTGCTGTTCGATGTATCCGATATAGGAAATAACCAGTACCGCATTATCCGATGGCACTTCAAGGGTAAACTTACCATCCAAATCGGTGATAGTACCTTGTGTCGTTCCCTTCACAGATACATTTGCCCCGATGACAGTTGTTCCCGTCTCATCGGTAATCACTCCCTGGATTACTCTTCCGACTTGTTGGTCAACAGATGCTACTTGTGATTGTTTTTGTCCACGTTTTGTCAATACGATATAATCGTCTTCAAAAACATACGATATACCTGTCCCTTCAAAAATATGGTTCAGGCAATCTACAACTGTATTTTGTCCTTTTTGTAAAGACACCGTTTTGTTTACGTCAATCTCTTCTTTGTTATAAACAAACATATAATCAGTTTCCATTTCGACCTTTTTGATAAAGACACCGATTGTCATACGATTGTTTGTAATGTTCACTTTTGCATTTTGTGAGTTTGCATTTGATGCGTAAGAGGCAAAGAAGCAGATGAACAACAGTACTGTAGAAATTCTCATAACATTAAAAAACTTCTTTAGGTGTTTTCTCTGACATAGTAAGCCTAACAAAGCATATTTTTCCATACCTTTGTAAAATTAATGTTTAATACTTTTTTTGACTAAGAGTGTTAGATATCATGGTTGGTTGATGTTCCTGCATCAACCAACTTCTTATTTAGATAAAGATCTCTCTGTTTTTAAACCATAGGCATTCTGTTTTTAAGGTTACACATGTGTTCCGCATAGTAGAGAAAGTAGCTCAAAAGAGTGTGTTTTTATGTCTTCATCTATTCCAAAACAATCAGATTCTGTTCATCGTCTTTCGTGTATGCGAAAGGGTATACAATCTGTAGCTTCTTCAAAACACTTTCCACACCATCCCTTTGTCTAAACTTCCCTGTATAGCGGAAATTCCCAAGTGCTGTATTTTGAACAACAATAGATACGTCATAAAATAGTTCCAGTTTCTTTATAATATCCGTTAATAACATGTCATCAAAAATGAAGACACCTTCTTTCCATGACAAAAAATCAAGGTTTTCAAACCGGGATACTTCTGATGATTTATCCGATACTCTTATCTGTTGCTGCGGATGCAATGAAAATACACGTTCCCTGTTGTTTGCAGAAGAGACCGAAATGGAGCCTTCAAGTAAGGATGCGACAAAATACGCTCCCGTATCATATGCACTCACATTAAATTTGGTTCCGGTCACCTTTATATCCATCTTGCTTGTCTTGACTATAAAGGGCTTTTCTTTGTTCTCCTTCACTTCAAAAAAGGCTTCTCCATGTAACTCAACCTCCCGTCGTTTCAAGTCAAATAGCTCCGGATAACGTAACGTAGAATTCGCATTCAACCAAACCTCTGTGCCATCAGCCAATGATACTTTGGCTCGCTGCCCGGGTGGTGTTGAGAATTCTTGATAGCGGGCAAGGCCATCGACTTTTTCTTCCGTGTATGTCATAAATAAATAGGTCGATAATATGGCGAATACCATGATGGCTGCGTATCCGGCAATTTTTCGTACATTGAGTAGGAGCGTACGCTTTCTCTGTTGGCTGACAAATGATTGGTATTGTCTGTCTGAAGCCGGACGATTCTCTTTTGCCATGGAAACAAGAGCCGATAAATTTTGTATACTTGCTGCTTCTTTTCTCAAATCAGTATTTTCCCGCAGATGCTGAAAAAAGAGTTCTTTTTCTTCTGGAGAAATATCTCCTGCCAAATATTTTGATAACAGATCGTACATATTGTCTTCCTTATTGTATAGAGTTAAACCCTCGACCTGAAGACAATCCACTACAACCGTTTAAAAAATAAATATTAATTAACAAATAATGTGAGTAAAGGCAGGTAATCCTTCAATTCGATACGTAATTTTTTCAAAGCAGTAACAATCTGGTTCTCAACTGTGTTGACGGAAATACCAAGCTCTTCAGCTATTTCTTTGTACTTCAGACCGTCTATACGGCTTTTTACAAATACTTCACGGCAGCGCTCCGGAAGCTTACTCAACGCCCGCTGAACAGCCTCTTGCAATTCATCTTCTGAATAGTATGTATACTCCAGCGATTCCAATGCATATAGCTTAAAACCGACCTCTTCTTTCATCTGGAGATTATACTCTTCTTCTATAAGTTTGTGGCGTAAAAAATTCAAGCATTTGTTCCTGACTAAGGTAAACAAATAAGTAGTCAACATACAAGAGAGCTCAAGTTCATCCTTTTTTTTCCAAAGCACCACAAAAACATCCTGTACTATATTTTCCACATCTTCGCGTGCCGATATGTAGTTTTTGGCAAACGCTACCATTTTCGGATAGTACAGTTTGTATGTTTTTTCAAAATCACTTTGAGTATAGACCATCTCAATTATGTCAATTTCGTTTTTACAAAAATAGTATATTATTTCACGCTGAGCCCGTTTTTACGGATCAATGTCAAAACCCGGTGGAGTTCAATATTCAGTTTTGGCCGTATTTGAATGTTTTTGTGTGGTTGGGAAGTTGCTTTTGTCGCACCTGCAACCATCCGTAGTTTCATCTGCATGGAACTAAAAGTTTATCATAAGGAACAAAAAGTTCCATCAGCATGGAACTAAAAGTTTATGCTTTGGAACTAAAAGTCCCATCAGCATGGAACTCCTGCTGCATCAAAGCCTTGACTTCAGAGGCATCTGATGCTGCGCGTGACAGCGTGACAGATAAATTTGAAAATAAACTTTCGTGTAGAAGGGAAAAATCGGGGGGTGTGTAAATCGAGATATTTCCGGGTTGATCCTTGATCCATTGTCTGTCCAGATTCCATTGCTTGTAAACCCCTGATAAACAACAAAAGCCGCTATTTCAGCGGCCTTTGTACATTCATTTCAGCGGAAGCGGGGGGATTCGAACCCCCGGTACAGTTACCCGTACGTCAGTTTAGCAAACTGGTGGTTTCAGCCACTCACCCACACTTCCAAAGTGATCAGGTTTATCTCTGAATGCGGGGGCAAAGATATGTGTATATTTTTGAATTAACAAAGCTTTTAAACGATATTTTAGCAAAAAAGGTACTACTTTTGTGACCGGTTCTGATAGTCAACCGCTTAATAAAAGACAAAGTGATATGAAACGATATGTGATAGGGGTGGTGCTTGTGATAATCCTCCTGATTGGGGGAGGAGTAGGGTACTGGGGATACGGTATTCTGCGGAAGGCCAACTTCGTTCCGGCACGTACTACCTACGTATATATAGACGAACAGAAAGACTTCGACGACCTCTGCCGTCAACTGACGGATTCGGCCGGTTGTGAGCGGATCGGCGACTTCCGCCAACTGGCCGGTTGGCTGAAATACCCTGATGCCATGCGCACCGGGCGTTACAAAGTAGCCCCCGGGATGGACAACCTGACATTGCTCAACAACCTCCGCCGCGGCCAACAGGAGGCAACCCGAGTTACCTTCAATAATATCCGCTTTGTAGATGACCTCGCCGAACGGATCAGCGAACAGTTGATGTTTACCAAGGAAGACCTATCGACCCTGCTTGCCGACCCTGCCTATTGCGACTCGCTCGGCTTCACGCCCGAGACCATCAAGGCTATGTTTCTCCCCAACACCTATGAGATGTACTGGAACATGTCGGCCGACCGCTTCGTGCACCGCATGAAGAAAGAATACGACACCTTTTGGAGTAAAGGCCGCCTGGCCAAAGCCGAAACCATCAACCTGACTCCCTTGCAGGTATCCATCCTCGCTTCCATTGTGGAAGAAGAAACGGCGGCGGGAGATGAATATCCCATCGTAGCCGGTCTCTATATCAACCGCCTCAAACGGGGCATCTTGCTCCAGGCCGATCCGACGGTGAAGTATGCCATTGGCGATGTCACCTTGCAACGCATCCTCTTCAAGCACCTGGAAGTCGACTCGCCCTATAATACCTACAAATACGCTGGCCTGCCGCCTGCCCCCCTGCGCATCCCTTCGATCAAGGGGCTGGATGCCGTACTCAACTATACGAAGCACAACTATTTATATATGACGGCGAAGGAAGACTTCTCCGGTCGCCACAACTTTGCCGTCACCCTGTCGGAGCACAATGTGAATGCCAACCGTTATCGCGCCGAACTGAACCGACGGAATATTCGCTGATATTTTTGGCCATAGATAAGGCAAATAGCGTATCTTTGCTTGATAGTTTACAAACAAAAGAACTCAATATAAGGAATAAATAAATGGAAAAACATCTTTTTTTAGGGGATGAAGCGATCGCACAGGCGGCTCTCGATGCCGGTCTTTCGGGCGTATATGCCTATCCCGGAACCCCTTCGACGGAGATCACCGAATATATACAGGCGTCTCCCATCACGAAGGAACGGAATATCCATTGCCGATGGAGTGTAAATGAAAAGACGGCGATGGAAACAGCGCTCGGTATGAGCTATGCCGGCAAACGGACACTCTGCTGTATGAAACACGTAGGGCTGAACGTAGCTGCCGACTGCTTTATGAACGCTGCCATGAGCGGTATCCACGGTGGGATGATCATCCTCACAGCCGACGATCCCTCGATGCACTCCTCACAGAACGAACAAGACAACCGCGTATTTGGTAACTTCGCCATGATCCCCATGCTAGAGCCTTCCAACCAACAGGAAGCCTACGATATGGTATATGACGGCTTTGAACTGTCCGAGAAACTGGGTTATCCCATCCTGCTGCGCATCACTACCCGCATGGCGCACTCCCGTTCCGGCGTAGTCACTCGTCCGATGCGCGAACAGAATGCGATGAGCACACCTGAAGACGGCAACCAACGTTTCATCCTCTTGCCCGCTCTGGCACGTAAGCGTTTCAAGACCTTGCTGGCCGCCCAACAGACATTTACCGAAGTATCCGAAACATCCGGATATAACCAATATTTTGACGCCGCTGACAAGAGTCTCGGTATTATCACCACCGGTATTGCCTTCAATTACCTGTCGGAAAACTATCCCGACGGATTTGAACACCCGGCATTGAAGATCACCCAGTATCCGCTGCCCCGTAAGCAGATGGAACGCCTGGTCGCCGAATGCAAGGAAATACTCGTCCTCGAAGAAGGCTTCCCCGTCGTGGAAGAACAATTGAAAGGCTTCCTCGGCAAAGGCATCGCCGTACACGGACGTTTGGACGGAACCCTTCAGCGCGACGGCGAACTGACGCCCGACAGCGTAGCCCGGGCACTCGGCAAACCGGTACAGAGCTTCTATGCTGTGCCCGAAATGGTCACACCCCGTCCCCCGGCATTATGCCAGGGCTGCGGACACCGCGATATGTATGAAGCGCTGAATGAAGTATTGCTCGAATACAATGGCGCCGCCAAAGTCTTCAGCGATATCGGTTGTTATACCCTCGGTGCATTGCCTCCTTTCCGTGCGATCAATAGCTGTATCGATATGGGCGCTTCCATCACCATGGCGAAAGGTGCATCCGATGCCGGTATATTCCCGGCAGTAGCCGTAATCGGCGACTCCACGTTTACCCACTCCGGTATGACCGGACTGCTGGACTGCGTGAATGAGAACAGCAACGTGACCATTATCATCTCCGACAACGAAACAACCGGTATGACCGGCGGTCAGGATTCTGCCGGAACAGGTCGTCTGCATGCCATCTGCGCCGGTATCGGCGTCGATCCTGCACATCTTCGCGAGATAGTTCCCTTGAAAAAGAACTTCGAAGAGATGAAGGCTATGATCCGTGAAGAGATTGAGTATAAAGGAGTATCCGTAATCATCCCCTGCCGCGAATGTATCCAGACATTTGCCAGAAAGAAAAAAGCAAGCAAACAATGAAAATAGATATTATTTTATCCGGAGTAGGAGGACAGGGTATCCTGTCGATCGCCACAGTTATTGGCGAAGCAGCCCTCCAGGAAGGGTTGTATATGAAACAAGCCGAAGTACACGGGATGAGCCAGCGCGGTGGCGATGTACAGTCGAACCTCCGTCTCTCGGACAAGCCTATCGCTTCCGACCTGATCGCACTCGGTCAGGCCGATCTGATCATCTCCCTCGAACCGATGGAGAGCCTCCGCTATCTGCCCTACCTGAAGAAAGACGGTTGGTTGGTAACCAATTCGGAAC
Source organism: Tannerellaceae bacterium (assembly GCA_031555145.1). GTDB lineage: Bacteria > Bacteroidota > Bacteroidia > Bacteroidales > Tannerellaceae > JAJDIA01. Next base: position 55,532 of record JAVBUR010000067.1, on the reverse strand, counting down.
CGTTTATCAATATCCCGAACTATCCCGAAATGGAAAAGGTACAGGCCGAACTCGACAAGTTGCCGCATAAGGTAGTCCTTGATGTGGAAGCCATCGCTAAAGAAGCCGGCTCCTCCCGCTCCGCCAATATGGTCATGTTGGGCGCCGCCGCTCCCTTCCTGCAGATCGAGTATGCCAAGTTGGAAGAAGGCATCCGCAACATCTTCGGCCGCAAAGGCGAAGAGATCGTCCAAATGAACCTGAAAGCACTGAAAGCCGGGTACGACAGGGCACAACAGATGCAGTAAGCTTTTCGCATTTACGCGATCAGTCTGATATAAAAAGAAGAAGGTCCCCGAATGAGGGACCTTCTTCTTTTTATAGAGTCGGATTAATTACCCAATCAACTGCACGCTTCGCTTGATAAATTGGCTCAGGGCTTCGCCTTTCAGCATACCGTTGCCCAGGAGGGCGAGGTCGATCAGTTGGCTGATCATGCTGTTGCCGGCGGCATATTCGGACAGGATTGCATTGCTTTGTTCACGCAACTCTTCAATTTTCTTGTCGGTGTTTTCCAAATCAGCTTTCTCGGTAGCGCTGATCTCTTCTTCCTTCTTCTTGTTCTGGGCGTCGCGCAGGTCAGACTGGCGGGCTTCCCAGCCTTTGATATCGGCAAGGATCGGTTGGAGTTTGTCGGCGCACTGGGCTTCTTCGTCGGATAGAACTTTCTTAACCAATGCATGGTCGGTGTTCAGGACGAGATTGTAGCTGTCGGGTAATTCACCGTAGAACGAGGCCATACCGCCCTGCATCGCCGACATTTCACGCATACGGCGCATATATTCGCCCTGTGTCAGCATGACAGGGTTTGACTGCTCGCCCAGGGCTTCGAAGGTGACATAGAACTCAGCTTTTTCGATCTTCGGCATGCGGCTCTTGAATACTTCACGGAGAGCGTTCTGCTGGTTATCGCTAAGCGTTACGAGATTGACCTTGTCTTTCGGGATCAGGTTGTCGGTCGTATCGCTGTCGATACGGACGAAACGTGTCTTTTCGAGCTTTTGTTCCAGTTGGCCTACGATATGGACATCCAACTGTCCGTCCATCATCAGCACACTGTAGCCTTTGTCTTTGGCAGCCTGGATATAGCTATACTGGTCTTCCTTGCTGTTGGTGTAGAGATAAATCAGGTTGCCTTCCTTGTCGGTCTGGCTATCTTTCACCAGTGTCTTGTATTCTTCGAGGGTGAAGTATTTGCCATCGACATCTTTCAACAGGGCGAACTTGGTGGCACGGTCGTAGAACTTCTCATCTGTCAGCATACCATATTCGATAAACAACTTGAGGCTGTCCCATTTTTCTTCGAACTGTGCACGATCGTTTTTGAAGATATCTTCCAAGCGATCAGCCACCTTCTTCGTAATATGGTTGGAGATCTTCTTTACATTCTGGTCACTCTGCAGGTAGGAGCGGGATACGTTCAGCGGAATATCCGGCGAATCCAGTACACCATGCAGCAATGTCAGGAACTCGGGTACGATACCTTCTACGGAGTCGGTCACAAATACCTGGTTGCAATACAACTGAATCTTGTTGCGGTTCATGTCAATATTGCTCTTGATACGCGGGAAGTACAGGATACCGGTCAGGTTGAACGGATAGTCCACGTTCAGGTGGATCCAGAACAATGGTTCTTCTGCCATGGGATAGAGGTCGCGATAGAACTTTTTGTAGTCTTCGTCGGTCATATCCGACGGCTTGCGTACCCAGGCGGGAGTAGAGTCGTTGACGATATTATCTTCAGCCGTATCCACATATTTACCGTCTTTCCATTCCTGTTTCTTGCCGAAAGCGATGGGGATGGGGAGGAAGCGGCAGTATTTGGTCAGCAGGCCATTGATCTTTTCCTTGTTCAGAAAGTCTTTGTTGTCATCGTCGATATAGAGGATGATATCGGTACCGCGGTCTGCTTTTTCCGTTTCTTCCAGTGTATATTCAGGGTTGCCTTCGCAGCTCCACTTCATAGGCACGGCACCTTCTTTATATGAGCGGGTCACGATCTCCACCCGTTTGGATACCATAAAAGATGAATAGAAACCAAGACCGAAGTGCCCGATAATCGAAGCCGCATCATTCTTATACATCTCTACAAACTCTTCAGCACCCGAGAACGCGATCTGGTTGATGTATTTGTCAATTTCTTCGGCCGTCATACCAATACCACGGTCGCTGATAGTAATCTTTTTGTCGTCGAACGATACCTGAATAGTCAGGTCGCCCATTTCCCCTTTAAATTCGCCTACGGAAGAAAGTGTTTTCAACTTTTGCGTGGCATCCACGGCATTCGAGACCAGTTCGCGCAGGAAGATCTCATGGTCACTGTACAAGAATTTCTTGATGATCGGGAAGATGTTTTCACTCGTTACCCCAATGTTTCCTTGTTTGCTCATAATCCAAATGTTGTTTTATGTTGTTTATATAGTATACTGTGTTTGATTCTCGCTTGCGTTAATCAATTATCAAAACAAGTGCCAAAGGGAATGTGTGAAGGGAAAAAGAAGATAATATGACAATTTTGCAGATAAATCAGTTCTAATTGTCACCCATTGCAGGCACAAAAAACATTTTTTCTAATTTTATACTCGAAAACAACTACTAAAGATGGCGCATTTACACCCATTCATACTTGACCTGGCACTGATCCTGATCACGGCCGGTATCGCTACTATTCTCTTTAAATGGCTGAAACAGCCAGTTGTGTTGGGATATATCGTGGCTGGATTTATTGCCGGCCCCTTTGTGCCCTGGATACCGACGGTGACCGATATGGGGAACGTCGAGATATGGGCGGAGATTGGAGTCATCTTCCTGCTGTTCGCCTTGGGATTGGAGTTCAGCTTTAAGAAGTTGATGGAGGTCGGAGGCACCGCTTCGCTGGCGACACTGATCAATATGGTGTCGATGATCCTGATTGGATACGTGATCGGACTACTGCTCCACTGGTCGCATATGGACAGTATCTTCCTTGGTGGTATGTTGTCGATGTCGTCTACCACGATTATTATCAAGGCTTTCAATGATATGGGGTTGCAAAAGCAGCGATTTGCCAATATTGTCTTTGGAATGTTGATCGTGGAAGACCTGGCGGCGATCCTGATGATGGTACTCCTCTCGACCGTAGCCGTCAGCAAAACGATTGAAGGAATGGAGTTATTAAGCAGTATGTTCCGCCTGGTATTCTTTGTGCTGGTATGGTTTATTGTCGGTATCTACCTGGTACCAACGCTGTTGAAGAAACTGAAACGGTTCCTGAACGACGAGACGCTTGTCATCATAGCCGTCGGGCTTTGTCTAGGAATGGTGATGTTTGCCTATAAGGTAGGTTTTTCGGCTGCGTTGGGTGCTTTTATTATGGGTTCCATCCTGGCGGAAACGGTACGTGTGAAGCAAATAGAGCATCTGATTGAACCGATAAAAAATCTCTTCGGCGCGATCTTCTTCGTATCGGTTGGGATGATGTTAGATCCCCAGATTATTGCCGATAAGTATGGGCTGATTATAGGCTTTACACTGACTGTACTGATTGGACGGGTGATCTTTGCCACGATTGGCGTATTGGCGTCGGGCGAAGGACTGAAAGTGGCCTTGCAATCGGGCTTCAGCCTGGCGCAGATCGGGGAGTTTTCCTTTATTATCGCTACATTGGGAACCAGCCTGGGTGTGATTAGTCCCAATCTGTATCCGATTATTGTGGCCGTTTCTATTATTACGACATTTATTACACCGTATTATATCCGCCTGTCCGTTCCGGTCAACGACTATATTGAGAAGCGGCTACCGGCCCGATGGAGCATCCTGATCGACGGCTATGCCTCGTCCAATCTCAAGGTCGTCAACCGGCAAAACGACTGGAACCAGTTGTTGAAAAGCATCCTCCAACTGGTCGCTATCTATGCCACAATCACCCTGGCGATAGTCTTCCTGTGCGAACAATTTGTCACCCCGTTCATCATCGGCTATATACCAGGTATTTGGGGCAAGATCCTTGCTGCTACAGTAGCCCTGCTGCTGATGGCACCTTTCCTGCGGGCGATTATGATGAAAAAGAACCGCTCGACGGCCTTCCGTAATCTGTGGGACGACAGTCATTTCAACCGGGGCATGCTGATCTCGTTGATCGTGCTGCGTATCATCGTCTGCGTTGTGTTGGTCATGATGGTACTGGTGCCGCTCTTCCCGCGGGCAACCTTGTTGATGATCCTGATATCGATCGCCTTTATCACTGTCGTCATCTTTCTACGCGCATTCAAGCAACAATCGAAGCGCATGGAAGCCCAGTTTTTCGAAAACCTGCACGACCGCCAACGCACCGACGAGCATCGTGCCGCCATCCATCCGGCCGTAGCCCACACGCTGTTGAGTAAAGATATCCACCTCGAAGAAATCGAAGTGTCTCCCTTGTCGCCAAGTGCCGGCAAGACCATCAGCGAACTGAAGCTACGCGAACAAATGGGCCTGCATGTCGTCACCATCCTCCGTGGCAACCGAAAGATCAATATCCCGGATGCCAACGAGCGTATCTTCCCCTACGACAAGCTGGTCGTGGCCGGAGCCGACGGTAATATCGAATGCATGACGCGTATGATCGAAGACGACCGCCAAACCCTCGAAACCGCAGAACAACCGCAGCACCATATCGAACTGGCCCAATTCATACTCGAAGCCGGCTGTCCGATGGCCGGCCTGAGTCTCCGCGAACTCGATCTCCAGCGCCGCACCGAGTGTATGATCATCTCCATCGAACGAAACGAAGAGACACTAAGCCGTATCTCTTCGTCGCTCACCCTGCAGGAAGGCGATGTATTATTATTAGCCGGTGAAAAAGACAAACTGAACGCGTTTGAAGCGGTGATGGGGAAATGGTTGAAGTAGGATCAGGAGTGGATGAATTCAAATGAATGCCAAGCCTGTTATTTGTTTCACATACTTGGCATTCACTATGTAATTCTCTGTGTAAGTTTGCTTAATACTGCTCCTTTTCGTTCGGGAAGTCTTGTGTCTTTACATCTTCGATATAAGCCTGTACAGCGTGCATGATCACCTCTTCCAGGTTGGCATAACGGCGGAGGAAGCGGGGAGAGAAACCTTGCGTCAACCCCAGCATATCGTGCATGACCAGTACCTGTCCATCAACACCGCCACCGGCGCCGATACCGATCACGGGAATCGAGATTTCCTTGGCTACCTGTTCGGCCAATGCTGCAGGTATCTTTTCCAGTACCACACCGAAACAGCCTACTTCTTCCAGCATATGGGCATCCGACAGCAGCTTGGCAGCTTCAGCTTCTTCCTTGGCGCGTACAGTATATGTGCCGAACTTATTGATCGACTGAGGTGTCAACCCGAGATGCCCCATAATGGGAATGCCGGCAGTCAGGATACGTTCGATTGATTCTTTAATTTCCACACCACCTTCCAACTTGATACAGTCGGCATGTGTTTCCTTCATCACACGGATGGCTGATTTCAGCGCCTCTTTGGAGTCTCCCTGATAGGTACCAAACGGCAGATCAACAACCACTAACGCCCTTTGTACGGCCTTCATCACAGACTTGCCGTGATAGATCATCTGGTCGAGGGTAATAGGAAGTGTCGTAACGTTCCCAGCCATGACATTGGAGGCCGAATCGCCTACCAGAATCACGTCCATACCGGCCTCGTCGATCAGTTTAGCCATCGAATAATCATAAGCCGTAAGCATGGAAATCTTTTCACCACGTTGTTTCATCTCCATCAGGCGATGCGTAGTCACCTTTCTGTTTTCTAAATCCCTTTTTGCAACTGACATACACTATTTGTTAATGTTTACAGCGGCCAAAGTTAAGGATTAATCTGATTTCAGACGGTTTTCGGGGGAAAATTACACAATAGTGGCAGGTCTCTACCCGCCGGAGTGAAGAGAGGAACAATTTCATCCCTTTGAATACATACGGGTTGCTTATGCAATGGATAAGGTATGAATACAGGGATAATGGTAGAACACCATGTGTTATTTTCATAGATCCTACTTATATCCTACTTATATCCTACTTTTAATCTCCTTTATTAAGATATAAAAAACACCTGTTTTACATAGGATAATAAACTGCTCACAAAGGAGAATACAAAGAATATCTTACTACTCAACAAGTATATATATTGTCACTAATACATACCTGTACCGAACCTTTATTCTCCTGCACTTCTGCTCTCTCCTGGCTGCAAACGAAAATCCATTCGTCACTATGGGCACCAGGCCTTACCGCGAATACTGTATCGAACTGAGAGACAGGTTCTACTGGGACATCGACAAAACGTCGTTCGAAGAGGCTGCCTGCATAGCCACCCAAATGCGTGAGGCGGCCCAACTGACTGGGAACAGGAAATGGGCACTCGAAGCCGGGCGGCATTTGAGTCAAAAATCAGCGCGGCCGGTGGGAAAGCTACGTTTAATATTGTTTTATGGACTTCAACAGAGGGAACTTCCTTCAACGGAGAAGTTGCCGTGTCTACAACATTTGGGGATGATCCATATTTCAGTAGTCACTATAAAATAAAATATTATCCTTGTCGTGGTATTCTGGCATTTTGAGTAAGGATAAACAAGGTACGAGAAATAAAATTACTATCCACGCGGCAATACTCCGGTCGACATAGAATGAACAATAAAAATATGTCAGGAAAACTTGTGTTTTAAATAAAAAGTGTAACTTTGCAGCATCAAAATAGAGAAAACATGTCAATGAGCGCTTCACATCATCACCATCATAACAACGGGCAGTAGTTCGGTGGGCTGGGGATATGTGGATATATGCATAAGATAAGAGAGGCTTGCCGTTGTACGGTAAGCCTTTTGTTTTTCTACTTTGATGGGATAAGAGTCAGGCTTGAGACGAAAAAGCCTCAGGCTTACAAACAGAACAGAAATTAAACTTAAAAAGAAGAATAGTTATGTTACGAATCGCGGTACAATCGAAAGGTCGTTTATACGACGAAACCATGCTGTTGCTCGAAGAAGCAGGAATCAAACTAAACCGGGGAAAGCGCATCCTGTTGCTCTCCGCCAAAGGGTTTCCGGTGGAACTCCTGTTTCTGCGCGATGATGATATACCCGAATCGGTGTCCAACGGTGTGGCCGATGTCGGTATAGTGGGGGAGAACGAGTATGTGGAGAAAGGACAGAAAGCCCGTCTGATCAAACGGCTGGGCTTTAGCAAATGCCGCCTTTCGCTGGCGATTCCTAAAGCGGCCGAGTATAACGGTGTGGAATGGTTTGAAGGAAAAACGATTGCCACATCCTATCCCGGCATCCTGTCGGATTACCTGGCGCGCAACGGTGTGAAAGCCGATATGCACGTGATCACCGGATCGGTAGAGATTGCACCGACTATCGGACTGGCCGATGCCATCTTCGATATCGTCAGTTCAGGCAGTACGCTGGTCAGCAATCAACTGAAAGAAGTAGAGTTGGTGCTTCCCTGTGAGGCCCTGTTGATCGCCAACCACAAGCTGACGGAAGAAAAACAAGCCATATTAGACGAATTACTCTTCCGTTTTGACGCTATTCAGGCGGCGGAAGGGAAAAAATATGTACTTTTGAATGCTCCCAAGGAAAAACTGGCGGAAATCATTGAGATTCTGCCGGGGATGAAGAGCCCGACGGTAACGCCACTGGCCGACGACAAATGGGTTTCGGTGCAATCGGTGATCGCAGAAAGTCATTTCTGGGAGATCATCGGCAAGCTGAAATCGTTGGGAGCGGAGGGAATACTGGTTATTCCGATAGAAAAGATGATCGTATAGTAATCGTATAGTAGTTATGTATGTATCTGACGAAATTCAACTGACGCGTATTACGCTTTCCGATGCTCCGGATATATTCCGGGCCATTGATGAGAACCGTGAATCGTTGCGTACGTGGCTTCCTTTCGTGGATTTCACTGCATCAGTAGACGATAGTGTTGCTTTTGTTCAAGGCACTGAACAGTCACAGGATCAGGTTTTTGTGATACGTTACAATGGAACGTTTGCCGGATTGATCGGACTAAAAGCTATTGATCAGGCCAACCATAAAGCCGAAATCGGTTATTGGCTCATCCCAACCAACGAAGGAAAAGGCTTGGTCACACGTTGTTGCCAGCGCCTGATTGAGTATGGCTTTGAGGAACTTGGTCTGAATCGCCTCCTGATCTGTGTGGCAGTCGATAACCGGAAAAGCCGGATGGTGCCTGCTCGCCTAGGGTTCTTTGAAGAAGGTATTGAGCGGGAAGGGGAACTGTTGGTTTCAGGTGCCTATACAGACCTTGTCAGATACAGCCTGTTAAAATCAGCATATGATGAAAGTATATAAATATCCCGCCCGCAGCGAGTGGAGCGAATTGATCAAGCGGCCTGCGCTGGACGTCACGGCGCTGTTCGACACTGTACGTGAGGTGCTGGAAGATGTGCGCATAAACGGTGATGCCGCCGTCAAGCGTTATGAAGAGAAGTTCGATAAAGTAACCCTCTCTTCCCTCACAGTGTCTAAGGCCGAAATAGCTGATGCAGCGTCTCTTATATCCGACGACTTAAAGCAAGCCATCCGTACGGCGAAAGCCAATATTGAGGCATTTCATACGGCGCAACAGTTTCACGGTATCCATGTGAAGACGATGCCCGGCGTATCCTGCTGGCAGAAAGCAGTAGCCATCGACAAGGTCGGGTTGTATATTCCCGGAGGCACGGCGCCGCTGTTCTCTACCGTATTGATGTTGGCCGTACCGGCGCGTATTGCCGGATGCAAGGAGATAGTCCTCTGTACGCCGCCGGATAAGGAAGGGAAGATCCATCCCGCTATTCTGTTCGCTGCATCCGTCTCCGGCGTGGATAAAATCTGCAAGATAGGTGGGATACAGGCCATTGCTTCAATGACTTATGGCACTGAATCCGTACCTAAGGTATATAAAATATTTGGCCCGGGTAACCAATATGTGACCGCTGCCAAGCAATTGGTCTCGCTCAAGGATGTGGCCATTGATATGCCTGCCGGTCCCTCCGAAGTAGCGATTATAGCCGATGCGAATGCCGACCCTGCATTTATTGCTGCTGATTTTCTATCGCAGGCAGAGCATGGCGCAGATAGCCAATCGGTATTAATCACGGATTCGGAAGCATTGATCGAGCCCGTCATGGCTGCCATCAATGACCAACAGGAACAACTTCCCCGCAAAGAATTAGTTCAAAAGTCACTCAATAACAGCTTGATTATCTTGCTAAAAGATAAAAAAGAAGTAATGGCATTTACCAACTTGTATGCCCCCGAACACCTGATCATCCAAACGGATGATTATGCTGCCCTTGCCACCCAGGTAGAAAACGCCGGCAGTGTCTTCCTGGGACCATATACGCCCGAAAGTGCGGGCGATTATGCTTCCGGTACCAACCACACCCTGCCCACCAACGGCTATGCCCGGGCCTATAGCGGTGTGAACCTCGATAGTTTCACCAAGAAGATCACCTTCCAGGAGATCACCCGCGAAGGCATACAAGGCCTCCAACAAACCATTGAAGTGATGGCTGCCAACGAACAACTGGACGCCCACAAGAATGCTGTAACCATCAGATTAAAAGACAAATGAAACCATTAAAAGAACTTGTTCGCAAGAATATATGGGAACTGCAACCCTATTCCTCCGCCCGTGACGAATTCCACGGTGACGCCTCCGTATTCCTCGATGCCAATGAAAATCCGTGGAATACACCCTACAACCGCTATCCCGACCCGATGCAGCGTGCGTTGAAGGATCGGATCTCTGTGCTCAAAGACATTGCCCCCGAACATATATTCGTAGGAAATGGCAGCGACGAACCGATCGATCTGATCCTGCGTATCTTCTGCGAACCGGGCATAGATAATATGGTGACGATCTCTCCCTCGTATGGTATGTATGAGGTAGCCGCAAACACCAACAATGTGACCTGTGTTAAAGTATTGTTGAATAAAGACTTTCAATTGGATGCGGAAGTTCTGCTTAATGCTGTCGATGCACACACCAAAGTCATATTCCTCTGTTCCCCCAACAACCCGTCAGGCAATCTGTTGAAGAAGGAAGACCTCTACCGTGTATTGAAATACTTCCCCGGTATCGTGGTGATCGACGAAGCGTATATTGATTTTGCCGATAGCGACTCATTCCTTCGCCAGTTGGTTAGCTTCCCGAACCTCATTGTGTTGCAAACCTTGTCGAAAGCCTGGGGGGCTGCTGGTATCCGTCTGGGAATGGCCTTTGCCTCACCGGAGATTATTACGATCCTGAACAAGGTGAAGTATCCCTATAACGTGAACCAACTCACACAGGAGCAGGCCCTTCACATACTCAGCAACACTACTGCTATGCAGCAGCAACTCCAACAAATACTAACAGAACGCGACCGCCTTGAAACAATTCTGCGTGGACAGCCGTTCTATTTCAAGGTATATCCCTCGGATGCCAATTTTCTGCTTGTCGAAGTGGGAAAGGCCAGTGCGATGTACCGATACCTGACGGAGCAGGGAGTGGTGGTGCGCAACCGTACCAGCATCGCCTTGTGCGAAGGATGCCTGCGCATCACCATTGGTACGCCGGAAGAAAACGATAAGATGCTGTACGCACTTCGGGCATATGTGGTGACGCATGAGTAGCAACAGAGACACATAGTATACACAAAACGCATAGTGAATATAGTTATGAAAAAGAGGGTTTTATTTATTGATCGCGATGGTACTCTGGTAAAAGAGCCGCCAGTAGATTATCAGTTGGACAGTTTGGAGAAGCTTGAGTTTTATCCCAAGGTGATGCGTAACCTGGCTTTTATCCGCAAACACATGGACTTTGAGTTTGTGATGGTCACCAATCAGGATGGGCTGGGAACAGCCTCATTTCCGGAAGAGACTTTCTGGCCGGCGCAGGAAATGATCCTGAAGACGCTGGCTGGTGAAGGCATCGTCTTCAACGATATTCTGATCGACCCATCCATGCCCGAAGAGAACTCGCCTAACCGCAAACCGCGTACCGGGATGCTGAAGAAATACATGTCCGATGAATACGACCTCGAAAACAGCTATGTGATAGGTGACCGCCTGACCGATATCGAACTCGCCAAGAACCTCGAAGCGAAAGGCATCTGGTTGCACACCAAGGAAGGCGCAGAAGCCGAACTTCTGAAATACCCCTGTAACCTGTGGCCGGTACTGACGACAGACAACTGGGACAAGATCACGGAGTTCATCTTTGCCGGCGAGCGTACTGCCACCATCGACCGCAAGACCAAAGAGACCGACATTCATATTGAACTCGCCATCGACGGAACGGGACAGACCGATATATCCACCGGCATCGCTTTCTTCGACCATATGCTCGAACAGATCGGCAAACACTCCGGTATGGATCTTACCATCCACACCGTGGGCGACCTAAGGGTAGATGAACACCACACAATCGAAGATACTGCTATCGCCTTGGGTGAAGCCCTGTACAAGGCCTTGGGTGATAAACGCGGAACGGAACGCTATGGCTATACGCTACCGATGGATGACTGCGTTTGTACCCTGGCTCTCGATTTCGGTGGCCGTCCCTGGTTGGTATGGGAAGCCGAGTTCCAGCGCGAACGCATTGGTAATATGCCCACCGAAATGTTTATGCATTTCTTCAAGAGCCTGAGCGACGCTGCCCGGATGAACCTTTATGTCAAAGCGGAAGGATCGAATGAACATCATAAGATCGAAAGCATATTCAAAGCCCTGGCACGCGCCATTAAGATGGCCATCCGTCGGGATATTTACAAATACAACCTGCCAAGCACAAAAGGAACGTTATGAAATACGGAATGATGGCTTTGGTTACCTGTCTGTTGCTTTTCCTTTCCTGTGAGAAAGACCGGAAGGATGAACTGGAAGGAAAATGGCAACTGAAAGAGGTGGTGGACGCTTCGAACATCACTCATCAGGTGGATACTGTCTGGTATAACGTGCAGAATACGCTGTTTATGTACCAGCTTTATACCCAAGGCGAATACCTGCATCAATTCGGATTCAAGGAACGGCCTGACAACCAAACGGTCATATTCGAGTTGACCGACAATATGCCGGGACCCATTGACGGTTTCCTGCCTTTCACCGACTGGAGCGGACAGAGCCGCACATTTACGATCGAAAAGGTAACCGGGTCTCAATTGATCCTTAGTAGCGAGGGGAAACGATACAAATTCCAGAAATTCTAAGCTATATTGAAATTCTAAACTATCTCATACACAAAAAACACTATCATGAAATCAAAACTATGTTTGTTAACCTTCCTGGTTAGCCTGGCAGTGTCGCTGCATGCAGCCGATAATGTAATTGTAAAAATCAGCACCGATCAAACCGACCTGATCTACCGTACCGGGAAGAATGGCCGTCTGTATCAATCCTACCTGGGGGCCAAGCTACTGTTTGATTCCGATATTACATACCTGCCTTTGGGTAAAGAAGCCTATTTGACACATGGCATGGAGGATTATTTCGAACCTGCCATCCGTGTGTTGCACAATGATGGCAATCCGTCGCTTTTGCTGAAATATGTTTCCCATACGCAGCAGTCCGTACAGCCTGATGTGACGGAAACGATCATTACCCTGCGCGACGACAAATATCCGGTCGAGGTAAAACTTTTCTACCAGGCCTTTGCCAAAGAGAATGTCATCAAAACATGGACGACAATCAGCCATCAGGAGAAGAAACCGGTCACACTGTACAACTACGCCTCTTCCCTGTTGCACCTGAACAGTGATAAATACTTCCTTACCGAGTTTGCCGGCGACTGGGCGCACGAAGTCAATATGACCGAACGCCAGCTCGACTTCGGCAAAAAAATGCTGGACACTAAGTTGGGAAGCCGTTCCAATATGTTTGTTTCGCCCATGTTCATCGTTTCGCTGGATAAAGAGGCGGAAGAGGACAGGGGAGAGGTTTTGTTCGGCACCATCGGCTGGACAGGCAACTACCGCTTCACCTTCGAAGTAGACCAGGAAAACGACCTGCGTATCCTGTCAGGCATCAACCCTTACGCATCTGAATATGCCCTGCAACCGAACGAGATCTTCCGTACGCCTGAGTTTATCTTTACCTACAGCACCGAAGGAAAAGGAAAAGCCAGCCGCGACCTCCATCGTTGGGCGTTGAAGCATCAGGTGAAAGACGGCGACAAGTCGCGCCTTACACTACTAAACAACTGGGAAGCCACCTATTTCGGCTTCGACGAAAAGAAACTGACCGACATCATGGATGAAGCTGCCAAACTGGGTGTGGATATGTTCCTGCTCGACGACGGCTGGTTTGCGAATAAGTATCCCCGTAGCAGTGACCGCCAGGGATTAGGTGACTGGACTGAGACAGCCGAGAAGCTGCCCAACGGTATCGGTTACCTCGTGAAAGAAGCGACAGCTAAGGGTATCAAGTTTGGCCTCTGGATCGAACCCGAAATGGTCAACCCGAAGAGCGAACTGTATGAAAAGCATAAAGACTGGGTAATCCATCTGCCCAACCGCGATGAATATTATTTCCGTAACCAGATGGTACTCGACCTGAGTAATCCAAAGGTACAGGATTATGTGTTCGGCGTAGTAGACAACCTGATGACGAAATACCCCGGTATCGCTTATTTCAAATGGGACTGCAACAGCCCCATCACCAATATCTATTCGCCGTATCTGAAAGACAAGCAGTCGCACCTGTATATCGCCCATGTACGCGGACTGTACAACGTACTCGAACGCATCAAGCAAAAATATCCCAACCTGCCCATGATGCTTTGCTCGGGTGGCGGTGGACGTTCGGACTATGAAGCGCTGAAATACTTCACCGAATTCTGGCCGAGCGATAATACCGACGGGGTAGAACGCATCTATATCCAATGGGGATTTTCGCATTTCTTTCCGGCAAAGACCATGGCGGCACATGTCACCACCTGGGGCAAGCAACCGCTCAAGTTCCGCCTCGACGTGGCGATGATGTGCAAGATGGGCTTCGATATCCGTATCCATGAGATGAACGAGGCCGACCAAGCCCTCTGCCAGCTGGCGGTGCAAAACTACAAACGGCTGGAGAAGGTGATCCAGGACGGCGACCTCTATCGCCTGGTGTCGCCCTACGAAACCAACCATGCCGCCGTGATGTATGTAGACGAAGCAAAAACGCGGTCTGTGCTCTTTGCCTTCGATATCCATCCGCGTTATTCCGAACTAATGCAACCCGTACGTTTGCAGGGACTGGATCCTAATGCCCGCTACGAAGTAAAGGAGATCAACAAGGCGCCCGATACACGTCCGGGCCGTGAACCTGAAAACCGTATCTATTCGGGTGATTACCTGATGAAGGTAGGCGTATCACTGTTCTCCAGCCAACAGACCCGCAGCTGTGTGATTGAAATCATAAGACGGTGAATAACTTGTGAATAGAAAGTAGTCCGTAGCAGAAGCATTAACCGAATAATAGTTGTACTTTTGACGTCCCACAAATACAACTATAATGGCAGAGAAAAATAGAAAAACCGGACGAAGCAAACAAAGGGAAACGATAGTACCTGAAGGAGGACGCCTGCAACCCCAGGCACGTGAACTCGAAGAAGCGGTACTGGGCGCACTGATGCTCGAAAAAGACGCGTATTCGGTAATTAGCGAGATCCTGAAGCCCGAGTGTTTCTATGAGAAAGCCCATGAACTGATCTACGCTTCCATTGTCGATCTGGCGCTCAGTCAGCGTCCGATCGACATGCTGACGGTCACCGACCAGTTGAAGAAACGCGGCGACCTCGAGCAGGTAGGTGGACCTTTCTATATTACCCAACTCACCAGTAAGGTGGCCAGTAGCGCGCATATCGAATACCATGCGCGTATCATCGCACAGAAATACCTGGCGCGCGAACTAATCTCCTTTACCTCACTCATCCAGCGCGAAGCGTTTGATGATACCGTAGACGTAGACGACCTTATGCAGGAAGCCGAAGGTAAACTGTTTGAGATATCCCAACGCAACGTAAAGAAAGACGCCACACAGATCGACCCCGTGATCAAAGAAGCCGTCACCCTGCTTGAGAAGGCCTACAACCAGAAAGGAGGCCTCTCCGGTGTGCGTACCGGTTTCGACGACCTCGACAAGATGACGTTCGGTTGGCAGAACTCCGACCTTATCATCATCGCTGCCCGTCCCGCCATGGGTAAGACAGCCTTTGTGCTTTCGATGGCAAAGAATATGGCGGTCAACTTCAACACGCCCGTCGCCCTCTTCTCGTTGGAAATGAGTAATGTGCAGTTGGTGAACCGCCTGATTGTGAACGTGAGTGAGATCAACGGCGAAACCATTAAGAGCGGCCAGTTGAGCGATGCCCAATGGGAGCAGTTGGACTTCAAGCTGAAGAACCTCTACGGGGCTCCCATCTTTGTGGACGATACGCCCAGCTTGTCGGTGTTCGAACTTCGAACGAAAGCCCGCCGCCTGGTGCGCGAGCATGGTGTCCGGTGTATCATCATCGACTACCTTCAGTTGATGAATGCCAGCGGGATGTCGTTCGGTAGCCGCGAGCAGGAAGTAAGTACCATCTCCCGTTCGCTCAAAGGGTTGGCAAAGGAATTGAATATCCCTATCATCGCCTTGTCGCAGTTGAACCGTGGGGTGGAAAACCGCCAGGGGAACGAAGGGAAACGTCCGCAGTTGGCCGACTTACGTGAGTCGGGCGCCATCGAGCAGGATGCGGATATGGTATGCTTTATCCACCGTCCCGAATACTACAAAATTATGGAAGACGAAAAAGGCCAGTCGCTTGCAGGACTTGCCGAGATCATTATCGCCAAACATCGTAACGGTGCCACGGGCGACGTACGTCTGCGCTTCAAGAATGAGTTCGCTAAGTTTATGAACATTGACGAAGACCAACTCATCCGCGAATTTCCATCCAGCATCAACCACGGGGGAGGATTCAATGCACTGCCTCCCATCTCTCCGTCAGATAGTGATTTCCTGACAAAGGGAACCGATAACGAAGTGCCGTTCTAACGATTCTTTACCATACATACCACACACATTCCTATGTTCACAGGTGAATTGATATCCCTTGGGGTCGCCGTATCCTGGACCATCACGGCCGTCTGTTTTGAATATGCCGGCAAACGGATGGGCGCCTTGTCGCTCAATATTATCCGCCTGGGTATGGCAATCATCATGCTGAGCCTGACGTTGTATTGCTTTACGGGCTATCCGGTACCGATGCATGCCAATGCACAGGCTTGGTTTTGGCTGGCGATATCCGGTTTCATCGGATATGTGCTGGGCGATTATTGCCTGTTTAATTCCTACATGATCATTGGTTCGCGCTTCGGACAATTGTTTATGACACTCGCGCCCCCCTCAGCAGCTATTGCCGGATTCTTCGTCCTGGGAGAAAAACTTCCAGTCAATGCGTGGGCAGGTATGTTGGTGACAATGTTTGGGATAGGCCTTTCGATCTTCAGTAAGGGTACGGGCGAAAATTCGTCGCACAAGATAAGCCTCAAGCTGCCGATCCGGGGCGTTTTGCTCGGTATCGGAGCCGGTGTAGGGCAGGGCGTGGGACTCGTGTTCAGTAAGCTTGGTATGGGTTACTTTATGGAGAATGTAGATACACAGGATACCCTGGCCGTAGCACTCATTCCTTTTGCCTCCACACAGATACGTGCCTTCGTCGGGCTGGCCGGCTTCCTCGCCATGATGGCGTATACCCGCCAATGGCGATTACTCAAGAAAGCCGTTACGAATCGGAAAGCGATGACCGGCGCTACGTTCGGCACCTTCTTTGGCCCATTTGTCGGCGTCTCCTTTTCGCTCATGGCAGTGCAATATACCGAAGCTGGCATTGCCTCCACCATTATGGCGCTCACACCCATCCTGATCCTGTTACCCTCGCGCCTGATCTTCCGTCAACGTATCACTACGCTTGAAGTCATTGGAGCGATGATCAGTGTAATTGGCGTTTCGCTGTTCTTTATCTGATTTGTACGGTGGAAGGGGCGTTTTTCTTCACCGCAATCTGCCCCCAAATCATCATTATGTTCCAAAACGATCGTGATGATGTTCCGAAACAAACACGATGACGTTCGTTTTGGATCATCATTATCTTTTTTGCGGCGATTTGTCGATTTGACAAGTTTCGTTTCAAATTATTGTTAGCTTTGTATCCGTGATAAAACCACTTTCGTTATGATCCAGAACAGACGGACTTTCCTGAAGACACTGGGGGCGCTGTATGGCAGTGTCCTGTTGCTGCCTGGCTGTAGCCCCAGGTCGTTGTCGCCCTACCGGGTATTTACTTCTGAAGAAGGAGATTGCCTAACTGCCCTCTGTGAGCAGGTGATCCCTGCCGACTACGATCCGGGAGCGACGGATGCAGGTGTCATTCATTTCATCGACAAACTACTGGCAGAACGTTTTCCACACTTGCTGGCCACGTATCAGCAGGGGGTGCGTGCCCTCGATGCGTCGTGCCGGGAGATGTTCGGACAGCCGTTTGCCGGTTTGACGGCCGACCGGCAGATCGAAGTGATGCAGGCGATGGAAACGGGCAAGTTGCCCGAAGGACATTGGCAGGAGGTACGCTCCTCGGCGTTCTTCAGCCAGGTAGTGCGGCATACAATGATGGGCTTTTATGGTCCGCCCCGGCATGGAGGCAACCGTAATTACGTGAGTTACCGGATGATGAAGTTGGACTTCCCGCTCGTAGTGGGACAAAATCGATATACCAATGGCTAAAGATCGGACAGTAGACGCCATCGTGGTAGGCGCTGGCGCCGGAGGTGGTGTAGTGGCCAAAGAACTGGCCGTGAACGGCTTCAACGTCGTGCTGTTTGAACGCGGAGGTTGGCCGGATTACGACAAACATATCAACGACGAATTGATTTCGCAACGCGGACAGGAACTTGATTCGGCCTTTGGCCCGGATTGGGAAAAACATCCCCGGGTGAATGTCACGGCCAACGGCGACCGCCAGGTGGTCAACGCCGGCAACTGGGCTTATAACCACGTGGCGGCCTGTGTCGGATCAGGTACCGTGAGCTATGGTGCCATGGGCTGGCGTTTTATGGAAGAAGACTTCAAACTAAAAACCGTATACGGCGCCGTCGAGGGCTCAACAATGGAAGACTGGCCGATCACGTACGACGACCTGGAACCATATTACGAAAAGGCGGAGTGGGAGATAGGCGTCTCCGGACACGACACGATGAACCCCTTTGCCTCACCCCGCCGGAAAGGCTATCCGATGCCGGCATTCAAGTACAACCGGGAGGGCAACTACCTCTCCGATGTATGTCGCCGGATGGGATTACATCCGTTCCCAATACCGATGCTGCGTAATTCGGTGGCGTATAATGGCCGGCCGGCATGTATCCGTAACCGTACCTGCTGTGGCTATGCTTGTCCGGTGAATGCAAAGAACGGGACGCAGAATACAGTCATCCCCGTAGCCATGCAGACCGGTCATTGTGAAGTGCGCACCCATTGTATGGTGGCCGAAGTGCTGGTCGACGACCACGGCAAGGCTACCGGTGTACGTTATTTCGACGAGCGGGGAAAAGGCCATACCCAGGAAGCACGGATCGTAGTCATCAGCGGCTCGGCCACGGAAACGGCTCGCCTGCTGCTCAACTCCAAATCAAAACTCTTCCCCAACGGGGCAGGCAACAATAACGACTGGGTGGGACGTAACCTGCAAGGGCATGCCTATACGGGTGCATCGGGGTTGTTCGACTTCGACCTGCTCGACCTCGCCGGACCAGGCGCTTGTATGGCGATCAGCGACTACAGCCATCATAACGAAGGAATCATCGGCGGCGGTATCCTGGCAACAGAGTTCTACCAACTTCCGTATGCTTTTTCGCAGAACCGCCCCTGGGGTGAACCACGCTGGGGCATCAGCCACAAAGACTATCAACGGCAGAACTATCGTCGTCTCGGGCGTATGGTTGGTCCGATCCAGGAGGTACCCGCTTTCGAGGCACGGGTGACGGTGGATCCGTCGGTCAAGGACTTCTGGGGCATCCCGGTAGCCGCCTTGTCGGGTAGCCGCCATCCGTTGGATGAAACACATTGTAAGTTCCTGGCATCAAAAGCCGAAGCCATTATGAAAGAGGCCGGCGCTTATCGTACCTGGCAACACGGCGGAGGAGGCCCCGGACTGAGCGGCGGCCAGCACCAGGCCGGCACCTGCCGGATGGGAAACGACCGCCAAACGTCAGTCACTAACAAATACGGACAGTTGCACGAGATCGACAACCTGTTTGTGGCTGACGGCAGCCTGATTGTCTCGAATGGCGGCTTCAACCCGGTACTGACTATTATGGCGCTGGGCTACTGGGTGGGTGAACACATTGTCAAATCATTCAAATAACGAAGCACTATGAAGAAGGGAAAGAAAGAACTCTGGCTGGGGGTAGCCGCCTGCATGGTTGTTGTAGTGGCTTCGTATGCGACATGGAACCGGCTTGATCCGGTCAATACCTGTGCCGGATGCCATGAGATCAAAGCCAACCACGAAAGTTGGCTTGCCTCGGCGCATGCCGATATCCATTGCATCGAATGTCATGGAACAGCTGTCAGCGGTGGCCTGCACAGCCTGAAAGAAAAAACAAATATGGTGTTGGCGCATTTCACATCCGATAAACAGAATGAAGATATCCGTCTGTCGGAAGAACAGGTAATTGACGTCTCGGCACGTTGCACCTCCTGTCACCAGTCTGAACACGCCGGTTGGCTGGCGGGAGGACATGGAATCTCCTACAAAGACATCTTCCTAGATGGCGACCATAACCGGATGGAACGGCCATATCCGGACTGTTTCCGTTGCCACGGCATGTATTACGACGGCAATCTCGAACAATTAATGGGAGATCTCGAAGGAGATCCCGATACCTACCGGATCATCGACACGAAGCAGACCGACCGCCCCGCCATACCTTGCCTCGCCTGCCACCAGATGCATACGGACAAAGGCTATCCCGAACATCCGAAGACCTCCCTCTATGTACGTGCCGAAAAGAGGCACCTGCGCACCGACTACCTGACGAAAGTCGATATGCAGGATAATGGCCGCCCGGTGCTTACCTCTGACGATCCGAACGCGTTGCTCTGCCTCCAGTGTCATTCACCCAACGCCTGGCATCAGGCCGGCAGTGAAGACGACCGTACGCCGACCGGTGTACACGAGGGCATCAGTTGCCTCGCCTGCCACCAGCCACACAGCAACCTGGCCACCGCTTCATGCGACAACTGCCACCCGGCGATGTCCAACTGTGGCATTGACGTAAAAACCATGAACACCACCTACACCGACCTCAAAAGCCCCCACAATATCCACCACATCACCTGCACCAACTGCCACGAAGATCGCTCTTCCCAACGCACCGCAGGCCTGATGCCGAAAAAGTGAATGAAGTAAATTTCTAAAACCGGATGGTAGGTTTGCGGATTTTAGTTAAGTTTGTGCTCTTCAAGATAATTGATCGAAAATGAAGCGTACAATCGAAATATGTGCTAATTCGGCACAGAGTTGTGTGGAGGCGGAGGCCGGAGGAGCAACGCGTGTGGAACTATGTGCCGGTATTCCCGAAGGTGGGACAACACCTAGTTATGGGGAAATACGGACGGCACAGGCGTTGACCAGCCGGATAGCAATCAATGTGATTATTCGTCCCCGTGGGGGCGATTTTCTCTATACGGAGGCCGAAGTGGTGTCGATGCTGCATGATATTGAACTCTGCAAGAGCCTGAAGGTACATGGGGTAGTGGTGGGATGCCTCACGCCGGAAGGGGATATTGACGTGGCGCTACTGAACCGGTTGGTAGAGGCGGCTCGTCCGTTGTCCGTCACTTTTCATCGTGCTTTCGATGTCTGCCGTGATCCGTTCACAGCGTTGGAACAGCTTATCGAAGTCGGATGTGACCGTATCCTTACTTCAGGCCAGCAGCCGGATGCCGTCACAGGGATTCCGATGATCGCTGAACTGGTGAAGCGGGCGGGCGGAAGGATCATCATCATGCCGGGATGCGGTGTGCGGGAGAACAATATCGCACAGATCGAAACCGCTACCAGCGCCACTGAGTTTCATACCTCGGCACGTAGTATCGTACACAGTCGGATGGGATACCGCAACGAAAACGTCCCGATGGGCAGCAATATCGTTTCTTCCGAATTCGAAACCGTAGAGACAGATCGTGCAAAAGTGGCCTTATATTTATAATATCCTATTCCTGAAATACATTAAATATATCTAATATGAAAACACATTTATCACTTGCCCTCATCCTGCTGGCTATCTTGCCTGCTTGGGGACAAAAGAAGTATGATCTGGTATCGCCGGATAAAAAAATGAAAGTGGAAATCTCGGTAGCAGATCAAATCACTTTCTCGTTGACGCATGATGCGACCGAGATACTGAGCCCTTCCGCTATTTCGATGACACTGCAATCGGGTGAAGTGCTCGGTGCCAAACCTAAAGTATCGAAAGTGACCCGCAAGGTGGCGGATAAGGAAATTCCTTCTCCCTTGTATAAGAAAAGCGTGGTGAAGGATACGTACAACGAACTTACTGTTACCTTTCAAGGTAACTACAGCCTGGTATTCCGTATGTATGACGAAGGGATGGCTTACCGGTTTGTGACAAATAAAAAGGGAGATATCGTCGTGGTGAATGAAGAGGCATCTTATGTATTCCCGGCAGACTACTCCACCTTCTCTCCGTATGTGAACACCGAAAAACCGACATTTGAAGAACAATTCACCAATTCGTTCGAACAACCCTATAACCACAAGCGGATCACGGAACTCAATAGCAAGCGTTTGCTTATCCTGCCGTTATTAGTAGAACTGCCTGAGGGAAAGAAACTCTGCATCACGGAAGTAGACCTCGAAGGGTATCCCGGCATGTTCCTGAACAATAGTGCCGATAAACCAGCATTCAAAGCCGTATTCGCTCCCTATCCGAAAACAAAAGTACAGGGAGGTCACAACAACCTCCAGATGTTGGTGAAGGAACGGGAAAATTATATCGCCAAGACAAAGGGAGTCCATTCCTTCCCCTGGCGTACCTTTATCGTATCGCAAAACGACAAGGAACTAGCCGATTGTGACATGGTGTATCGTCTGGCTTCCCCCTCGCGCCTGACAGACGTGTCTTGGGTTAAGCCCGGTAAGGTAGCGTGGGACTGGTGGAACGACTGGAACCTGTATGGCGTAGACTTTGAAGCCGGTATCAATAATGCGACGTATAAGTATTATATCGATTTTGCGGCCAAGCATAATATTGAATATGTGATCCTGGACGAAGGTTGGGCTGTAACCGGTAAGGCCGATATGCTGAATGTGATTCCTGAGATCGACATTCCGGGTCTGGTGGCCTATGGAAAACAAAAGAATGTTGACATTATCCTTTGGGCCGGTTACTGGGCATTCAGCCGGGATATGGAAAACGTAGTAAAGCATTATGCCGATATGGGCGTAAAGGGCTTTAAAGTCGACTTTATGGATCGTGACGACCAGGAGATCGTGGACTTTGTGAATCGTGCCGCCGAAGTCTGCGCCCGCTATAAAATGCTGGTCGACTTCCACGGGGTGTATAAACCGACCGGCTTGCAGCGTACTTATCCGAATGTGATCAACTATGAAGGCGTAAACGGTCTGGAACAGTTGAAATGGTCGCCCACAACCTACGATATGGTGACCTACGACGTTAGCATCCCCTTTATCCGCATGGTTGCCGGCCCTATGGACTACACACAGGGAGCGATGCGTAATGCCGCCCGCGGCAATTACCGTCCGATCAATTCCGAGCCGATGAGTCAGGGTACCCGTTGCCGCCAGTTGGCCACCTATGTGATCTTCGAATCACCGCTGAACATGCTTTGCGACAGTCCGTCCAATTATATGCAGGAAGAAGAATGCACCCGCTTTATCTCCGGTATTCCTACCATATGGGATGAAACGGTGGCACTGGACGGTAAAGTGTCAGAATATGTAGCCATCGCCCGCCGACAGGGCGACGAATGGTATGTGGGAGCCCTGACTAACTGGACAGCCCGCGAAATGGTACTCGACTTGTCGTTCCTGGGAGAAGGCAACTACAACATCGAACTGTATAAAGACGGTATCAATGCCCACCGTGCCGGCCGCGATTACAAAAAGGAGGTAATAGCTGTCCCTGCTAACCGGAAATTGACTATCAAAATGGCTCCTGGCGGTGGTTTTGCCGGCCATATCTTCAAATAAGTAACAAAAAATCGAAAAATAACTTGGGTGATTAAAATAAAATCCTACCTTTGCACCGCAAAACGGCAAAAACCGTAACGGGGTGTAGCGCAGTCCGGTTAGCGCACCTGCTTTGGGAGCAGGGGGTCCCAAGTTCGAATCTTGGTACCCCGACAGAATAAAAAAGCCAACAAATTCATGATTTGTTGGCTTTTTTTATTTAAAAACACCGGTGATACCTCCCTAGCCGGATAATTATTGATAAAATAAAGGGAAAAACCACCCTTATTTAAAACGAATGAATTAATTTTGGGCAGCTTCAAATGTTGTGATAATGAATAACGAAACTACCCTGAGAAATGATCCACTTCAGATCGTATTGGACAACACGCCGGCGTCGGTGTATGTTTGCGATGTGGATACTTATGAAATCGTATTTGCCAATAAGGCTTTAAAATCTCTATATCCGTACGAAGTAGAAGGAATGAAATGTTGGAAAGCATTATCTCTCTATGAGGGACCCTGTCCGTATTGTAAGTTGCATGAAGTATTAAAAAAACCCTTGGGAGAGCCCTATTTCTGGGAGAATTACAATCCGCATCTCAATAGTTGGCTTCAGATGAATGATTCTATTGTGAAGTGGACAGATGGACGTGATGTACACCTGATCACGGTCACTGATATATCTGAGGTCAAAAATAATGCCGAACAACTCCGAATATATAAAGATGAACTGGAAAAGATGCTGGCTGAAAAGACAGAAAGCGAACAGAAGCTACAGTCCATGAGCGACAATATGCCGAATGCGTTTACCTTCCAGTTGATCGAAAGGGAGAATAATGTGCCGCTGTTGCTTTATATCAGTAAAGGAGTTGAAACTATTTGTGGCATTCCGGTCGATCAAATGGGAGAGGATGTAATGCCCATCTTCAATAATATGAATCCGGAGGATGTGATGAACTTTGTCAAGGCCGCTTCAGCCGGTAAGCCTTTTACGTTGGAAACTCCTTATACAAAACCAGGAACAGGGGAGAAGAAGTGGTTGGAGATATCCGAAATACCTCGCATGAACACCGCCGGTGAGATTGTATGGGACGGACTGGCAATCGATATCACACTGCGCAAGCAGGTCGAATCCGAATTAAAACAATCGCAGGATCTTCTGCTTAAAGCCGATCTGGTGAATGAGATCAGCAATAATATGGAGAAGAGTGCGATTTATCGTACCCATCAGAATGCCCAGGGGAGAACGATTCTTGATTATGTATCAAACAATATCGACCAGCTTTCAGGGGGTATATCCGCATCCGAGTTACAGGAGAATATTGCTCCTTTCTTTTTCAATATTTACCCCGAAGACCGCCCTATTCTAAACGAAATACGGGCAGGGGCGACTGAAGCAGGCTCTATTTCCTCCGTTTTCCGCTATATACGTGATGGCGAATTATGCTGGTATAAAATCCAGTCGAAAGGGAGCTTGCAGGGAGATATTGTCGTGCATGACGGTATCCTGATGGATATTACTGATCAAAAACGGTTGGAAAACGACCTGATACAGGCCCGTAACCAAGCCGAAGAGTCTGACCGCCTCAAGAGTACGTTTATGGCCAATATGAGCCACGAGATACGTACACCCATGAATGCCATCCTGGGTTTCCTGGAGTTGATCTTTTCGGAAGAAATGGAGTTAGATCCGCAGACAGTGAAAGAATTTGTTCGTATCATCACTGATAATGCCCATCAATTGATGAAACTGATCAACGATCTACTCGATATATCCAAGTTGGATGCCGGACAGGTTAAAATCGTCCCCAAAAAGGGTGAACTGAATACGTTGATGCAAGATATACATGCGTCATTTATTACGTCGGGCGTTATTGCCCCGGAGAAAAAAATGGAATTGTTGGTGGATACATCCGGGCAGGATGCAGTTGGCGAGTTCACTCTCGACTACTTCCGCCTGCGGCAGGTTTTGAACAATATCATTGGTAATGCTATCAAGTTTACCGACCGGGGTTACATCAGGTTTGGCTATCGACCAACTCCACAGGGATTGCATTTCTTTGTGGAAGATACGGGTATCGGTATATCCAGTGAAAAGATCAAAGATATTTATCGCCCGTTCCATCAGGTGTACGACGAATCGAAGGCCGCTCAATATGGTGGTACGGGTATGGGACTGGCTATCTGCAAGAACCTGGTTGAACTGATGGGAGGGGTCTTGTTGGTCAATTCAGAAGTGGGAAAAGGTACCTGCTTTGAGTTTATTATCCCCTGTGTGGAAATTCTTCCAAAACCGCCATCTTCAAGTAAATGATCACATATTACAACTAACAAAACCGAGACTGGTATTACATTTGGCCACATATTAAGTTTAATATGCGGCCAAAATACCATAAACCAATCTGAAAGCGTTCAGGGCCTGGATTATAGGTACAAAATGAGGGAGAGGATACTAATATCAAGAACGTATGCACGACAGTAACACCAGTCAAAAGAAAAAAGATCCACTACAGATTGTTCTGGACAATACCATGGCTTCTGTATATGTATGTGATGTAGACACATATGAGATCATATTTGCCAACAGGGCACTAAAATCACAGTTCGCACACGAAATTGAAGGGTTGAAATGCTGGAAGGCGTTATCCAACTTTGATGGACCATGTCCATACTGCAAGCTAAAAGATGTCTTACAACAGCCATCAGGTACAGCTTATGTGTGGGAGAACTATAATCCTGACATGAATCAATGGCTACAGATCAGCCAGTCTGTCTTCAAGTGGATAGACGGTCGGAATGCACATTTGATCACTTTTACAGACGTATCTGATATTAAGAACCATGAGATGGAACTCCATCGCTATAAGACAAAACTGGAAGAACTGTTGGACGAAAAGACCGAGAGCGAAGAAAAGCTACAATCCATCAATGATAATATGCCCAACGCTTTTTCTTTCCAGTTGTTAAGAAAGGGAGGCGATGCTCCTCAAATGCTGTATGCCAGCAAAGGGATCGAACAAATCTGCGGATTGAAATCCGAAGACCTGATGAAGAATACCTCTCCTTTGTATAAGCAGTTACATCCCACTGATAAACAGAAACTTTTCCAGGCGATAGAACGAGGAAAACCTTTTGTGCTGGAATTGCGTTATACCAATCCGGCAACAGGTAAATTGAAGCATCTTGAATTTTCTGAAAAACCCAGGCAAAACCAGGCTGATCAGATTGTGTGGGACGGATTGGCCATAGACATCACCAAGCGTAAACAAATCGAGACCGAATTGCGGCAGTCACAAGAAGAGCTTCTGAAGACAAACCTGGTGAACCAAATCAGTACCAACCTGGTAAATGGTGCAATATACCGTAGCCGCATGACCCCTTCGGGCAGGTTAACACTCGATTTTGTGTCCAGCAATATTGATCAACTGTCGGGAGGGCTAACCGCTGAGCTACTGGAAAGCGATTTATGCCACTTTTTGGACCGTATCCATCCGGACGAAAGGCTTAAAACGGTGGCAAAGATGCGGCATAACAATAGCCTTACCCAATCCGTTTCACTCACTTTCAGGTATATCCGGGGCAATGAAGTGCGCTGGTATAAAGTACAGTCCATGGGCAGCATGGATAAAGACGATGTAGTACACGACGGTATCCTGCTTGATATCACTGACCAGAAACAACTGGAAGAAGACCTGATCAAAGAACGTGACCGTGCCGAAGAATCGGACAAGCTGAAGAGTACCTTTATGGCCAACATGAGCCATGAGATCCGTACGCCGATGAATGCCATCCTAGGCTTCCTCGAACTGATTTTCTCTGAAGATATCCTCCTGGAAGACGATATGAAAAAGAATTTTGTACGAATCATCACCGATAATGCCAACCAACTGATGGGATTGATCAACGACCTGCTGGATATCTCCAAACTGGATGCCGGACAGGTAAAAATCAATCCGGTAGAAGATAACCTGGATAAGTTGATTCGTGATGTGTACACCTCGTTTATGACATCAGGCACAAGTCTGTTGGAAAAAGATATCGACTTGATATACGATATACCGGAACAAGAGAAGGAGCCTTTGTACTCCCTCGACTTTTTCCGCTTACGGCAGATATTGAATAACCTGATCGGCAATGCCATCAAGTTTACCGACAAAGGCTATGTGAAATATGGATACCGTGTTGATCATAAAGGACTGCATTTCTTTGTGGAGGATACCGGGATTGGTATCTCGGCAGACAAAATATCTGAGATAGGACGTCCCTTCCATCAGGTACACGACCAGTCGAAGGCTGTTCAATATGGAGGAACAGGCATTGGACTGGCCATATCCAAGAACCTGATCGAGTTGATGGGAGGTACCTTACATATCAGTTCAGAGTTGGGAAAAGGAACCAATTTCGAATTTATCATTCCCCATCACATGGCGTAATACCCCTGCGCGTTCATCTCGCTGATCTGAAACATGCGATAGCTATCTTCGTCAAGCGGATAGTCCCAGCAACCCAGGTGATGGAACAAGTCACCACCAAAGCCGGTCTTAAACTGGTACAGTCCATACATCGGGTGGGAGGTGTCCGGACCGGGTGATACACCAAACATATCATATTCAATACAACCGGAGGCCTTCGCTATCCGGATGGCTTCCCATTGCAGCGCATAGGTAGGCATATAATTGCGTTTGTGCGAAGCGGAGGCACCATAGAGGTAAGTGCCCCGATGCCCGGATATCACCAGGAAGATGGCGGCCAGCGGTTCCCCGTTGACTTCCGCCAACAGCAGTTCTACATGGGCAGGGGAGGAGGTGTTGTCTGCTTTGGCCGTCAGGATGGAGGTGAAATACTCGACGCCGTTAATATACAGTCCGTTGCGCAATGCCGTGTCCTTGTATAGTTCATACCAGATATGAATCTCGTTCATGCCGGTACGGCGAACGCGGACATTCTTCCGTTCAGCCAGGCGGATGTTATAACGGGTCTTCGGCTTCATCTTTTCCAGAATCTCATCTTCAGACAATGTCAGGTCAAGGAAGACAGTGGTAGAAGGCAGGATATCCGAATTGCTTTTCCGCAGATTCCAATTGATCGTATTATAGTTCAGGTGAAACTCCTGGTACTTTTTATCCGGAGGTCCAATCCATACGCCACGTTCGTCGAAATGTTCTTCGTCGCACCAGTGCGAATGCCAGTTCAGGTCGTACCGGATACCAATACAACTCGACGGCAAATGCGAGCGGATAATCTCGGACAGCTCTTCCAGAAAGCGGCCCTGATGTTCTTCGGAGGGTTCTATCTCCGGACCATACGGTACATAGGCTATGCTCTGATAGTTATTCAATGGCTTTTGCACAACAAGAAAATCAGCTTGTGTACATCCATAGCCGCCCACCTGGCTATATATATCCCTGTTACGTACTTTGAAGTCGAAGGCCAGGGTAGAGAGTCCCTGATGGGTTTTCACTTCCGACCAAAAGGCGGTCTGCTGCACGATCGGAGTATCCTGAATCTCCTGAATTTCTTTCTTTACAACATCTAAAATCATGATCCGGCAATAAAACGGCGAAGGTAGCCATTATAACATCGCCAGTCAACTATTTTGCTGATTAAACGTGTTTTAGATGGTTTTCGGAATGAGTACTGGTTCGCAGGGGATCGTAAACCAAAATTCAGTGCCTTTGCCCAGTTCGGATTCGACGCCGATCTCTCCATCCAGATGCTTGATGATAAATTCGCAAATAGAAAGCCCCAATCCGTTCCCTTGTACAAAGATGTCGAATTTGGAGAAGCGGGTGAAAACGTTCGGTAAATGTTCGGGGGGAATACCTTTGCCGGTATCCCTTACATAGAAACGAAGCCCTTTATCGATGTAGGAATAGCCCATCGTAATGGAACCTTTGCTCGTAAACTTGACCGCATTGCTCAGGAAGTTGGATATCACCTGCGTCAAGCGGTTCCGTTCAGAAAATAGGCGGCAGGGTTGTTCAGGTTCTTCCACAACAAGAACAACACCAGGTTTGGCCTTGTGTGCATAGATTTGTTCCAGATGGTGCAGGATGGTAGGCACTTCGAAATCCGAATAGAAGAAGTCCATTTCGTCGGCTTCTATCTTCGAAATATCAAGGATATCGCTGATGAGTTGTAGTAGTAGTTCGTTGTTGGTCTCAATGATTTCATAATAGCCTTCCTGTTCCTCTTTTTCATCTGTTTGCATAATGAGTTGGGAAAAGCCGACGATGGCATTCAGTGGTGTGCGGATCTCATGGCTCATATTGGCCAGGAAGGCGCTCTTGAGACGGTTCGAACGTTCGGCCTTTTCACGCAGCTCAATCAGTTCGTCGGTCATCTTCAAAGCGGTTATATCACGGCGGAGCCCGACAATACGGGATACATTTCCGGTATTGTCGCGTTCCGACACCAAGGCATGTATTTCATACCAGCCCTGTTCCTGGCCAGGGAAGGTTATGCGCATCTGTTCGGTCATCACCTGCTTCTTGCCATTGATAAGGGCTTCCAACAACTGCTCAAACAGACGGATATCTTCCGGCAGAATATATTCCTGGAATGTAGAGATATTGATACCGGTCGATTCAAGCGAATCGTTGCCAAGCGATATAAACCTTCTTTCCTTCACATCGATTTCCCAAGGAACGATCTGTGCGGCGTTGAACGACAGTTCCAGTTTGGACTGTGCTTCTTCCAGTGATTTCTGTTTGCGGATATCTTCGGTGATATTTCGTTCGGTACCGATCACCTGATATACTTTTCCGTCTTTACCCGAACGCATACCGATACCATATGTCTCATACCATTCGTATACGCCATTGACTGAAATGCGCATGATATGTCTGCCCTTTTCCAGTTCACCCGAGGATAGTTTACTCATCAATTGGATGAAAGCCTCACGGTCAGTCGGATGTACCCATTGCAAGAACTTATCCATGGCAACCCCATTCTTGGTGAGTGGGTTACCATTCAGTCCAATAAAGGAAAACTGCCTTACATCATAGGTCCAGGCAGAAATACTCCCTGCTTCAAGCACGAGGGATAGCTCCCGTTGGGTCTTGATCAGTTCGTAGTCTTTCTTGCGGCTTTCGGTAGTCTCAAACGTTGCAGCCATCAGATAGGGCGTGCCGTTGGAGCCCGTGAATGTGTTCTTGGTGGTGATCGACCAGCGTGTCGGTTCGCCGGTTTCTTCATCGTAGCTCACACGATTAAATACAACAGGCTCGTTTTTCTCCACCACCATCATATCTTCTTTGATGAACTCCTCTGTCATCGGTTCCCAACGGTCCATATCGTTCTGCCCGATTTGGAAGGGATTGTCATTGCCGAAAAAGTCGAGCAAGTAATTGTTGAAGAATACGTAACGCAACTCATTGGAGATATCTTTGACAAGCAATCCGATAGGCAGGTTGTCTACTACGGCCTGGAAGAACGATTTTAACTCTACCGTTTTCTTCTCGGCCGCCACATATTCGGTTTCATCGTGGGTGAAGCATATGACCTGATTATTCAGAAAAGGGACGGTCAGGCCCACAAAATAATGGGTTTTGCCATTTACCGTTACTTCATATTCAAAGTTATTTGATTTGCCGGTCAGTAAGGTGTCTTCAGCGTTATCGGCTACCGTTTTTAAGGCACTTGCAAAATGAGAAGGAAGGCATTTGATATCACGCAGGTTTTTTCCTTCGATCTCTTCAGGGGGTAATCCGAGCATTACACTATCCATGGGATTGATGATGTCTATCAGGTTCAGGTCGTTATCATAGACCAGTGCCATGTCCGGCATGGAAGAAATGAGCCGGCGCATCCATTCGTTGGTGTCTTTGTATGCTTTCTCTTTCCTTTTTCGTCTCACGATGTTTAAAGTCGAACCGGCCAAAAGTGCCACCAATAGGACTACTTCCAGAATAATCACTTCCGGGTATTCTTGAAATAGTAGGGAATAGTCTTTAGCTACTACGGTCAATGATATCATAATCAATACATTAATTCTTTATTGAGGAGATAGTGGGTTCTTGTTTTTGCTCCATTTAACAATTTAGGCGACTAAATGTTCCCAAAAGTACTCAGTTTAGTTCACATTACCTATCTTTGTGTGCCTAAAAAAGAGAGTAAACAGTGGAAGAATATCTGAATCAGTTGAATGAAAGCCAGCGGGCTGCGGTGGAATACACCGAAGGTCCCTCGTTGGTGATTGCCGGTGCGGGATCGGGAAAGACAAGGGTGCTAACCTACAAGATTGCGTATCTGATCAATCAGGGGATAGCTCCGCAGCAGATTCTGGCACTCACATTTACGAACAAGGCCGCACGTGAGATGAAAGAACGTATTGCCGCCGTCACAGGCGAAGACACAGCCCGTCGTCTGTGGATGGGCACGTTCCACTCCATCTTCTCCCGTATCCTTCGCTACGAATCCGCTTCCATAGGTTACCCACACGACTTTACGATCTACGACTCGTCCGATTCGAAAAGCCTGCTTAAAACCATTATCAAAGAAATGGAGTTAGACGATAAGACTTATCGTCCTAATGTGGTCCAGAGCCGGATATCCAATGCCAAAAATGCACTGGTCACCTACAAAGCCTACGAACAGAACAAGGAACTGGTGGAACACGATATGCATAGCAAAATGCCTCTGCTCCGGGAGATATACAAACGTTATCAGAGCCGTTGTTTCCAAGCCGGCGCCATGGACTTCGACGACCTGTTGCTGCAAACCAATATCCTGTTCCGGGATCACCCGGCTGTACTGGATAAATACCGTCGTTTCTTTCGTTATGTACTGGTCGACGAGTATCAGGATACCAACTTTGCCCAACACCTGATTGTACAGCGCCTGAGCGAAGAGCATAAGCAGATATGCGTCGTGGGTGATGATGCCCAAAGTATCTACTCTTTCCGCGGAGCAAACATAGATAATATTCTGAAGTTCAAAAATATTTATCCTGATTGCCGTATCTTTAAACTGGAACGCAACTACCGCTCCACACAGATGATCGTCAATGCGGCCAACAGCCTGATACATAAGAATAAAGAACAGATTCATAAAACCGTCTATTCGGAAAAAGAAGCGGGTGAACGAATTGCTGTATATGCGGCCTATTCGGACTATGAGGAAGGTTATATCGTCTCTGCCAAGATCGAAGAGTTGCGAAAGAAGCAACAAACGACCTATGCCGGCTTTGCCATCCTGTACCGCACCAATGCCCAGTCGCGTATCCTCGAAGAGGCGCTACGCAAACGAGGTATCCCCTATAAGATTTACGGCGGGTTATCGTTCTACCAGCGCAAGGAAATCAAGGACGTGATCGGATACTTCCGCCTCATTGTCAATCCGAACGATGAAGAAGCGTTTAAGCGGGTCATCAACTACCCGAAACGGGGTATCGGAGATACGACCGTGTCGCGGTTGCTCGATGCTGCCTCTCAGCACTTGGTCAGCCTTTGGACAGTACTAAGCGCACCAGCCGACTATGGCGTATCCCTGCAAAGCGGGACGGTCAGGAAGTTGACCGATTTCCGTGCCTGGATCACCTCCCTAGCCGAAGAAAGCCGGACACTTTCTGCGGATGAAATGGCCTTGCTTGTTGTCAATCAATCAGGTATCCGTCGCGAAATGATGGAAGATACTTCGGTGGAAGGCATCAGCAAAAAAGAAAATATAGATGAATTACTCAAGGGGATTGCCGAATTCTGCGAGATACGCCGCGAAGAAGACAGCGATCAGGTATCGCTGGGTGACTTTCTGTCGGAAGTGTCGCTGCTGACGGATCAAGACAATGACAAGGAGGAGAATACCGACAAGGTAACCCTTATGACCGTCCATGCCGCCAAAGGGCTTGAATTTAGTAATGTATTTGTAGTAGGGCTGGAGGAAGACCTTTTTCCCTCCGTTATGTCGAAAGATAATCCACGCGCCGTTGAAGAAGAGCGTCGTCTCTTTTACGTAGCCATCACGCGTGCCGAGCGGCAATGTATGCTGACATACGCCAAAAGCCGTTTCCGCAATGGGCAGACGGCAATCTGCTCGCCCAGCCGTTTCCTGAGGGATATTGATCCGCGGTTTCTTGAACTGCCCGAAGAACTGTCGGGTGGGGATGTCTTCGGCTCGCACCGCCAGTTGTTTGATGATGCCGGCGGACGCCCTGCGTTCCAGTCGCCTTTCCGCCAACCGCAGGCGCGGACAGAAAGTCGTCCGGTGGTGCCGCCGCCCATTGCATCTCCTCATTTAAAGCGGGTAGTTCCCGAGAGAACGACGGCATCGGCTTCTGCTGCCATGCCATCGAATGCAGGAGATTTGCAGGTAGGGATGTGGGTGCTTCATGAACGCTTTGGCGAAGGTGTGGTGACCGCCCTCGAAGGAAACGGCCCCAACACCAAAGCCACAGTGGAGTTTATCCACTCGGGACAAAAAAACTTGCTATTGAAATTTGCGAAACTTACTTTGCTTGAGTAGGCTGAACAGGTTTGCTCTCAGCCTGTTTCGGCTGTAATCGGTACTGAACCGGAAGGGTGTATTTCACACGCACGATCTCGCCTTTCAGTTTACCCGGTGTCCATTTAGGCATTGCCTCTACGACGCGAACAGCTTCTTTATCTAAAGAGGCTTCAGCGCTTCTTACTACTTGGACATTTGTGATGCTTCCGTCTTTCTCAACCACATAGCTGACAATCACACGTCCCTCAATGCTTTTCCTCTGTGCTTCTAGCGGATACTTGACGTTTTTATACAGATATTCCATCATTTTACTCTCTCCGCCCGGGAAATTAGGCATCACATCCACGACATTATGGATAGGATCATCCTGTTGGGGTAGCATCTCAAGCGTGGGTTCTTCGACAGGTTGGGAAACAACGGGAAGGACAGCCGGAAGCTGTTCCAATAGTAGCCGAGCCGTCGCATTCATATTATTGATAAGCAACAGGCCGAGGGCCAGGGGCAGGATGAGCAGGTATTTTGCTCTCCTGAGGGAATGGGTACGTTTTTTATTCAACATGGTAATTCTCTTTTTTAATGGTAACACACTAAAGTTATTATAAAGTTTTGCTGCAGCCAAAGGGGGATGTTCCAGCCCGATAAGGTGGTACTGGTACGTCTTTTTGTCGTAGCCGGCGTGCATAACAGCCTCGTCGGCAATATATTCGTGATTGAGAGCGATCTCTTGCTTTAACAACCATACAAAGGGATTGACCCAGCAGAAGATACACATTATTTCTCCGATCAGCACATCAACCGAATGCCATCCGCGTACATGGGTCGATTCATGCGTTAAGATTTCGTCGGTCGAGAGTTTGTCGCCCAGCGTTGCCGGGTGCAGGAATATCCAACCGAAGAAAGAATATGGTTCTTCTGGTTGATAAAGCTGGTAGTATGTGATACCATCCTGTTTGCAGCGCCGGCTCATTTGCCGTGTACGGACAAGGATCGTCAGCTCCACCAGGCACCGGAGCAACAACACAAAGGCTCCCGCGAGGTACAGGCCCATCATCCACAGCGGCCAGGATGCCGTCCAACCGGCCACTTCCGGTGTATCGGTAACCGGGAGCTGAACGGTACTTTTGGGAACCAGCGTGGAATAATACGTCACCACTTCGGTAATCCCTTCCTGCGACGACATCCACCCACTCAGATCGGGTAGGGGATAGAGGAATGCGATGGCGTAGATGCCCAACAGCGTAAACCGGCGCATCCGGAAGAAGGTGTCACGTTGAAACAGCAGACGGTATACCATATATAATACAGCCAACGCCACATTCACTTGCAAGAAATAGAACAGAATAGATTCCATAAGGCAATCGATTTACGTGTATTATTCTCCTTTTTCGATCTGGTTCATCAAGTCGCGAAGGTCGTCTTTCGACAGTTTGCGATCGCGTACAAAGAATGAAACCATTTCTTTGTATGATCCTGTAAAATAATTATTTACAACGTCCGACATAAACGTTCGCTTATAGTCGCTTTCCTTTACCGCAGGCGTGAATTGGGTGATGACTCCAAACTTGGTCGGTGTCACATACTCCTTACGTTCCAAATTACGAATCACCGACGCCACACTAGTATAGGGAGGCTTCGGCTCGGGCATCTCATTCAGAATATCACGGATAAAACAGGGACCGAGTTTCCAGATATACAGCATTACATCTTCTTCTTGCATTGTCAACTTTTCCATACTATCGACTTAATTATGATTTGATTTACTATCACATCGCAAATCTACTCAAATTAAGTAGACCAACTACATTAAGATAGATAATAATTGTTAAACCCTACAAACAACGTTTGCCAAGTACACTAAACTGTGTTCTATACCTTCAGATCCAACGAAATTTGAAAGTAATGGGTGTTCGCCGCGACGATGAATGCCCGTGACCGGGCATTCACCGCCGCTTTCAAATTTGGTTGGATTTGAAAATCCGAGTATTCTTCCGTTATTCATCCTTTTGGCGGATGAGGAGGCGGAGGGAGACGTCGTAGGAGACGTAGTTCCAGGCCCAGTCGAGGAAGATGACGATTTTGTTCTTTATACCGACGATGGCGTAGATGTGGATCAACAACCATAGCCACCAGGCTAGTTTTCCGCCGAAACGTAGCTTGTGCATGTCGGCAACGGCGGCGTTTCGGCCGATGGTTGCCAGGCTTCCTTTGTCTTTATAATGGAAGGGAGCGGAGGGAGGACCTTCGGAGGGGTGTACCTGAATGGAAACTGGCGTTTGCCCGTCGAGGTTTCGTTCCAAGTAAACGGAGAGGAATTCAGCCATTTGGATGGCGACCTGTGCTACCTGGGGATGACCGTGGGGGGAATCTTCGGTTTCCATATAGGCGATATCGCCGATGGCATAGATATCATCCTGCCCTTTGACACGGCAGAAGGGATCGGTCAGCAGGCGACCGCCCCGTCCGTATACTGTATCCTTGAGACCCTGTATCCGGTTGGCTTTGATGCCGGCTACCCAGATGACGTTGTAGGTGAGGAGTTCGGCGCCGTCGCTGGCTTTGATCAGTCCGTGCTCGTAGGAGAGGACCGACGCGTCCTGGTGGATGATGACGCCGCGTTTTTTCAGCGTTTTGGCAGCTTCAGCCGAGGCCTGTTCAGACATGGCCGACAGTAGGCGAGGGGAGGCGTCGATCAGGTGTATCTTCATCCGCGAGAGATTGAGCTCGGGGTAGTCTTTGCCCAGTACGAAGTTCTTCATATCGGCCAGCGCCCCGGCCATTTCCACGCCTGTGGCACCGCCGCCAACGATGACAAAGGTAAGGAGTTTCTCCACTTCTTTCGGATCTCTGGTGATACTAGCCTGCTCGAAACATTGTAGGATATGGTTGCGTGCCTGGAGGGCTTCCGACACGGATTTGAGCGTGATGGTGCTTTCCCGCAAGGCGTCGTTACCGAAGAAGTTGGTATCGCATCCGGCAGCGATCACCAGCTCGTCGTAATCGATCGAGCCGCAAGGCGTTTCAACCAGCTTTTCTTCGGGGATGATCCTGCTTACTTCGCACATCCGGAAGTGGATGTTGCTTTTGTGTTGGAAGTTCTTCCGGAAAGGATAGGCGATGGATGTCGCCTCCAGTCCGGCAATGGCCACCTGGTAGAGCAGAGGTTGGAACTGGTGGTAGTTGTTCTTGTCGAGGATCACTACCTGGAAGTGTTTCGGATTCAGTTTCATGGCCAGTTTCAGTCCACCGAAACCGCCACCGATGATCACGATCCGTTTCTTGCCTGCCCGGGCAGGTATATGACTGATTTTATTCATGATTCATTGTGTATTTCTACACAAGAAACAGGAAGTGTGCCCAGATTGTTTGCTTATTCACCGAGATTTTCGCGGACGCGGAAAGCGACGATTTCGCGGATCAGTTCAACGGGCAGTGGTTGGTTGTAGGGAAACTGTACGGCGCCCTTTGAACTCTTCAGTCCGGCGAACCGATCCTTGAATACTTCAATACCGGAAGCACCGGGGTAGAAGCCGACGTGATGTGTGTGTCCGGCAAAGTGGACAACGTTGCCTTTCTGCTTGTAGGTAGGCATCTGCCAACTGATGCACTCCTGGGCGTCGGGCGCCGTTTCGCGGATAATGGCGCGCATTTGTTCGAGTATGGGCTGCACTTCGGGCGGAAAACCGGCGATGTATTGGTCTACTACGTTCATGGTCTACATTATATAATAGGTTGTTTTCGCAAATCTAAGGGATTATTTTATACCTTTGCCTCCCAAAACAGTGAAAATCTGACTGGTAATAAACATTTTTAGAATCATACGAAAATGGCAAAAGAGTTGAAAGAGCTTACCTCGAGAAGCGAGAACTATTCACAATGGTATCAGGATTTGGTGATTAAGGCAGATCTGGCTGAAAATTCGGCCGTGCGTGGATGTATGGTGATCAAGCCGTACGGATACGCGATTTGGGAAAAGATGCAACGTGCGTTGGACGATATGTTCAAGGAAACAGGTCACGTGAACGCGTATTTCCCGCTGCTGATCCCGAAATCATTCCTGAGCAAGGAAGCACAGCATGTGGAAGGGTTTGCCAAGGAATGTGCCGTAGTAACACACTATCGTCTGAAGAACGATCCGAATGGCGCAGGCGTAGTAGTAGACCCGGCCGCCAAGTTGGAAGAAGAATTGATCATCCGTCCGACATCGGAAACGATTATATGGAATACATATCGTAACTGGATTCAGTCGTATCGCGACCTGCCTATCCTGGTCAACCAGTGGGCGAACGTGATGCGTTGGGAAATGCGTACCCGTCTGTTCCTCCGTACCGCCGAGTTCCTCTGGCAAGAAGGACACACCGCCCATGCCACCCGTGAAGAGGCAGAAGTAGAAACACGCCAGATGCAAAACGTCTATGCTACCTTCGCCGAGAAGTTTATGGCATTGCCGGTCGTCAAAGGAGTGAAGTCGGAAAGCGAACGCTTTGCCGGTGCCGAAGATACCTATACCATCGAAGCGATGATGCAGGACGGTAAGGCATTGCAGGCTGGTACGTCGCACTTCCTCGGACAGAACTTCGGTAAGGCGTTTGATGTGACGTTTATCGACCAAAACGGTAAGAGTGACTACGCCTGGGCTACTTCCTGGGGAGTATCTACCCGCCTGATCGGTGCGCTGATCATGGCTCACTCCGACGATAACGGGTTGGTATTGCCTCCGATGCTGGCACCTACACAAGTTGTGATCGTTCCGATCTACCGCAGCCTGGAGCAACTGGATGAGATCCGCGCCAAAGTAGCCGGTATCGTGGCTGAATTGAAAGCCCTGGGCGTTTCGGTGAAGTTTGACGACGCCGACAACAAGAAACCGGGTTGGAAGTTTGCCGAATACGAACTGAAGGGAGTACCTGTACGTTTGGCTATGGGTGGACGCGACCTCGAAAACAATACGATCGAAGTGATGCGTCGCGACAAGCTGGAAAAGGAAACGGTTACCTGCGACGGTATTGCCCAGTATGTGAAGAACCTGCTCGATGATATCCAGCAGAACATCTTCCAGAAAGCATACGACTTCCGCGAATCGCATATTACCACGGTTGAAACCTACGACGAGTTCAAAGAAAAGATCGAAGAAGGCGTCTTTATTCTTGCCCATTGGGATGGAACTGCCGAAACGGAAGAACGCATCAAAGCCGAAACAAAGGCTACGATCCGCTGTATCCCGTTGGAAGGAGACAAGACTCCGGGCGTTTGTATGGTGACCGGACAACCGTCGGCACAACGGGTGTTGTTCGCACGTGCTTATTAAGTAGAAAATTTATAATAAAGAAAAGGCCGGAGACATTTGTTTCCGGCCTTTTCCATCTATATCAGGTATACGAATTACAAGTTTGGGGAAGGCCACCAAGATGGTTTGTCTTTCGTTGAATAGGGGAAAACGAGACAGTTTACGCAACGAGCTGGCGCATACGTAGTACTACCTGGAGGTGGCATGTAGTTGAGTATTTCATTTCCCCCGATTTCAGAGTCTTCCGTGATCTGGCTGTAGCAGTAAGAACTTGATTCATATAAACCGTCTGAATGAGGTATATACAACTCCTTCTGCGTAGTAGTCGCTACTTCCACATAACCGATCACCGGCAGGTCGGGATCCGAAAGGCAACTGATATTTCCTTTTGATTCAGAAGGCATGGACGAAAAGATACCGCCGGTCTGTTCCACATTCTTCTGGAGGTTACTGAAATAGTTGTATGCTTCCTGCCGCAGGGATACCTGGGATACCAAAATATGGTACAGGCTTGAGAAGCGGCTGTTGGACGGGGAGATTTCTTTCAGTCTCTTCCTTGAAATCACATTCTCACTGAGTTTCTCTGATGATTCCAGCAAGAGCGTATTTGATACGTCTTTCGACCAGCAATAATACCGGTTGTTGGATGACACCAGGTCGAAGTATATAATCCTTCCGTCTATCCTTGCGGCATTAGCAAACATCTCAGCTTTTATCTCCCAGTTTTCTTGGTACGACCAACGGTAGTAACGCGACTGGTCTTTGGCATTATGGGTGGATACGTTGATGTAAACAGGGTCGCCTTGTTGTTGTTTGGTCCAG
This sequence comes from Tannerellaceae bacterium, assembly GCA_031555145.1. Taxonomy (GTDB): domain Bacteria; phylum Bacteroidota; class Bacteroidia; order Bacteroidales; family Tannerellaceae; genus JAJDIA01. The sequence continues at coordinate 15,701 of JAVBUR010000067.1, read as the reverse complement.
AAAATACTGTCTATTTCCGGGGTAACCAAGGGGGCGAGATAACTCGATGCATATTCTTTACCATCGGCTGTGATGCGGAGCCTGTATTTAGCGCCCATATTCAGGTTGCCGGTTTCCACTTCGTAGTTCCCATTTTCTATATGCCTCCCTTGAAGTTTGATGTTTCCATCTTCTGTTTCCACATAGACGGTCGCATTTTCGATGGTTTTCGACAGACTTATGTAGTCAAGCAGACCTACGCTTTGCGAAATCTTCACGTGGGTGGTACCGTTCGTGATCGTAGATTCTATTACAAGCAGGTCACTTTGTTCATTAATATCTGTCGGCGTATAATCCGTGATACACCCATACAATCCTATTATTAATGCGGCCAGTCCGGTAATACCACCTATTTTTTTTCTTTTGTTCATCATCTGTTTTTTAGCTTCTGCCGATCTCTCATAACAGAGATCGGCATCTAAGATATGGATTATCTTCCAAAGAAGCTCATTTATAGTGTTAATTTATTAACTTAACCCTTCTACGAGTCCGTTTACTATGTCTATTCTGCGCGCTTGAGGGTCTTTGGGAAGCCCGGGCATCCGCATGATTTCTCCCATGATGACAACGATCATTTCCGCTCCGTTATTGATGATGATATCGCGTACTTTCAGTTCGAAGTCGCGTGCCACGCCATAAGCAGTCGGTTCGGCAGAGAACGAATATTGTGTCTTGGCAATACAGATGGGGTAATGTGAGATACCGAGACTCTCAATCTGCCGGATCTTTTTTTCCGCCAACGATGTGTAGACGACTGAAGCGGCGCCATAGATGGTGGTGGCAACCTTTTTTACCTTTGTTTGTACCGGATCGCTGTCTTCATAGGTGAAGCGGAGCGGGGAGGAGGGAGTCTGTTCGATGGTATCGGCTACGAGGCGTGCCAACTCTTCACCACCCTTACCACCTTCGGCAAAGACCGTATTGGCGGCAAAACCTACACCCTGTGCCCGGCAATGGGCGGCAACCAGTTCGATTTCTTCATCCGTATCGCTGGCGTAGCGGTTGAAGGTGACGATTACCTGCTGGCCGAAGCTTTTCAGGTTCTCGATATGTTTGTCCAGGTTGGCTAAACCGTTGACAAGGCCTTCCCTGTTTGGTTCCTTTATTTTGGATTCAGGTACACCGCCATGCATCTTGAGGCTCTGCGCAGTGGCGACAAGAACAGCCAGTTTGGGTTGCAGGCCTGCTTTACGGCATTTGATGTTGAAGAATTTCTCTGCGCCAAGATCCGCTCCGAAACCAGCTTCGGTTACCACATAATCGCCATACGTAAGTGCCATTTTAGTGGCCAGGATGGAGTTACATCCGTGAGCGATGTTGGCAAACGGGCCACCATGTACGAATGCCGGCGTATGTTCCGTCGTTTGTACAATATTAGGCAACAGGGCATCTTTCAGCAGTACGGTGATGGCACCTGCCACACCGAGGTCGTTTACGGTGAACGGACGGTCGTCGTGGGTGTATCCTAACAAGATGTTACCGATGCGTCGTTTAAGGTCTTCCAAATCGGTCGAGAGGCAGAGGATAGCCATGATCTCCGATGCCGGGGTGATATCGAATCCGGTTTCGGCAGGAATACCGTTGGCCGGCCCGCCCAGCCCGGAGACGATGTTACGCAGGTTACGGTCGTTCACGTCGAGTACGCGTTTCCATTTGACTTCTTTCAGCCCTTCGCTCAGGCTGCGGGTCTGGTAGATATAGTTATCCAGCAGGGCTGTGATCATATTGTGTGCTGAAGTAATGGCATGGAAATCGCCAGTGAAATGGAGGTTGATGTTCTCCATCGGTAATACCTGCGAATATCCACCGCCGGCTGCTCCACCCTTCATTCCGAAGCAAGGACCGAGAGACGGTTCGCGTAATGCTACAACGGCTTTCTTCCCGATCCGGTTCAATCCCAGTGTCAGGCCGATGGATACGGTCGTTTTGCCGATTCCCGCCTTGGTAGGGGTAATGGCTGTCACCAGGATCAGGTTATGTTTTTGCACTTCATCTTCCTTGATCAGATGAATGGGTACTTTGGCGATGTGTTTACCATAGTTATGTACTTCTTCCTTGGATATACCGAGGTCGCTTGCTACTTCTTTGATCTTTTTCAAGGGTACTTCCCTTGCGATTTCAATATCAGACTTCATAGGACTAAAGAACTGTTTGGATTATACGTAAATTGATTTATTCTTCGGCCGGTTGGTAGAGGTAGCGTTTGATACTGCGCTTAGGCGTTTTCTCAAACTCTTCCTGATACAGTTTGAAACAGGTTACTTTACTGTAAGCCGGTATTTCTTTGTTTAACTGATCGATGTTGGTCTGCATGAGTTGCTCGATATCCGCATGCGAAAGGCCTGCTTTGTCGGTTTGCTCCCAGTCTGGGTAGATCAGGGCAACCAGTTTGCCTCCTTGCGAAATGATGATGGATTCGGCTACATACAGCATATTGTTCAGTTTATCTTCAATCTCTTCCGGGTAAATGTTCTGCCCATTAGAACTAAGGATCAGTGATTTGCTTCGTCCACGAATATAGAGGAAGCCGTCTTTGTCCATAGTGCCGAGGTCGCCTGTGCGCATCCATCCGTCTTCCATCATGACGGCAGCGGTGGCTTCAGGGTTCTTATAATAGCCGAGCATGACATTATCGCCTCTAACGATGATCTCGCCTACAATATTGGCGGGGTCTTTGGATTCGATCTTTACTTCCATACGGTCAGCTACCTGTCCTACGGAACCTTGTTTGAAACTATCCCATTGGGTGTAGGCTACCAGCGGACCACATTCGGTCATCCCATATCCTACGGTGTACCGGAAATTGATGGTTTTAAGGAAAGTTTCTACTTCTTTATTCAGTGCAGCACCTCCGATAACGATCTCGCTTACGTTATTTCCAAAGGATTCATACAGTTTATTGGCAATCATGCCCAGAACCTTTTTATCTACATAGGGTACTTTTAGCAAGAGCTTCATCAGCGGTTTTTCCAGCTCGGGGAACACCCTGTTTTTGATAATCTTCTCTATGATCAGCGGTACAGCCAGGATCAATGTGGGTCTGATGCGTGCAAAAGCCTCGCTGATGATTTTCGGGCTCGGCGTGCGGGTCAGGAAATGCACATGGCATCCTTTGTTGACAGAGTTCAGTATTTCAAATGCCAACCCGTACATATGCGCCATCGGCAGCATACAGACAATATTATCGCCCGGATGGATAAACGGCAGGCAGTCGTACGCCATTTGTGTATTGCTCCACAAACTGAGGTAGGAGAGCATCACGCCTTTGGAGAAACTGGTGGTACCCGATGTGTAATTCAGTACTGCCAGTTCTTCGGGTTGTTCGCGATGGTATTGTACATTTGAAGATGTAAATCCCTGAGGGTATTTCGCGTCAAAATAAGCATCCAGCTGTTCTCGCACATTGTCAACCTCTTTGGTTGTGCAGTGGATTATTGAGAAGTCATCCAGCAGCATGAATAATAATACGTCTGGCATCATCTTCTCATTCAGGTTTTCCCAATTGCTACCGGCAGCCAGTACGGCTTTGGCTTCAGAATGGTTGACGATATGATGGATGTTGTCGGGTTTGAAATCGTGCAAAATAGGTACGGCTATGGCACCATAGGCCAATGTTCCGAAAAAGGAGATAGCCCAATGGGAGGAGTTCCTTCCTACAATAGCTACCTTATCGCCTTTGACGATACCTGCATGTTCAAGCAGAATGTGGAGTTTCTCTATCTCGCGAGCAAAGTCGCTGTAGTGGTATGTCTCTCCGTTATAATCTGTAAAGGCGGGTAAGTCCCAATGTTCTTTTATACTCTTCTCTATAAGTCCTAAAAATCGCTTTTCCATGATGATGATGTTTGAAATCAATTACAATACGGTATTTTATCCCGCTCTAAAGATAGAGATTAAAACCTTATCTCTTATGGTAATATAAAAATAATATAGGAGTAATTGTTGCAGAACACATATATATGATAAAGGCGGAAGAGAGAGTGCCCTCATTCCGCCTTTCATACATATTTTTACAGGCCTACCTTTGCACTGCCTCCTTCGTATCTCCGTCCGATCCGAATGGCAATCAGCTTATTTTCCTAACAGGAAAGTGTCGATCTGTTTCACAAATTCTGCTCGTGGTAAAGCTCCCGTTGACATTTGAGGTTGCCCGTTTTGCGGAACAAACAGGATGGCAGGGATACCCTGGATGCCAAATGCTTGTGCCAGTTCGGGGTCATTGTCTACATTTACTTTATAGATAATGATATCATCTTTATACACACCAGCCAACTCTTTTAATATGGGAGCAATTTGTTTGCAAGGTCCGCACCAGTCGGCATAAAAATCGATGATGCATGGTTTGTTTCCTTCGTATACCCAGGTCGTGGGATTCTTTTCGTAGTTGAATACCTTCGTCAGGAAATCGGCTTTGTTCAATACTATCACTTCACCCGATGCGGCTGTTTTCGTTGCTACTGCTTTCGATTCTTTCTCAGAGTCCTTCACCTCTGTCTTAGCCGACATGGAGCAACTTACGGTCATCAGCGCTACCACACATAAAAACAGGCTCTTAACATTCTTCATACGTTCCTTTTTAGCTTTAATTGTTTTGCAAACACAAATGTAGGAATATTTCCCATATCCTTTACGGATTCATTCTTAAAGAAAAATAATAAGCAAGAAAGTAAAAAAACTTTTACAAACATTAGGAAGTATAAGATAATTCCCTACCTTTGCACCGCGTTAGAGAAAAACAAAGCTTAGTGAGCGCACATAGCAAAACAGTTTCTATAACGTATTGGAGAGATGGCAGAGTGGTCGATCGCGGCGGTCTTGAAAACCGTTGAACTGAGAGGTTCCGGGGGTTCGAATCCCTCTCTCTCCGCAACCTGGAACATGGAAATAGTAAGAAAATCGCTGGGATTCAAGACATCCTGGCGATTTCTGTTTTCAACCAGGTCGCAAAGAGCTAATCAGGGATCGCTGTTATCTATTTTAGCTTTGTTTTGAGCGCATGAACAGAACTTCCGATATAAACGCATTTACCCAATTATTTAATGATTACCGGGGTCGGTTTATCCATTTTGCTTATACGTATGTAGGAGACGAAATGGTAGCTGAAGATATTGTCCTCGAAAGCCTGATGAATTATTGGGAAAATCGTTCTAATCTGGATCCCGACTCTAATATCCCGGCTTACATCTTGGCCATTATCCGGAATAAATGCTTGAATCACCTGCATCGCCTGCGTATTCGCCAGCATGCTGAAGAGTATTTGTATAGGATGGACAACTGGGAATTAGACTTGCAGATATCCTCCCTGGAAGCTTTTAACCCTGTCCATATATTCTCGGAAGAGATTGAACGGATTGTCGATGATACACTCAACCGCTTGCCCGAACAAACTCGTCTTATTTTTATGAAGAGCCGCTATGAAAACTTGAGCCATAAAGATATTGCTGCTCAATTAGGTCTTTCCACTAAGAGCGTGGAATTCCATATAACCAAAGCGCTGAAGGCTTTACGGATCACACTGAAAGATTACTTCCCCGTATTTCTTCTTTTTCCAGATTGGTTTTGTTAATATATGTGTTCGCGCACAGTTTTTTTGAAAGATATCTCACTTTTTTGTATTAAATAAAAAAAGAGGCATTTTCCGTTAGGGATAGGCGAGAGCAGTTTGTTCTCTTATGGAACAATAGAATTATGGATAAAGAAACACTGTATAAATTTTTCGACCGGCAGGCTTCTGCCGAAGAGAAGGATACCATTAAGCAATGGCTGCGAGACTCCCCTGAAAATGAGGAAGAACTCTACCGGGAACGGCAGTTTTTCGGCGCAATGATCCTGAATGGACAGTTTCAGAAAGAAAGTATACCGAAGGAGGTAAAAGCAAGTAAGAAACAGGTTCCGGTTTATCACTGGTTCATCCGCGAAGCCTTTAAAGTGGCAGCTGTTATTGCGATAACCCTGGGAGTCGGATTTTATTTTCTGCAAATAGCCGAGTTAGGAGTGGAGGCGCCTATGCTGTCCATCACTGTCCCAGCCGGGCAGCGAGCCAATCTGGTTCTTCCAGATGGAACGAGCGTTTGGTTGAACGCACGAACAGAGTTGAAGTATCCTGGTGTCTTTACGGGAGCAAACCGGGAAATCGAACTGGATGGGGAAGCCTATTTTGAAGTGAAGGCCGACAAAGAAAAGCCGTTTATTGTTCATACCCATAAATATGACATTGAAGTATTGGGGACGAAATTTAACGTGGAAGCTTATTCCGATTCGGAAGACTTTGTTACAGCATTAATGGAAGGCTCAGTCCGAGTGACGGATAAGTCGGAAAAAACAAACACGCTGGTACTTCAACCCAATTATCTGACGATCCTCCGAGATGGTAGCCTGGTTGCCGAGAATATCACCGATCCAGATTACTACCGCTGGCGTGAAGGGCTGGTCTGTTTCCGGGAAATGGATTTTGTCCAGTTAATGCGCCGGTTTGAGAAGTGCTACGGTATCCGGATCGAAATTAACAATCCTCGTCTGTCTGAATATGCCTTTACCGGCAAGTTTCGTGTTTCGGACGGTATTGACAACGCTTTACGCGTCTTACAGAAAGATGCTCCATACACTATTGCGAAAAACGAAGAAGAAAATGTGATATATATAAATAAATAACTCTAAAAAAAATATGCCTATGAGATGATGTAAGTCGAAGAAAAAGCCAAAAAAGATGCCGACAAGTGCCCCACACCTATCGGCATCAAATTAACACAAATTATTAATTGTATTAATCTTAAAGAACTACAAAGATATGAATAAAAAATCTTTGTCGGGATCGTTATTCTTAAAATACTCCCGATGTAAACACTTTTTTAGATCCATGAAAATAACCATGCTTTCCCTGTTTGTTTTCGTCTTCTGTCTTTTCGCGGAAAACACACACTCGCAGAACACAAGGGTCACTATTAATCAACGAAATACCGAACTCGAAAATGTATTGAATGCTATAGAAAGCCAGACGAATTACCTGTTTGTCTATAATAAGCATGTGGATGTTAACCGGAAAGTATCTGTCCGGGAGACGAATGTTGCGCTGGAAAACCTCCTGGAAAACTTATTTAATGGCACCAATGTCAGTTATGCCGTGGAGGGATCTTATATTATCTTATCGTCGAAAGATTCCGCTCCAGACGTCGCTCAACAGAAGAAGATAATTACGGGAACAGTGATTGACGAATTGGGGGACCCCATAATCGGAGCCAATATCATAGAGAAAGGGAATAAAGCGAATGGGGTTATTACCAATTTAGACGGCGAATTCTCATTCAATACGTCGGACAATGCGGTTCTACTTATCTCGTATATTGGGTATATCACACAGGAAGTTCCTATTGCGGGCAAACTAAAGTTAGCCATCACATTGAAGGAAGATACACAGAACCTGGATGAAGTGGTGGTGGTAGGATATGGTATTGCCAAGAAAAGTGACCTGACGGGATCTATTTCGCAAGTGAAAACCGAAAATATGCAGAATTATACTCCCTCGAATGTCGGCGACCTGTTGCGTACCAGTATTCCCGGTATGAATGTAGGTTATTCTGTTTCAGCCAAGGGTTCCGGTGATATGATGATTCGGGGCGATAATACATTGACAGCAGGATCAAGTCCGCTGATTATTGTTGACGGAGCTATTTACAATGGAGACATCTCCGACATCAACCCCAATGATATAGAGAAGTTGGACGTAATGAAAGATGCTAGTTCTGCTGCCGTATATGGTTCGAGAGCTACGAATGGAGTCGTAGCTATTACAACAAAAAAAGGGCAAACACAAAAGCCTATCATCAATTTTAGTGGGACAATAGGTCTGGCCACGGCAGCAAATCGGGTTAAACCGTATGATAAGGAAGGCTTTATCAAGTGGCGCTCGGATATGGCTAAATCAGTCTATAGCGCAACCGTACCTCAAACGCCATGGAGTCCGTTTGACGATCCCCGTACAATTGATTCACAATATCTCGATGCCTGGATGGCTTATCACAGCACGACGAAGGATAATTTGGTAGATGCCTGGTTATCAGGCCTTAAATTAACCGGAATAGAAATTGAGAATTACAAAGCCGGGAACAGCATTGACTGGGAAGATTATATTTTCCAGAACGGCCCCCGTCAGGATTATAACATAAGCCTTTCAGGTAAGAAGGAAGACTTTTCCTACTATTGGTCACTCGGATACATGAATAATGAGTCATTGGCGAAAGGAGACGAATTCTCTACCATACGTTCAAGGGTGAACCTCGAAGGAAAACCTGCCAAATTTTTGAAAGTAGGGCTGAATGCACAATTCTCATACCGCGATGAAAGTTCGGTACCTGTAAATGACGGACAATACAAGGTCTTGACCCCTTATAGCTCTTTTTATGAGGACGATGGCACAACCATGAAATTGTATCCGAATGACGACATTCAGGCATTTCATCCATTATTGCAAAGAGAATACAGAACCCGGGAAATGGAATATTTCACTTTCTTCCCTAAGATTTATTCCATCCTGGAATTACCTTTCGGTATCACTTATACGTTGAATTATACTACCCGGTTTGTTTTCTATCATAACCATATACATGATTCTTCCGCACATCCCGAATGGAGTCTGTTTGGGGGCCGTGCTTCCCGTGAAAACTCTTTACGTAGAGAATGGCAGGTAGATAATATTGTCAACTGGAATCGGACATTCCTGAAAGACCATAAAGTAGATCTTACATTACTGGCCAACTTTGAGAAATTCAGGAGTGATACCGAAAAAATGGAGAATCAGAATTTTAGCCCCAATGATGTCTTGGGTTACCACGATATGTCTGTGGGTACATTGCCGGTATTATCGAGTGATGATGTGGTAAGAACATCAGACGCATTGATGGCTCGAATGAATTATATTTACAAGAATAAATATCTGTTGACCGCTTCTGTACGTCGCGATGGTTCGTCATTGTTCGGTTATTCCAATCCACATGCCGTATTCCCGGCTACTGCTTTGGGATGGGTTCTGTCTGAAGAAGATTTCTTTAAAGTTCCGTTTGTCGATTATCTGAAATTGCGGGCTTCGTGGGGGATCAACGGTAATAGAGATATTGAAAATTATGCTGCCTTATCGAGGATTGTAACAGGGAAATCGCTGAACGCAGTGAATGGAAGCGCAGCCACTATACCCACATTGGAAATAAGTACGATGGGAAATAAAAAACTTAAATGGGAAAAAACGGAGGCATATAACTTTGCACTCGATTTCAGACTATTGAACAACATGCTGAGCGGAACAATCGAAGCATACAATATGTCGACCACCGATGTGTTGGTGAATCGACAGCTTCCTACCATTACGGGCTTTAAAAGAGTCTATGCCAATCTGGGAGAGATTAAAAATAGGGGTGTTGAGTTTTCATTGAATAGCGTCAATCTGAAGAAGTCCAATCTCGAATGGACATCCGATCTGATATTCTCCCTCAACCGTAATAAAATTATTTCTATTACGGGGGAAAAATATGATGTGTATGATAACAATGGGAATTTGATCGGGCAAAAAGAACCTGACGATAAGACGAATAACTGGTTTATCGGGCAAGCAAAGGATGTGATATGGGATTATAAGATCTTAGGTACATGGAAGACCGGAGAGGAAGAAGAAGCAGCCAAATGGAACCAGGCACCCGGCGATTTCCGATTGGAAGATGTAAACAATGACGGATTGATGACCGACGATGACAAACAGTTTTTAGGATATCAAACACCCCGGTTCTCATGGACACTTTCCAACACTTTTACTATATACCGGGATTTTGAATTCTCCTTTGTCCTGTATTCCCTATGGGGGCATAAAGGAAGTTATAACCTGGCAAAACACGACAACCATATTGAAGATCGTTGCAACTCTTGGGATATCCCTTATTGGACCCCTGAAAACCAACTAGATGATTATGCCCGGTTGAGATCGGCTCCTGCCAAAGGAGTATCCTATAACGTATGGTTTGATAAATCATATATCCGTTTGGAAAATGTGGCATTTGCCTATAAAATACCTCAGAAAGTATTGAAGGGGACGTCCATTACGAATCTTAAACTGACTGTCAATCTCCGAAATGCCGCCGTATGGGCTCCCGACTGGAAATTCGGTGATCCGGAAAATGGAACACGCTCTCAGCGGATTTTCACTTTTGGATTGAATATGACACTTTGATTAGAAACTTAATAGTAAATAGAAATATGAAAACAATCATGAAATATAGAGTAACGGCAGTCTCTCTTGCTTGCTGTTTACTTTCTTCCTGCGGATCGGATTTCCTGGATCCCAAGCCATTATCGTTCTATGCGCCGGAAAATGTATTAGTCGATGAAGCCGGTTTGCAGGCTGTATTAGACAAAGCATTGACCAGTCTGAGGGTTGAATATTGTACCGATCAGGCTCCCTTCTGTACCAATATGAAATATTCGGATATAGCTGTCGACGGTTCGACCGATAAAGCAACCCCGTGGCAGGACTTGAATAGCCAAATGCTTCCGGACGGAACCAATAACGACCTAGCTTATACAAAAATCGGATGGTATTGGGATAATACGTATATCAATATAAAAGACTGTAATACGGTTATCAGCCGCATCAATGAAGCGTCCTTTAAATCGGAAGAATCGAAAAATAAACTGTTGGGAAGTGCTTACTTTATGAGGGCCTATCGCTATTATATGAAAACGCTTCAGTACGGTGATGTACCTCTTGTCCTGGAAGAACCGTCCGATCCTAAAGTGGATTATTATACCACAACAAAAGAATCTATTTGGTTGAAAATGATTAAGGATCTGGAATTTGCCGTCAAGCATGTACCTGAAGCTAATCGGACCAATGCCGGACAGGTTACCAATGCCGCCTGTAAACATTTACTTGCCAAATATTATTTGTTAGAAGGCCGGTTTGATGATGCGATACGGCTCACAACAGACGTGATAGACGGCGGCGTTCATAAGTTATGTACCCAACGTTTTGGATCGGATAAAAACGTTGCAGAGAAAGATGTGGTTTGGGATATGTTCCGCATTGAAAATAAGAGTTTGTCGGAGAACACAGAAGGGCTGTTATTGACAATTGATAGGTATGGCATGGATGGAAATACCACCGGAGTCAATGCCATGCGAAATGCACTTCCTTATTACGGACTGACGGGTGCTATAAAGACACCCAATGGAGCAAACGGTTTATCGGATGCAGCTAAAAATGAAATAGGTCTCGTTGAACAATACGGCAGAGGAATTGCCCGTATTCGTCCTACTTATTATGCACAGAAAGGCGTCTGGGCCATCCAGGGGGAAGAAGATTTCTCCGATTACCGCCACAGAACGGATAATGGGAACTGGATTACCATGGAGACGTTAGTCTATAATAATCCGGCGCTCAAGAAGAGTAATAATGAATGGTATGGGAAGAATCTCCAGTTGTATAATGAGCAGGGGGTTATTCTCTGTGGCGACACGATCCGGTGTTGGTTTGGCTGGCCGCACTATAAAGTATGGTATCCGGACCCTGACAAGGTGCAGCCTCAGGGTGGTCCCGGTGATTTTTATATTTTCCGTTTAGCTGAGACATACTTACTCAGAGCCGAAGCATATATCTGGAAAAACGAATGGCAGAAGGCCGCCAATGATATCAATACGATCCGGAAAAGAGCAAATGCCCAGTATATGTATACGGCTTCGGATGTCCAGGCAAAGCAGATCGGGGTGGTATTAGATGAAAGGGCGCGTGAATTGTATTATGAAGAACCCCGGAAAGTCGAATTAACAAGAATGGCCATTACCTTCGCACGGACGGGCATCACCTGTTATAATGGCAAGACATACAGTATGGATCGTATCACCGACGATAATTTCTGGTATGATAGAGTGGTGGAAATAAGTGACTTCTATAATAAAGGCGTCCGTACTCCTTACGGTAACTATTTTACCTGTTCACCGTTCCATATCTTCTGGCCTGTTCCCTCGTATGCAATCAATACAAATACCGGAGGAATCATCAATCAGAATAAAGGTTATCCCGGAACAGAAAAAAATGTGCCGCCATTAGTGTATAGTGAGAATTAGAATTCGTTATTTTGCCACTAAAATAATATGTTCAGAAATGATACTGATGAATGATGCCATGAGATATTTGCCCGGAATCGTTTTTCTTTCGCTGGGTTCAGGTATGCTTGCCGGATGCCAACAACGACAAAAGGAACCGGTGAAACGGCCCAATATCCTTTTTGTGATCAATGACGATCAGTCGTATGCGCATACAAGCTTTGCCGGCTGCCGGTATGTACATACTCCCGGATTTGACAGAGTGGCGGCCAACGGCATTTATTTCACCAATTGTTATGCCGGATCACCGGGAAGCGCTCCATCACGGAGCGCTTTGGTGACCGGACGACATCATTGGCAGAATAAACAGGCTGGGCAGCATGCCTCCTCCTGGATGAAAGAATTTGTTCCCTTTGTCGATCTGCTTGCTGCGAATGGCTACCACACCGGATTTACAGGAAAAGGTGTCGATCCTTTCCAATATGCCAAGAATGAGGAAGATTCGCTGTGGAGAAAAGAGAATGCCGCCGGTCGTGCCTACAATAAGCACCGATATAAAAAAAACAGCCCGTCAGACCCGAGAACAGCCGATGGTATCGGGTTGATTGACTATTTTAGTAATTTCCGTGATTTCATGCAGCAACGCGAACCGGAACAACCCTTCTATTTCTGGTATGGCTCGACCGAGCCTCACCGCGCTTACGAAAAAGGATCATGGAAACGCAACGGCAAAGAACTCACTCAGGTAGATGTCCCTGGTTTCTTCCCTGATTCGAAAGAGATAAAAGGAGATATACTCGATTATGCCGTAGAAATCGAATGGGCGGATTCCCATCTTTACAGCATGCTGAATTATCTAGATTCGATTGGCGAACTTGATAATACCATCGTTATGGTAACAGCTGATAATGGTATGCCTTTTCCCCGGGCAAAGGCGAACTGCTTTGAATACGGCGTGCATGTTCCTTTGGCTATCAGTTACCCGAATGGGTTCCCCGCTAAACGCCGGGTAGACGATCCGGTAGGTTTTGTAGACATTGCACCTACCATCCTGGAAATGGCTGGCATAAAGCCAGACGGAATGCTTCCCCTTTCAGGCCGAAGTATCGTGAACATTCTCCGGTCGGAAAAGGAGAGTAGGGTAGATGAAACCAAAGAATACGTATTTATGGGGCGCGAGCGCCATTCCTCTTCCCGTTGGGAAAACCTCGGCTATCCCCAACGCGCTGTGCGTAGCAGGGAGTACCTCTATATCTGGAATATGAAGCCCGAACGTTGGCCCGCCGGTGATCCCCAGGCTATCGATGAGAAAACGGGGCAGCCCTATCCGATGTACGGTCTTGACGAAAAAGGCATTCATCAACCCGAATGGGCATTTACCGATGTCGATGCCGCCCCCTCAAAATCATTCCTTATCGAGCACTATAAAGACCCGGCTATCCGTCCTTATTTCGACCTGGCATACGATATCCGTCCGGAATTCGAATTATACGATGTGGGCAACGATCCATTCTGTTTGCATAATTTAGCTGGAAATGCAACATATGCCGCAGCCGAAGGGGAACTGAAAGTTGCTCTTCAGAATGAAATGCAGCGATCCGGCGATCCCCGTATGGTCGGTCCCGATAAAGAAATATTCGAGACCTATATCCGTTACAGTCCGATCCGGCAATTCCCCCAACCGGACTGGGCGAAATAAGGGTTCAATAATAAACCATTTAATAACATTATAAGTAATTGATTATGTGTAAAAAACTATTTTTATTACTCGCTTTTTTCCCTTTTCAGCTTTTATGCTCTCAGGGAAATCCGCTAACAAACTTTCCGAAAGGCTCTACGCCGGAAGAAGTAGGAAAGCGTTTAGCTTACCATTTTGTAGACGACAGGCACGACCTGTATGCCGGGAGATATATCCATTATGCGGAAGTCTGCACATGGTCCGGTGCACTTGATTTTGCTGTTCTAACAAAGAATCAGGAACTGATCAAGCAGTTGCAGAACAAATTTGAGCCTTTCTTTACCAGGGAAAAAGCGCTGTTGCCACCCATGAACCACGTAGATTACAATATGTTTGGGGGATTGACGCTACAACTGTATCAACTGACGAAAGATAAACGATACCAGGAACTGGGAATGGCCTACGCAGATAGCCAGTGGGAATTACCCAAGAATCCGACTATTGAGGAAAAATATTGGGCGGAAAAAGGTTATTCCTGGCAAACCCGTTTGTGGATCGACGATATGTATATGATTACCGTCGTACAATTCCAGGCCTATAAAGTAACTGGCGACCGCAAATACCTTGACCGGGCAGCTGCCGAAATGGTAATGTATCTGGACGAACTGCAACGTCCCAACGGCCTTTTCTATCATGCGCCGGATGTACCTTACTATTGGGCGCGGGGAGACGGATGGATGGCTGTCGGAATGGCCAATATCCTTCGCGATTTACCGGAAGATCACAAAGACCGTGCGCGTATTATGAAAGGTTACCTCACCATGATGGAAAGTCTGAAAAAATACCAGCAACCAAACGGCATCTGGAACCAACTCATCAATGAAGCTGACTGTTGGCCGGAAACCTCCGGATCAGCTATGTTTACCTATGCCTTTATTGTAGGTGTCAAACAGGGATGGTTAAACGCCGAAGAATATGCTCCGGCTGCCCGTAAAGCCTGGCTGGCTTTAATCCCGTATATAGACGAACGGAATAATGTAACCGAAGTCTGTATCGGTACCGGCAAAAAGAACGACAAACAATACTATTACGACCGTCCCCGTGTGGCCGGCGACTTCCACGGACAAGCGCCCTACCTTTGGTGTGTCGCCGCCCTTCTGGAAAAATAATAGGTCTGCCATAGAGAGAAAGAGGATGTATCACAATGCATCCTCTTTCTATATCCTTTATTGCGTTGATTCTATGTAGATTATAGACACTCAATGATATTGCCTATAGTACGCTGCTTGTAGTAAATTCACTGTTGAAGTGCGTTTTACTTGTATGATTTCATTATCTTTGTAATGAATAATTTAGATAGAGTGAAATATAAGCGTATAATACTGAAATATAGAATAATAAATCATGAGTGAAATGGTAGATTGTCCGTTGTGTAAAATGGATAACACGTATTTTGACGGATCGTTATATGTTTGTCCCGATTGTGCTCACGAATGGGTAGAAGGAGAGGAATTGGAAGATGCAGCCGAAAACCAATCCAAAGATTGTAATGGTAATCTTTTAGCAGATGGCAATGCGGTTACTGTGGTCAAAGATCTTCCGGTGAGAGGTTCGTCGATGGTGATTAAACAAGGAACAAAAGTCAAAAGCATTCGCCTGACAGAAAACTCTGATGAAGTGGATTGCAAAATAGACGGCAGCAGTATTGTCTTGAAAACGTGCTTCTTGAAGAAGTCGTAAAATATTCACATTTGTCCGAATCTGAAGATCGTTCAGCTTCAAGTCTATCCGGAATTGAATGTTTTTGTTGTGGGGTCGTGTAGTTGCTTTTGTCGCGCCTGCAACCATCCGGAGTTCCATCTGCATGGAACTAAAAGTTTATCATAAGGAACAAAAAGTTCCA
>JAVBUR010000079.1:0-13219 GCA_031555145.1 Tannerellaceae bacterium | reverse complement strand
GTTGTTCTCCATTTAGATAAGTCGCCCGGAAATGAAGCTGCCATGACAGACCATATCGAGCGAAAAGTAATACACCCAAATGTGGATCCTTCACGGACACATTTGAACAAAGAACTCATCGATTCCCCGGAAGGAGTGAACAACCGGACGGAGGCGATCCAACATAGGCTGAATACTGCCGGTCTTGAACGGCAGATAGGGAAGAATCAGGTACAGGTAATCCGTTTTATACTTTCCGGTAGTCCCGAAGATATGCAGCGGATACAGGATGAAGGTAAACTGGATGATTGGTGCCGGGATAGTCTGGATTGGTTGAAAAAGACATACGGCGAAGAAAATGTAGTGGCAGCAACTCTCCACGTGGATGAAAGCACTCCGCATATCCATGCATCCGTTGTTCCGATCGTCCGGGGCGAACGCAGAGTGAAGGCTCCGAAAAAGAAAGAACCGGAGCAAAAGCATACAGAAGATATCCCGAAACGTAAGTATAGGAAGAAAAACCCAAACCACCCGCGCCTATGTGCCGATGATGTTATGGCAAGAGATAAGCTAGTAGCGTATCAGGATACATACGCCGAAGCAATGGCAAAATACGGATTGCAGCGCGGAGTAAAAGGGTCGGAGGCCCGGCATATTACGCTGACAGAGCATTACCGCAACCAAGCAGTAGAGAGCCAAAATTTGCAAGTAAATATCGAGTTGTTGTTGGCCGAGGAAGTACACAAGCGCAAATCAATAGCGGAACTCAAACGGCAGGAGCAGGAAGCAAAGCATAAATTTGAACAAGTGGCATCCATTCAGCAGCAAAAAAAATCAGAACTGAAAAAGACTGAAGAAAATCTTATTCAGGTGAAAGGACAACTCAAAGCCGAAGAACTTAAAAACAAGGTCGCTGATGTTGGCTCTAGCATCATGGACGGCATCGGCTCGCTTGTTGGCGCATCCAAAGTAAAACGGCAACAGCAGGAGATTGAGGCCCTAAATGCAGAAAAAGGCAACCTGATTCAGGAAGTTAGAGGTTTAAAGCGAAATATACTAACCATGCGACAAGAGCATGAAACGGCTATGGATAAGTTAGAACAGAAATTAAAGAAGATACACGACTTGTTTCCCAAGATCAAAGAGTTGCTCTGGATTGAAAAGCTGCTACAAGCAATGCGATTTTCGGAAGGTCTGATTAAAGATATTCTGAAAATGAAGCCAGTCGGATTCAAGGGAGAAATATACTCTCCTGAATATCAGCGATATTTTAAGACAGAACGATCGGAAGCAGAGATAAAGCCACATCCCAAGGAACCGGAAAAATATCAACTTACTATTGATGGGATAAGTGATGCGAATTGGTTTGGACAAAAATACAGGGAATTTCAGGAAGGTATAGGAATAAGACCAAAGCAAAATCAGAAAATCCACACAAACGGAGGGTGCAAGATCTAAATTTACTATTTTTGCTCATAGGATACTCGTGTTTTGTGGTAAAAGCCAGGTTGCCTATTTAGGGCGAAACACCAAGGGAATAGCCCTTTTCTTAAATTCTAGTCGGACACTAGTGATTGCCAAACAATTATTTTTGAACTTAGCTATATGGCGTTAGGAAAAACGTTATCTTTGGCGATATATTAACATAATGTAGATGAGTAGCTGGTATGAAAACGTTTAGTCTTAACTATCAAATTTCGCTTTTTGGCGATTATTCGGAAGTTATGCCAACAGTGGCTAACAGTCAGAAAGCGTTTGAACTCTTTTCCCCCGAAGGGATGGTCACGGGTCAGGCCTTTGAATTTAAAATCAATCCTGGAGAAGCACAACCTGCTGCTATAAGCAGGTTAAGCCTGTGTACTCCAGACAATAGTTGGCGTATCACATTTAATAGTGATCGTTTAGATTTGATATTAACTAATGTTGATATAAATGTATTCGATATGTTGTCTTTCGATAATTTTATACTTGAATCTAAGAAATATATTTCCTTAGCAAACTCTATATTTTCAAAATCATTTCGTCGTATTGGGATTGTTCAAAACATACTTGTCAACGAAATTTCTATAGACACGGTCGAAAAAAAATTTGATAATAGCATACCTTTTTTTAATGACAAAGTAATCGGAGAGTGGCATAACCGTAAATCCACTCGAATTAATGTGCATGAAGAAGAATTAAATATAGTAAGCGATATTCGGAGCCTTAAGACCCCTGTTAGAATAGATTCAAAACAGACGGTATTTGATGGTCTTCTAATAAATCTTGACATAAATACTATAGATGAGAATAGACTTTGCCGATTTAATAGCGAAAATTGTGGGGCCATTATTGACAATTTATCTACTCTTCATATAGATATTTTGCAACAAATAGTTTCACACATAAATAATTGATGATGGAACATTGGAATGATATGGCGAATGTATTTCAGTATAGTGATGAAGCACTTCGTTTTTTTGGACATACTGATAGAACTGTTATTAATGATACCTCTCGTAACTCGATATTTTTTGAACTTGAAAAACTTGAGAGGACGCGCCTTAGAAATGCTGCTACAAGAAGTAATATTTCTGATGTATCCGTATCAAAAGAGGATATAGGCCCATCTTTTCGAACCACTTCTTTTGAATTTGATGATAAGTTTAGTTTTCCAAACGAGGAGATAGAGTGGCAAATAGAAAACTCTCGTAATGAAATTATGGCCCGAAGGCTATCATTGTATCAAGTAACAGAGGCTATAAATCCTAATACTATCCATTCAAAAAAGGTAAAAGATATTTCACCACTCACTACTACTATTCCTAGTCAAAGGCAGAACAAGCACGATGACAGTTACAGGGAATACTTGACCGATTATGTAACCCCAATCCTACTCAACCTTATCCGGCATGAAGATTTTGAGTTTGGTGAAAGTAGTCCGAGCATCGAACTTATCGAAACCCATTTAGCCAATAGGAAGTATGTAACACTTGACTGGTTTGATAGTTTATATACACAATACTACGGGAGTGACGAAAATGTATTTATTGGCCTCCTGCGCATAGTGGAATTTATTGGTAAAGACATGTATCCATTAGGAAAGACGATGGCAATAGCCGCTATTGCGCACAAGAATGATGAAATAAAGGAATTGGGGTTGAGAATACTTGAAGCGGACTGCTCAGTTGAAACACTATGTATACTCAAGAATCTTGATGTTATTGCTCCATGGTTATTAGCTTATGTTAAACATATTATTTCTGATTTCGAACAAGAGTTATGTCAATGTTAATCAGAAAAATATCCCGGTCTAAGTGGAATGATTTTACTACCCATGAATCTGGGCTAACAGATGTTGGAGGAGATGCTGTAACCGGATGTCTAAAAACAAATAAAAATACACTCTCCGTTTGGAAAATTCACGACAATACAGATGTTGAAATTAATGAGGCAATACTGGCCTTAATCACAGGTGCACAACAGATGAAGTTAAGTAAAATTGATTTTGTATTAATTGACGAAACGGAATTGTCCCAATACGGATTCTCATTGTCTCACTCACCAGGAGATACGGCTGTTGCTGACTTAGTAGATAGACATCTTGACATCACTGATATAACATATAGTAAATTGGGTATTATAAAAAATATTATCTACAATAATATTCAGCCTGAAAACTTGAGATCAGAAAGAGATCTGCGAGAAATCCTAAAAAATGCGCTTAATCATCGAAGAATAAATATAGAAAAACTCACTACTAAGTATATAGAAAAGGAACTTAAGATTTTTGAGCCTTACGTCGATCGTACGGAAATCCAGAAAATAGAAAGTTCATTCAAAGCGAAAAAATAAGTACAATGACTAAATGGCTCTGACGCTTAAATGAATTGGGCGTCCAGTTCTCCCAAAACTAAGAGATGTGTGCAAATTGTGTGCAAACCCTAAAGAAAAAGCACCTACGCCGTCCGGCATAAGTGCTTCATTACCAATCTGTGGTCCCACTTGGGCTTGAACCAAGGACTCCCTGATTATGAGTCAGGTGCTCTAACCAACTGAGCTATAGGACCGTTTCGGATTGTCCGAAAGTGTGTGCAAAAGTAGGGAATAATATCGAGCCTTGCAATAAAGAGGCTGATTTTTTGCGCCTACTTTTCTGCTTCTTCACCGGCGAATTCCATCAGGTAGGCTTTGATGAAACCGTCAATCTTACCATCCATTACCCCATTGACATCAGAGGTCTGAAAGTTGGTACGGTGGTCTTTGACACGGCGATCGTCGAAGACATAGCTGCGGATCTGTGATCCCCATTCAATTTTCTTCTTGTTAGCTTCGATCTTATCCTGTGCAGCCATGCGCTTTTGCAGGGCGATGTCGTACAGTTGTGAACGGAGCAGACGCATGGCGTTCTCACGGTTACCCAGCTGAGAGCGGCTTTCGGTGTTCTCGATCAGGATCTCGCGGGTTTCGCCCGTGTCGGGGTCTTTGTAGTTGTAGCGGATACGGACACCGGTCTCTACCTTGTTCACGTTCTGGCCACCGGCGCCTCCCGAACGGAAGGTATCCCAGGTGTAGTCAGCAGGGTTGATCTCGATCTCGATCGTGTCGTCGACCAGCGGGGTGACGAATACGGAGGCGAAGGAGGTCATGCGCTTGCCTTGTGCATTGTAAGGCGAGACGCGGACGAGGCGGTGTACACCATTTTCACCCTTCAGGTAGCCGTAGGCGTAATCGCCTTCGATCTGCATGGTGACGGTTTTGATACCGGCTTCGTCGCCTTCCTGGAGGTTACTGATGGTAAGCTTATAGCCATTGGACTCGGCATAGCGGATGTACATACGCATCAGCATCGAAGCCCAGT
The DNA here is from genome assembly GCA_031555145.1 of Tannerellaceae bacterium. Taxonomy (GTDB): domain Bacteria; phylum Bacteroidota; class Bacteroidia; order Bacteroidales; family Tannerellaceae; genus JAJDIA01. The sequence goes on along the minus strand of JAVBUR010000079.1, from coordinate 8,400 downwards.
CCTGGCTTTCGGTTCCACCGGCGCCTGAGTTGATCTTCAGGACGCAGCCCAACTGGTCGGCTTCCTGACGGAGCATGTTGCGGAATTCGAGGCTTTCTACCTTTTCGAAGGCGATGGCATAAGCGGCATCCACCTCTTCTTCCGAAGCGATGCCTTCCTTCACAAAATCATACGCCAGCTCTACTTCTTCCACGGCGCTGTGGACCTCGTTGTATAACTCAATCCACTTCTTCAGTTCTTTTACTATTTTCATCTGGGCTTCCGCGCGCTTGGCGTCTTCCCAGAATACGGGGTCTTGTGTGCGGAGTTCTTCCTCTTCTAAACGGATGGTCTTACCATCTATGTCAAAGGTACCCCCTCAGCGCTGACTCGCGCTCCAACATGCTATGCAGCTGGTCTGATGTAATCATTTCTTGTCGTCTTTTATAATTCCCGGCAAAGATATGTAATTAAGCTGAGAATAATCGAGCGGATTCTCTTCAATGTACATTTCTTCGATCAGATCACCATATTTCTCGAGGATCACGGGGCGTTTCAACTTCAGGGTGCTGGTCAGCTCACCACCGTCGATCGAGAAGGCTTCGGGGAGGAGGACAAACTTCTTGATCTTCTCGTATGAGGCCAGGTCTTTCTGGTGATCTTCCACGTGGGAGGCGATGATACGGCGGATCTCATCCTGTGCCAGCAACTCTTTGCGGTCGCTGAAAGTGATGCCTTTTTTGGTTGCCACATCTTCCAGTGCGATAAAATTGGGTACGATCAGGGCGCTGACGAACTTACGCTTGTCGCCGATCACGGCGATCTGTTCGATTAGCAAGTCGCTGCTCAAGCGTATTTCGATGGCCTGCGGGGCGATATATTTACCGTTGGAGGTCTTGTAGAGGTCTTTGATGCGTTCTTTGAAATACAGCGTATCCCCATCGATCCAGCCGGCATCACCGGTGCGGAAGAAACCGTCTTCGGTAAAGGCTTTCGCATTCTCTTCCGGCTTGTTATAATACCCGGAGGTTACGGTCTTTCCTTTCACCAAAATTTCACTGTTGGAGGGGTCGATCTTCACCTGTACGTTTGGCATTAACGTTCCGATGGAGCCCAGTGTGAAGCCGTATTCGGGGCAGAAGCATACCGTGGCGGTTGTTTCACTCAGTCCGTATCCATATACGATCGGGATATTGACCGAACGCATAAATTCATAGATATCATCCGACAAAGGCGCTCCGGCCACGGGGAAGAGTACCCCTTTGTCCAACCCCAATACCTTTTTCAGCAAGGTGAAGACTACTTTATCGTAGAATTTGTAGCTGATCCGCAGTCCGAGCGGCGGCGTGATGCCCTTGTTGAGGTAGTCCAGGTTGTATAGCTTTCCCGCTCTGATTGCCCGTTTGAATACTTTCTGCATCAGGGGTGAGGAGGTATTGATCTTTTCCAGTACCCCTACATAGACTTTCTCCCAGAAACGGGGCACATTACACATCACTGTCGGGTGTATTTCGGCCAGCGCTTTCAGGATAATCTTCGGATCCGAAAGGACAGCGATCACCGTACCATTCTGGAGGCAAAGTGATGTCCAGGCCTTTTCAAAGATGTGGGTAAGCGGTAGGAAACACATTGAGGTATCCTTTTCGGTTATATGCAGGCGGATATCATGGATACGCATCGCTTCCATGAAATTATAATGATGGAGGATCACCCCTTTGGAATTACCCGTTGTACCGGAGGTATACATAATGGTCGCAATATCGTCGGGAGTCGCTTCATGCATGCGTACTTTGACACGGCTTTCGGCATGCGCATTGTCACCCAGACGGATGAAGTCGTTGAAATAGATTGATGTCTTATCTTCCGGATTCATAATCACGGCCGGATCGAAGATGATGATCCGTTGCAATACGTCGGATTCCTTTAATACAATGTATGCGTTATTATATTGCACTTGCTCCCCGACGAAAAGTGTCTTGATGTTGGCATCGTCGATGATATACTTGATCTGTGCCGGTGAGCTGGTGGCATACATCGGGATAGATACGATCCGGTTGGCATACGCCCCGAAGTCGGTATAGAGCATTTGTGGCATATTCTGTGAGTATACTCCGATGTTTTCCTGTACACCAATACCCGACTCGTTCATGGCCTTGGCGGCAAGCATCACATTTTCGCCCAGTTCCCTCCACGAAATATCCGTCCATTTACCTGTTGCATTATCCCGTTGTTTCAACGCGGTACGGGTTCCGTATTTTTCTGCCTGTCGGTGGATCAACTCGGCAAAGTGGTAGTATGCCATAACTTTACATGATTATATTTAGTCCTGCAAATGTACAGTTTTCGGGTAAGAACGACTATGAAAAGGTCTTTTTTTTACACAAAAGAGGCAATTATGTGCAGTTTTTATCGCATCCATATCTTTTCTTGTTAAATATATGTAAATTATAGTAGTATGTTATACATGGTACACAGGCAATACATATATTTGTAGCATAATTACCAAAGAGTATGAATGCAGAGAATGTTAAATCGCAAATGCGCAAGGGAACACTTGAATATTGTATCCTTTTGTTGCTGAAAAAAGAGCCTGCCTACACGTCAGACATTATCCAGAAGTTGCAGGATGCACAACTGATCGTGGTGGAAGGCACACTGTATCCTCTGTTGACCCGTTTGAAGAATAGTGAGTTGTTAGGGTATAAGTGGATAGAATCAACCCAGGGTCCTCCCCGGAAGTATTATGAACTGACTGAAAAGGGGGGCGTGTTCCTCGGCGAACTCGAAACCTCCTGGCAGGAGCTGAACGACACCATCGACCACATTAAAAACAATTAATACATACCATAATGAAAAAGACGCTTACGGTCAATCTCGGAGGCACAGTTTTCCACATTGACGAAGATGCTTATCAGTTGCTCGATAAATACCTTTCCAACCTCCGCCTGCACTTCCGCAAAGAAGAAGGATCGGACGAGATCATGAATGATTTCGAACTGCGTATCTCCGAGCTTTTCAGCGAAAAAGTACGGTTGGGATATAGCGTGATCACGATCGAGCATGCCGAAGAAGTGATCAAACGGATGGGTAAGCCGGAAGAGATCTTCGGAGAGAGCGCTTCCGAAGAAACAAAGGAAGAGTATAAGGCAAAGGTTGAAACCGTATCTACCAAAAGACGGTTGTTCCGTAACCCGGACGATCGTATCCTGGGGGGGGTGGCCAGTGGGTTTGCGGCCTATATGGGATGGGATCCGACCGCAGTTCGTCTCGCCCTGATCCTGTTGATGTTCTTCTATGGCGTGACGATTCCGGTATATCTGATTCTTTGGCTTGTAGTCCCGATGGCGAATACCGCCGCCGATAAGTTACAGATGCGCGGTGAAAGCGTTACGATCGAGAATATCGGTAAAACGGTAACCGACGGTTTTGAGAAGGTGTCCAACAATGTCAATGACTATGTACATTCGGATAAACCCCGGACTACATTACAGAAACTGGGCGATGCGTTTGTCACTATCTTTGGCGCCATTATCAAGGTACTGGCGATACTGGTCGGTATCGTGCTATTCCCACCCTTATTGTTGGTTTTATTTATTTTATTCGTAGTGTTCATTGCGCTGATTGCCGGTTTGCTGGGTGGGGGCTTCGGGCTGCTATACCACTTCATGCCGTTTGCCCATTGGGATAGTTTGTCTATATATCCGGGCGGCTGGCTGGTTATAAGCAGTATCTGCTGTATCCTGGTGATCGGTATTCCCGTAATCGGACTGCTGTACGCCCTTTGTGGAAGCCTGTTCAAGTGGAAGCCGATGTCGTCTGTCGCCAAGTGGATTCTGGTGATCCTGTGGATCGTCTCCGTGATTGGCGTGATTGCGATCGGTGTGAACTACGGAATGCCGTTGCTGAACGAATACGGATGGGGCTGGAATACAAACTGGCCCATCAATCAGATAAAACTATGGATGTAGTGTAAGTGATGTGTGTTTAATGTGTTTTAAAAAAGAAGGCCGCTCTGTCTCAGAGGGGCCTTTCTTCTAAGGTTAACAAATTTATGAGTAAAAACCACTAATGAATCAAATATACTGTTACGTATATTTTTACAAATATCGTAATGTTTTTTAACCGATCCCTGCCGGTTAACATTATTTATATTCTTTTCTGATTAAAGCGGCGATCTCGCGGAACTCTTCGCTACTTATTGTCAATTTTTCTTTACCGAAATAAATATCCGACTCTTTGTTCAGCGGCACCAGGTGAATATGGGCGTGGGGCACTTCCATGCCGATCACGGCCACACCTACACGCTGGCACGGAATCGCTTCCCGGATAGCGGCAGCCACCCGTTTGGCAAAGATCATCATCCGTCCCAGTTTGTCGTCTTCAAGGTCGAAAATATAGTCGGTCTCTTCCCGGGGGATTACCAACGTATGGCCTTTGGCCAGTGGGTTGATATCCAGGAAGGCGAAGAACTCGTCGTTTTCGGCGATTTGGCAGCAAGGGATCTCTCCTGCCGCTATCCGGCTGAATATAGTTGCCATAGCGCGCTTCCTCCCGGTTAAATAGAAATATCCATGATCTCGAATGTCATCATACCCGAGGGTACTTTGATCTCTACCACATCGCCTACCTTTTTACCCAGCAAGCCTTGTGCGATCGGGGTACTGACGGCAATCTTCCCTTCTTTCAGATTGGCTTCCGTTTCGGCCACCAGGGTGTAGGTCATCACGGCGTTGTTCTTCGTGTTTTTGATCTTCACCTTGTTCAGGATCTGCACTTCGTTGGTCTGCACACGTGAGGCGTCGATCAACCGGGCGTTGGCGATCAATTCCTTCAGTTGCGCGAGTTTGCCTTCCATTAGGCCCTGGGCTTCTTTGGCGGCGTCATATTCGGCGTTTTCCGACAAGTCGCCTTTGTCCCGTGCTTCGGCTATCAGTGCCGATATTTCGGGACGTTTGACTGTCTCAAGATAGTTTATTTCTGCTAAAATCTTGTTGTAGCCGTCTTCTGTCATATAGCTAACTGCCATAACTCAATCCTCCTTTTAATTTACTAGTTTATTCACATAATAAAAAAAGAATCCCGGCCATTCCGGCCGGAACTCCATATGTATCATTCTGTTGTATCGTTGCAAATATAGCGATTTTAACTCGTACAGGCAAGTTGGCCTGCGTGCTTTACAACATAAAAGCCGGTTAAAGTAACGCTTTTATTTCTTTTTCCAGCTGCGAGATATCCTCCAGACGCTTCACCATATTTCCCTTTTTGTCGAGGAGGAAAATAGCGGGCAATTGTTTCACGTTATACAGCGCGGCCACCTGTGAATACACCGATTGCGGGTCGTGTACACAGATCCAGGGAAGGTTGGACGCACGGTTACGCCACAGGTGCGTATCGGAGTCGAGCGACACCTGATAGATCACCAGGCCACTGTTGGCGTATTGGGTGTAGAGGTCGCCCAGTTCCATATTCAATGCCGCTGACCATTCGGTCTGATAGGCCGTGAAGTTAACCAGGGCCACATGTCCTTTGGCTACTTCCGACAGTTTTTCCACCACACCTTTCACATCGGGCAATTCAATATCAAGGAAACCTACTTCCTGCACGTTCACATGATCCAGGTTGATCTCCCGTTGGGCGCGTATCACCTTCAGCGATTGGAGCGTCAGGTTGTGCAGGTGTTTGGCCCGCAGGCTTTCGGGATAGTTATGATCCAGGCTGGTCGCAACGGCTCCAAACGCCTTGGAGTCGTTCTTGTCGTACAGGTCGAAGAACAACAGTCCGTCTATCTGCTGGAAAAGGGCAAAATAGGCTGCTGTCGACATGGGAGCCGCATAGATGTATTGACGGGCTAATTCCTTATACGCATCTGCTGTTTCATTCACCAGGCGGGCATACGTAGTATCGGGCAGTTGTCCGCCTTCATATTCCTTGCGCAACCGGTTGATGGCCTGGTTGGCGTCCGACTGTGCCAATGTGATGGTCTTGATGGCGATATTATTCTCCGATCCTTCTACCGAATAAGACGTGGAGAATGTACCTGCATCAGCCGCAAAGGTGATCGTCTCGGTCGAGTCGATAGCGAAATTGATCTTATGGTTATTCAACCTCAACCGGTAGAATTCGGGGTAAGCCGGGCGGTGGTGTTTAAAGTTGAATTTACCGGTAGCCGTCAACTTGGCCGAATCCAGGACATCTATCGAAGAGACGCCCACATTCTCCAGATACAATACCTGTCCGTCGGCACCCGATACAACACCTGTTACGGTAAAGTCCGTACGCTGCGTACAAGAAGTACAGGCCCACAGGCAAATGCCGGCAAGCAAAATAAGCGATTGAATATGTAAGCGTCTTTTCATCACGTATGTATATTTTCTAATTTTGATGCAAATATACATTATTTTACAATTGTGCTGCAACGAGGTCCGTATTTTCTTTGTGTAATTGGTTTTTAATCTACCCGTTTAATGTCGGATAGCCCGGAAACGCCGTTCTCATTAAAGGATTCAATAGCAAAATAATATACTTGTTCTGTATTTAACGCTTTCAACAGCAATTTATTGTCTCCATACACCATCCAGGAGCTGTATAATTTATCCGGGGCGATTCCCCAACGGACATTATGTCCCTGTGCACCCGGTTGGTTCTCCCATTGGATGGAGATGTCGCGGCGGTCGGCGTGGCGATCCAGGCTGAGGCGTTTCACGGCAGCCGGTGTCTTGCCCGTACCGATACCGAATACGCGTATTTCCGACAGTGAGAGATGTGGCGCAGGTGATTCGATATGGTTATAACGGACATAGCGTACGAGCGTCGGGCTTTCCAACTCCACATAGTCGTTGGGTGCATCCCGGTAGCTGCCGCTTTTGTCGATCAGCGTAAACCATTTCACGTCGTCCAGCGAACCTTCCACCGTATAGCGATGGCGGAGTCCCGGTAGTCGCCCATACATATCCGATTGATAGTCAGCGTAGTTAATCTGGATGGCATGCATGGTCCCCGGTTGTCCGAGGTCGATCCGTACCCATTGCTTATCGTCGTTGGCGGCGGCCAGCCAGGAGGTCTTGGCAATCTCATCGGTCAGTGCCGATGGGTTGAAAGCATTGGCGGAAGAAGAGACCTCCACCGGCTTCCGGTACGACAGCATCATCCAGCCGCGGAACTGCCCGTGCTTCTCAGGCACATCCGGTGCATACCGCGGATAGTCGCCAAAACGGGTGTCGCAGTACATAATCCCATCCTTGTCAAAGTAGAGCGGGAACATGCACAGGCGGCGCTCCCAGTTCATATTTACGGAATAGTCCATCGTAGCGAAGTGCCAGTAATAGCCTCCGGGACCGATCACTGTACTGCCGTGTCCGGCTCCGTTCATATAACCACCCGGCTTGTACGATACCGGGTTATGTGCCTGGTAGGTATACGGGCCCAATGGATGATCGCCCACATACACACCGTCGCCATAGACGTTGAACTCCGTCCCCGGAGCAGCATATTGCATGTAGTATTTCCCGTTATGCTTCGTCAGCCAGGGCCCTTCGATATAGCCACCGAGGATGGTGTCCGAATGGTTTTCACCGAAGCGCTCCCAGCCGTGCTTTTCCGGGTTGAGGTTGAAAAGTTCCACCGTCTCGCCGGCGACAAAGCGTTTATTTTTATCCAACTTTTTACCGCGGACGGGATACACGTTCGAAGACCCCCAGAACATATACGCCTGTCCATCGTCGTCGATAAACAGGTCCGGATCCTGTAAGTCGTGTAGGATGGTGGGCGTGGCGACCCAGTCGCCTTTCTTCGGGTCGTCAGTATAAAGTACGCTCATCGAGCCCGAGGGGTCTCCGGCGACATACAGCACGGAGTCTTTGTAGTTATGTGCTGCCGGGGCGTTGCATCCCTGCGGATACCAGTTCCGGCCGGGAGTAATGAAATTCCAATTTTGCAGGTCGGTCGAATGCCAATACCCATGCGAACGGGTGACAAACATATAGTACTCGTCCCTGAACTCCACCACCGCCGGATCGGCACCCGAACGGTAAGAGATGCCCTTATCGGCATTATAGATCATATACGTATAGTCGATATTCAGCGGATTGCAATAGGTCTCCATCCGCATCTCTTGGGCGGAGCCCGTGGCTGTAGCGATCAGCAGCAGTGACAGGTTTGCGATCAGTTTTCGAGTAGTCATATGCATTAGGGTTGTTTTTGTGTACAAATATAAGCGATCTGTTTCAAAGTGGAGGAATCGGTTATCTGAAGTACTTCCATTTTATCCAGAATTGAAGATCTTTCAGTTTCAAGTCTGTCCGAATCTGAAGCTATTTGCCACGACACAGCTACCAGCAATAGTTTCATTAGGATGAAACTGTTTGTTTCACCTATTGAAACTGCCTGTTTCACCGTTTGGAACTCGGAGTTTCACCCTATGAA